>NZ_LZKI01000124.1 GCF_001672755.1 Mycobacterium colombiense | reverse complement strand
GCGGTGCTGTCGGCGAAATCCAGCTTCTTCAGCGCGTCGATGGTGGCCTGGTGCTGCGGGGTCGGCGGCACCAGCAGATAGGGCGTGCCGGCGAATCCGACCAGCCCCAGGTTGATCGCCGGGGTCAGCTGGTCGGCGAATTGCTTGCCGGCCTCCTTGGCCGCGTCCAGGCGGTTGGGTGGCACGTCGGTGGAGGCCATCGACTCCGACACGTCGATCACCAGCATCACGACCGCCCGGTTGAGCGGAATCCGGACATCGGACGTCGGTCCGGCCATCGCGGTGGTCAGCAACACCAGCGAGACGGCCAGCAGGATGGTCGGCACGTGCCGCCACTTGCTGGGCCGCGGCGGCGCCACCCGCTCCAGCACCTCCATGTTGGCGAAGCGCAGCACCCGGCGACGACGGGCGAATTGCTGCACGACGTAGAGGCCGATCACCAGCAGCACGATCAGCAGAACCAGGAAGAACCAGGCGTTCTGGAAGCCCGTGAGCGACACCGGTCCCAGCAGGGGCACCTTCATGTCCAGCCACACTATGCGTCGAACTCCGGCGGTGCATGGACCGCCACCGGGGATTACCCGGCGACGAGGTCGCGACGCTGGGTGAACTTGATGTCCAGGCTGCGCAGGTGTGTCTGCAGCCCGGCGTCCTGGACCGGGATCAGGTGGGCCGGCTGATCGGTCTCGTTGTAGTGGGCGTGCCACATGCCCGGCGGGGTGGTGAAGGCGCACCCGGCGCGCCAGTCCACCCGGGTGGGGTTGACGATGTCGCCGTGCTCGTCGAGGCGGGTACCCAGCAGCGTGTAGCAGCCGGACGCCGGGGCATCGAGGATGAGATCCAGCGCGACGGACTGGTGCCGGTGGGGGCGCTGCACCTGGTTGGGCGGCAGCACGCCGAACATGGCCCACAGCACGTGCGTGATGGTCAGCGTCTGCTCCTGGTTGGCGTTGGCCAGCAGCACGCTGACCCGGCTCTTGTCGTTGGCGCCCGGCCGCGACGCGATCTCCTCCAGCTTGGCCACCGCGTCCGCGCGGCGGAACTTGGTCGCCGCAAACCGCGGCCGAGTGGCCTCGGCGCCCAGGTAGCGCATCAGCGGCTCGTCGTGCACCCAGTACATGGCCGTGTCGGTCGCGGCGTAGAACACCGAGTGGCTGCCGGCGGGCAGCGTCACGAAGTCGCCCTTCTCCCACGCGATCAGCCGGCCGTTGACCGCCGCGAAGCCCCGCCCGTAGAGCACGTAGTACAGCTGCGAGGTGGCGTTGGGGCTGGTGTCGACCTGCTCTCGGGCGCGGACGCTGATGAAGTTGGCCAGCAGCGCCGGACTGGTCGCCGCGCCGGTGTCGATACCCAGCTCCTCGGAGAGGTCCAGCGGGATCACCCCGGTCGGCGCGCCGAGGTAGATCTCGGGATCGAACCGCCGCAGCGGAACCGGCGGGACGTGCCCGGATCCGATCGGGTTGGCCGCCTTGGAGTATTCGAAGTATTCGGCCTGCTGCGCCCACTCCTCGAAACGGCCCTCGAACCCGTACTCGGCCACGTTGATCATCGGTGCCGGGATCGTCGGGTCGAGGTTCGGCGTCACCAACTGCTGGGGCATCTGCGGCCTCCTTGGGTCAGGGTCTGTTGTATCTGAATAGTATTTATCTTGTATCTCAGCGTCAATCCGCGCAGGTGGGGCGGCACCGTGTACGGTCATGACCACGCTTGAGATACGACTTAGCTACCAGAAGAGGGCTCGCGTGGCAGCAAAGGACCCCCGGCCGGGCACGGCCAAGGAACGCGCGCTGGACTACGTCAAGACGCAGGTCCTCACCGGCGAGTTCCCCGGCGGGGAGCTGATCAGCGAGGGCGACGTCGCCAGCGCGCTCGGGATGTCGCGCACCCCGGTGCGCGAGGCTTTCCTGCGACTGGAGTCCGAGGGGCTGTTGCGGCTCTATCCGCAGCGCGGCGCGCTGGTGGTCCCGGTCTCGCCCGACGAGGTGCGGGCGGTCATGGAGGCCCGGCTGGTGCTGGAGCAGTTCGCGGCCGGCAAGGTGATCGGACGCGGCCCCGCCGTCTGCGCGGTGGTCTTCGACCGGCAGTCGGTTGAGCTGCGCCGGCAGCGCGACGCCGTGGCCGCGGCCGACTGGCGGGAGTTCCTGGAGTCCGACCGCGCCTTCCACGCCATCACCCTGGAAGAGTCCGGCAACGCCATCCTGTCGGCCTTCTACTCGACCCTGCGCGATCGCCAGATGCGGATGATCGGGGAATCGGCGCTGCGCGAACCCGACCGGGTGGCCACGATCATGGCCGAGCACGCGGACATCGCGGAAGCCTTGCGCGACGGCGACTTAGCGCGCGCGCTGCGGGCGGTGCAGACGCACTTGGCCAGCACGGTGCGGGCCATGGGTCTTTCGGTCCAACCGGATTCGTTATGGGTTACCGGATTTGGCGCTCGTGTCGCAGACTGATCGGTAGCCCGGGGCTTAGCCGATCAGCACGGCATAGCGCGGCTTGATCACCTCGTCGATGATCGCCAGGCGCTCATCGAACGGGATGAACGCGGATTTCATCGCGTTGATGGTAAAGCGCTCGAGGTCGCTCCACCCGTAGCCGAAAGCCTGCACCAGCCGGTGCATTTCGCGGCTCATGAAGGTATCGCTCATCAGTCGGTTGTCGGTGTTGACGGTCACCCGGAAGCGGGTGCGGGCCAGCAGGTCGAACGGATGCTCGGCGATGCTGTTGACGGCACCGGTCTGCACGTTGGAGCTGGGGCACAGTTCCAACGGAATTCGCTTGTCCCGCAGGATGGATGCCTGTTGCCCGAGCCGGACCTGCCCGTCGTCCAGCACCTCGATGTCGTCGACGATGCGGACGCCGTGGCCCAGCCGGTCCGCGCCGCAGAAGGCGATCGCCTCATGGATGGACGGCAGCCCGAACGCCTCACCGGCGTGAATGGTGAAGCGGGCGTTGTGGTCTCGCATGTAATCGAAGGCTTCCAGGTGCCGCGTCGGCGGATTGCCCGCCTCGGCGCCGGCGATGTCGAATCCGACAACGCCCTTGTCCCGGAATCGGATCGCCAGCTCGGCGATCTCGCGCGACACCGCCGCGTGCCGCATCGCGGTGACCAACAGCCGCACCACGATCGGGCGATTCACGGCCGCACTTGCCTTCTCGCCGTCGGCGAAGCCGGCCAGCACGGCGTCGACGATCGCATCGAAAGACAGCCCGCGGTCGATGTGCAGCTCGGGGGCGAACCGGATCTCGGCGTACACCACCGAGTCCGCGGCCAGATCCTCCACGCACTCGTAGGCGACCCGATGCAGCGCCTCCGGGGTCTGCATCACCGCCACCGTGTGCGAGAACGGCTCCAGGTAGCGCTCCAGCGAGCCGCTGTGCGAACGGGTGCGAAACCACGTGGCCAGCTCGTCGACGTCGGTGGCGGGCAGCCCGTCGTAGCCGACCTGTCCGGCGATCTCCAGCACGGTCGACGGGCGCAACCCGCCGTCGAGGTGATCGTGCAGCAGGGCCTTGGGGGCCTTTCTGATCTGCTCCAGCCCTAGCGGTGCGGTCATGTGACGATCCGATCGATGATCAGCGGTCGGGAGGCCGGGGGTGTGCCGTCGACGCTCCACCCGCCATCCAGCTCGGCGAGGGCGGCAGTGAAGCGGTCCGGGGTGTCGGTGTAGAGGGTGAACAGCGGCTCACCGGCGGTGACCGGCTCGCCGGGGCGGCGGTGGATCCGGATACCCGCGCCCAACTGCACGCGTTCGCCCGGGCGGGACCTGCCCGCGCCGAGCCGCCATGCCCCCAGCCCCACTGCCATCGCGTCGATATCGCCCATTGTGCCGCCCCGGGGGGCGATCACGGTCTCGGCATGCCCGGCGACGGGCAACGGCACCGACAAATCGCCGCCCTGGGCCGCGATGAGCCGGCGGAACCGGTCCATCGCGGTGCCGTCGCGCAGGGTGTCGGCGGGATCGCGATCGTCGATCCCGGCCAGCTCGAGCATCTCGGAGGCCAGCCGCAGCGTCAGCTCTACCACGTCGGGGGGCCCGCCCCCGGCGAGCACCTCCAGTGACTCGGCGACCTCCAGGGCGTTGCCGACGGTCGCGCCCAGCGGGCGGTTCATGTCGGTCAGGAGCGCGCGGGTGGGAACCCCGTGCGCCGCGCCGAGCTCGACCATGGTGTGCGCCAGCTCGCGGCACTGCCGCTCGGAGTGCAGCAACGCCCCGGAGCCCACCTTCACGTCGAGCACCAGTGCGCCGGCCCCCTCGGCCAGCTTCTTGCTCATCACCGAGCTGGCGATCAGCGGCAGCGATTCGACCGTGGCGGTGATATCGCGCAGCGCGTACAGCTTGGCGTCGGCCGGGGCCAAGTCACCGGCCGCGAAAATGGCCGCGCCGACCTCGCGCAGCTGATCGCGCACGCGCCGGTTGCTCAGCTCGGCGCTGAACCCGGCGATGGATTCCAGCTTGTCCAGGGTGCCGCCGGTGTGGCCGAGCCCGCGGCCCGACGCCTGCGGGACGGCGGCTCCGCAGGCGGCGACGACGGGCACCAGAGGCAGGGTGATCTTGTCCCCCACCCCGCCGGTGGAGTGCTTGTCGACCGTCCGCAGGCCCAGGTCGCCGAAGTCGAGCGTGTCGCCCGAGGCCAGCATCGCCGCCGTCCACCGGGCGGTCTCGCCGGGGTCCATGCCGCGCAGCAGGATTGCCATCAGCAGCGCCGCCATCTGCTCCTCGGCCACTCGCCCGTCGGTATAGGCGCCGATGACCCAGTCGATGGCGGCGTCGGACAACCGGCCGCCGTCGCGCTTGGTCCTGATCACCGTGGGCGCGTCGAACGCGGGATGCATCAGCCGCGCCCAGCGGCCAGGTCGTCGGGGCCGAAGGCGTCCGGCAGCAGGTCATCCAGCCGGCGCGGGCCGCCCGGATGGTCGATCAGCAGCTCGGGGCCGCCGTGTTCGAGCAGCACCTGACGGCACCGCCCGCACGGCATCAGCACCGATCCGCGCCCGTCCACGCACGCCAGTGCGACCAGGCGGCCGCCGCCGGTGGAATGCAGGGCGCACACCACCGCGCATTCGGCACAGAGACCAAGGCCATATGAGATGTTCTCCACATTGCAAC
This sequence comes from Mycobacterium colombiense, assembly GCF_001672755.1. Lineage (GTDB taxonomy): Bacteria > Actinomycetota > Actinomycetes > Mycobacteriales > Mycobacteriaceae > Mycobacterium > Mycobacterium colombiense_C. The sequence continues at coordinate 19,959 of NZ_LZKI01000124.1, read as the reverse complement.
CGGTTACCACCCGGCCGTCGCCGACCAGTGCGGCCGCCCCGACCCGGAGCCGCGAGTAGGGCGCGTAGGCCAGTGCCGAGACATCGATCGCCTTGTCCCGCAACGTTTTCCAGTCGATCTCAGGCATAACGAAACCCCGCTCACCCATCGTCGATTCCGACGATCACCCTAGCCGCAAAACGGCATTTCGCTTGGCGGACATTGGCGCAAGTCACACCGTGTCCGAGCTAAGCTCAAGTGCCCGGAGTGGCTGACGTTGAAGTCGGAAGAAGGCGGTGAGGACTGGGGTGACTACGCAACCGACGACCGCGAAGCCGGCGGCACCGGTATCGGCTCCCTCGCGCAAACGCAGGCCACCACGGACGCTGTACCGCGGCGACCCCGGCATGTGGTCGTGGGTGCTGCACCGGATCAGCGGCGCGACGATCTTCTTTTTCCTGTTCGTCCACGTGCTGGACGCCGCCATGCTGCGGGTGAGCCCGCAGACCTACAACGCGGTGATCCACGACTATCAGATGCCGATCGTCGGCCTGATGGAATACGGCCTGGTCGCCGCGGTGCTCTTCCACGGCCTGAACGGGATCCGGGTGATCCTGATCGACTTCTGGTCCGAGGGCCCGCGCCACCAGAAGCTGATGTTCTGGATCGTCGGCATCGTGTTCCTGCTGCTGATGGTCCCGGCCGGCGTGGTGACGGTCATCCACATGATGGAGCACTTCCGATGAGCAGTCCGGACCTGCAGCTGGGCCGGGGCGAGGTCGCCCCGGTCAAACAACGCCTCTACGACCGTCCCGCCAGCCTGGACAACCCCCGCTCGCCGCGGCGGCGGGCCGGCATCCCCAACTTCGAGAAGTTCGCCTGGCTGTTCATGCGGTTCTCCGGGATCGCGCTGTTCGTGTTGGCGATCGGCCACCTGTTCATCATGCTGATGTGGGATAACGGCGTTTACCGCATCGACTTCAACTACGTCGCGCAGCGCTGGGCGTCGCCGTTCTGGCAGTTCTGGGACCTGGCGCTGCTGTGGCTGGCGCAGCTGCACGGCGGCAACGGGCTGCGCACCATCATCGACGACTACAGCCGCAAGGACAGCACCCGGTTCTGGCTCAACAGCCTGCTGCTGTTGTCCATGGGCTTCACGTTGGTGCTGGGGACTTACGTGCTGCTGACATTCGACCCGAATATCGGAGGCTGACCCGTGATCCAGCAACACCGGTACGACGTCGTGATCGTCGGCGCGGGTGGTGCCGGCATGCGCGCCGCGGTGGAGGCCGGCCCGCGGGTGCGCACCGCGGTGCTGACGAAGCTCTACCCGACCCGCAGCCACACCGGCGCCGCGCAGGGCGGCATGTGCGCCGCGCTGGCCAACGTCGAAGAAGACAACTGGGAATGGCACACGTTCGACACCGTCAAGGGCGGCGATTACCTCGCCGACCAGGACGCCGTGGAGATCATGTGCAAGGAAGCCATCGACGCGGTGCTCGACCTGGAGAAGATGGGGATGCCGTTCAACCGCACCCCCGAGGGCCGCATCGACCAGCGCCGGTTCGGCGGGCACACCCGCGACCACGGCAAGGCGCCGGTGCGCCGCGCCTGTTACGCCGCCGACCGCACCGGCCACATGATCCTGCAGACGCTGTACCAAAACTGCGTCCGGCACGACGTGCAATTCTTCAACGAGTTCTACGCGCTGGACCTGGTGCTCACCCAGACCCCGAGCGGGCCGGTGGCCACCGGGGTGGTCGCCTACGAGCTGGCCACCGGCGACATCCACGTCTTCCACGCCAAGGCGATCGTGCTCGCCACCGGCGGCTCGGGCCGGATGTACAAGACCACCTCCAACGCGCACACGCTGACCGGTGACGGCATCGGCATCGTCTTCCGCAAGGGACTTCCGTTGGAGGACATGGAATTTCACCAATTCCATCCGACCGGCCTGGCGGGCCTGGGCATCCTGATCTCCGAGGCGGTGCGCGGTGAGGGCGGCCGGCTGCTCAACGGCGAGGGCGAGCGCTTCATGGAGCGCTACGCCCCGACGATCGTCGACCTGGCCCCGCGCGACATCGTGGCCCGCTCCATGGTTTTGGAGGTTCTGGAGGGCCGCGGCGCGGGCCCGCACAAGGATTACGTGTACATCGACGTCCGCCACCTCGGCGAGGACGTGCTCGAGGCCAAGCTGCCCGACATCACCGAGTTCGCCCGCACCTATCTGGGTGTGGACCCGGTGCACGAGCTGGTCCCCGTCTACCCGACCTGTCACTACGTGATGGGCGGCATCCCCACCACCGTCACCGGACAGGTGTTGCGGGACAACACTTCCACGGTGCCGGGCCTGTACGCGGCCGGGGAGTGCGCGTGCGTGTCGGTGCACGGGGCCAACCGGCTGGGCACCAATTCGCTGCTGGACATCAACGTGTTCGGCCGCCGGGCGGGCATCGCCGCGGCCAATTACGCACGGGGACATGACTTCGTGGACATGCCGCCGGAACCCGAGGCGATGGTCGTCGGCTGGGTCGGCGACATTTTGAGCGAGCACGGCAACGAGCGCGTCGCCGACATCCGCATCGCCCTGCAGCAGTCGATGGACAACAACGCCGCGGTGTTCCGCACCGAGGAGACGCTCAAGCAGGCGCTCACCGACATCCACGCGCTCAAGGAGCGGTACGCCCGAATCAGCGTGCACGACAAGGGGAAACGATTCAACAGCGACCTGTTGGAGGCCATCGAGCTGGGCTTCCTGCTGGAGCTCGCCGAGGTCACCGTGGTCGGTGCGCTGAATCGCAAGGAGTCGCGCGGCGGTCACGCCCGCGAGGACTACCCCAACCGCGACGACGTCAACTTCATGCGCCACACCATGGCCTACAAGCAGGGCAGCGACCTGCTGAGCGACATCGCGCTGGACTTCAAACCCGTGGTGCAGACGCGCTACGAACCCAAAGAACGGAAGTACTGATGGCCGAGAGCGTCGGAACCGAAGAGGCAGCCGAGGTCGAGATTAGCCTGGAGCCACCGCTGCCGGCGATTCCCGACGGCGCCGTGATGGTGACCGTCAAGATCGCCCGCTTCAACCCTGACCAGCCCGACGCCTTCGCGGAAACCGGTGGGTGGCAAAGCTTTCGGGTACCGTGCCTGCCCAGCGACCGGATGCTCAACCTGCTGATCTACATCAAGAGCTACCTGGACGGGACGCTGACCTTCCGGCGGTCCTGCGCGCACGGGGTGTGCGGGTCGGACGCCATGCGCATCAACGGCGTCAACCGGCTGGCGTGCAAGGTGCTGATGCGCGATTTGCTGCCCAAGAAACCGGGCAAGGCGCTGACCATCACGGTCGAGCCGATCCGCGGGCTGCCGGTGGAGAAGGACCTGGTGGTGGACATGGAGCCGTTCTTCGACGCCTACCGGGCGGTGAAGCCGTACCTGATCACCACCGGCAACCCGCCCACCCGCGAACGCATTCAGAGCCCGACCGACCGCGCCCGCTACGACGACACCACCAAGTGCATCCTGTGCGCGGCGTGCACCACCAGTTGCCCGATCTTCTGGCACGAGGGCAGTTACTACGGCCCCGCGGCCATCGTCAACGCGCACCGGTTCATCTTCGACAGCCGCGACGAGGCCGCCGCCGAGCGCCTGGACATCCTCAACGAGGTCGACGGCGTGTGGCGCTGCCGCACCACGTTCAACTGCACCGAGGCCTGCCCCCGTGGCATCGAGATCACCAAGGCGATTCAAGAGGTCAAGCGCGCGATCATGTTCTCCCGCTAAGGGCTTGCAGCCTTAGGCGTTATTCACTCGCGCTTTGTTGCCGTCCCTCGTACGGCGGCACTGCACTCCCCGTGTCTTGCGGGGGCGCTTCGCCGGTCCCGCTGTAGGTGTCCGACGCGCTCGGATCGCTCATAGGCGGATTCGCGTCTTCGTCCACGGTTCCGACAGGACGATCCCCGCCGCCGGGCTCGGGAGTGTCCGTGCCGGTGTCGCGCGCGCCGCTGCCCAACTCCGGGTCGTCGAAGCGTTCCGTGCTCGCATCGGTTGACTGTTGATCATTTTGAGAGGTCATAACTCGTCTCCTCACCCTCTCGTTGCCCTGCCGCACCCGTTGGCGTGGCGAGGGTGAGAGGCGGGTACCCGCACCTTCTGCCGGGAAACACCCGCTCACGCCGGCACCTCCCCGGGACCATAAGGCCCTTCCCGAAAGCGCTATCGCATTTGCTAGCGCGTTTCAGATTCGCCTCATGGTTCCCGGGTCCGTCACACATCGCGGGCCTGCCTCGTCTGATCGGTATGACACAGAAAACCCGCATCGAGCCCCTACCCCCCAAGCGCACCGGACTGCTGACCCGGGCGATGTACCGGATCGCCAAGCGGCGCTACGGCCAAGTTCCCGAACCCTTCACCGTCGCCGCGCACCATCGCGGGCTGATGATCGCCGGAGCCCTACACGAGACCATGCTGGACCGGGCGTCGAAGACGCTGCCGGTCAGCGTGCGCGAACTCGCGGTGTTCTGGACCGCCCGCACGGTCGGCTGCTCGTGGTGCGTCGACTTCGGTTCCATGCTGCAGCGCCTGGACGGATTGGACATGCAGCGACTGAAGGACATCGACAACTACGCCACCTCCACGGCATTCAGCGACGACGAGCGCGCCGCCATCGCCTACGCCGACGCGATGACCACGGATCCGCACACCGTCACCGACGAGCAGGTCGCCGATCTGCGGGCCCGCTTCGGTGACGCCGGGGTGATCGAGCTGACCTATCAGATCGGGGTGGAGAACATGCGGGCGCGGATGAACACCGCGCTGGGCATCACCGAGCAGGGCTTCAATTCCGGTGACGCCTGCCGCGTTCCGTGGGCGACCGAGGTCAACGAGCCCGCAGCGGGGAACCGGTGAATTTGTCGGGGTTGGCGACATCCCATAGGGCGCAGACCTTTCCATCGCGCACCGTCGCCGCCATGATCCGCGGCATCATCTCGCGATACCCGTCACTGGCGGGGCAGCCGGCCGTGTAGCCACCCAGCTCACCATTGACCAGCCCCAGCTGATACGAGGTGAACATCGCCGGGCCGTAGCGCTGGGCCAGGCCGAAGAAGAAGCGGGCCACCTTGTCCGCGCCGTGGATGACGTTGATTGCGGTGGGCGCCTTGCCATTCGCGTCGCCGGTCAGGATCACGTCGGGATGCAGCAGCCCCACCACGGCATCCAGGTCGCCGGACGCCATGGCGGCCAGCAACTTCCCGACCACCTCGGCGTGCGCGGGATCGGGCTTGGGTGGCGCCTCGGCCGAGACGGCCTTGCGGGCCCGCGACGCCAGCTGGCGGGCGGCGGCCTCGTTGGTCCCCAGCACCTGGGCCACCTCCGCGAACGGCACGGCGAACCCGTCGTGCAGCACGAAGGCGACGCGCTGATCGGGGGACAGCCGCTCCAGCACCACCATCGCCGCGAACCGCGCGTCCTCGCCGGCCACCACCGCGGACAGCGGATCGGCCGCTTGAGAATCCGCGAACCCGGTCACGACCGGCTCGGGCAGCCAGTTGCCGGTGTAGGTCTCGCGACGATGCGCGGCAGAACGCAACCGATCCAAGCCCAGCCTGCTCACCACCGTGGTCAGCCAGGCCCGCAGGTCGGTGATCGCGCCATCCTGCCGGTGCCAGCGCAGCCAGGCGTCCTGCACGATGTCCTCGGCGTCGGCCACCGTGCCCGTGAGCCGGTAGGCGACCGACATGAGATGGGGCCGTAGCGACTCGAACTCGCTGACCTGCTGCGCTGAGGTCATGCCGCGAGGTTACGCTCAGCGGCAAGATGACTGACAACCTATGGCTGCACTTCGCCCGGCACGGCCCGGACATCACGCCGCCCATCATCACCCGCGGCCAGGGTGTCACCATCTACGACGACCGCGGCAAGAGCTACCTGGACGGCCTGTCCGGGCTGTTCACCGTGCAGGTCGGCCACGGCCGCACCGAACTCGCCGAGGTCGCCGCCCGGCAGGCCGGCACGCTGGCGTTCTTCCCGCTGTGGGGGTACGCCACTCCGCCCGCGATCGAGCTCGCCGAACGCCTCGCCGGCTACGCCCCCGGCGACCTGAACCGGGTCTTCTTCACAACCGGCGGCACCGAGGCCGTCGAGACCGCGTGGAAACTGGCCAAGCAATACTTCAAGCTCACCGGCAAACCCGGTAAGCACAAGGTGATTTCGCGCGCCATCGCCTACCACGGCACCACCCAGGGCGCGCTGGCGATCACCGGGCTGCCCCGCTTCAAGGCGCCCTTCGAACCGGTGACGCCCGGCGGCTTCCGGGTGCCCAACACCAACTTCTACCGGGCGCCCGAACCGTTCGGAACCGATCCGAAGGCCTTCGGGCAGTGGGCCGCCGACCGGATCGCCGAGGCCATCGAGTTCGAGGGCCCCGACACCGTGGCCGCGGTGTTCCTGGAGCCGGTGCAGAACGCGGGCGGCAGCATCCCGCCTCCCCCAGGCTATTTCGAGCGGGTGCGCCAAATCTGCGACGAATACGACGTGCTGCTGGTCTCCGACGAGGTGATCTGCGCGTTCGGCCGGATCGGGTCGATGTTCGCCTGCTGCAGTGAGATCGGAGACTTCGGCTACGTGCCCGACATGATCACCTGCGCCAAGGGAATGACGTCGGGCTACTCACCGATCGGCGCCATGATCGCCAGCGACAGGTTGTTCGAGCCGTTCAACGACGGCGCCACCACGTTCCCGCACGGGTATACCTTTGGCGGCCACCCGGTTTCGGCGGCCGTAGGGCTGGCCAACCTCGACATCTTCGAACGTGAGGGCCTCAACGATCACGTCCGGACCCACGCGCCCGCCTTCCGCGCCACCCTGGACAAGCTCTACGACCTGCCCATCGTCGGCGACGTGCGAGGCGAGGGTTTTTTCTACGGCGTCGAACTGGTCAAGGACAAGGCAACCAAGCAGACCTTCACCGACGAAGAACGCGGCCCGCTGCTGGGCCGAGTCGGTGCCGCACTGTTCGAGGCCGGGTTGTACTGCCGCACCGACGACCGCGGCGATTCCGTCATCCAGCTGGCGCCCCCGCTGATCAGCGGCCAGACCGAATTCGACACCATCGAAGCCATCCTGCGCGAGGTGCTGACGCAGGCCCACGCGCGGCTCTAGAGTCCTGGGCATGGCCCGCAAACCCCGTATCCACCCGGTGCGGTGGCAGCCGCCGCCGGTCGAGAAGCTGCCCGACGTGCCGGCGCCCGGCGTCACCGTCGTCCCGCTGCCCGGCAACGGGCCCGAGGATGTCGTCGTCGACGCGGCGGGCCAGTTGTGGACGGGCCTCGAGGACGGCCGCATCGTGCGGATCTCCCCCGACGGCGACCGGGGCACCGTCGTCGCCGACACCGGCGGGCGGCCGCTCGGCCTGCACGTGGCCCGCGACGGCCGGCTGCTGATCTGCGACAGCCATCGCGGACTGCTCGCGCTGCAGCCGGACGGCGGCACACTGGACGTGCTGGTGGAATCGGTCGGCGGCAGGCGGCTCAAGTTCTGCTCCAACGTCACCGAAACACCCGACGGCACAATCTATTTCACCGAGTCGACGAGCGACTATCATTTCGAACACTTCACCGCCCCGATCGTGGAGGCACGCGCAACCGGCGGACTGTACCGGCTCGGCACGGACGGCACGGTCAGCACGCTGGTCGACGGACTGTACTTCGCCAACGGTGTGACCGCCACGGCCGACGGGTCGGCGCTGGTCTTCGCCGAGACGCAGGCGCGCCGGCTGTCGAAGTACTGGCTGAGCGGGCCGCGGGCAGGCACGGTAACACCGTTGGCGGTGCACCTGCCCGGCATGCCCGACAACATATCCACCGGCGGCGACGGCCGCATCTGGGTCGCGATGGTCACCGAGGCGAACCCGGCGCTCGAGTCGCTGTTCCCGCGCGCCCCGATCATCCGCAAGGTGGTGTGGCGGCTGCCCGAGCGGCTGCAACCGAAGATCAAGCCGGAGATCTGGGCGGTCGCGTTCGATCCGGACAGCGGCGCGGCCGTCGCCGGCCTGCGCACCGCGCGGCCGGACTTCGGCTCCGTGACCGGCCTGGTCGAGGCGGCCGGCAAGCTCTGGATGGGCACGATCAACTACCCGGCGCTGGCCCACGTGGACCTGGCCGCCACCTCGCCGTAAGCCCCGCTAGCCGGTTGGTGCCCGCCGGACCGCATCGGCGGCCATCATCACCTCGCGGGCGTGCGTGGCGCTCGGGTTGCGACCGAACCGCGTCACAGCGTTGCACAGCCAGGCCAGCGCGGATCGCAGCTCGGCGTCGGTGGCGGCGTCACGGTGCAGCTTCAGCTCCGCCAGCACCTGGTCCAACCCGGAACGTCGCACCTGCGTTGCCTTCTCGACCCGCTTGAGCAGATCATTCAGCGCTCGCGGGCCGGCACCGGGCGGGGCGTCCACGCCGCCGCGATTGCGCCGCCAGGCGGACCAAAACCGATCGCGTGAAATGACGAAACCCTCCGAATCCGGTGCGGTGGGTGGCTTTCGGGCTGACCGCGGGCCCAGCGTATCGCGGCCCCGCCGGCACCGCTCAGTAACTTCCGTCTCACCAGTCACAGCGCGGCTCCCCGGATTCGGGCCGCCGATCGCTTACTGTGCACAGACGATGACCCTGTTACGTTCTGCATCATGCCTGGCAGCGGCGCTATTCCTGATGGCCGCCCCGGCCACGTTGGCGGCACCGGCGACGTTGCCGCTGGGTGCGCCACCGGCGAACGCCGAACCCGGCGCCGAACCCAATGCCGCGCCCCCGGACTGCCCGTACAAGGTGAACACCCCGAAGGCCGTGGATTCGTCGGAGGCGCCCACCGCGGGTGACCCGCCGATCCCGCTGGCGGTGCCCGCCAAGCCGGTCGGCGGTGACGCGCTGGGCAGCTGCGGCATCGTCGCCGCGCCCAATACGCCGGCGCTGCCCAACGACGTCTCCGCCGAGGCCTGGCTGGTGGCAGACCTGGACAGCGGCGCCGTCATCGCGGCCAAGGACCCGCACGCGCGCCACCGCCCGGCCAGCATCATCAAGGTGCTGGTCGCGATGGCCTCCCTCAATGCGCTCAACCTGAACAAGTCGGTCCCCGGCACCGCCGACGACGCCGCCGCCGAGGGCACCAAGGTCGGCGTCGAGGAGGGCGGCGTCTTCACCGTCAACCAGCTGCTGCACGGGCTGCTGATGCACTCCGGCAACGACGCCGCCCACGCGCTGTCCATGCAGCTGGGCGGCATGCAGCAGGCGCTGGAGAAGATCAACGTGCTGGCCGCCAAGCTGGGCGGCCAGGACACCCGGGTGGCGTCGCCGTCGGGGCTGGATGCACCCGGCATGAGCACCTCGGCCTACGACATCGGGCTGTTCTACCGCTACGCGTGGCAGAACCCGACCTTCGCCGACATCGTCGCGACACGGACCTTCGACTTCCCCGGCCACGGCGACCACCCGGGCTATGAGCTGGAGAACGACAACCAGCTGCTTTACAAGTATCCCGGCGCCCTGGGCGGCAAGACCGGTTACACCGATGACGCCGGCCAGACGTTCGTGGGTGCGGCCAACCACGACGGGCGACGGCTGGTGGCGGTGCTGCTGCACGGGACGCGGGTGCCGATCGCGCCGTGGGAACAGGCCGCGCATCTGCTGGACTACGGCTTCTCCACGCCGCAGGGCACGCAGGTCGGGTCGCTGATCGCGCCCGACCCGTCCCTGGCGCCGGCCAAGCGCGACGCCACGGCGGACCCGCTCGCCAATAACGCTGAGGCCGGCGGGATCATCCCGTCGGCGGAGGCCATGCCGATCCGGGTGGGCGTGGCGGTGATCGGGACCATCGTCGTGTTCGCGCTGATCATGATGGCCCGCTCGATGAACCGCCGCCCACTTCACCGCTGAGCGCCGTGGCAGGCGGATCGCGGCGCGGACTCCTGGTCGGGCTCACCGCCGCCAGCGTGGGCGTCACCTACGGCTACGACCTGTCCATCATCGCCGGGGCGCAGTTGTTCGTCACCGAGGACTTCGGATTGTCCACGCGCCAGCAGGAACTGCTGACGACGATGGTGGTGATCGGCCAGATCATCGGGGCGCTGGGCGCCGGAGTGCTGGCCAACGTGATCGGACGGAAACGGTCGGTGGTGCTGATCCTGTCCGCCTACGCGGTTTTCGCGGTGCTGGCCGCGTTCTCGGTCTCGCTGCCGATGTTGCTGACGGCGCGGCTGCTGCTGGGGCTGACGATCGGCGTGACGGTGGTGGTGGTCCCGGTCTATGTGGCGGAGTCGGCGCCGACGGCGGTACGCGGTTCGCTGCTGACGGCCTACCAGCTGGCGATCGTCACTGGCCTGATCGTCGGCTACGTGACCGGCTACCTGCTGGCCGGCACCCACAGCTGGCGGTGGATGCTGGGGCTGGCCTGCGTGCCGGCAGTGGTGTTGCTGCCGTTGGTGATTCGGATGCCCGACACGGCCCGCTGGTACGTGCTGAAGGGCCGGATGGACGACGCGCGGCGGGCGCTGCTGCGGGTGGAACCCACCGCGCGCGTCGACGAGGAGCTCGCCGAGATCGGCCGCGCGCTGAGCGAGTCCGCGCCCGGCGCCAGGGGCGGGTTCACCGAGATGCTGCGGCCCCCATACCTGCGGGCCACCGCGTTCGTGGTCGTGCTCGGCTTCCTGATCCAGATCACCGGCATCAACGCGATCATCTACTACAGCCCCCGAATCTTTCAGGCCATGGGCTTCACCGGCAATTTCGCACTGCTCGGGTTGCCGGCGCTGCTGCAGGTCGCCGGCCTGGCGGCGGTCGGCGCGGCGCTGCTGCTGGTCGACCGGGTGGGCCGTCGGCCAATCCTGTTGTGGGGCACCGCCATGATGATCATCGCCGACCTCGTGCTGATGGCCGTGTTCGGTCAGGGCTTCGGTGGCGCCATCGCCGGGTTCGCCGGCATCCTGCTGTTCATCATCGGCTACACGATGGGCTTCGGCTCGCTGGGCTGGGTGTACGCCAGCGAAAGCTTCCCGTCCCGGCTACGCTCGATCGGGTCGAGCACCATGTTGACCTCAAACCTGGTGGCTAACGCCATCATCGCCGCCGTCTTCCTGAGCCTCCTCCATTCACTCGGTGGCGCAGGGACTTTCGCGCTGTTCGCAGGGCTCGCGGCGGTCGCGCTCGTCTTCGTGTACCGCTACGCGCCGGAAACCAAGGGCCGCCAGCTCGAGGACATCCGCCACTTCTGGGAAAACGGCGGCCGATGGTCGTGATCGCCGCGGGCACCATGGTGCTCGACGGTCGGGTCTGCCGCCCCGGCTGGCTGCAGACCTCCGGAGGACAGATCGCGGCCTGCGCGCCCGGCCCGCCGCCCCACCCGGCCGACCGGGACTTCCCCGATTGCACTGTGGTGCCCGGCTTTATCGACATGCACGTGCACGGCGGCGGCGGCGCGTCCTACACCGAGGCGGACGGCATCGCCGGCGCCGCCGCGTTCCACCTGCGGCACGGCACCACCACCACGCTGGCCAGCCTGGTGACCGCCGCGCCGTCCGAACTGCTCGCCGGGGTGCGCGCGCTCGCCGAGGCCACCCATCGGGGCACCGTCGCGGGCGTCCACCTGGAGGGGCCGTGGCTGAGCGGCGCACACTGCGGAGCCCACGATCGCACGAAGATGCGCGAGCCGGACCCGGGCGAGATCGACGCGGTGCTGGCCGCGGGCGACGGCACCATCCGGATGGTGACGCTGGCACCCGAGCTGCCCGGGGCCGACGCGGCGATCCGTCGGTTCGTGGACGCGGGAGTCGTTGTGGCGGTGGGGCATACCGACGCCACCTACAAGCAGACCCGGCACGCCATCGCGCTGGGCGCCACGGTCGGCACGCATCTGTTCAACGCGATGCCGCCGCTGCACCACCGCGAGCCGGGCCCGGCCCTGGCACTGCTGCGCGACCCGCGGGTGACCGTCGAGGTGATCGCCGACGGCGTGCACCTGCATCCCGACGTGGTGGCGGCGGTGATCGCGGCCGCCGGGGCGGACCGGGTCGCGATGATCACCGATGCGATCGCCGCGGCCGGCCGGCCCGACGGAGCGTTCCGGCTCGGGTCGGTGCACGTCGATGTCGTCGCCGGTGTGGCACGGGTGCACGGGACGTCGACGATCGCGGGGAGCACCGCCACCATGGATCGGCTCTTCCGCGCGGTGCATGCCGACGCCGGACTGCTCGCCGCGGTGCAGACGACCGCCACGACGCCGGCGCGTGCGCTCGGCCTGCAACGGGTGGGCGAGCTGAGGGCGGACTACGATGCCAATCTCGTTGTGCTGGACGCTGGTTTGGCCGTATCGGAGGTCATGGTGCGCGGCACCTGGCGCTAGCGATCGCGGCGGGTGAGGCGGGCGATCCGGGAAAGCGTCAGCGCCCCAACGGCTCCCAATGCCATCGCGGTCAGGGTCTGGCGGGTGTTCAGGCCCTCGTCCATCTGAATCCGGGGCGCGATGATCGCCGGGGCCGGAGGCGCGACGGGTTGACTGCGCGGGTCATTGGAGGCGGTCGCCGCCCAGGCGGTGCAGAACAGCACGAGATACGCGGTGATGTAAGCGAACACCATCAACCCCAGCACCGGGCCGAAGGCCGCGCCCGCCGGGCTGCGCAGCACCGCCCGCAGATAGATGGAGGCGACCTGTTTGAACACCTCGAAGCCGATGGCCGCGATCAGCCCGGCCCGCATCGAATCGACCAGGCTGACCTTTTCGCGTGGCAGGCGGGCGATCATCCACGTGAAAAGCAGCCACGACACCAGCGTCGCGATCAGAATCGAGAACACCCAGAAGAGCCAGTCGAACACCACAAACTGCGGTATGCCAAGCCATTTCAGCAGCGCGGCCATGGGCGCGGCATGGCCGACGGTGGTCAGCGCGACGGTGGCCACGATCACCGCGAACGTCCCCACCATCGCCAGCAGGTCGGACAACTTGTTGCGCACGAAGCCCGGTGACGCGATCTCCTCATCCCACCACATCTCCGTCAGCGCCTGGCGCAGGTGCGATATCCAGCCCAGGCCCGCCCACACCGCGGTGGCCAGACCGATCACGCCGACCGACGTCCGGGCATCGATGGCCGAGTTCATCAGCTCCTGCAGCTGATTACCCAGCGTGCCGGTCACCTGGGAGCGGATGTGGTCGTCGATGGTGCTCAACAACGACGGTCGCCGCGCCAGCACGAAACCGAAGACCGCGAAACCGACCATGAGCAAAGGAAACAACGCGAAGATCGTGTAGTAGGTGAGGCCGGCAGCGAAGAACCCGCCGTTGCGCTCGTCGAAACGCTGGTAGGCGCGGATGACGTGATCGATCCACCCGTGGCGGGCACGCAGCCGATCGAAAAAGCCCGGCTTGGCCGGCTCACTCATCGCACGACTCCAAATGAGTAGCGGTACTAGCTCCTTTGGATCTAGTTCCCTTGTGGAAGAAACCCAAGCCGATCGTAAACCCGCTGGACCGTTTTCCCGGCCACATCGTTGGCCTTTTCCGCGCCGGCCGCGAGCACGGCCTCCAATTCGGCGAAATCGGCGGTCAGTTCGTCGACCCGGGCCTTGATCGGGGCGACGAATTCGACGACCGCCTCGGCGGTGTCCTTCTTCAAATCGCCGTAACCCCTTCCGGCATAGCCCTCCACGAGCCGATCGATGCCGACACCGGTGACCGCGGACTGGATGCTCAGCAGGTTGGACACGCCGGGCTTGGCCTCGGTGTCGAAGCGGATCTCGCGCTCGCTGTCGGTGACCGCGGAGCGAATCTTCTTGGCCGACACCGCCGGTTCGTCCAGCAGGTTGATCAACCCGGCATCGGTGGCCGCCGACTTGCTCATCTTCGATGTCGGATCCTGCAAGTCGTAGATCTTCGCGGTGGCCTTCGGAATGAGCATGTCCGGCACCACGAACGTCTCCGGGAAGCGACTGTTGAACCGCTCCGCGATGTCGCGCGCCAACTCGAGATGCTGACGCTGGTCCTCGCCCACCGGTACCAGATCGGTGTCGTAGGCCAGCACGTCGGCCGCCTGCAGCACCGGGTAGGTGAACAACCCCACGGTCGTGGAGTCGGCGCCCTGGCGCAGCGACTTGTCCTTGAACTGCGTCATCCGCGAGGCCTGCCCGAAGCCGGTGAAGCAGCCCAGCACCCAGGCCAGCTGGGTGTGGGCGGGCACGTGGCTCTGCACGAACACGGTGCTGCGGGCCGGGTCGATGCCCAGCGCCAGGTACTGCGCGGCCGTGATCAGGGTGCGGCGGCGCAGCGCGTCGGGATCCTGGGCGATGGTGATGGCGTGCAGGTCGACCACGCAGAAGAACGCGTCGTGATCGTCCTGCAGCGCGACCCAATGCGTGACCGCGCCCAGCGCGTTACCCAGGTGAAGGGAATCGGAGGTGGGCTGCACGCCGGAGAAAATCCGGCTGGATCCGGTAGCGGTGCTCATGATGCACCGATCTTTTCACGCGCGACGGCCGGGGCCGCACCGACCGGCGCCCGCGCAACCCCGCCGGTTGCGGTACCGGCGGTACCGGATTTAATGTCGGGTTATGACGACTCGTTCGCCGATCCACCTCGGTTCCGGAGAGCCGGTCCTGATGCTGCACGGATTCCTGATGTCGCAGACCGTGTGGGATCCGGTCGCGCCGCGACTGGCCGACACCGGCCGCTTCGAGGTCTTCGCCCCCACCATGGCCGGGCACAACGGCGGGCCCTACGCGGGCACCTGGCTGCTGAGCTCGTCGGTGCTGGCTGACCACGTCGAGCGCCAGCTCGACCAGCTCGGCTGGGAGACCGCCCACCTGGTGGGCAACTCGCTGGGCGGCTGGGTCGCCTTCGAGCTGGAGCGGCGCGGGCGTGCACGCAGCGTGACCGGCATCGGCGCCGCCGGCGGATGGACGCGGTGGAGCCCGGTGAAATTCGAGGTCATCAGCAAGTTCATCGCGGGCATGCCGATGCTGGCGCTGGCCCGGCTGCTCGGCGAGCGCACCCTGCGGCTGCCGCTGAGCCGGCGGCTGGCCACCCTGCCGCTGACCGCGACGCCCGACGGGATCAGCGAGCAGCAGCTGCACGGCGTTGTCGACGACGCCGCCCACTGCCCGGCCTACTTCCAGCTGCTGGCCAAGTCGCTGCTGGACCCCGGCCTGCTGCAGCTGGCCGACACCGCGGTGCCCGTCCAGCTGGTGCTGTGCGAGAAGGACCGGGTGGTGCCCGCAAGCAGGTTCAACCGGCACTTCACCGACTACCTGCCGCCGGGAACGAAGATCACCAAGCTCGACGGCGTCGGGCACGTGCCCATGTTCGAGGCGCCCGAGCGGGTCGCCGCCGCCATCGCCGACTTCATCGACGAATGCGCAGGCGGGGCCAACCGGCTTCCAGACCAGTACCAGCCACCGGCTAGCTAGCCAGCTGTTTTTCCAGGTTCTCGGCGATCGAGTTGAGGAACTCCTCGCTCTGCTGCCACTCCTGGTCCGGGCCGATCAAAATGGCCAGGTCCTTGGTCATCTTGCCGCTCTCGACGGTGGAGACCACCACGTGCTCACACGTCTGCGCGAACTCGATCACCTCGGGGGTGTCGTCCAGCTTGCCACGGTGCGCCAGCCCCCGCGTCCAGGCGAAGATCGAGGCGATGGGGTTGGTCGAGGTCGGCTTGCCGGCCTGATACTGGCGAAAGTGCCGGGTGACGGTGCCGTGCGCGGCCTCGGCCTCGACCGTCTTGCCGTCGGCGGTCATCAGCACCGACGTCATCAGCCCCAGTGAGCCGTAGCCCTGCGCGACGAGGTCCGACTGGACGTCGCCGTCGTAGTTCTTGCAGGCCCACACGTAGCCGCCCTCCCACTTCAGGCAGGCCGCGACCATGTCGTCGATCAACCGGTGCTCGTAGGTCAGCCCCTCGGCCTCGAACTGGTCCTTGAACTCCTCGTCGTAGATGCGCTGGAACTCGTCTTTGAACATGCCGTCGTAGGCCTTGAGGATGGTGTTCTTGGTGGACAGGTACACCGGCCACTTGGCGTTCAGCCCGTACTTCAGCGACGCGCGCGCGAAGTCCCGGATGGAGTCCTTGAAGTTGTACATCCCCATCACGACGCCGCCGTCGGAGGGGATGGACACCACCTCGTGCACCATCGGCTCGCTGCCGTCGGCGGGGGTGAAAGTGATTGCGACGGTTCCGGGTTTGTCGACCGTGAAATTGGTCGACCGGTACTGGTCGCCGAAAGCGTGGCGGCCGATGACGATCGGCTTGGTCCAGCCCGGCACCAGCCGCGGCACATTCGAGATCACGATGGGCTCGCGGAAGATGGTGCCGCCCAAAATGTTCCGGATGGTGCCGTTCGGGGAGAGCCACATCTTCTTGAGGTTGAACTCCTGGACGCGGGCCTCGTCGGGGGTGATGGTCGCGCACTTGACGCCCACGCCGTGCTTCTTGATGGCGTAGGCGGCATCGATGGTCACCTGGTCGCCGGTGCGGTCGCGGTGCTCGATGCCCAGGTCGTAGTAGTCCAGGTCGATGTCGAGGTGCGGCAGGATCAGCATGTCCTTGATGAACTTCCAGATGACGCGAGTCATTTCGTCACCGTCGAGCTCTACGACGCGGCCCTTGACCTTGATCTTGCCTTCGCCTGCCATGTCGAGTCCGGCCTCCTGCTTGCGGCCCTAGCCTGTCGAAGCCGCTAGCGCCTCGTTGAATGTCTTGCTGGGCCGCATGATCGCCGTGGTCTTCTCGGTGTCCGGCTGGTAATAGCCGCCGATGTCGACCGTCTCGCCCTGCGCCGCGGCCAGTTCGGACACGATGTCTTCCTCGTGTTCGGCCAGCGAGTCGGCCAGCGCGGCGAAATGCTTGCGCAACTCGTCGTCGTCGGAATTCGCGAGTTCCTGCGCCCAGTACAGCGCCAGGTAGAACTGGCTGCCCCGGTTGTCGAGTTCGCCGGTCTTGCGCGACGGGCTCTTGTTGTTCTCCAGCAGCTTGCCGATCGCGGCGTCCAGCGTCTTGCCCAGGACCTTGGCGCGCTCATTCTCGGTCTTGATGCCGATGTCTTCGAAACATGCTCCCAGAGCGAGGAATTCACCCAGGGAGTCCCAGCGCAGGTGGTTCTCCTCGAGCAACTGGTGGACGTGCTTGGGCGCCGAACCGCCTGCCCCGGTTTCGTACATCCCGCCGCCGGACATCAACGGCACGATCGACAGCATCTTGGCGCTGGTGCCCAGCTCCAGGATCGGGAACAGGTCGGTCAGGTAGTCGCGCAGGATGTTTCCGGTCGCGGCGATGGTGTCCTGCCCCCGCATGGCGCGCTCGATCGTGTGCCGCATCGCCCGTTCCTGCGACATGGTCTGGATGTCGAGGCCCTCGGTGTCGTGCTCGGCCAGGTAGGTGTTGACCTTCTTGCGCAGCTCGTTCTCGTGCGGGCGCTCCTGATCGAGCCAGAACACCACCGGCATACCCGAATTCCGGGCCCGGTTGACGGCCAGTTTGACCCAGTCGCGGATCGGCTCGTCGCGCACGATCGGCATCCGCCAGATGTCGCCCTCCTCGACGTTCTGGGTCAGCAGCACTTCCCCGGTGTCGAGGTCGACGATGTTGGCGACCCCGTCCTCGGAGATCTCGAACGTCTTGTCGTGCGAGCCGTACTCCTCCGCCTGCTGCGCCATCAGCCCGACGTTGGGAACGGTGCCCATCGTGGTCGGATCGAACTGCCCGTGGGTCTTGCAGAAGTTGATGATCTCCTGATAGATCCGGGAGAAGGTGGACTCGGGGTTGACGGCCTTGGTGTCCTTCTGCCGTCCGTCGGCCCCCCACATCTTGCCGCCCGCGCGGATCATCGCCGGCATGGACGCGTCCACGATCACGTCGCTAGGCGAGTGAAAGTTGGTGATGCCCTTGGCCGAATCGACCATGGCCAGTTCGGGCCGGTGCTCGTGGCACGCGTGCAGGTCGCGGATGATCTCGTCGTGCTGCGACGCGGGCAGCGACTCGATCTTGTCGTACAGATCGGACAATCCGTTGTTGACGTCGACGCCGAGTTGGTCGAACAGCTCGCCGTGCTTGGCGAACGCGTCCTTGTAAAAGATCTTCACGGCGTGGCCGAAGACGATGGGGTGCGACACCTTCATCATCGTCGCCTTGACGTGCAGCGAGAACATCACGCCGGTCTCGTAGGCGTCCTGCATCTGTTCTTCGTAGAACTCGATGAGGGCCTTCTTGCTCATGAACATGGAATCGATGACGTCGCCCTTGCGCAGCGACACCATGGGCTTGAGCACAATCGTCTTGCCGCTCTTGGTCTCCAGCTCCATCTTCACGTTGCACGCGCGGTCCAGCGTCATCGACTTCTCGCCGTGATAGAAGTCGCCGTGCCGCATGGTCGCGACGTGGGTGCGCGACGCCTGCGACCACTTGCCCATGCTGTGCGGGTGCTTGCGTGCGTACTCCTTGACGGCCTTGGGTGCACGCCGGTCTGAGTTGCCTTGCCGCAGTACCGGATTGACCGCGCTGCCCAGGCACTTGGCGTAGCGGTCCCGGATCTCGCGGTCCTCGTCGGTCTTTGGGCTGTGCGGGAAGTCCGGGACCTTGAATCCCTTGCCCTGCAGTTCCTTGATCGCGGCGATCAGCTGGGGCACCGAGGCGCTGATGTTCGGCAGCTTGATGATGTTGGTGTCGGCCAGCTTCGTCAGCCGTCCCAGTTCCGCCAGGTTGTCGGGCACCCGCTGCTCTTCGGTCAGGTGCTCGGGGAACTCGGCGAGGATGCGGGCCGCCACGGAGATGTCGCTGGTCTTGATCTCGATGCCCGCCGGTTCGGCGAAGGCGCGCACGATCGGCAGGAACGCGTAAGTCGCCAGCAGCGGCGCTTCGTCGGTCAGTGTGTAGATGACGGTCGGCTGTTCGGCGCTCACGATCCCTCTCCCGGCGTCAATGATGGGTTGAAATTTTGGGGGCTCAGCGTTCTGACTGCCACGTTAGCAAGGGTGTTTGGACAGGTGTCGACCTGCACATGTACCGCGAGGGTTGGCACCGACTCGGCACAGTAAGATAGTCTTTGTATTGGTCATGAGCGCCAGCATCAAGCCCCGGCTTGCTGGCCGGCAACCCTCCAACCGCGGTGGGGTGCCCCGGGTGATGACCAGGTTGAGTAGCCAGACAACCGGCTATCCGGCAAGCGCGGGTCCGCCGTGACGGGCCCCTGAGTAGACAGGGAAACGTGATGTGCGCTCGCTTCGCTCATTCGCTCCTCATCGTGTGTCGCTGCTAATCCGCGGCGCCGGTTGACGCCGCCTTCCGGCGTCCCGCCCGTCCGCTAGCAGATCCCCTACCAGCAGAAAGCACCCCCGTGACCTCCGACAACGCCGATCACGACACCGATCCGACCGCGAATTGGTCGTTCGACACCAAGCAGGTGCACGCCGGCCAGCACCCGGACCCGGCCACCAACGCCCGCGCCCTGCCGATCTACCAGACCACGTCGTACACCTTCGACGACACCACGCACGCCGCCGCCCTGTTCGGGCTGGAAGTGCCGGGCAACATCTACACCCGGATCGGCAACCCGACCACCGACGTCGTCGAGCAGCGCGTCGCCGCGCTCGAGGGCGGGGTGGCGGCGCTGTTTCTCAGCTCCGGGCAGGCCGCTGAGACCTTCGCCATATTGAACCTGGCTTGTGCCGGAGATCACATCGTCTCCAGCCCGCGGCTCTACGGCGGGACGTACAACCTGTTCCACTACTCGCTGGCCAAGCTCGGCATCGAGGTCACCTTCGTGGACGACCCCGACGACCTGGATTCGTGGCAGTCGGCGGTGCGGCCGAACACCAAGGCCTTCTTCGGCGAGACCATCTCCAACCCGCAGATCGACGTGCTGGACATTCCCGGGGTCGCCGGCGTCGCGCACGCCAACGGCATCCCGCTGATCGTCGACAACACCATCGCCACGCCGTACCTCATCCAGCCGTTCAAGCACG
>NZ_LZKI01000123.1 GCF_001672755.1 Mycobacterium colombiense | reverse complement strand
ACCCTGGTGATCGACATGTCGCAGTCCATGCGGGCGACCGACGTCGAGCCCAACCGGCTCAAGGCCGCCGAACAGGCCGCCACGCAGTTCGCCGGCCAGCTCACGCCCGGCGATCAACCTGGGGCTGGTGGAGTTCGCCGCCAACGCCACGCTGCTGGTGCCGCCGACGACCAACCGCGGCGCGGTGAAGGCGGGCATCGACAGCCTCAAGCCGATGCCCAAAACCGCTACGGGAGAAGGCATTTTCACCGCCTTGCAGGCGATCAGCGCCACGGCCGTCGCCGGCGGCGACAAACCGCCACCGGCCCGCATCGTGCTGCTCTCCGACGGCGCCGAGAACGTGCCGCTGGACCCCAACGCGCCGCAGGGGGCGTTCACCGCGGCCCGCGCCGCCAAGGCCGAGGGCGTGCAGATCTCGACGATCTCGTTCGGCACCCCGTACGGCACCGTCGACTACGAGGGCGCCACCATCCCGGTCCCGGTCGACGACCAGACCCTGCAGAAGATCTGCGAGATCACCGATGGTCAGTCGTTCCACGCCGACAGCCTGGACTCGCTGAAGAACGTGTACTCGACGCTGCAGCGCCAGATCGGCTACGAAACCGTGAAGGGCGACGCGAGCCTGGCCTGGATGCTGCTCGGCGCCTTCGTCATGGCCGGCGCCGTCTTGGCCGGTCTGCTGCTGAACCGCAGGCTGCCCGCCTGAGCGCTCAGCTGGGCAGGCGCCGGTTGATCAGCAGCGCCAGCGCCGTCGCGATCAGGGCGGTCAGCACGCCGAGGCGCAGCCAGCCGGCGCTGCCCGGCCCCGGCACGGTGCGATAGCCGATCTCGTTCTCGATGGCGTTGTAGCTCTTTTCGAGCTCACCCAGGCTGGTGGCGGTGTAGGACTGCCCGCCGGACAGCTTGGCGACCATCTTCATCTGGTCGGTCGAGACCGGGACGGCGATGCGCTGCCCGTCCATCTCGATCTCGCCGCCCTTGGTCCCGAACGAGATCGTCGAGATGGGCA
>NZ_LZKI01000122.1 GCF_001672755.1 Mycobacterium colombiense | reverse complement strand
GCAGCGCCCCGCCGTTGTCCTGAGTTCCGCGCGCGGACAGGCATTTGCCCGGCGTGATCGCGTCGGTGTTCGCCGGCGACTGCTTGCTGTACTTGGTCTTGTCATCGACCGTCACGGTCGTTTGCGTGGTGTTGCCGCTGGGATCGGTGTTGGTCACGTTGATGGTGTTACCGGACACGGATGCGACCGAGCCCCGGACCCAGGCCGGCTTCGCGGGCGCCTGCGACGGCGCAAGGGACGGCGGCGTGGTGGTCGAAGCGCCGGGCGCGGACTGCGGCGGCTTCGGGCAGGCGCCGTTCACGGACTCGCTGATCTTCACCGACGCGGCGGTCACCGCCTGGCCGGGCGCCGATCCCTCCGTCGGCTTCACGCTGACGCAGCTGCCCGGGGTGACGTCCGGAAGCCCGGCCGGGACGGCCTCGGTGATCTTGGTGGTCGACGTGAAGTTGACCGAGGCGGTCGCGTTGTCTTCCTTGGTGACCTGGATGGAGTTGCCCGCTACCGAGGCGATCAGACCGCTGACCCGCGCTTCGGCGTTGGGGGCCGACGACGTGGTCGTCGACGTGACGACGGACGTCGAGGTTGAGGTGGAGGTGGATGTGGAACCGGATTTGTTCGAAGAGCCGCAGGCGGACAGGGACAATGCGGCGGCTCCCGCAACGGCGAAGACCGCGAAGCGAGTGAGCCGGGGCATTTGACAGCTGGCAGACATCAACGTTTCTCCATTCGTCGGTTAGAGCCAACGTCATGGTTTACCCGTTTAAACTGTGCCTAACCTGTGTATCTGCCGCGCTCAGAACGCCTCTTCGGTCACCTTCATGATCTCGTCGTCGATCGACTCGATCACGCCGCGCAGCGAGGTGAGCTTCGGCAGCATGTTCTTGGCGAAGAACCCCGCGGTCGCGACCTTGCCCCGATAGAACGCTTCGTCATTCCCGGCGCCGTCGGCCAGCGCGCGGGTCGCGATGATCGCCTGCACCAGCAACCGCCAGCCGATCAGCAGATCGCCCACCGCGAGCAGATAGCGCACCGATCCCAGCCCCACCTTGTAGATCTCTTCTGCGTGTTGGGCCGCCGACATCAGGTAACCGGTCAGCGCGCCCGTCATCGCCGTGACGTCGTCGTACGCTGTCTGCACCAGTTGGGCGATCGGCTTGAGCGCCTCGTCGCAGTCGTCGATGGTCGCGGTGATCTGAGTCGTCAAGAACTGCAGGGCCTGACCCCGGTCGCGCACGATCTTGCGGAAGAAGAAGTCCAGCGCCTGGATGGCGGTGGTGCCCTCATAGAGCGAATCGATCTTGGAATCCCGGATGTACTGCTCGAGCGGATAGTCGGCCAAAAAGCCGGAACCGCCCAGCGTCTGCAGCGACTCGGTCAGTACCTCATAGGCCCGCTCCGAGCTGACCCCCTTGACGATCGGCAGCAGCAGATCGTCGATGCGGTGCGCCATCTCGGGATCTGCACCCGAAACACGTTGGGCCACAGCGGCATCCTGATGTGCGGCGGCATACATGTAGAGCGCGCGCAGCCCTTCCGCGTACGCCTTCTGGGTCATCAGGCTGCGGCGCACGTCGGGGTGGTGGATGATCGTGACCCGCGGCGCGGTCTTGTCGGACATCTGCGTCAGGTCCGCACCCTGCACCCGCTCCTTGGCGAAGGCCAGCGCGTTCAGGTAACCCGTGGACAGCGTGCCGGCGGCTTTGACGCCAATCGTCATGCGCGCCTGCTCGATCACGGTGAACATCTGCGCGATGCCTCGGTGCACATCGCCGACCAGGTAGCCGACGGCGGGCACATCCGTTGCGCCGAAGGTCAATTCGCACGTGGGGGAGGACTTGATGCCCATCTTGTGCTCCACCCCGGTGACGTAAACCCCGTTGCGGGGGCCGAGTTCGAAGGTGTCGGGGTCGAACAGGAAGTTGGGCACGTAGAACAGGCTCAGCCCCTTGGTACCCGGTCCGGCGCCCTCCGGGCGGGCCAGCACCAGATGGAAGATGTTCTCGGCGGTATCGCCCACGTCGCCGCCGGAGATGAAGCGCTTGACGCCCTCGATGTGCCAGGTGCCGTCGGGTTGTTCGATGGCTTTGGCGCGGCCGGCGCCGACGTCGGAACCCGCGTCGGGCTCGGTGAGCACCATGGTGGCCGCCCAGCCCCGCTCCACGCCCTGCGCGGCCCATTGTCGCTGCTGCTCGTTGCCCTCGACGTACAACGCCTGAGACATGAACGGGCCCAGGCAAAAGAAATTCGCCGACGGGTTGGCGCAGATGAGCATCTCGTTGACCGCCCACGCCAGCGGCGGCGGGGCGGGCATGCCGCCGATCTCTTCGGCCATGCCCAGCCGCCACCAGCCGGCCTCCTTGAGCGCCGCCACCGTCTTGGCCAACTCGTCGGGCACCGTGATCTTGTGCTCGGCCGGGTCGAACACCGGCGGATTGCGGTCGGCGAAGGCGAAGGATTCGGCCACCGGACCTTCGGCGAGGCGAGCGGCCTCGGCCAATATCGTTTTGACCGTGTCCTCGTCGAGGTCGCTGTAGCCGCCGGTGCCCAAAACGGCGCCGACATCGAGCACTTCGAAAAGGTTGAACTCGATATCACGAACGTTTGCGATGTAGTGGCCCAACGCGATTCCCTCACTGGTCCTCGAGGCGGCGGATCGTCAGGCCCAGTCTGTCGGACGCGGGAAAACGTACGCAACCGTAACCAGTGCCGGTCCGAGTGTCCCCGCCCATCGATAGCCGCATTCCGAAGTCGCGGCGCATCGGGGAACATCGCGTCGGCGCCGGGCGTTACGGCAAACGTGACAACACTTGATCTCACCGCTGAGAAGTTCAACGAAACCATCGAGGGCAACGACATCGTGCTCGTCGACTTCTGGGCGTCCTGGTGCGGCCCGTGCCGCCAGTTCGGTCCCACTTTCCAGGCGTCGGCGGAGAAACACCCCGACATCGTGCACGCCAAAGTCGACACCGAGGCCGAACAACAGCTGGCCGCCGCGGCCCAGATCCGGTCCATCCCGACGCTGATGGCGTTCAAGAAGGGCAAACTGCTGTTCAACCAGCCCGGTGCCCTGCCGCCGGCCGCTTTGGAGGACCTGGTCCAACAAGTCCGCGCCTTCGACGTCGACGCCGCCGAGGCCGGGCAAGCCGAATAAGCCCCGCGTCCGCGCTGCGCGCAGAACCACGGTTAGCTACGCGCTAGGTTGCATGGGTGAGTTTGGTACTGGTAGATCACCCGCGGCCCGGCGTCGCGCTGATAACCCTGAATCGGCCCGAGCGGATGAACTCGATGGCGTTCGACGTCATGCTGCCGCTCAAGGAGGCCCTGGAAAAGGTCACGTACGACAATTCGGTGCGCGTGGTCGTGCTGACCGGGGCCGGTCGCGGCTTCTCCTCCGGCGCCGATCACAAGTCCGCGGGCTCCGTGCCCCACGTCGAGGGACTGACCCGCCCGACCTACGCGCTGCGCTCCATGGAGATCCTCGATGAGGTCATCCTGGCGCTGCGCCGGCTGCACCAACCGGTGATCGCCGCGGTCAACGGCCCCGCCATCGGCGGCGGCCTGTGTCTGGCCCTGGCCGCCGACATCCGGGTGGCCTCGACCAGCGCGTACTTCCGCGCCGCCGGCATCAACAACGGGCTGACCGCCAGCGAGCTGGGGCTGTCCTACCTGCTACCGCGGGCCATCGGCTCGTCGCGCGCCTTCGAAATCATGCTGACCGGCCGTGACATCACCGCCGAGGAGGCCGAGCGCATCGGGCTGGTGTCCTGCCAGGTGCCCGAGGAGCAGCTGCTGGACACCTGCTACGCCATCGCCGCGCGCATAGCGGCCTTCTCGCGGCCGGGCATCGAGTTGACCAAGCGCACGCTGTGGAGTGGACTGGACGCCGGTAGCCTGGAAGGGCACATGCAAGCCGAAGGCTTGGGACAGCTTTTCGTCCGCCTGCTCAGCGCCAACTTCGAAGAAGCGGTTGCCGCGCGCGCAGAACGACGACCCCCGGTGTTCACCGACGACAAATAGGCGTCTTTTCAACAAGGAGAGCGATCGTGATCACGGCCACGGACCTGGAGGTCCGCGCTGGTGCGCGCATCCTGCTCTCCCCGGACGGTCCCGACCTGCGCGTGCAGCCCGGCGACCGCATCGGGCTGGTGGGCCGCAACGGCGCAGGTAAGACCACCACGCTGCGCATCCTGGCGGGGGAGACCGAGCCCTACGCGGGCGCGATCAACCGCGCCGGCGAAATCGGTTATCTGCCACAGGATCCCAAAGAGGGCGACCTCGACGTGCTGGCCCGCGACCGGGTGCTGTCGGCCCGTGGTCTCGACGTGTTGCTGACCGACCTGGAAAAGCAGCAGGCGTTGATGGCCGAGGTCGCCGACGACGACGCCCGCGACCGCGCGATCCGACGGTACGGGCAGCTGGAGGAGCGTTTCGTCGCTCTGGGCGGCTATGGCGCGGAAAGCGAAGCGAGCCGCATCTGCGCGAGTCTGGGCCTGCCGGAACGGGTGCTGACGCAGCAGCTGCGCACGCTGTCCGGTGGGCAGCGCCGCCGGGTGGAGTTGGCGCGCATCCTGTTCGCCGCGTCCGAGGGCGGCGCGGGCATGTCGGGTTCGTCGACCACCCTGCTACTCGACGAGCCGACCAACCACCTGGACGCGGATTCCATCGGCTGGCTGCGCGACTTCCTGCGCGCGCACACCGGCGGGCTGGTGATCATCAGCCACAACGTCGAACTGCTCGCCGACGTCGTCAACCGGGTGTGGTTCCTGGACGCGGTGCGCGGCGAGGTCGACGTCTACAACATGACGTGGCAGAAATACCTGGACGCGCGGGCCACCGACGAGCAGCGCCGGCGCCGGGAACGCGCGAACGCCGAACGCAAGGCCACCGCGCTGCGCTCGCAGGCCGCCAAGCTCGGCGCGAAGGCCACCAAAGCCGTTGCCGCGCAGAACATGTTGCGCCGCGCCGACCGGATGATGGCCGCACTCGACGACGAGCGGGTGGCCGACAAGGTGGCCCGCATCAAGTTCCCCAACCCAGCGGCGTGCGGGCGCACGCCGCTGGTGGCCTCCGGGCTGAGCAAGTCCTACGGGTCGTTGGAGGTGTTCACCGGTGTCGACCTGGCGATCGACCGCGGCTCGCGGGTGGTGGTGCTGGGCCTCAACGGTGCCGGCAAGACCACGCTGCTGAGAATCCTGGCCGGCACCGAGGCGCCCGACACCGGGGGACTCGAGCCCGGGCACGGGCTGCGGATCGGCTACTTCGCCCAGGAGCACGACACGCTCGACAACGACGCGACCGTGTGGGAGAACATCCGCCATGCCGCACCGGATTCGGGCGAGCAGGATCTGCGCGGCCTGTTGGGCGCGTTCATGTTCAGCGGCCCCCAGCTCGACCAGCCGGCGGGCACCCTGTCCGGCGGTGAGAAGACGCGGCTGGCGCTGGCTGGTTTGGTGGCTTCCACCGCCAACGTGCTGCTGCTCGACGAGCCCACGAACAACCTCGACCCGGCCTCGCGCGAGCAGGTGCTCGACGCGCTGCGCAGCTACCAGGGCGCGGTGGTGTTGGTGACGCACGACCCGGGTGCGGCCGAGGCGCTCGACCCGCAGCGCGTCGTGCTGTTGCCCGACGGCACCGAGGACTTCTGGTCCGACGAATACCGGGACCTCATCGAGCTCGCCTGATCTGATGGCGGCGACCCGCTTCGCCCGGCTGCGCCGCGCTCGCGATCGCCACGACTTCGCAGGCGATTTGGCGAAATCGGCCCGCGACCGACAGCGGCTTCTTACGCTGGGTGCTTGCGACCGTGTCCCGCGCCGGAGGAGCCATGAAGAGAACACCGCAAAGGTCGGCCAAGACGCGCGACCAGTTGTTGGACGAACTGCGCCACGCCTACGAAGGCGGCGCCAGCATCCGCAGCCTGGTCGCGAAGACCGGCAGGTCCTACGGGTCGGTGCATAGCTTGCTGCGGGAGTCGGGCACCACGATGCGCAGCCGCGGCGGCCCCAACCGGACCGCCAAGGTCGCGCGGGCGTAGCGACACTGCGAAATCACGTCCCCTTGTTCGCAGTGACGTTACGATCGCTTCTCAGAGTCGTTGCGGCGCACCGAGTTTTCCACCAGGTCCAGGACCGCGGATAGGCGCTGCGGGTCCTCGCCGGACGCCGACCTAGCCACCAGGCCGTCGAGCACCAATTCCAGATAACACTGCAGCACGTCGCCGGGCACGTCGTCGCGCACCCGGTGCGCCTCCGTCTGCCGGCGCAACCGATCGGTGGTCGCAGCCGCCAGCTCGGCCGAACGTTCCGCCCATCCCTGGCTGAACGCGGGATCGTTGCGCAGCTTGCGGGCGATCTCCAATCTGGTGGCCAGCCAGTCGAACTGGTCCGGCGCGGCCAGCATGTCGCGCATCACCTGGATGAGTCCCGCGCGGGAGGCCACGTCGGCCATCCGTTCGGCGTCCTCGTGGGCGAGGGCGAAAAACAGCGCGTCCTTGTCCCGGAAGTGGTGGAAGATCGCGCCGCGCGACATCCCGATCGCCTTCTCCAGCCGACGCACCGTCGCCTGCTCGTAGCCGTATTCGGCAAAGCAACGGCGGGCGCCGTCGAGGATCTGGCGGCGTCGAGCCGCCAGATGGTCCTCGCTGACCTTGGGCACTGGGTGAGGTGGATTCGGGCCGGGACTAGCCGGACTTGAGCATGTTGCGCAGCACGTACTGCAGGATGCCGCCGTTGCGGTAGTAGTCGGCCTCGCCGGGTGTGTCGATACGCACCACCGCGTCGAACTCGATCGCGTCCTTTCCGTCCCTGGTTGCCTTGACGTGCACCGTCTTCGGCGTCTTGCCGTTGTTGAGCTCTTCGATCCCGGTGATGTCGAACACCTCGGTGCCGTCCAGCCCAAGGTCGGTGGCCGACTTGCCGTCGGGGAACTGCAACGGGATCACGCCCATGCCGATCAGGTTGGAGCGGTGGATCCGCTCGAACGACTCGGCGATCACCGCGCGGACGCCCAGCAGCCGCGTTCCCTTGGCGGCCCAGTCTCGCGACGAACCCGATCCGTATTCCTTACCGCCCAGCACCACCAGCGGAATGTCTTGCGCCGCATAGTTTTGCGCCGCGTCATAGATGAACGCCTGCGGTGCGCCGTCCTGGGTGAAGTCGCGGGTGTAGCCGCCGGACACGTCGTCGAGCAGCATGTTGCGCAGCCGGATGTTGGCGAACGTGCCGCGGATCATCACCTCGTGGTTGCCGCGCCGCGAGCCGAAGGAGTTGTAGTCCTTGCGTTCCACGCCGTGCTCGTCGAGATACTGCGCCGCCGGGGTTCCCGGCTTGATGCTGCTGGCGGGGGAGATGTGGTCGGTGGTCACCGAATCGCCCAGCAGCGCCAGCACCCGGGCGCCGGTGATGTCGGCGACCGTCTCGGGCTCGGCCGGCATGCCGTCGAAGTACGGGGGCTTGCGGACGTAGGTCGAATCCGCGTTCCACTCAAAGGTATTGCCGCTCGGGGTGGGCAGGTTGCGCCACCGCTCGTCGCCCTTGAACACGTCGCCGTAGTTCTTGGTGAACATCTCCTGGTTGATCGCCGAGGCGATGGTGTCGGAGACGTCCTGCTGCGACGGCCAGATGTCTTTCAGGAAGACGTCGTTGCCTTCTTTGTCTTTGCCGAGCGGCTGGGATTCGAAGTCGAAGTCCATGGTGCCGGCCAGCGCGTAGGCGACCACCAGCGGCGGCGACGCCAGGTAGTTCATCTTGACGTCGGGGTTGATGCGGCCCTCGAAGTTCCGGTTGCCCGAGAGCACGGCGGTCACCGACAGGTCGTTGTCGTTGATGGCCTTCGAGATTTCGTCGGGCAGCGGACCGGAGTTGCCGATGCAGGTGGTGCAGCCGTAGCCGACCAGGTAGAAGCCGAGCTTCTCCAGATACGGCCACAGGCCGGCCTTGTCGTAGTAGTCGTTGACCACCTGCGAGCCGGGTGCCATGGTGGTCTTCACCCACGGCTTGGACGCCAGTCCCTTCTCGACGGCGTTGCGAGCCAGCAGCGCGGCACCCAGCATCACCTCGGGGTTGGAGGTGTTGGTGCACGACGTGACCGCGGCGATCACCACCGCGCCGTGGTCGAGCACGAATTCGCCTCGCTCGTCGGACTTTACGGTCACCGGGTTACTCGGGCGGCCCTTGGCATGTGCGGCTGCCGAGTGCACCTCGGGGACGTCGTCGGCATGCCCGTTCGACACCGCGCCGGGATCGCTGGCCGGGAAGGTCTCCTCGACCGACTCGTCCAGCTTCGAGTAGCCCTGTTTCCCGTCGCCGTCGACGTAGCTGAGGATCTGGTCGCGGAAGGTGGACTTGGCCGCCGACAAGGCGATTCGATCCTGCGGGCGCTTGGGTCCGGCGATCGACGGCACCACCGTGGAGAGGTCGAGCTCGAGGTACTCCGAGAAGGCGGGCTCGTGGTCGGGGTCGTGCCACAGCCCCTGCTCTTTGGCGTAGGTCTCCACCAGTGCCAGTTGCCGGTCGGTGCGGCCGGTGAACTTGAGGTAGGAGATGGTCTCCTCGTCGATGGGGAAAATGGCTGCGGTGGAACCGAATTCGGGGCTCATGTTGCCTAGCGTGGCGCGGTTGGCCAACGGAACCTCGGAAACACCCTTGCCGTAGAACTCGACGAACTTGCCGACCACACCGTGCTTTCGCAGCATCTCGGTGACGGTCAACACGACGTCGGTTGCGGTGACGCCGGCCTGGATCTCACCGGTCAGCTTGAAGCCGACCACACGGGGGATCAGCATCGACACCGGCTGGCCCAGCATCGCGGCCTCGGCCTCGATGCCGCCGACGCCCCAGCCCAGCACACCGAGGCCGTTGACCATCGTGGTGTGCGAGTCGGTTCCCACGCAGGTGTCGGGGTAGGCGACGCCGTCGCGCTCCATCACGACACTGGCCAGGTACTCGATGTTGACCTGGTGCACGATGCCGGTGCCCGGGGGCACCACCTTGAAGTCCTGGAAAGCTCCCTGGCCCCAGCGCAGGAACTGGTAACGCTCGCCGTTGCGCTGGTACTCGATCTCGACATTGCGCTCGAACGCGTCGGGGGTGCCGAACAGGTCGGCGATCACCGAGTGGTCGATCACCAGGTCGGCGGGTGCGAGCGGGTTGACCTTGTCCGCCTTGCCGCCGAGCTCGCCGATGGCCTCGCGCATGGTGGCCAGGTCGACGATGCAGGGCACGCCGGTGAAGTCCTGCATGACGACGCGGGCGGGCGTGTACTGGATCTCAATGCTGGGTTCCGCCTTGGGATCCCAGTTCGCGATGGCCTCGATGTGGTCTTTGGTGATGTTGGCGCCGTCCTCGTTGCGCAACAGGTTCTCGGCCAGCACCTTGAGGCTGTAGGGGAGCTTCTCGGTGTTGGGGACGGCGTCGAGACGATAGATCTGGTAACTCTGGTCGCCGACCTCGAGGGTGTCGCGGGCTTCGAACGAATTCACAGAATCAGTCACTTCAACTCCAGAGTCTTTAGTTCTCCCACCGCGACGGGCTGGCGTCGGCGGGTCGTCCCAAACTAGTCGTGCCGACTTTAACAGTACGCTTGTCCTGCATTACGACGGCACCGCTGAAACCAGTCTTATCGCCGCGGCCGCCGGTTTAAACCCCCGACGGTGAAGTCGCGTACGGTGCCTCTAGCACTACCGCAGGAGGCGCAGATGACCGGGCACGATTCGTTCGTTGCACCGCTACCGCAGGACACCGTGTTCTCGCACTCGACGCTGCCGCTCTACATTCCGGTGGACGTCGACATGACGTTGGTGAAGGCTCAGGTCGCCGCCACCGGGGTCAGCGCCCCGCCGTCGGCGATGCCGGGACTGCTCGACGTGGTCAACCACGCGCGCGCCGACGGCATCAACCTCAAGATCGTGCTGCTCGACCACAACCCCCCGAACGACACCCCATTGCGCGATATCTCGACGGTGGTCGGCGCGGACTATCACGATGCGACGGTGCTGACGCTCAGCCCGAGCTACGTCGGCAGCTACAGCACGCAGTTCCCCCGCGTCACGCTCGAGGCCGGCGAGGACATCGCCAAGACCGGCAACCCGGTGGTCTCCGCGCAGCATTTCTTGCACGAGTTGGACACGCCCGAATTTCCCTGGACCGGCCTGACGATTTTCCTGCTGATCGTCGTCTTCGTGGCGGCCGTCGGCACCCGCATGTTGCAGTTGCGTAGCAAGCGCTCAGCAACGACGGACGACATCGCGGCAACCCCCGCCGCCGACACCAATACCGCCGTGTAGCCACCGGTATTCGCTTCTTCGGGTTCCATCGACGAACCCTCACGGCCGACTGCGGCAAACCGGGCAGGTCACTGTTCGGTCACATTAAACGCACGTAGAGAGTGCGATTTCGGTGGAGCGTTTGCAGGCCTATCCGTGTGACGTACGGTGCAAATGATGCTGGTGTTGTCTTTGGCGCCTTTCGGGGAACCTGTGGCTGGCGCCACCCGTCGTGTTGAGCCGTAGGAGACCTGAGTCGAATGAGACGCACACGCTGGGGGTCTTCTGCGCGACCGGTCGCAAGGCTGGTGCGGCCCGTCGTTCCATCCGTTTTGAGCCTGGCGCTGCTGATCGCGACGCCGGGCCTCGCGGGGGCCGATCCCACCGCCGACAACCTGGCCGCACTCATCGCCGACGTCGCCAAGGCCAACCAGCGGCTGCAGAACCTGAGCGCCGAAATCCAGACCGAGCAGGAAAGCGTCAACAAGGCCCTGGTCGACGTGGAGACCGCGCGGGACAACGCGGCCACCGCCCAGCACGATGTGGAGACCAGCCAGCAAGCGGTCAAAGACGCCAACATCGCCATCTCCGGGGCGCAGCGCCGCTTCGACACGTTCGCCGCGGCCACCTATATGAACGGTCCGTCGAACAGCTACCTGACGGCGAGCAGCCCCGAGGACATCATCGCGACCGAAGCCGCCGCCAAGAACCTGACCACGAGCTCGCAGACCGTGATGGCCAAGCTGCAGCAGGCCCGCACCGAGCAGGTGAACAAGGAATCGGCGGCGCGGCTGGCCAAGCAGAATGCCGATAAGGCCGCCGCCGACGCCAAATCCAGTCAGGACGCCGCCGTGGCGGCGCTGACCAACTCCAAGCAGAAGTTCGACCAGCAACGCGAAGACATCATTCGCCTTGCCGCCGAACGGGATCAGGCTCAGGTCAAGCTCGAGGCGGCCAAGCGCGAAGCCGCGCGGCAGTGGTCCGCGGGTGCCGGCGGGCCGGGAGCGCCCGCGTCGGGCGACCGGTGGGAGACCGGATCGCCGGGCGCGCCGGCGCCGTCGTCCGGGGGCCGCCAGTGGGATGGCGCCTGGGACCCGACGTTGCCGATGATCCCGAGCGCCAACGTTCCCGGCGACCCGATCGCGGTGATCAACCAGGTGCTCGGCATCTCGGCCACCTCGACTCAGGTCACCGCCGGTCTGGGCCGCAACTTCCTGCAGCAGATGGGCATTCTCAAGCCCGACGACACCGGCATCACCAACGCGGCGCCCGGTGGCGTCGGCGGGCGCATCCCCCGGGTGTACGGCCGGCAGGCCACCGAATACGTGATCCGGCGCGGCATGTCGCAGATCGGCGTGCCCTACTCCTGGGGCGGCGGCAACGCGGCCGGCCCGAGCAAGGGCATCGACTCCGGCGCGGGCATCACCGGCTTCGACTGTTCGGGGCTGGTGCTGTACTCGTTCGCCGGGGTGGGCATCAAGCTGCCGCACTACTCGGGCTCGCAGTACAACCTGGGCCGCAAGATCCCGTCGTCACAGATGCGCCGCGGCGACGTCATCTTCTACGGCCCGGGCGGCAGCCAGCACGTCACGATCTACCTCGGCGACGGCCAGATGCTCGAGGCCCCCGATATCGGGTTGAAGGTCCGCGTCGCCCCGGTACGCACCAGCGGCATGACGCCCTACGTGATCCGGTACATCGAGTGGTGATCGAGTGAGTATTGAACGAGGAGCCATGCGCCGCAATCGGTTTCGTCTCATCAACTTCGCCTGGATCACCGCGGTGGTGTCCGGGCTGATGTTTTCTGTGGCGGCGCAGGCTCCTCTCGCCGGTGCCGACCCTGGCCAGTGGGACCCCACGCTGCCGGCCCAGATCAGCGCCGGAGCGCCCGGCGACCCGCTCGCGGTCGCCAACGCGTCGCTGCAGGCCACCGCACAGGCCACCCAGACCACGATGGATCTGGGCAAGCAATTCTTGAGCGGGCTCGGGATCAACCTCGGTGGCGACCCTCCCGCCGCGGCGGCCACTCCCGGCAATCCCGGCGCCAAGATTCCGCGGGCAAACGGCCGGCAGGCCATCGAGTACGTGATCCGCCGGATGGGCTCGCAGATGGGCGTGCCGTATTCGTGGGGTGGTGGCTCGCTGGACGGACCGAGCAAGGGCGTCGGCGACGGCGCCAACATCACCGGCTTCGACTGCTCGGGCCTGATGCGGTACGGGTTCGCCGGCGTCGGCGTGCTGATCCCGCGGTTCTCCGGTGACCAGTACAACGCCGGGCGCCACATCCCGCCGGATCAGGCCCGGCGCGGCGACCTGATCTTCTACGGCCCGGGCGGCAGCCAGCACGTCACCATGTACCTGGGCAACGGCCAGATGCTCGAGGCGTCGGGCAGCGCCGCCAAGGTTACGGTCAGCCCGGTTCGTAAGCCCGGCATGACGCCGTTCCTGACCAGGATCATCGAGTACTGACCCCACGTCGGGTTCGGCGGGCGGGTCCCGGGCCGGTGCACCAGCGTCGACGGAATTCGGCG
Organism: Mycobacterium colombiense; assembly: GCF_001672755.1. Lineage (GTDB taxonomy): Bacteria > Actinomycetota > Actinomycetes > Mycobacteriales > Mycobacteriaceae > Mycobacterium > Mycobacterium colombiense_C. The sequence continues at coordinate 12,686 of NZ_LZKI01000122.1, read as the reverse complement.
GGCCTGGAATAGTTGGACGCGGGCACGTCGCCACGACATCGGTCGTGCCAGCAGTCGTGTCCGATTGAGCTTTGTCGGTTGAGCGGTGGAAGGTAGCAGTTCATGACATCAGCAGGTGGGCCGCCGCCAGGCGCCAGCGGTTACTCGGGCCCGGGCGGGCAAACCGGCCCGGCTCACGAAGCGCCGACGGGCGGTGGCAATGGACTGGCCGCCGAGGTGCAGACCCTGGAGCGGGCCATCTTCGAGGTCAAACGGATCATCGTCGGCCAGGACCAGCTGGTGGAGCGCATGCTGGTCGGCCTGTTGTCCAAGGGGCACGTGCTGCTCGAGGGTGTGCCCGGTGTGGCCAAGACGCTGGCCGTCGAGACGTTCGCCAAGGTGGTCGGCGGGACGTTCGCGCGCATCCAGTTCACGCCCGACCTGGTGCCCACCGACATCATCGGTACCCGCATCTACCGACAGGGCAAGGAGGAGTTCGACACCGAGCTCGGCCCGGTGGTGGTCAACTTCCTGCTCGCCGACGAGATCAACCGCGCGCCGGCCAAGGTGCAGTCCGCGCTGCTGGAGGTCATGCAGGAGCGCCACGTCTCGATCGGCGGCAAGACCTTCCCGCTGCCCAACCCGTTCCTGGTGATGGCGACGCAGAACCCGATCGAGCACGAGGGCGTCTACCCGCTGCCCGAAGCCCAGCGCGACCGCTTCCTGTTCAAGATCAACGTCGGCTACCCGTCCCCGGAGGAGGAGCGGGAGATCATCTACCGGATGGGCGTGCGCCCGCCGGAGCCCAAGCAGATCCTGAACACCGGCGACCTGCTGCGCCTGCAGGACATCGCGGCCAACGTCTTCGTCCACCACGCGCTGGTCGACTACGTGGTGCGCGTGGTGACCGCGACCCGGCATCCCGAACAGCTCGGCATGAACGACGTCAAGACGTGGATCTCCTTCGGTGCGTCCCCGCGTGCCTCGCTGGGCATCATCGCCGCCGCCCGGTCGCTGGCGCTGGTCCGCGGCCGTGACTACGTGATCCCGCAGGACGTCGTGGACGTCATCCCCGACGTGCTGCGCCACCGGCTGGTGCTCACCTATGACGCGCTGGCCGACGAGATCTCACCGGAGATCGTCATCAACCGGGTGCTGCAGACGGTTGCCCTGCCTCAGGTGAATGCCGTTCCGCAGCAAGGTCATTCGGTGCCCCCGGTGATGCAACCCGCCGGCGCGGCCAGCGGTCGGTGACCGACCCCAAGCGGCCGGCGGTCCATCCGCCATCGATGCAGCGGGGTCAGATCGACGACCCGAAGCTGTCGGCGGCGCTGCGCACCCTCGAGCTCACCGTCAAGCGCAAGCTCGACGGGGTGCTGCACGGCGATCACCTCGGCCTGATCCCGGGGCCGGGCTCGGAGCCGGGGGAGTCGCGCGAGTATCAGCCGGGTGACGACGTCCGCCGGATGGACTGGGCCGTCACCGCGCGCACCACGCACCCGCACGTGCGGCAGATGATCGCCGATCGCGAGCTGGAAACCTGGCTGGTGGTCGACATGTCGGCGAGCCTGGACTTCGGCACCACCGTGTGCGAGAAGCGCGACCTGGCCGTCGCGGCCGCGGCCGCCATCACGTTCCTCAACAGCGGGGGCGGCAACCGGCTGGGCGCGATCGTCTCCACCGGCGCCAACATCACCCGGGTGCCGGCCCGCTCCGGGCGCCAGCATGAGCAGACGCTGCTGCGCACCATCGCCACCACCCCCCGGGCCCCGGTCGGGGTGCGTGGTGACCTGGCGACGGCGATCGACTCGCTGCGCCGCCCGGAACGCCGCCGCGGCATGGCGGTCATCATCAGCGACTTCCTCGGGCCGATCAACTGGATGCGCCCGCTGCGGGCCGTCGCGGCCCGGCACGAGGTGCTGGCCGTCGAGGTGCTGGACCCCCGCGACGTCGAGCTACCCGACATCGGCGACGTGGTGCTGCAGGACGCCGAGTCCGGCGTCACCCGTGAGTTCACCATCGACGCTCAGCTGCGCGACGATTTCGCCAAGGCCGCCGCGGCGCACCGTGCCGACGTGGCGCGCACCATCCGCAGCTGCGGGGCTCCGATCCTGACGCTGCGCACCGACCGTGACTGGATCGCCGACATTGTGCGCTTTGTCGAATCCCGCCGGCGCGGTGCATTGGCAGGGCGGCAGTGACCCTGCCGCTACTCGGCCCAATGTCGTTGTCGGGCTTTGAACATTCGTGGTTCTTCCTGTTCCTGCTTGTCGTCGTGGGGCTGGCCGCGCTCTACATCCTGATGCAGCTGGCGCGGCAGCGCCGCATGCTGCGGTTCGCCAACATGGAGCTGCTGGAAAGCGTCGCCCCGAAACGGCCGCCCAAGTGGCGGCACGTGCCGGCGATTCTGCTCATCGCGTCGCTGGTGTTGTTCACCATCGCGATGGCGGGCCCGACGAACGACGTCCGGATCCCCCGCAACCGCGCGGTGGTGATGCTGGTCATCGACGTCTCGCAGTCCATGCGCGCCACCGATGTACAGCCCACCCGGATGGCGGCCGCGCAGGAAGCCGCCAAGCAGTTCGCCGAAGAGCTGACCCCGGGCATCAACCTCGGGCTGATCGCCTACGCGGGGACCGCGACGGTGTTGGTGTCGCCGACGACCAACCGCGAATCGACCAAGACCGCGCTGGACAAACTGCAGTACGCGGACCGCACCGCGACCGGGGAGGGCATCTACACCGCCCTGCAGGCCATCGCGACGGTGGGCGCGGTGATCGGGGGCGGCGACAAACCGCCGCCGGCACGCATCGTGCTGTTCTCCGACGGCAAGGAGACGATGCCGACCAACCCGGACAACCCGAAGGGCGCCTTCACCGCCGCGCGCACGGCCAAGGACCAGGGCGTGCCGATCTCGACCATCTCCTTCGGCACCCCGTACGGCTTCGTCGAGATCAACGACCAACGCCAGCCGGTGCCCGTCGACGACGAGACGCTGAAGAAGGTCGCCCAGCTCTCGGGTGGAAACGCTTACAACGCAGCGTCATTGCAGGAACTGAAATCCGTGTACGCGACGCTGCAGCAGCAGATCGGCTACGAGACCATCAAGGGCGATGCCAGCGTGGGCTGGGTGCGGCTGGGCGCGGTGGTGCTGGCGCTGGCCGCGCTGGCGGCGTTGCTGATCAATCGGCGCCTACCGACCTAGCGTTCGGCCGAGGTGACCGTCAGCCGGCGGCGATGATCGCCGACGGCGGGTAGGACGCCGGAATCGGATTGAGGTTCGGCACCACCGGGACACCCGGCGCCACCGGGTCGACGCGGCTGAGCGTGAAGCGCGCCCCGCCGGCCAGCTCCTGCGGCGTGCACATGAACTGCGGGGTGGCCTGGAGCCGCCAGCGTTCCTGCGCCAGGCAGGCGCGCTGTCCGTCCCGGGTGGCGGCGTCGAGGAGCGCGAGCGCGTCGGCCCAGGATTCGTCGGTGCGTGTCTGCAGCACGATCGGCTTACCGTGGGCGTGCGCGACCAGGTAGTCGAGTGCGACGGGCACGCCCGTCAGTTCGTCGCGGTCTCGGCGCAGGGAGTCCGTGGTGAGGGCGAGCGCCACCCCGACCGCCAGGCTGACCGCCGCGACGCCGGCCGCCAAGCGGCGGCCGACCAGCTCCTGCCGCGACACCGCCAGCACCACCAGCGCCGTCGACCCCAGGATGAGCAAGACCAGCGGCAACGCGTAGGAGAAGACGCCAATGTAGGACTGCCAGAGATGGTCCACGCCGTACCAGCAGTAGAAGGCGAACAGCGCGGTGGCCACGGCGGTGACCCGAAGCAGCCGGCGGGAGAAGTCGTACACCGCCTCGTCGATGCCGGGGTGTGACAGCCTGCGGACCAGCGCCAGATCCGCCGCGAACAACGCCACCAGGAACACCGCGCCGAGGGCGGGACCCGGGCCCCAGAACTGCACGAGAAATCGCGCGGCCGCGACCGGAGGGTTCGGGGCGCGGTGGCCATAGGCCAGGTACTGCGGAATCTCGCCCGGCCAGTGCAGGGCCACGTTGAGCACCATCGGAAGCAGGAACAACGCCAACACCGCTGAGGCGACCAGCACGTCGCGGCGGTGCGTGAGCAACTGGCGCCGCCTGGGCACGAGCGCCACCAGCGCAAGCATTGGCACCAGGGCCAGGAATTCGGCGTGCCCGTGCACCAGCAGGCCGCCGGCGAGCACCATGATCCACAGGTGGCGCAGCCGTCCGGCCGCCACCGACGCGACCGCGACGAGGTAGAGAAGGAACGGCGCGAAGCAGGCGTGCGGCATCCAGGTGGAGCACACCAGCTGGGGGTGTTCGGCGAGGAAGACGAGGGTGATGCCGGCCGCCGTGAGCACCGCCGGTGTCGAACGCACCCAGGAATAGAGGATGGTCAGCGCGAGTGCGATCAGCGCCGCGTTCAGGGCCATGATCGCGATCGCCTGCCCGTTGTAGGCCGCCGGAACGAGACCCGTCACGTCGTGCAGCAACCATTCGCCGGCGGCCTGCACGTAGAAGAAAGCCGGACCGGGATGGTGAAAACCGACCCTGGAGTAGTGCCCGGTCAGCAGGGCGAAATGCTTGGCCTGCATGGTGAGAATCGAGTTGGCCGCCGGATCTCCGGCCTCGTAGACAGGATGGCCGAACAGCCCGTGATTGCGCACCAGCAGCAGGGCGAGCAGGCCGCCGCAGCAAACCGCGAAGAGTGCCGCGGCTCGGGTGTCGATCCTGAAGAGACGGGTCGGGGCTGCGGCCATGAGGCTCAGATCCTAGGGGAGTCGCCCCGGGTTCGTGCAGCGGTGAGTGCCTTGGGCTGGGATCGCGCTGAGCCGATTGCAGCTCTGGCGGGCCGAGGCGATAAGTTGGCCGGGTGACTGAAGCAGCCACCGAACTCGCCGCCAACGGCGTCAAACCGGCATTCGTATCCCGTTCAGTCCTGGTCACCGGCGGAAACCGGGGAATCGGGCTGGCGATCGCACAGCGGCTGGCCGCCGACGGCCACAAGGTGGCCGTCACGCACCGCGGATCCGGGGCGCCCGAGGGGCTGTTCGGTGTCGAGTGCGATGTGACCGACAACGACGCCATCGACCGCGCCTTCAAGGAGGTCGAGGAGCACCAGGGCCCGGTCGAGGTGCTGGTGTCCAACGCCGGTATCTCCAAGGATGCGTTCCTCATCCGGATGACCGAGGAGCGGTTCGAGGAGGTCATCAACGCCAACCTCACCGGGGCGTTCCGAGTGACCCAGCGCGCGGCACGCAGCATGCAGAAGAAGCGGTTCGGCCGGATCATCTACATCGGCTCGGTGTCCGGCAGCTGGGGCATCGGCAACCAGTCCAACTACGCGGCCGCCAAGGCCGGCCTGATCGGCATGGCGCGTTCGATCTCCCGCGAGCTGTCCAAGGCCGGGGTGACCGCGAACGTGGTGGCCCCCGGCTACATCGACACCGAGATGACCCGCGCGTTGGACGAGCGGATTCAGGCCGGGGCGCTGGAATTCATCCCCGCGAAGCGGGTCGGCACCGCCGCGGAGGTCGCCGGGGTGGTCAGCTTCCTGGCGTCCGAGGACGCGAGTTACATCGCCGGTGCGGTCATCCCGGTCGACGGCGGCATGGGCATGGGCCACTGACTTCAACCCCCACAACGGATTTCGATTAGATTTAAGGACGGACATGGCAGGACTGCTCGACGGCAAACGGATCCTGATCTCCGGGATCATCACCGATTCGTCGATTGCGTTTCACATCGCCAAGGCGGCCCAGGAGGCGGGAGCGCAGTTGGTGCTCACCGGGTTTGACCGGTTGCGCCTGATTCAGCGCATCGCCGACCGGCTGCCGGAGAAGGCGCCGCTGATCGAACTCGACGTGCAGAACCAGGAGCACCTGAACTCGCTCGCCGAGCGGGTATCGGCCGAGATCGGCGAGGGTAACAAGCTCGACGGTGTGGTGCACTCGATCGGTTTCATGCCGCAGACGGGGATGGGCATCAACCCGTTCTTCGATGCGCCGTACGAGGACGTCTCCAAAGGCATTCACATCTCGGCGTATTCGTACGCCTCGCTGGCCAAGGCGGTGCTGCCGATCATGAACCCCGGCGGCTCCATCGTGGGCATGGACTTCGACCCCAGCCGGGCGATGCCGGCCTACAACTGGATGACGGTGGCCAAGAGCGCGCTGGAATCGGTCAACCGGTTCGTGGCGCGCGAGGCGGGCAAGTCCGGTGTGCGCTCCAATCTCGTTGCCGCGGGACCCATCCGGACGCTGGCCATGAGCGCCATCGTCGGCGGTGCGCTCGGCGAAGAGGCCGGCGCGCAGATGCAGCTGCTCGAAGAGGGCTGGGACCAGCGCGCCCCCATCGGCTGGAACATGAAGGACCCGACGCCCGTCGCCAAGACGGTGTGCGCGTTGCTGTCGGACTGGCTGCCGGCGACGACGGGGACCATCATCTACGCCGACGGTGGCGCAAGCACCCAATTGCTGTAAAGCCTCATGGAATTCGACGCCGTCCTGCTGCTGTCCTTCGGTGGGCCGGAAGGTCCCGAGCAGGTTCGGCCGTTCTTGGAGAACGTCACCCGGGGCCGTAATGTGCCCCCGGAACGGCTCGACCATGTCGCCGAGCACTACCTGCATTTCGGCGGGGTGTCGCCGATCAACCGGATCAACCTGGCGCTGATTCAGCAGCTGCGCGCCGAGCTCGAAGGCCGCGGCCTGGACCTGCCGGTCTACTTCGGCAACCGCAACTGGGAGCCCTACGTCGAAGACACCGTCGCGGCGATGCGGGACAACGGAATTCGTCGGGCCGCGGTTTTCACCACGTCGGCATGGAGCGGCTATTCCAGCTGCACGCAATACGTCGAGGACATCGCGCGGGCGCGCGAGGCCGCCGGGCCGGATGCGCCCGAATTAGTCAAGCTGCGGCCCTATTTCGACCACCCGCGGTTCGTGCAGATCTTCGCCGACACCGTCGGTGCGGCGTCGGGCGCTCTGACCGCCGAGCAACAGGCCGGCGCGCGCCTGGTGTTCACCGCGCATTCCATCCCGGTGGCCGCCGACGACCGGCTGGGCCCGCGGCTGTACAGCCGCCAAGTCGCCTATGCCGCAAGCCTTGTGGCGGCCGCCGCCGGATATCCCGAGTACGACCTCGCGTGGCAGTCCCGGTCGGGGCCGCCTCAGGTTCCGTGGCTGGAGCCCGACGTCGCCGACCGCCTGGCCGCCCTGGCGCAGGCCGGCACCGAGGCCGTCATCGTCTGCCCGATCGGGTTTGTGGCCGACCACATCGAGGTGGTGTGGGACCTCGACAACGAGCTGGCGGCCCAGGCGCAGGCGGCGGGCGTGGCAATGGTGCGGGCCTCGACGCCCAACGCCGATCCGCGTTTCGCGCAACTGGCCGCCGACCTGATCGACGAACTCCGCTATGGCCGAACGCCCGAGAGGGTGGCCGGGCCGGACCCGGTGCCGGGCTGCCTGGCCAGCGCCAACGGCGCGCCGTGTCGCCCGCCGCACTGCGCGGCCGGCACCGGCCCTCGGGACTAGCGGCGATCGCGAGCGCGGCGCAGCCGGGCGAAGCGGGTCGGTGCCATCCGGACTAGTCGCCCCAGGCGGAATGCAGGATCGCGGTCACGGCCGCCATCCGCGCCGAACGCACCACGGCCGTCAGCGGTCGCAACGCGTCGCCGGCGATGCGCGCCTCCGACGATGACTGCGTTCCAAGCGGTTCCGGGCCCGCAGCGACGGGCGCGGTGAAACGGTCCGGAGAGTCGGATCGGCTCAGCCCCGCGCTGACCGCGATGATGGCGTCGACGTGCGCGGCGTTCTCCAGCACCCGCAGCGCGCGCGTCGGCGCGTGGTCGGGAATGCGGTGTTGCCGTGCGGATTCCAGTAGTTGCTCGACCAGCCCACGCGGGTCGTCCACGTCGGAGGCCGCGGCTCCCAGCCCGATGGCGCTCAGCGCGTCGGCGGCCGAGCGCACGGCCGACCGCAGCGTGTACTCGGCGTCGCCGAGCTCGTAATGGTCCAGCACCGGCGCGCCGGGCAGCGAGTACACCGTCCAGGTCAGCGCGCACAGCTCGGCCAGCCGCGTCTCGTAATCGTCGGGCGCGTCCTCGTCGTCCTCGTAGGAGAATTCGGGCACCAGGCCGACGGCGGCGGCGGGGTTGCGGGGATTGGCGATGATGACCGCCTCACCGGCGGCCAGGGCGTCGCGCTCGAACTGCGTTCCGGGGGCCAGCCCGCGCACGTCGCCCGGCACCGGCAAAACCACGTTGATCGTCCCGCGCATCAGGCCGAGCGCATCCGGCGTCGACGTCGGCCGGCCTATCGCGGCACGCAATGTCTGCAGCAAAGTGACCGTTCCGGCGTCGTGCACGTCGGGCCAGGGCAGGCCGGTGTGGCCCGCGGCGACGGCATCATACGCGGTCACCGATTGCTTTGGCGCCCAAACGGATAACGCGTCCAGGACGTCGTCGGGCGCGGCCTTTCCGGCGAGCCAGGCATTGGCCCACAGGGACAGCGAAACACTGGGACACCACACGATCACGCAGTGTAGTTGTTTTGCCCGGCAAACGCGGATCACGCGTATTCTTGCCGCATGCCCGCCGCGCTGCTTTGGCTAATATTCGCGCTGGTGCTGGCCGGTGCGGAGGCACTTACCGGCCATTTGTTTTTGGTGATGCTCGGTGGGGGCGCACTGGCCGCCTCGCTAACCAGTTGGCTGACCGACTGGCCGGTGTGGGCCAACGGCGCGGTGTTCCTGGTCGTGTCGGTGCTGTTGCTGGTGCTGGTTCGTCCGCCGCTGAAGCGACGGCTGACGCCGGCCGGGATGCCGCGCTTGGGAATCGAGGCGCTGCAGGGCAAGACCGCGCTGGTGCTCGAGCGGGTCGCACGCGACGAGGGCCAGGTGAAACTCGACGGCCAGGTGTGGACGGCGCGCCCGCTCAACGACGGCGAAGTCTACGAACCCGGTGAGCCGGTCACCGTCATGCAGATCGACGGTGCCACCGCGGTGGTCTTCAGGAGCAGTCTGTAGCGGCGGCGAGAACCGCTGCGAAGGAAAGGAAGTCCGATGCAAGGTGCGGTTGCTGGATTGGTGCTGCTGGCCGTCTTGGTCATCTTCGCCATGGTCGTGGTGGCCAAGTCGGTGGCGCTGATACCTCAGGCAGAGGCGGCGGTGATCGAACGGTTGGGACGTTACAGCCGCACGGTCAGCGGGCAACTGACGCTGCTGGTGCCGTTCATAGATCGGGTTCGCGCCCGGGTGGATCTGCGCGAGCGGGTGGTGTCGTTCCCGCCGCAGCCGGTGATCACCGAGGACAACCTGACCCTCAACATCGACACGGTGGTCTACTTCCAGGTCACCGTGCCCCAGGCGGCCGTCTACGAGATCAGCAACTACATCGTCGGCGTGGAGCAGCTGACCACCACCACGCTGCGCAACGTCGTCGGCGGCATGACGCTCGAGCAGACGCTGACGTCGCGCGACCAGATCAACGGGCAGCTGCGCGGCGTGCTGGACGAGGCCACCGGCCGCTGGGGGCTGCGCGTCGCCCGGGTCGAATTGCGCAGCATCGACCCGCCGCCGTCCATCCAGGCGTCGATGGAAAAGCAGATGAAGGCCGACCGCGAGAAGCGGGCCATGATCCTGACCGCCGAAGGTATGCGCGAGGCGGCGATCAAGGAGGCGGAGGGTCAGAAGCAGGCGCAGATCCTGGCCGCCGAGGGCGCCAAGCAGGCCGCGATCCTGGGCGCCGAGGCCGACCGGCAGTCCCGGATGCTGCGCGCCCAGGGTGAACGCGCCGCGGCGTACCTGCAGGCGCAGGGCCAGGCCAAGGCGATCGAGAAGACGTTCGCCGCGATCAAGGCCGGCCGGCCCACCCCCGAAATGCTCGCCTACCAGTATCTGCAGACGCTGCCGGAGATGGCGCGCGGCGACGCCAACAAGGTGTGGGTGGTGCCCAGCGATTTCAACGCGGCGTTGCAGGGATTCACCAAGCTGTTGGGAACCCCAGGCCAGGACGGCGTGTTCCGCTTCCAGCCGTCACCCGTCGAGGACGCGCCCAAGCACAGCGCCGACGACGATGCCGACGTCGCCGACTGGTTCTGCACCGAAACCGACCCCGCCATCGCCCGGGCGGTGGCCAAGGCTGAGGCGATCGCACGTCAGCCGGCGGACGGCCCGGCGGGGGAGCTGACTCCCTAGGATTGACGCATGAGTGTGTTGACTTCCCCGAAGACCTACACGGCGCTCGGCGTGTTCCACGCCGTCGACGCGGTGGCGTGCGGCGTCCAGGTGGCCCCCATCAAGAAGGTCCTCGATGACGTGGGCGTCCCGGAGAACATCCGGCCCGTGCTGCCGGCGGTGAAGGCGGCCGCCGCGGTCGGTCTGCTGTCGGTCCACCGCTTTCCGGCGCTGGCGCGGCTGACGACGGCGATGCTGACGTTGTACTTCGTGCTGGCGGTCGGCGCGCACGTTCGGGTGCGCGACAAGGTCGTCAACGGCCTTCCGGCAGCGCTGTTTTTGGCGCTGGTCGCCGCGATGACGATCAAGGGGCCGGACCACAACTAGTCGAGGCGCAACTCGACCAGCGGCAGCGGGGTATCGGTGTCGGTGATCGGGACGCCGAGCGTCTGCTCCAGCACCGGGCGCATCCGTTCCCACGCCTTGGGGTGACGGGTTCGGTAGGCGGCCAGGGTGCGATCGGCCTCCGGTGTGGTCAGCACCCGCGCGACCGCGGTTCTGGGCGCATGGCTGCCGGTATACACCCGCACCCGAGGGTTGGCTTCAATGTTGCGGAACCACTGGGCTTTCCGGCCGAAGCCGGAGGCGACGACGTAGGTGTCGGGCGGGGAGTGGTCGACGACCTCCAGCGCCGCGTAGCGCGGCAGGCCCGACTTGCGGCCGACGTGCTCGAGCAGCAGGATGCGCGAACCGAACAACGCGCCCGCGCGGGCCCTATAGATCCAGATCGGTGCGCGCATGAGGCGGCGCGACCTCAGTAGCCGTCCGGCCAGGCCGGCGACGCCGGTGGGGAACCGGCGGGCTCCGGTGTTGTCCGATGTCATGCGGCTCTCCACGGTAGTCGGGATAACCGAGACGGTACTGGGCCGACGCCTGTCGCCGTGACGATCTCAGGCATCGTCACGGCGACAGGTTCAGTTGTCAGGGATGCGGCGTGGGGGATGCGGGCGTCGGCGCGGGCGGTGTCGGGAATCCCTCGCCCGGGGGCGGCGGCGGATAGAACGGTGGCGGCTCGACCTCCCCGCCGCTCAGCTCGGGACTGATCGCGCGGTCGCCGTACGCGGTGCCGTCGGCCGTGACCACGAGCGCCCGGATCCCGCCGCCGTTCAGCTCCGCGGCGAGCAGGTCGGGTGAGGTGTGCGCGGCGCTCAACGCGTCGGCGCGAGAGGTCGCGGCCAGCAGCCGATCGTGCAGATTGCGATGGGCGAGAACACCCATCGTGATGTCGATGGTGACTCCGAGCACCACCAACAGGACGGCCAGCAGTGCCAGCACCACCAGCGTCACGCGACGTTGCAGCGACGGCGTCGGCGTCGTCGACGCGTCCGTCATGACCGCTCGGCCTGCAGGCGATAGCCGATGCCGCGCACGGTGTGCAGGATCCGCGGCCCGTGCGCCTCGAGCTTGCGCCGCAACCCGCTGACGTGGACCTGCACCAGGTTGGGGTCGTAGGCGTCGTAGCCCCACACCCCGTTCAGGATCTGGCCCGCGCTGACGATCCGGCCGCGCTGCTCGACCAGGAAAGCCAGCACGCGCAGCTCGGTCGCGGTCAGATCCAGCCGGTGTCCGCCGCGTGCGGCCACGCCGGCGCCGAGGTCCAGGGTGACGTCGCCCACCTGAATCACCTCCGACAGCCGGCCGCGACGGCGCAGCACCGCACCGACCCGCGACACCAGTTCGGCCAATTCGAAAGGCTTGATGACGTAGTCGTCGGCCCCGCCGTCGAGCCCGCGCAGCCGATCGGGCAGCCCGTCGCGCGCCGTGATCAGGACGATCCCGATGTCACCCCATTCGCGGATGACGTCGATCAATTCGAACCCGTCGCGCCCGGGCAGCATCACGTCGAGCACCACCAGGTCGGGGCGCATCCCGTCGAGAACCTCTTCCAGGCCGTCGCCGTCGCAGCGGGCGTCGGTGTGATAGCCGACATCGGTGAGCGCCTCGCCGACCATCTCCCGGATGGTCTCGGAGTCTTCGACCACCAGCACCCGCGGTGTGCCGACGCTGAACCGATCCGACCGGCGCGCGGGCGAACAACTGTCGGCCTGCCGCGGATCCGTCATACCCCCATTGTCGGCGCCGGTTCTGAGATGAACCTGAAGCGGTCACCTCCAGGGCACGGCGGTGGCCCATTTCTTAAGCCCCACTTCAGCCCCGGCTCTTAACGTCCGTGACATGACCACGAACGACGACATCAACACCAATCCACCCGCGCCGGCGCCGGTGGCCTACCAAGCACCCGAGCGGCGCCGTTACCCCACCGGCGTGGTGATCGGCGCCGGAGTGGCGGGCGTGCTGCTCGGCGCGGTCGGCACCATCGCGGCGATCGCCTTCGCCTGGATCGTCAGCGTCGGGCCGCCCCCGCCGCCACCGCCCGGGCCGCCGCCGGATGCGACCGCGACGGCCGTCGTGCACCCGCTACCCGATGGCAGCCGGTTGATCCTGGTCGCCGACACCAC
>NZ_LZKI01000121.1 GCF_001672755.1 Mycobacterium colombiense | reverse complement strand
GGGACTGAATCGCGATCGCCTGCTCCTTGTTGGCTTCCAGGTTGGCCGCCCAAATGTTCAGGGTCCGCTCGTAGTGCTTCTGCAGCAGTTGCACCCGCTCGATCGAGAAGCCGGCCGCCTCACCGAACTTGAAGATGTCTTCCTGCGCCGGTAGCTGGCCGCCCGGGAAGATTTCCTGACCGATGAATCGCATGAATCGCAAATCGCTCATCGTGATCGTAACGCCACGCTCATGCTGCTGCTTCTGCGAATACGCCAAAATCGTGTGCAAAAGCATCCGGCCGTCATCGGGAAGAATCTCGTAGGCGCGTTCGAAAAATGCGGAATAGCGCTCCATCTTGAATGCCTCGAAGGCGCCGATGGAGACGATCCGGTCGACCTTGTCTTCGAACTCTTCCCAGCCCTGCAGGCGCACCTCGATGTTGCGGTCCGTCGGCAATCCGGCGAGCTTCTTCTTGCTGTACTCGAACTGGTTGCGGCTCAGGGTAATTCCGATGACGTTGACGTCGTACTTCTCGACAGCGCGCTTCAGGGTGGCTCCCCAGCCGCAACCGATGTCCAGCAGCGTCATCCCGGGCTCGAGCTTCAGCTTTCCCAGCGCCAGATCGATCTTGGCGATCTG
>NZ_LZKI01000120.1 GCF_001672755.1 Mycobacterium colombiense | reverse complement strand
ATTCGTCGCAGATTTGGCGCACCCGCTCGAAATAGCCTGGGGGAGGCGGGATGCTGCCGCCCGCGCCGGCACCGGCACCCGCGCCCGACGCCGCTCCCGCGGCGGCGGCCCCGGGTTTCGGCCCTGACACGCCGCCCACGCAGGACTTCATGTACCCGTCGATCGGCTCCAACTGCCTGGCGGACGGCACCAGCGCCATCGCCACCGCGTTGTCGGTGGCGGGGCCGGCCAAGATTCCTGCCCCAGGCCCGGGGCCCGGCCAGACCGCCTACGTGTTCACCGCGGTCGGCACGCCCGGACCCGCCGAGGTGCAGAAGCTGCCGCTGAACGTCACCTGGGTGAACCTGACCACCGGCAAGTCGGGAACCGTTGCCCTGCAGCCGCGCCCGGACATCAACCCGGAAGGCCCGACGACCTTGAGCGCGATCGTCGACACGGGCTCGGGCAGCATCATGTCGACGATCTTCGGGCAGGTCACCACCAAGGAAAAGCAGTGCCAGTTCCTGCCCACCATCGGCTCGACGGTGGTGCCGTAACGGATCGGCGCCGCCGCCGCCTCGTCGCCTGCGAATGCGCGTGTCCCCGCCCGGGGGCACGCGCATTCGCGTCAGGCGGACGCTAGTACGCCATGAACAAGATGGCGTCGCGGTCGTACTCGAGGCCAGGATGAACGCTGGCGAGGTGAGCCTGGGTCAACTCGACCAGTTCGTCCTCATCCTTGCCGACGATGGCTTCGCCGCATGGACACGTTATGTGTGTCTTCACGTTGTCGCCCTTCCCTTCTTATGGACCTGCTACTTCGCCGCTTTGGCTGCCGCTTTCATCTGCTTTTTGTAGGCGCGCACTTTCCCCATCGACTGGGCGTCGACGATGTCGGCGACGGATATGTGCGCACCGGCCTTGCCGAAGTCCCCCGCCGCCGCGCGCCACCCTTTCGGCGTCACGCCGTATTGCTTGCCCAGCAGTGCCAAAAAGATCTGCGCCTTGACGTCGCCGAATCCGGGCAATCCCTTGATCCGCCGCAGCAGCTCGCCTCCGTCGGGGTCGCCGGCGGTCCACAATCCGGCCGCGTCGCCGTCGTAGCGGTCCACGATGATCTGCGCCAGCGTTTGGATGCGCTTGGCCATCGAACCCGGAAAGCGGTGTATCGCAGGCCTTTGCGAGCACAACGCGGCGAACTTGTCGGGGTCGTAGTCCGCGATTTCGGCGGCATCGAGGCTGCCCATCCGGTCCGCGATCCTCTTCGGCCCGGCGAACGCCGTCTCGAAGGGGACCTGCTGATCGAGAACCATCCCGATGAGCAGCGCCAAGGGACTCTCGTCCAGCAGCCTGTCGGCCTCAGGATCTTGAGCGAGGCAAATTTTCACCGTCAACGATCTTCCTTCCGCTGAACATGCTGGGACCGGGGACCCATAGGTCGCAAGACTACTCACCAGCAATGGCCGCGTTATCGTGGCGTGGTGGTGGATGAGGGCAAGCTGGCGCTGATGCTGGCGCGCGACGAGCTGCATCAGCTCGTCAACGCCTACTGCCGGGCCGTCGACCGCGCCGACTACGACACGCTGCGCAGCCTGTACCACCCCGAGGCGACCGATTCGCACGGCTCGTTTTCGACCGGCGGCGTCGAACAGTTCATCGCGCAACTACAAGCGGCCGAACCGTATGTGCGTGTCTCCCAACACAACATCACCACCACGAACTTCGTGGTCGACGGCGACACGGCGCGCGGTGAGATCTACTGCCTGGTGTTTCACACCTTCGCCGGCCCCGAGCACGACGTCGACGTCATCATCGGCGGGCGATACCTGGACACGTACACCAAGCACGACGGCCGCTGGAAATTCGGTCAACGCACCATCGTGGCGGACTGGGCGTACCAAAACGACCCGTCCCGAATGAACTTCGAACACCCCAGCACCCGGGGCAGCCTGCGCGGCCGACCCGGCCAAGCCGACCCTTCGATCGGCGTATTCACCGCGCCGGAAGGCTGAAGCTCACGGAACATCCTGGCGCACAGCACGTTTCGCCAGCGACCATCAGCCGCTCTTGCGACGGAATTCCCGGCGGTTTCCCACCGCGCCGTGTGCCCGCGACTGCTTGCCCGCGCCGTCCTTGTGGTCGGACCCGCTCGCGGATTTCGCCATCTTGCGGTCCAGGGCTTCGCGGAATTTGCGCTTGGTGTCGTCGTCCGACCCGGGCGATCCGGCGGCCCCCGAAGGCTCCGACGACTTCGAACCCTGCCGAGCATTCGATTCAGCCATAGGGGGCAGCCTAGCCCTGGTTTGCCGAAACGGTTGGCTAGGTGGCGCGGCTACCGCATGCCCGGCGGCATGCCGTACAGGTGCGAGATCGGCAGCGTCAGCAGCACCCGCCGGTCGGTGACCATGGCCTGCCGGTATTCGTCCCAGTCCGGGTGTTCACCGGCGATGTTGCGATACAACGCAATCAGCGCCTCGACGGTGTCGTCGTCCGGCGCGGCCGCGGGGGGCGTCAGCTCGGAGGTGCCCTCGGCGACGGCGTACGACCAGCCGTCGTCGGCGTCGACCAGGATCGAGGCCCGCGGGTCCCGACGCAGGTTGCGGGTCTTGGCGCGCGGCTCGGTGATCGACACCTGGATCGCCAGGCTGCGCGGGTCGAAGTGATAGCTCACGTTCGAGAGCTGCGGCCGCCCGTCGCGCTTGATGGTGGCCAGCACCCCGAGGGAGTGTCCGCTGATCAAGGCCAGCAATTTGTCGTCGAAGACTTGGCGTCCCATGACGAAAGCCTACGTCGCGGACGGCCGGGGCGGCCCGGCATATTCGCCGCGCGGCCGACCTGGTGGAATCGGGGCATGACCAAGTACGCGGCGTTTCTGCGTGGCGTCAACGTCGGGGGCGTCAACCTCAAGATGGCCGAGGTGGCGGCCGCGCTGACCGAGGCGGGATTCACCCAGGTCCGGACCATCCTGGCGAGCGGCAACGTGCTGCTGGAGTCGACCGCCGGCGTGGCATCGGTGCGCAAGAAGGCCGAAGCCGCGTTGCGTGACCGGTTCGGCTACGACGCGTGGGTACTGGCCTACGACATCGACACGGTGCGCGCAGTGGTCGAGGCTTACCCGTTCGAGCGTGAGCTCGACGGCTATCAGTCGTACGTCACGTTCGTCGCCGATAAGGCAACGCTCGATGAACTGACTGAGCTCGCCGCGGCGGGCGAGGACGCCGGCCCCGACGAGAAGGTTCGCCGCGGCGAAGGCGTCATCTACTGGCAGGTCCCCAAGGGCGGCACGCTGGACAGCCGCATCGGCAAGACGATGGGTAAGCCGCGGTACAAGTCGTCGACGACGACGCGCAACCTGCGCACGCTGGACAAGGTGTTGCGCTGACGCACCGCTAGCAAAACTGCTGTGCGCCAATGGGTTTCGATGCTTCCCGAGCACCGGTCACTCGTCGGGCACCGCTTCGATGTAGCGCACCGCGTCGGCCCTGTCCAACCCCAGTCCGCGCGCAACCCGGACGTACTCGCGGGCCGCGGCAGCCATCGCGGCGTCGGTCGGGTCGTAGCGGGCGATGAAAGTGCCGAAGCGCCCGCGGGTTTCGATGATGGCGGAGGTTTCCAGCTCGCGGTACGCGCGCGCCACGGTGTTGACGGCGACGCCGAGCTGGCCGGCCAGGTCCCGCACGGTCGGCAAGCGGGTGCCGGGCGGCAGCGCACCCTCCCGGACTCCATCGATGACCTGCGTCCTGAGCTGGTCGAACAACGGCTTGCCCGCCTTCATGTCGACCTTCAACCAGTCACCCAGCTCCACCCGTCCAGTATCCCCCACCCCCGGCTATCTTGGTGGGATGCGAGTAGCGGTGCTCAGCGGCGCGGGGATCTCCGCCGAAAGCGGTGTGCCGACCTTCCGCGACGACAAGAACGGATTGTGGGCCCGCTTCGACCCTTACGAGCTGTCCAGCACCCAGGGATGGCGCGACAACCCGCAGCGGGTCTGGGGCTGGTATCTGTGGCGTCATTACCTGGTCGCCGACGTTCAACCGAATGCGGGTCACCGTGCCATCGCCGCCTGGCAAGACGACGCCCGGGTCAGCGTCATCACCCAGAACGTCGACGACCTGCATGAGCGCGCGGGCAGCCGGTCGGTGCACCATCTGCACGGCAGCCTGTTCGAATTCCGTTGTGCGCGTTGCGGTACGGACTATTCCGGTGCGCTGCCCGCGATGTCCGAACCGGCGCTGGAGGTGGACCCCCCGGTATGTCACTGCGGCGGGCTGATCCGGCCGGACATCGTGTGGTTCGGTGAGCAGCTGCCCGACGAGCCGTGGCAGCGCGCCGTAGAGGCGACCGAGGCCGCCGACGTCATGGTGGTGGTGGGGACCTCGGCGATCGTCTATCCGGCGGCCGGACTGGCCGAGCTGGCGCTGTCCCGGGGCACCGCGGTCATCGAGGTCAATCCCGAGGTCACGCCGCTGTCGGGCAGCGTGACGATCAGCATGCGTGCGACGGCCAGCGAGGCGCTGCCCGGTCTGCTGCAGCGGCTACCTGCGCTGCTGAACTGACGGGCCGGCCGTCACGGGCGGCGCGCGCGGCCGAGCAGCAGCTCGGAGACGGGCATCGGCGCCCAGGCCGGCAGCGTGAATTCGCGCCGCGAAGTGTCGATTTCGAACCCCGCCTCCATGATCGAGCGCTCGGTGTCACGGTGCGTGTGGCAATTGCCGAACAGCCGCGGCCACAGCGTCGCATCGGCGAAACGCTGGAAGCGCCCCCGCGCACCGGCACTGGCGATGTGCTCGAGATAACGCAACTCCCCGCCCGGTCGCAGCAGCGAATACAGGCGCCGCAACACGCCGACGGGGTCACGCACCGAGCACAACACCAGCGAGCACACCACCGCGTCGAACGGCTCGCCGCCGCGAAACGCTTCGGCTGTCTCGCCGGTCACCACGACGCGCGTGGGTACCGCCTCCGCCGCGGCCCGGGCCTGGGCCGCCAGCCGCTGCTCGGGTTCCACCGCAACCACCTCGTCGACCGAGTCCGGGTAGTGGGGAAAGTTCGTGCCGATTCCCGCGCCGACTTCCAGCACCCGACCGGACAAACCGGCCAGATTCTCCCGGCGCAGGGCCCGGATCGCCTCGGCTTCATGGGTGGCGACGACTGGCCAGACGCGCGCGAAGAAGGGGTTGTCGACCACCGTTGTCATATGTATGTGAACCTTCCGACTCGGAATCAGCCCCACAATAGGGTCCGCAACGACGAACCGGTCGGCGTTAAACGGAATTAGGTACCGGTTCGCCGACGGGCACGGGCTCCGCAACCGGCTCGAGGTATTCGAGGGTTTCGTCGGGGCCGCCCTCACTGATGCCGAACCGGTCATGCAGCCACGCCAGGGGTTTGGGCGCCCACCAGTTCCATCGACCCATCACGTGCATGAAGGCCGGCACGACCACCATCCGCACCAGCGTGGCGTCGGCGAACACGGCGAGCGTCAGGCCGAGGCCGAACATCCGCATGAACGAGACGTGGGCGGCGATCAGCGCGGCGAACGACATCGACATCACCAACGCGGCCGCGGTGATCACCCGTCCGGTGCGGGCGACACCGAGCGCCACGCTCTCGTCGTTGGCGGCGTGGGCCTGCTTCGCGGTCGGCCTCGCCGGCCGCGCGGCACCGGACGCCAGCCAGTACTCGCGGATCCGGGACAGCAGGAACACCTCATAGTCCATGGACAGCCCGAAGGCGATGCAGAACAGCAGCACCGGCATGTTGGCCACCAGCGTTCCGCTGGGCGTCGTCCCGAGCGCACCCAGGTGTCCGTCCTGGAAGATCCACACCAGCGCGCCGAACGCCGCCGTCAGCGACAGGAAGTTGCAGGCCAGCGCCTTGGCCGGCAACAGCACGCTGCCGGTGAGCAAGAACAGCAACACGAAGGTGATCGCCGCCATCAACCCGAGGACCAGCGGAAGCCGGTCGGTCACGGCGTCGACGCTGTCGCGGTTGACCTGCGCGACCCCGCCCATCTCGACGGATCGGCCCGCGGGTCCGGGTACCTGGTGCAGCCGTTTGAGCTGGGCGTCATTCGCCGTGGTGAACAGCGGCGCCGTGCTGCTGACGGTCAGGAAGGCGCTGCCGTCGTGCAACCCGGTGGCCCCCGCAGGCGGCCCCACCCGGTTGCCGGCCGTGAAGGTGCCGCCGGGGGCTGCCACCGCTGACACGTCGGCAACCCGCGACAGGTCGGCGGCGTAGTTGTCGAGGTCCGCCGCACCGAGGCCGGTCGCGTCGGGGATGACGACGGGCACCGACGTCGCAGAGTCGTGCGCGAAATCGTTGCGCAGCTGGTCGCCCACCTGATGCGCCGACGCCGACCGCGGCAGCACCCGGTCGTCGGGGAAGCCCCACGTGACGCGCAGGAACGGATACCCGAGCAGCAACAGCAGCGCGACGACGGTCAGGCCGATCGGCGCCCAGCGGCGCATCACGAGTTTGGTGGACCGATACCAGAACAGCTGCTCGGCGGGTTTGTGCACCGGCTCGGGACGGCCCAGCATGCGACGCCCCAGCCGGCGCACGTTCAGGGCGTCCAGCCGGGGGCCCAGCAGCACGATCGCGGCCGGGGTGATCACGATCGAGGCGGTCGCGACGAAGGCGACGGTCGCGACGCCGGCGTAGGCGAACGACTTGAGGAAGTACATCGGGAACGCCACCGTCGCCGACATCGACAACGCCACGGTGACCGCGGAGAACAACACGGTTCGCCCGGAGGTGGCCATGGTCCGGACGAGCGCTTCCTCGCGGTCGTGGCCCTCGGCCAACTCGTCGCGGTAGCGGCTGACAATCAGCAGGGTGTAGTCGATGGCCAGGGCGAGGCCCAGGGCGGTGCTCAGGTTGAGGGCGAAGATCGAGACTTCGGTGGTGAAGGTGATGAGGCGCAACACCGTCATCGACCCGACGACGGCCAGCGCGCCCAGCGCCATCGGCAGCGCCGCGGCCAGTAGCCCGCCGAACACCCAGATCAGGACCAGGAAGCTCAGCGGCAGCGCAATCATCTCCATGACCAGCAGGTCGGCCTGGTTCTGCGTGTTGATCTGCGCGTACTGCATCGCCGCGCCGCCGGCGCGGACGGTGACGCCGTCGCGGTCGTGGATGAACTGGTCCGCCAATGTCTGCGCGTTGCTCTGGGCGTAGTTCTCGCCGCCCTTGAGGTTGACCACCACGAGCCCAGACTTGCCGTCGCGGCTCACCAGGTCGTCGGGCTGCCCCGGGGGGACAGGAACAGGGCGCGTCCACGGCGAGGACACGTTGTAGACCAGCGGGGATTTCTGCAGCTGGTCGACGAGGTCGGTGCCCACCTTGCGGGCCTGCTCGCTGTTGGTGCCGCCGGGGGCCGTCACCAGGATGAGCACCTGCTGGCCGCTCTGCCCGAACTTGTCGCTCAACACGCTGATGGCGTGCGCCGACTCAGAATCCGGGTCCTGGAAGCCGCCCGGGGACAGGCTCTTCGCGACGGGGACACCGAAGACGGCGGCTGCGATGAAAACCAGCACCCCGGTCGCGATGATGCGGCGGGGCGCCCTGATGGCGACTCGGGCGATTCTTTGCAGCATGTTGTGCCCTTCCGCTGCCGGTGCCCCATTGCGCTGGCCGCTGGCTAATCCCGCGACAACCTAACAAACGCTAGTTTCCACGCGTCGAACAGTGTTCTCTATAAGCACGCAGGCGGGTGCCGGAGCGTTCAACGCCGCGTTTTAAACCGCATCGACGGTAAGAGTCCAGCCAGAAAAATGTGTCGCAATTAAGCAGCTCACGGCATAAATCGCCGCGCGTGCGCCGGTCAACCTACTTGCCGGTAAATTGCCAAGATTTTCCGAATCGTGACTCAAAGATTCCTTAATGGTGGCCCATACGCTCAGTGTCATGTGGATCGACGACACAAGTGCCGACGTCATCAAAGTTGACTTCGAAGCCCTCTACCACGGCGACGTGCTGGTGGAAGGCGAGACCTCAGAGCAGTTCGAAGAACTGCAAGCGGCGAGCTGAGGCAGACCATGAGCATGCTCGCACGGTTGTTAATGGCCGAACCCAACGTCAGTCGGTGGTTCCGCAAGTAACCACTGGTCCTGGTTTTCCCGAAAGCCCCCCGCGGATGCGGGGGGCTTTCGTTCTGTCCGTCCGGCTCAGCGAGGGGCCATGCGGATGGCGCCATCCAGGCGGATGACCTCGCCGTTGAGCATCGGGTTCTCGACGATGTGGACGGCCAGGGCGCCGTACTCGTCGGGGTCCCCCAGCCGGGCCGGGTGCGGCACCTGCTTGCCCAGCGAGGCCTGCGCCTCCTCGGGCAGCGAACCCAGCAGCGGCGTCTTGAACAGGCCGGGGGCGATGGTCACCACGCGGATGAGCTCGCGCGACAGGTCGCGCGCGATCGGCAGGGTCATGCCGACGACGCCGCCCTTGGACGCCGAGTAGGCGGCCTGGCCGATCTGGCCTTCGAACGCGGCGACCGACGCGGTGTTGATGATGACGCCCCGCTCTGGACTTGTTTCGGGGCCGACCGGCTCGGTCTTGGCGATGCGCTCGGCGGCCAGCCGCAGCACGTTGAACGTGCCGATCAGGTTGACCCCGATCACCTTCTTGAAGCCGTCCAGCGGGAAGGGGCCGTCCTTGGACAGCGTCTTGATGGCGTTGCCGATGCCGGCGCAGTTGACGTTGATGCGCAGCGTGCCCAGCGACTCCGCGGCGTCCAGCGCCTTGCCGACGGCGGCCTCATCGGTGACGTCGGCCTCGACGAAGCGGGCGCGATCGCCCAGCTCGCGGACCGCTTCTTCGCCGCGCACGTCGATGACAACCACCTGGGCACCGCGGTCCAGCAGTCGCTTGGTGGTGGCCAGGCCCAGGCCTGACGCTCCCCCGGTCACGACGGCAACGGCGTCTTTGATCTCCATCCGAGTCCTTCCTGATTCGCTCGAGTCCAGCCAACTGGTTGGTTGGGACTATACCCAGTCCTTGAGGACCGCTTCGGCGTCGGCCACCGGCGCCGCGCGGCGCGGTGTCTCCGGCGCGGTGCGGGAGAACCGCGGCGCCGGCAGCGGCTGCAGTCCGCCGTCGACCTCGTAGAAGGTGTTGCGCTCGGTGATGTGCGGCTCGGTCTGCACCTCGCCGAACGCCAGGATCGGCGTCACGCAGGCATCGGAGTCGGCGAACACCTTGGCCCAGTGGTCGCGGTCCTGGCTGCCGAACTTCTCGGTCAGCACCGCCCGCAATTCGGGCCAGCGACTCACGTCGTTCTGCCCGGGCAGGTCGGCGCCGTCGAGGCCGAGCCCGGTCAGCATGGCGGCGTAGAACTGTGGTTCGATCGCGCCGACCGCGACATAGCGGCCGTCGGCGCATTCATAGGTGTCGTAATAGGGGGCGCCCCCGTCGAGCAGGTTGGTGCCGCGGGCGTCGGTCCACATGCCCGACGACCGCATCTGCCACATCATCTGGATCAGCACGCTGGAGCCGTCCACCATCGCCGCGTCGACGACCTGCCCCTTGCCGGAGGTCTGCCGCTCCCACAGCGCGGACAGGATGCCGAGCAGCAGGAACATCGAGCCGCCACCGAAGTCACCGACCAGGTTCAGTGGCGGGACCGGCCGCTCGTTCGCCCGGCCGATGGAGTGCAAGATGCCGTTCAGCGAAATGTAGTTGATGTCGTGACCCGCCTGCTGGCTGCGCGGGCCGGTCTGGCCCCAGCCGGTCATCCGGGCGTAGACCAGCCGGTCGTTGACCTCGGCGCAGTCCTCGGGGCCCAGTCCGAGCCGCTCGGTGACGCCGGGACGGTAGCCCTCGATCAGCACGTCGGCCTTCGCGATCAGCTTGAGGACGAGGCCGCGGCCTTCGTCGGACTTCAGGTCCGCGGTCACCACGCGCCGGTTGCGCATCATGGCGTCCTTCGCTGCGCCTCCGCCGCCACCCGCGGCCGAAGACGACGGGCGATCGATGCGCACCACGTCGGCTCCCAGATCCCCCAGGATCATCGCCGCGTGCGGGCCGGGACCGATGCCGGCCAGCTCGACAACACGAAGTCCCTTCAACGGTCCAGCCACGATCCACCGACCTTTCGTCTGCTCTGACGCCGTTGACCGTTCGCAACCAAACAACCGGTCGTTCGACATCTTCGCAGCCGTGCCGGAAGGCCGCGCACCCCGGTCACTTATGGTGAGCCCATGCCTTCATCCGCGCTCGCCACCCTCACCCCAGTCGCAGGCCTGGACGTCTCGCTGTCCGACGGCGTGTTGTCGGTGACCATCAACCGGCCCGACAGCCTGAATTCGCTGACGATTCCGGTGATCACCGGCATCGCGGACGCGATGGAGTACGCGGCCACCGACCCCGAGGTCAAGGTGGTGCGGCTCGGCGGCGCAGGACGCGGCTTCAGCTCCGGTGCGGGCATCAGCGCCGACGACGTCTCCGATGGCGGCGGCGTCCCGCCCGACGAAATCATCCTCGAGATCAACCGGCTGGTGCGCGCAATCGCCACGTTGCCGCACCCGGTGGTCGCCGTCGTTCAGGGCCCCGCGGCCGGCGTCGGCGTCTCCATCGCCCTGGCCTGTGACGTCGTACTGGCTTCGGAGAGCGCGTTTTTCATGCTCGCGTTCACCAAGATCGGATTGATGCCCGACGGCGGCGCGTCCGCGTTGGTGGCGGCTGCGGTGGGCCGGATCCGGGCCATGCAGATGGCGCTGCTTCCGGAACGGCTGACCGCCGCCGAGGCGTTGTCGTGGGGCCTGGTCACCGCGGTCTATCCGGCCGGCGATTTCGACGCCGAGGTGGACAAGGTGATCGCACGGCTGCTGGGCGGCCCGGCGGTGGCCTTCGCCAACACGAAGCTGGCGATCAACGCGGCCACCCTGACCGAGTTGGACCCGGCCCTGCAGCGTGAGTTCGACGGTCAGTCGGTGCTGCTGAAATCGCCCGACTTCGTCGAGGGCGCAACGGCCTTCCAGCAGCGGCGCGCCCCCAACTTCACCGACCGCTGAAAGTTCTTGCGGTGATCGGCCGCAACGCTTAATCCCGCTGCGATGCGGTAATCCTCCTCGTCAGACCAACTGACGAACCACGGAGGATCGATGCCCGAATCGGTGCGGTGCCTGGTGACCGGAGCGACCGGCTACATCGGCGGGCGCCTGGTGCCCCGGCTGCTGGACGAGGGCCATCACGTTCGGGCGTTGGCGCGCAACCCCGACAAGCTGGCGCAGGCGCCGTGGCGGCAACAGGCGGAGGTCGCGCGCGGTGACCTCGGTGACGTCGATTCACTGATCGCCGCGTTCGACGGCATCGACGTCGTCTACTACCTCGTTCACTCGATGGGAACCTCGAAGGATTTCGCCGCCGAGGAAACCCGCTCCGCTCGCAACGTCGTGACGGCGGCGCGGCGCGCGGGGGTGCGGCGGGTGGTGTATCTGAGCGGGCTGCATCCCGAAAATAGCGACCTCTCACCGCATCTCGCGTCGCGCAAAGCCGTCGGGGACGCCCTGATCGACTCCGCCCTCGAGACGGTGGTGCTGCAGGCCGGGGTGGTCGTCGGGTCCGGGTCGGCGTCGTTCGAAATGATCCGGCACCTCACCGACCGGTTGCCGGTGATGACCACGCCGAAGTGGGTGCACAACAAGATTCAGCCGATTGCGGTGAGCGACGTGCTGTACTACCTGGCCGCGGCGGCAACGGCCCCGGTCCGGGAGTCGCGCACCTGGGATGTCGGTGGGCCCGACGTGCTGGAATACGGCGACATGATGCGGGTCTACGCCGACGTGGCGGGCCTGGGCAAGCGCTACCTCATCGTGCTGCCGTTTTTGACCCCGACGATCGCCAGCCTCTGGGTGGGGACGGTGACCCCGATCCCGCCCGGCCTGGCGAGGCCACTCGTCGAATCGCTGGAATGCGATGCGGTGATGCGTAATTCGGACATCGACGGCATCATCGAACCGCCACCGGGCGGCCTGACCGGCTACCGTCGCGCCGTCGAACTCGCGCTAGCGCGCGCCGCTCGTGGTGTCCCCGACGCCTCCTGGTCCTCGCTGCGGTCCGAGCCGGCCGAGCCGCTGCCCAGCGACCCGGACTGGGCGGGCCAGATCGTCTACACCAACGTCCAGACCGCGACCACCGCCGCCGAACCCGGGAACGTCTGGAAGGCGACGGAGGACGTCGTGAACTCGCGGGCGACCGGCTGGAAGGTCGAGGAGCGCGCTGCGGGAACCCTGTTGCGGCTGCGCTCCACCAAGCGAGCGCCGGGACGAGAGTGGCTCGAGATAGCGATCGCCGGGCAGGACGGCCGCGGCACCTGCTATACCCAGCGGTCTACCTTTCTGCCGAGAGGCATCCCGGGGCGCGTGTACTGGTTCTTCGCGCGGCCGGTGCACATCGCCGCAATGCGTGCGCTGGCCCGCGAGGTCGTCGGATCGGCCCGGTAACCGGCGTCAGACGCCGAACATCGGGGGCAGCGCGAGAACCATGATCAGCCCCCACACCAAATGGGTGAGCACCGGCGCCAGGACACCGCCGGTGGCCCGGCGCTCGAACGCGCACACCGTCCCCAGGATGATCGCGGCGAAGCCGAGCATCGGGTTGCCGCTGGCCAGCGTCGCGCACGTATAGAGAATCGTCGAAATCACGAGCGGGTGATAGCGGCCCAGGGCGGTATAGAGCGCGCCGCGAAAGAACACTTCCTCGGCGAAGCCGTTGATCAGCGTGATCGCCACGATCACCGGATACCAACCGTGGTGGGCGTAGAGCAGGACCCGGGTTATCAACTCCGCCACGGGCGTGATCTCCCGGGCGATCAGTCCGCCCACGACGAACGCGCCACCCACCAACAGGCCGACGCCGGTGCCGGTGATGACCGGCCGCTGGTTGCGGCCTCGCCAACAGATGCCGCCCAGGTGCAGCGGACCGGAGATCAGCGCTCCGACGGTCCACACCCCCGCCAACACCAGGGTCAGCCAATAGAAGCTCGCATCCCCCGGATGGCGCCGCAACGAGAACCCGAGCACTCCGGCCCCAAGGACCACCGTGATCGCCACGATGATCCGCCGGCGCCGCACGATGGCAGGCGATTCATTGTGGGGCACAGCAACATTGGTGACCGCACGGCGCAACTCGGTGAAGGCGCCGGTGCGGTGGGGACTACTGGTCGACTGGGTCATGCTGGACGCACCTTCGGGGTCAGGGCGATCAGGATGTCGAGGCCGGTGCGTACCGCTCCGGCCACCGGGCCGGGGACCATGTTCACCAGCCCCAGGGTCGGCCGCACGATGGAGGGGGTGACCCGCCGGGCGAGTCGGCGGATGCGCAGCGCGTCGCCACCGGCCCAGGCGGGATCGGTGTTGGCGAGGTGGTGCGGATCGGCCAGGGCGTTGACGGGACGCGGCCGGTGCGTGGACCGGCCGGCCAAGGCCAGGGCCATGGACTCGTCGATGCCGAGCAGGCCGCCGGGCGGGTCGGGAACCCGATCGCGCAGGCCGCTGGCCGATGCCACCATCGGGTGGTCCAGCGATTCGACCAGGTCGCCCGCCAGCCCCGGCGGCACCGGCAGCGCGACGCCGGTGATCAGCGAGGCCAGCGAGGTGTCGACCCTGCCGACCGGCAGGCCGGTGTGCCAGCGGCCGGAGACGCGCGCATACGCCTTGAGCAGATCCCGGTAGGTCGTGGTTTCCGGGCCTGCGATGTCGTACGCCCCGGCAGGCACCAGGTCGCGGTCGGCCGCGGCGACGAGATAATGCAGGACGTCGCGGATGGAGATCGGGTCGATGGGGTTGTCCATCCAGCACGGGATCGGGATCAGTGGGAAACGGTCGCCGACGTAGCGCATCATCTCGAACGACGTCGAACCGGCGCCGATGATGATCGCCGCGCCCAGCCACACCAGCTCCGGGCCGTCCGGGATGGTCAGCGCCTGGGCCACCTCGGCCCGGCTGGTCAAATGCTCGGACAGGTCTTCCTCGGCGGGCACGAACCCACCCAGGTAGACGATGCGTTGCACCCCGGCGTCACGGGCCGCCGCCGCGAAGTTTGCCGCCGCGGACTTGTCGGCGTCGCGAAAACCGGGCTGACCGATCGCGTGCACCAGGTAATACGCCACGTCAACGGGCCCGCAACCGGCGAAGGCGGAGGCGAGCGACGCGGGGTCGGCGGCATCCAACTTGACCGGTGTGACGTCGTCGAACCAGCCGAAACGCTTGAGGCGCGCCGGGTTTCGAGTCGCCGCCGCTACCTGGTGCTGATCGGCCACCAGCGCGGTGACCAGGCGTGATCCCACATAACCGGTGGCACCGGTGACCAGAGCCCGCATACCCCGACCCTAGCGGCCCGACCGCGCGGCGGGCATTTGAACCGACGGCGCGGCGGCACCGTCACATCTACATGGACCATGGGGGAAGCCGTGATTTCGCCGGCTCGACGGACACTGCGCTGAAAGATCCGGCCATCGCCGGCGTCGCGGTGAAGTTTCCACCTCATCGCTATACCCAAAGTGAAGCCATCCAGGCGCTGACCGACATCGCCGGCCCGGACTTTCAGCGCTTCGCGCGCAGCAGCGGGGTCGAGTTCCGCAACACCGCGCTGCGGCTGCCCCGCTACCGCGAGCTCAGCGGATTCACCGAGGCCAACGACGCCTATCTCGAGGTCGCGCTGGACTTGGGCGAGCAAGCGCTGCTGGCCGCGCTGGACCAGGCCAAGGTCAAGCCGTCGGAGCTCGACATCGTGTTTTCCACGACGGTTACCGGGCTGGCCGTGCCGACGCTGGAGGCGCGGCTCGCGACGCGGGTTGGGCTGCGGCCGGACGTCAAACGCGTCCCGCTGTTCGGGCTCGGCTGTGTGGCCGGTGCCGCCGGCGTGGCGCGCATGCACGACTACCTGCGCGCGTTTCCTGATCAGACGGCCGCGCTGCTCGCGGTGGAACTGTGCTCGCTGACCGTTCAGCGCCAGGACAAGTCGGTTGCCAATCTCGTCGCCACCAGCCTTTTCGGCGACGGCGCGGCCGCGGTGATCACCGAGGGCGCCCACCGGGCGGGCCGGGAACACACCGGCCCCCGGGTGCTGGCGACGCGCAGCCACATCTATCCCGACACCGAAGATGTCATGGGCTGGAAGATCGGCGGGAACGGCTTCCGGATCGTGCTGTCCGCCGACGTCGCCATCATCGCCGATAAATACCTGGGCGACGACGTCCGCGATTTTCTCGCCGACCACGGCCTGACCCCGCGCGATGTGGCGACGTGGGTATGCCATCCGGGCGGACCGCGGGTGATCGAAACCGTCGAGAGCGCCCTGAACCTCCCGGCGGACGCGCTCGATCACACGCGAAACTCGTTGCGAGAGAATGGAAATCTGTCGTCGGTCTCGGTGCTCGACGTGCTCGCGGCCAACATGGCCGATCCGCCGCCGACGGGGTCGATCGGCCTGATGATCGCCATGGGCCCGGCGTTCTGTTCCGAGCTGGTGCTGCTGGCCTGGTAGGGCTGGTAAAGACTGTAACCATGTATTACCTGCTGGTTCTCGCGGTCGGACTCGAGCGCGTCGCGGAGCTGGTGGTGTCCACCCGCAACGCACGTTGGTCGTTTACCAAGGGCGCCAAGGAGTTTGGTCGCGCGCACTACCCGGTGATGGTGATCATTCACACCGGGCTACTGGTCGGCTGCCTCGTCGAACCGTGGGCGCTGCACCGGCCGTTCATCGCATGGCTGGGCTGGCCGATGCTGGCGGTGGTGGTGGCCAGCCAGACATTGCGGTGGTGGTGCATCACCACGCTGGGGCGGCGATGGAACACCCGGGTGATCGTTCTGCCGCAGGCGCCGTTGGTGCGCCAGGGTCCCTACCGCTGGCTGCACCATCCGAACTATGTTGCAGTGGTGGCTGAGGGGGTGGCATTGCCGCTGGTGCATACGGCGTGGCTGACCGCGATCATCTTCACGCTGGCCAACGCCGCGGTGCTCAGGGTGCGCCTGCGGGTAGAGAACTCCGCGTTGGGTTACACGTGAGCGACTACGACGCGGACCTGTTGATCGTTGGTGGCGGACCGGGCGGGCTGGCCACGGCGTTACACGCTCGCCGCCAAGGACTTTCGGTGATCGTGGCCGAGCCCCGCGACGGCCCCATCGACAAGGCCTGCGGCGAGGGCTTGATGCCCGGCGGGCTGGCCGAACTGACCTCGCTGGGCGTGGATCCCGTCGGCATGCCTTTCCACGGGATCGCCTACGTGAGTGAACGACGGCGGGCCCAGGCACGCTTTCGCAGCGGGCCGGGACGCGGCGTCCGGCGCACCACGTTGCACGCGGCGCTGGCCGCGCGGGCCAAAGAGCAAGACACCGACTGGATCCGCACGCGGGTGACCAGCGTCGCGCAAGACGCGCACGGCGTCTCGGCCGCGGGAGTGCGCGCGCGATGGTTGGTGGCGGCCGACGGGCTGCATTCCCAGGTCCGGCGCGCCGTCGGAATCGACGCGACGGCGGGGACACCGCGCCGCTACGGCGTGCGGTGGCACTACCGGGTGCCGGCATGGTCGGAATACGTCGAGGTGTATTGGTCGCGCTGGGGCGAGGCGTACGTGACGCCGGTCGAGCCGGATCTGGTCGGTGTCGCGATCCTGTCACGTGGCAGGCCCGACCTGGCCTGGTTCCCGCGGCTGGCCCGCCGGTTGCACGGCGCCGACCCGGGGCCGCACCGCGGCTGCGGCCCGCTGCGGCAGGTGGTCTCGCGCCGGGTCGCGGGGCGTGTGCTGCTGGTCGGCGACGCGGCCGGCTACGAGGACGCGCTCACCGGCGAGGGCATCAGCCTGGCGCTCAAACAGTCCGCCGCGGCCGTCGACGCCATCGTCAACGAGACGCCGGCGTCATACGAGCAGGCGTGGCACCGGCTCACCCGCGATTACCGGCTGCTCACCCGCGCGCTGGTGCTGGCCAGCACGCCGCGGGTGGTCCGGCGCGCCGTCGTCCCGACGTGCACGCTGCTGCCCCCGGTGTTCGACCGCGGCGTCAACATCCTGGCCGGCTAGTCCCGATGGTGGCGACCCTCCCCGCAAGCAAGAGATGCCCCCATTCGCCCGGCTACGCCGCGCTCGCGATCACAACTAGCGCGCCTTCCAGACGGGCTCCCGCTTCTCGGCGAACGCCAGCGGACCCTCCTTGGCATCCTCGGATCTGAGCAGGGCCTTCATCTCGCGCATTGTGCGTTCCCAACCTGGCTCGTCACCGACGACGACGCCGTCGTCGACGCCGTAGGCGATCCGCTTGCTGGCCTGCACCGACAGCGGCGCGTTGACGGTGATCCGCGCAGCCAGCGCCAGGGCGGCTTCCAGCACCGAGCCCTGTGGGACGACCTCGTTGATCAGGCCCCACTCGCAGGCGGCGGCCGCGGTGAGCGGCTCGCCGGTCAGCAGCAGCTGCATGCCCACCTTGCGGGGCAGCTGCTCGGCGATGCGAAAGACGCCACCGGCGGCGGCGATGAGCCCCCGCTTCACCTCGGGGAGCCCGAACTGCGCGCGTTCGTCGGCCACCACCAGGTCACTGGCCAGCGCCAGCTCGGTGCCGCCGCCCAGGGCGGTCCCGTTCACCGCCGCGATCGTGGGCTTGTCGATGAAATGGTGGACGTAGCCGGCGAAGCCCCACTCGGGGTGGTCGGGGTGATAGAGGTTCTCCCGCCGGGCAATCGCCTTGAGGTCGGCCCCGGCGCAGAACGACTTGTCGCCCGCGCCGGTGACCACCACCGCCCGCACCTCGGGATCGTGCTGCGCCTCTTCGAGCGCATCCCCGAGGCCGATACTGACGGAGGCGTTCACCGCGTTGCGGGCTTCCGGCCGGTTGATGGTTATCACCATCACGTTGCCCCGGCGTTCGGCCAGGGCCCCCGGCTCCTGGGTCACAACAGTTCCACGATGGTGGCGTTGGCCTGGCCGCCACCCTCGCACATGGTCTGCAGACCGTACTGAATTCCCTTGTCCCGCATGTGATACAGCAGGGTGGTCATGATCCGGGCACCGGATCCACCGAGCGGGTGGCCCAGCGCGATGGCACCGCCGTTGGGGTTGAGCTTCTTCTCGTCGGCGCCGATGTCCTTGAGCCAGGCCAGCGGAACCGGCGCGAACGCCTCGTTGACCTCGTAGGCGCCGATGTCGCCGATGGACAGCCCGGAACGCTTCAGCACCTTCTGGGTCGCCGGGATGGGTGCGGTCAGCATGATCACCGGGTCGGCGCCGGCCAGGGTCGCGGTGTGCACCTTGGCGATCGGCTTGAGCCCGAGTTCCTTGGCCTTCTCGGCGGACATGAACAGGATCGCCGCCGAGCCGTCGGAGATCTGCGACGAGTTGCCGGCGTGAATCACGCCGTCTTCCTTGAACGCGGGCTTCAGGGAGGCCATCTTCTCCATCGGCGTCCCGCGGCGGATGCCTTCGTCCTTGAGCACCACGTTGCCGTCCTGGTCCTTGATGCCCACGATCTGGTCATCGAAGGCGCCGGCATCCTGTGCGGCAGCGGCCTTTTCGTGCGAGTCGAGGGAGAACTGGTCGAGCGCGGTGCGGTCGAATCCCCACTGCTCGGCGATCATCTCCGCGCCGATGCCCTGGTTGGGGATCTGGCCCTCGTAGCGGTCCAGGAAGGCCTGCGGGTACGGCCGCCCACCGTTGGCCAGCGACGCGCCCATCGGGGTCCGCGACATCGACTCGACACCACCGGCGACGACGACGTCGTAGTGCCCGGCGATGACTCCGGCGGCGGCGAAGTGGATGGACTGCTGGCTGGATCCGCACTGGCGGTCCACGGTCACGCCCGGGACGGTCTCGGGCCAGCCGGCGGTCAGCAGCGCGGTGCGTCCGATGTCGAGGGCCTGCTCCCCGGCCTGCATGACGCAGCCCCAGATGACGTCGTCGACCAGGCCCGGGTCGACGCCGGCCTTGTCGACCAGGCCGTTGAGCACCTGAGCGGACAGATCCGCCGGGTGCACCCCGGACAATCCGCCGTTGCGCTTGCCGATCGGTGAACGCACTGCCTCGACGATGACGGCTTCAGCCATGGTCTTGTCTCCTTTGACACGTGGACTTCGAAAAGAGTGGAGTCTTGCGTCGATTGTCAACCAAGGGGTTGGGCGGGCGAAGCCCGGGGTGGTCCTGGGCACGGAAGCCGGCGCTCAGCGGTGCCTGCGAACCAGAATTTTGTTCTCATTGCCCACGGTGCAGGGCGATAATGGTCGAGTGAAGCGGCTCAACGGTATGGACGCGATGCTGTTGTACAGCGAGACGCCGAGCCTGCATACACACACCCTGAAGGTGGCAATCATCGATGCCGCCGACTACGACGGCGAGGTCAGCTTCGACGTTTTTCGGCACACGCTACGCCGGCGACTGCATCGGCTGGAGCCGCTGCGCTACAAGCTGATCGACATCCCATGGCGACTGCACCATCCGATGTGGCTGCAGAATTGCGAAGTTGACCTCGACTACCATGTGCGGCGCGTCCAGGTGCCCGCCCCCGGTGGGCGCCGAGAGCTCGACGAGGTGATCGGGCAGATTGCCGGCGTTCCGCTGGATCGCGGCCGTCCGTTGTGGGAGTTCCACTTCGCCGAAGGCATGGCTGATCACAAATTCGCAATCATCGGCAAAATGCACCACGCCTTGGCGGACGGCGTCGCCTCCGCCAATCTGCTGGCCAGACTCATGGACCTGACCGGCCCGGTGCAGGACGAGCGGGACAATGACACGACGTGCATTCCGCCCTCGACGGCGCAGCTGCTGCGCGCCGCCGCCGAGGATCACGCTCGGCAGGCCGCCGCGTTACCCGGGGTGATGGCCGAGGCGCTCGCCGGGGCGCGTCGGCTGCGGCAGCGCGCCCGGCAGCGCGGCGAGCAGCCAGACCTCGCCCGGATGCTGCACGCACCGTCGACATTCATCAACCACAAAGTTTCTCCGGCAAGGACTTTCGCCACCGCGACCCTATCGTTGGAGCAGGTCAAACAGACCGGTAAACAGCTGCGGATCACCATCAACGACATGGTGATGGCGATCGCGGCGGGTGCATTGCGCGAACTGCTCTTGCGTTACGACGGCAGCGCGGACCAGCCCCTGGTCGCCTCGGTCCCGGCCACCACGGACAGGTCGCCGCAGCGGATCAGCGGCAACGAGCTCGGTGGGATGGCGGTGTCGCTACCCACCCACATCGACGATCCGCTGCAGCGGATTCGGCTGACGTCCGTGGCAACGACGATCGCCAAAGAGAACAACGAGCTGTTCGGCCCGCAACTGTATGGCAGATTGATCAGCTACCTACCGGGCGCGGCGGCTCCTCTGGTTTTCAGCTGGCTGGACCGGCGGAACACCAGAAACCGGTTGTTCAACATCCCGATTTCCAACGTGATGGGGCCGCGCGAGCGTGGCCGTTTAGCCGGCGCCCCGATCAGCGAAATCTATTCCGCCGGACCGCTGATCACCGCCTGTGGGATCAACATCACCGTGTGGAGCTACGTCGATCAGCTCAACGTTTCGGTGATCGCCGACGACCGCACCCTGGACGACACCCACGAACTCACCGACGCCATGGTCAGCGCGTTCTGCGAAATCCGCACTGCGGCAGGCTTTTCCGATGACGTGGCCGCCGTGCAGAGCGCGATGCCGCCGGTTACGCTCAAACCGTGAGGCGCCGCCGTCAGCCGAGAACGGGAAAGCGTCGCTCGCGAGCCAGCCCGTCCAGGGCGTCCTGCATGGTCGTACGGACGTGTGCGTCAACGTCCGTGGCCTCCGGTGTGTCGCCGAATTGCGCGGCGACGTCGATCGGCTCCAGTACTTCGCTGACGATCTTGGTAGGCAACGGCAGATTGGGCGGCAAGATCATGCTGAGCCCGAAGGGAAGGCCCCAGGTGATAGGCAGAATGTCGGACCGCAAGCGCGACAGGCCCAACCGCTTCGCCAGACAGGTGCCGCGGGTGAGGAACAACTGGCTTTCCTGCCCACCGATGGAGACCATCGGCACAATCGGCGCGCGCGCGTCGATCGCCGACCTGATGTATCCGGTCCGGCCATTGAAGTCAATCACGTTCTCCGCCAGCGTCGGCCGGTAGGCGTCGTAGATCCCGCCCGGAAACACCAGCACCACACCTCCGGACTGCAGCGCTCGCGCGGTGTTTTTGGAGGAAGCGCGAATGACCCCGAGGCGACCCAACCATCCCGACATCGGCCCGACGAACATCCCGTCGTGCCCGAGCGTGTACAGCGGACGCCCGTAGCCGAACCTGCGGTAGAAGGCCGCGGCGAAGATCAGCACGTCCGGCGTGAGCATGCCGCCCGAGTGGTTGCCGACGATCAAGGCACCGCCATCGGGCGGCAGCAATTCCAGCCCACGCACGTCGAAGCGAAACCAGGCCCGCGCCAACGGTTCTACCGCACCGACCATGCGCTCGGTGAAGCCTGGGTCCCACTCGCCGATTTCGCGGTCACTCACGAAATCGGCGTGAACTCGAGGTGCAACTCGCTCAGACCCCGCATCTGCCACGTCGGGTCGTAGGTGTAGCGGCGGGCGTCCGGCGGCCCGTGCTCAGCCTCCGTGATGGCGATGTCCGCCATCCGGTCGAGTATGCGGTTCAGCGAGATTCGCCCTTCCGCACGGGCCAGCGGTGCGCCCGGGCAGGAGTGATTACCGCGACCGAAGGCGACATGCTCGCGCACGTTCGGCCGGTCGATGCGGAACTCGTCGGGCTGCTCGAACTTTCGTGCATCACGGTTGCTCGCGCCGGGCAGCAGCATCACCGTGCTGCCCGCCGGGATGTCGGTGTCACCGATCGAGGTCGTCGTGCGGGCCATCCGGAAGTGGCACTTGACCGGACTCTCCATGCGCAGCGTCTCTTCGACGAAATTCGGTATCCGGCTGCGGTCTTCGCGGAGCAGCTTCTGCAAGTCCGGGTTCTCGGCGAGCGTGCGGACCCCGAAGCTGAGCAGCTTGGTCGTGGTTTCCTGGCCGGCCGCGAACAGGAATGTCGCCAGCCGGACCACGTCGATGACTTCGGGAGTCGAGCCGTCCGGATACTTCGCCTGGGCCAGCTCGGTCAACACATCTTCGCGTGGTTGCCGGCGGCGTTCGGTGATGTGGGTGGTGAACTTGTCGTCGAGGTATTCCAGCGGGTTGTGCGCGCGCGTCACCGAGTCGTCCTCGACCCCACCGGAGAACTTGCCCGAGAAAACATCCCGAAACTCTTCGTGGTCCTCGACGGGAACTCCCAGGAGATCGGCGATCACCAACCCGGAGAACGGCCGCGCATAGTCGTCCAGGAATTCACAACTGCCGCGGGACAAGAACTCGTCGAGCTGCTGATCGGCGAGCCGCCACATGAAGTCTTCATTTTCCTTGAGCCGCTTGGGTGTCAGCAGGCGGCTGAGCAGACCTCGCGTCCGGGCGTGCTCCGGTGGATCTTGAGTCACGATGTGTTCGCTCATCGGGATCTGCGAGCGATGTTGTTCGATCAGGCTGCCGATGTCGTCGCCCTCGGGCTCGAACGGCAACCCCGAAAACGGCCCGGCGACCGAGACACACGACGAGAACGCCGGATCTTTGTAGACGGCAAGCGCCTCGGCGTGTCCCGTCACCGCCATGACACCCTGATCCGGCCGCGGCAGCACCGGGCAGCGCGCCCGCAGATGATCGAAGTAGGGGTACGGGTCCGGAATCAGGGACACGTCAGTGAAGAAATCAACCTTTTCGAATTCGCTCAACAGGACTCCTAGGCATCAACGTAACCGCCCCCACCAACGTCAACCCGGGCGACGTAACCTCTCCTGCCAATCTAGAGCTGAACAAATATTAGGTCAAGCTGGCCACCCCGGTTGCGGTCGCACGATGGCCCACTCTGGGCGGGACCTCTCGCACCATCCGCGCTGTTGACGCCAGTTCTTCGGCGTTGCGTACAGCGACGGTCACCTGCAGTTCATTTCTGTTGGGTCGACGGCGCATATGGTCCCCGGATGTGAGCACTCCTGCACCCGGGCCCGGTTGGTGGCTGGCGTCGGACGGCGCGTAATATCCCCAGCGATGGGAGAGCACCTTCATCTCGCACACCCACGAGTCGTTGGAAGCGGTCTTGGAACAGGCGAACCGCCTGACGACGACCTACGGCGAGCAGGGCTGGGAAATCGTGGGATCCTCGGTGCAACGCACCCAAGTTGCCCACCGATTCAAGGAATACGACAGCGGCGGTGACCACTACTTCGAGTGGAGCATCGTCTGCACACTCAAACGGCCGCTGCCGCCGGGTCACACCAAGATTGCCGCCACGGTCGCGATTCAGCCCGAAAACCCCGACCCTGACGGCAATCTCGTCGAAGGGTGATTCCTAGCCGGCGGGGTAGGCGACCGACTTGATCTCGGTGTACTGGTCGAATCCGGCAATGCCGTTCTGACGTCCCACGCCGCTTTCCTTATAGCCGCCGAACGGTGTGTCGGCGCCGTACGGGGCGCCGCCGTTGACGCCCATGAAGCCGGCCTTGATCCGGCGGGTCACCGACAGCGCACGCTCGAGCGAACCCGCAAACACGTTGCCGGCCAACCCGTACACGCTGTCGTTGGCGATCCGGATCGCGTCCTCCTCGTCGTCGAACGGGATGACCGACAGGACCGGGCCGAAGATCTCCTCCTGCGCGATGGTCATCTTATTGTCGACGTTCGTGAAAAGCGTTGGCCGAATGAAGTATCCCTTGTCGAAACCGGTTTCTGCACCGGGTCCACCGACCAGCGCCGTCGCGCCCTCTTCGACGCCCTTCTTGATGTAATCCGTCACGCGGTCGAACTGTCGTTGCGAGATCACCGGCCCACACAGCGTTCCAGGATCCTGCGGATCGCCGCACGTGACGTTCTCATAGATGTTCTTGAGGATCTCGACGCCCTCGTCGTAGCGGGACCGCGGCAGCAGCAGCCGGGTCGGGTTCGCACAACCCTGACCGGCGTGCATGCACGGCGCGATGCCGACCATGCACGCCGTGCCGAAGTCGGCGTCCTCCAGCACGATGGTGGCCGACTTGCCGCCGAGTTCGAGGAACAGCCGCTTCATGGTCGCGGCGCCCTTCTCCATGATCCGCTTGCCGACCACCGTCGAGCCGGTGAACGAGATCAGGTCGACCTTCGGCGACAGCGTCAACTCCTCGCCCACGAAGTGGTCCGAGGCGGTGACGACGTTGACGACGCCCGCGGGGATGTCGGTCTTCTCGGCGATCAGGCGGCCGAGCCGGTTCGCGTTGAACGGGGTGTTGGGGGCCGGCTTGAGCACCACGGTGTTGCCGGTGCCCAGCGCCTGGCCGAGCTTGTTGAGGGTGACCTCGAACGGGAAGTTCCACGGCACGATCGCGCCGACCACGCCCACCGGCTCCCGCCACACCTTGCGGGTGGTCAGCGTGCCGGTCAGGCTGATCACCTTGTCGCCCAGGTCGGTTTCCCACGCGTACTCGTCGATCAGGCGCGCGGGGTACTTCAGCCCGTCTTCCAGCGGGGCGTCCAGCTGGGGTCCGAACGTGATGGCCCGCGGCGAGCCGACCTCGAGGATGAGCTCCTCGCGCAGCTCGTCGATCTCGGACTCGATCGCCTCGTGCAGCTGCAGCAGGCAGCGCTTGCGCAGCTCCTTGTTGGTCGACCAGTCGGTCTCGTCGAAGGCGCGCCGGGCGGCGTCGATGGCCCGGTGCATGTCCTCCTTCGACGCGTCCGAAACCTCGCCGAGCGACTCCTCGGTCGCCGGGTTGATGTTGGTGAAGGTGCCGGCCCGGCCCTCGACGAGCTTGCCGTCGATCATCATTTTCGGCTCGAAGCGGACCTTTACAGCCTCAGTCATATCTGTCACTCTCTTCTGACTTGTTAGAGGGGCGTCCCGCAGAGCACTGGTTACCCTACGGGGAGCCTTACTGGAAACTAGCCGATTGGCAAGTGGAGCCTCGGACGGGGCCGGTTATTGGGGGTCGAACAGCACCGGGACCGACGTCGGTGACCGGAAGACCTGGCCGCGAATATGCGGGTCGTTCCCCCCGGGGTCCAGCCGCAGGTTGGGCAACCGGTCGAGCAGAAGGTTGATGGCGGTGCGCATCTCGAGCCGCGCCAGGTGCATGCCGAGGCAGACGTGGACGCCATGCCCCCAGCCCAGATGTGCCCGGGCCTCCCGGTGGATGTCGAACGTGTTCGGATCGGGATAGCGATCCTCCTGCCGGTTCGCCGAACCGAGCATCGGCATCACCGTCGCGCCGGCCGGGATCGCCACGCCTCCGAGTTCGGTGTCGCGGGTGGCGACCCGGGTGATGGTCAGCAGCGGTGACTCCCACCGCACGCCCTCCTCGATCGCCTGGGGCAGCAAAGATCGATCCGCGCGGATGGCATCCAGCTGCGCGGGATCCGACAACAACGCCAGCAGCAGGCTGCCGAGTGCGCGGTAGGTCGTCTCGACGCCCGCCGGCAACAGCAGGCGAAGGAACGAGAAGATCTCCTCGTCCGCGAGCTTCTCCCCGTCGATCTCGGCCGCACCCAGGGCGCTGATCAGATCATCCTT
Source organism: Mycobacterium colombiense (assembly GCF_001672755.1). GTDB lineage: Bacteria > Actinomycetota > Actinomycetes > Mycobacteriales > Mycobacteriaceae > Mycobacterium > Mycobacterium colombiense_C. Next base: position 21,774 of record NZ_LZKI01000120.1, on the reverse strand, counting down.
CGGCTCGGCCCGGCGGGCCTCGAGTATCGGCGCGAAGTAGTCGCACAGGGCGGCCGAGGCGGCAAGTCCGCGTTCGGGGTTCATCAGCCAGCTCAGCAGCGAAATCGACCACCGCTGGAACTGCGGGTAGTCCTCTTCCGGCAAGCCCAGCAATCCCGCGATGATCTGGCTCGGGTAGTCGAAGGTGAATTCCTTGACCAGATCAGCCTTGCCGTTGGACGCGAACTTGTCGATCAGGCCGTTCGCCACACGGCCGACCAACTCGTCCTGCCAGCGCGCCAATGACTTCTGCGAGAACGCCTTCGATACCAATGAACGCAACCGGCCGTGGATCGGCTCGTCCATGCCGAGCATCACGCCTTCGCCCAGCACGGGCCCGAATGCGGCGATGACCGCGGACGAGGAGATCTTCTCGTTGTCGCGCAACATCTGCTGGATGTCCTCGTGGCGATACACGATGAACATCGGCAGCCCTTCCTCGTGCGGAAGCGCTCCCGACGTCTCGAGTCGCTGCACCGGTTCCTCGTGGCGCAGCCGCGCCAATTCGGTGTACGGGTCACGCACATCACCGGATATCGCGTCATCGAAGGCGCCGAAATCATCTAAGTCGTCGAAAAGCTGTTCCATGATTCCCCTCTAATCCCCTTGCGGTGCCGCATCTTTCTGCGACGAGAACCGCCCCGCCACCGCGGCCAAGCGCTGCAGTACCGGCTGCGGAAGAACACGAGCGACGAAGACCATCGCCTTTTGACTTGTCGTCAACGGCCACGCCCCGCCGCGCATCGACCCCTGCCGGGGGATGCCCAGCACGATCCGCGACATGTGGTGCATGCCCGACGCTGGCAGGATCCTGTTGGCCACCAACAGCATCGAGGCATCCGGCCCGATACCCCGCCGGCGAAACGCTCCCCGGTCATCAATCGCCTTGAGCAGGCCGTCGGTGAACCGCTCCGGCGGCCGCGCCAACTTCATCGCGAAGCGCCCGCGGCTGTTCATGGTGTTGTGCAGCCGGGCATACGGTCCACCGAAGTTGCGGTCATCGGTGGTACCGGCGTCGGTGATGATCTCGGTGTCATACGTGCCGGCCACCAGAACGGTGACACCCAGGCCGAACGGCGCGATTTCGCACGCCATCGATTCCCCCCACCGCTCCAGCGCTCCCTTGGCCGCGGAGTACGGCGCGGTGGCAGGCTGGCCCCGCACCCCGGCCGCGCTGGACACCAGGACGATTCGCCCCTGACCCGCCGCCCGCATCGACGGCAGCAGGGCCTGGGTGAGCGTGACGGGGCCCAGGACGCTGGTGGCGAGCATGCGCTGCCACAACGCCATGTCGGTCTCCTCCACCATTCCGGCGGCGGAGATGCCCGCGTTGTGCACCAGTGCGTACGGTGCGCCTACGGCTTCTTCGATTGTCTTGGCCGCCGCGGCGATCGACGCGCTGTCCGTCAGGTCGAGCTGGACGCCGATCAACCGCTCGTCGTCGGGGCCGGCTCCGATAGCGTTGCGCAGCAGTGGCATTCCCTGGTCGGGGGTGCGCATGGCCGCGACCACGCGCCAACCCTCCTTATACATCCGCACCGCCGAGGCGAAGCCCAGTCCGCGGGACGCGCCGGTGATGACGACTGTGCGCGGCTCAGCCATGCTGGCCCGCCGTCGCACATGCGCCCTCACCGGGCGGCGGGGGGATGACGTGGGGTCGCCCGTTGGGCTCCCCGTTGGCCCAGGTCGACCAGATCCCGACCGAGTAGGGGCCCTGGGCGCCCGCCTTCTCGTAATACCCTTGCGGGTCATACACTTTGGCTTCCGGATACGGCCACGGGCACGCAACCGAGGTGGCGGCATGGCTGACCTTGATGGCCCAGAACCAGCCGCCGTAGGCGAAGTACGACACGTTGATGATGACGAACATCACCAGGAAGGTGCCGAGCACCGGACGCGACGGGAACAACTTCGCTTTTGCGGCAAGCTTTTCCGCCACCGACTTACCGGTGTCGTCGCGGTAGCAGAGGATCGCAGCCGGGACCATCACGAAGCACACCGAGAACGATTCCCAGATCAGCGGGAATTGGAAAGTGGTGCCGGTGAACACCGATCCCCACGGGATCACCTGCGAGTAGATGTACATGCCCCAGTGGATCAGGATGTTTTCCAGGAAGGCGTCGAAAATGAACCCGATCACCAGCGTGATCAGACCCAGACTGACCAGGGGATGCCGCGACACATAGCTGGTGGGCCCGTACTTTGCCTGCAGTCTGCGCAGCAACCAGACCGCCGGAAAGTAGGGGCCGAAGTAGAACATCACATAACCGAAGACCACGAACGGTTCGACCGTCGGCGACAACGACACCAACGGCCAGGATTCCGGCCAGTGAACGAGATCGGGGTTGTAGACCGCGAACGGCGACCAGTTCATGATCGGGTCCTGCCACACGATCAGCGTGGTGCACAGGAACATCAACATCACCGGGCTACCGGGATTGCGGCGCCAACCCCTGATGAAGACAATCAACAAAACGATCAGCGCCACGACCGTGGCCCAGTCCAGGAAGGTGATGTAGTCCAGCCCGAACGTGAACTTCACCGGACGCGGCCGGCCCTGCACGTTCGGGTTCGCGACTCGAGGGTCAAGGGCCACACGGCAATTGGCGATGAAGAACAGCGCGAAGGCGGCGAGCGCCGCGCCGGCGATCCATCCGCCCCAGCCGCGCTTGGCTTTTCGCTGTGGGGCGGACGGTTCCTCCTGCTCGGCGGGCGATGTGGTCTGCTCTGTGGACATCAGTCTTCCTCTCCGAAGCGATCCACTAAGTGCGAGTTGATGCCGTCGGCGTCGAGGGTGCGTGCCACCAGATACCCGGCACCCATCCAGGCCCGGCGTGTCCATTTGCCGAACGACACGCGGGTACCGGGCGCGCCGGACGCGGCGGGCATCATCTTCACCCGCTCCAGCGCCTCTTTGACGCCGCGGGGGCTCAACGGATGTGCGTCGGTGAACGCGCGCACGAGTGTCGCGGCGACGTCGCGGTTGACCACGGTCACGCAGAACTCGGGCCGGCTGCCGTTGTACTTCGTCGCGTAGCTGTCGAGGAAGTCCTGACCGATCCGGTTCGCCTCGTCATACTGGTCGACACCGGTCCAGCCCATGAACGCGTTCCACATGATCGGGTTCACCCAGGCGTTCTGCCACGCCGTCGTGGTGAAGCGCGGCGGGTCCCAGCCGAGGGACTCGAGTGCGGGGTTGATGAAGACGATTCCGAAGCCGAAGCCCAGGTGCACGATCGCCTCGGCCTTCGCCTCGTGCAGCGTCTGCACCGCGGCGTTGATGTCCTGGGCCGTCTGCGCGATGGCAACTTCCGCGGCGATCCGAATGCCTTTGCGCCGGCAAGCGCTTCGCAGGTTCTTCAGGTAGCTCTCACCGATGAGGCTCTGCTCGACCAGGACGCCGATTTCGCCGAGCCCGCGTTTGGCGATGAGGTCGGCCAGGAAGATCGGTTCATCGGTCATCGATCCCTGGGGGAAGGAGAACGTCCACTCGCCCAGCCAGTCGTCGGTACCGGTCACGCTGATCGCGGGTACCTTGAACCGTTCCTCGATCGCTTCTCGCAACGGCACGCAGTTATCGGTGATGTTCGGACCGAAGACCACCAGGCAGCCCTCGTCGACCAGTTCGCCATACGCATCGATCACCGCCTTGACCGAACCCTTGGGCAATCCCTCCACCTCGCGATAGATCATCTGCACGGGACGGTCCATCAGGCCCTGGGCGACGGCTTCTTCGAAGATGAGGTCGAACGTCTGGGTGAAGGAGGCGAACAGGTCTTCGGGGAACCCCGGCGGAAGCTTGAAGTCCATCAGGTAGCCGACCTTGATCGGCTCTGCGCTGCTCTCGTAGGACATCCGACCTCCCAGCTGACTGAATTGCACGCGCCGATCCGAAAAACCTAATATTTGTTCAGACCCTAGCGGGGGCGGTATGCAGCGTCAATCATCGGACCCGCCGGACCCGTCCGTACCCAGGTAAATCTGGATCATTTCGCCGAGCGCCTTGCCCACCGCCACGTCGTCGGTCAGCGGGCCCGCGATGGCGGCCCGGGCCGCCTCCCGCATGCTCAGGCCCTCGGCGACCAGCCTGCCCGCGGCGATCAGCACCCGCGTCGACGCCACCTCGCGCAGGCCGCCCGTTTCCAGCCGGCGGATGGCCTGCCCGAAGCGGACCAGCTCGGCCGCGGTGGTCCCGTTGACGCCCGCCTCGTGCGCGACGATGCCCTCTTCGATATCGGCTGCGGGGAAATCGAATTCGATGGCCACCATCCGCTGCCGCGTCGAATCCTTCAGATCCTTCAGCACGCTCTGATAACCGGGGTTGTAGGACACCACCAGGCCGAATCCGGGCGCCGCGTCCAGCGTGACGCCGAGTCGCTCGATGGGCAGCTGGCGCCGGTGGTCGGCCAGCGGATGCAGCACCACCGTGGTGTCCTGCCGGGCTTCCACCACCTCGTCGAGGTAGCAGATCGCGCCTTCGCGCACCGCCCGGGTCAGCGGGCCGTCCACCCACACCGTCTCGTCGCCGCGCAGCAGGTAACGGCCGACCAGGTCCGCCGTGGTGAGGTCGTCGTGGCAGGCGACGGTGATCAGCGGCCGCCCCAGGTCGTGGGCCATCGCCTCGACGAATCGGGTTTTGCCGCACCCCGTCGGACCCTTCAGGACCAGCGCCAGACCCTGGCGATAGGCCGCCTTGAAAACGGCCTCTTCGCCGCCGACCGCTTGGTAGTAGGGCCGCACTTCTTCCTTTCCGTCCGCATCGGACGGACCGCCGTTGAAGTATGCAAGCCCGGACTCGTTGGCCATAGCTTCCCTTCTGCTACTCCCGGCGATTGGAGCCTAACCGGAACAGATGTTTGTTTTCAAGTGCCCTGACGGGCGGTGTTGACGTTCTCGCGCGCCAACTGTGTTCTGGGACTTGGCATCACCGATATCCTGCGCCGAACCTCCGCCGAGCGCAGGGCGGACCGGAACAGCGGTCCGATCACCCCGGCGAGCTGATCGGGGCGGGCGATGGTGGCATGCGCCGTGCTGCCGAACACCCGGCGCAGCGATGCCACGTCGGTTCCCGCGCCGATCGTCAGACATACGCAACCGGTCCCCCGGCGACGGGCCTCGGTCAGCGCGCGGCGCGCGTCCGCGGCACCGTACGCCCGCTCGTAGCCATGGTCGTAGGCCAGCCCATCGGAGAGCACCACCAACAGCCGCCGCGACGTACCGCCACGCGCCTCCAGGGTCGCCGAACCGTGCCGGATCGCCGCGCCCAGTCGTGAATACGCGCCGGGTTCCAGGCTGTTGAGCCGGCGGATGACCTGGGCGTTCAGGTGGTCGTCGAACCGCTTCACCGGCACCATGCTCACCGCGCGACGGCCCTGCGAGTAGTACGCGTACAGCGCGACGCGGTCACCCAGATCGTGCAGCGCCACGGTCAGGTTGGCGACGGCCGCACGCTGTTGTTCGTGCACCGTGCGCCCGACCGTTCCGGGTTCGCCCGATGAGCCCGACACGTCCAGCAGCAGCAGCACCGACAGGTCGCGACGGCGCCGCAAGCTGTCGAGGTATACGGCCTCGTCAGGCACCGATCCGGCGCGCACTTCGACCCGAGCCTCCACGGCCGCGTCGATGTCGATGTCGTCGCCCTGCGACTGCCGGTGCCGACGGTGCAGGCCCATGCCGAGCCGCGACAGCGGGCGCCGCACGCCGATGGCGTCCTCGATGGCCTGGGTTGCCGACGCCTTGATCTGCGGCTCGACCTCGCGCACCGTGCACCACGCCGGCCGGTAGCTCTTACGCGCGATGTCCCATTCCGGATACCGCACCCCGTCCGCGGCGGTGTAGCCCTCGTGATCGGCGTCCCCGTCGTCGCCGCCGGAGACCGAGGCCAGCGATGTGACGGCGTACGCGCCGCGCTTGCCGGAGCTGGTGCGGTGGGTGGGGTTGTCCGCGCCGGGCGGGCCGCCGCCACTTCCGGTCTTGCGCGCCGACGAGAGCATCTTCTTCAACCACTTGCCGATGAATCCGCCACCGCCAACCGGGCTGGTGAACAGGTCGGGATCGTCGGAGTCGTCGACCTCGCCGTCGTCGAGCTCCTCGAGTTCCGTTGCGCCATTACGCCGCGGCACATGGCCGGCCTTCTCCTCTTCGTCTTGTTTGGCCACCCGGGCGCACGCGGACATCACCTTTGCCGCGCGAATCACGCCGAACTCGGGCGCCGGGTCTTGCAGCGCCACCCGTGCGGCGGCAATGTCGAGCGACGCGCTGGGCGAATCGCTGCGACCCGCGATGTCGCGGTCGCCCAGCGACGCCAAAACACTTGGTAACAAAGGGGCATTGGCGACCAGTGCGCGGTGGGCTTCGACCGAGAGGTAACGCTTGGCCAGCTTGCGCCGGTGAACCAACGCGCCCACCACATCGGGCTCCAGGCTGCCGGCAGCGATCATCGATGCCTGCACGGCTACGGCTTTCAGTTGCGCGCGCGGCGCCGCCGCGGCATCGACGTGGATCGTGTGGCCGTCGGTCCATGCCGGTGCGCCCGGTGGCAGCCCGGCGACAGCAACGGCCCGGCCCGCGAGCGCGGAGGCGAGCATGCCCAGGGCCTGCAGTCGGTCGGCACCGGCGCCGTCCTCCACGCTCAACCTCCAGATTGTTGACCAAATATCTGTTCCACCGTAAAGTCCGGCTGCACAGCAGTCAATGAATCAGGAGCGCACGATGATTGACTTCACCGGCCAGGTGGCGGTGGTGACCGGGGCCGGTCGGGGACTCGGTCGGCTGTACGCGCTGGACCTGGCGCGCCGCGGCGCCGCCGTGGTGGTCAACGACCTCGGCGGCTCGATGCGCGGGGAGGGTTCCGACAGAGGCGTCGCCAATGAGGTGGTCGACGAGATCAAACAGGGCGGCGGCCGGGCCATCGCCTCTTACGACTCCGTTGACAGCCCCGCCGGCGGCCAGGCGATCATCGACGCGGCCGTGGACGCCTTCGGGCGACTCGACGCCGTCGTCAGCAACGCCGGCATCTTCGGCAGCGTGCCCTTCGAAGACCTCTCGCACGACGACTGGACGCGGATGCTGCGCGTGCATCTCGACGGCGGCTTTCATCTGTCCCAGCCCGCGTATCGCGTGATGAAGAACAACGGCGGCGGCCGATTCGTGTTCATCTCCTCCTCCGCCGGAATCTTCGGCCAGCCGATGGAGGCCCACTACGCAGCGGCCAAAGCCGGGTTGGTCGGGTTGACGAACGTCATCGCCATCGAAGGCGCAGCACACGGAGTACTGGCGAATTCCGTTATGCCCACCGGGTTCTCGCGGATGGTCACCGAGACCGTCGGCGACGAGAAGTTCCTCGCCGAATCGGGCTTCATGCAAGCAATTCGGCCCGAGCTCGTCGTGCCGCTGGTGACGTTTCTGGCCAGCACGGCCTGCACGTTCACCCACCGCAACTATTCCGCGGCCGCCGGCCGCTACGCGCGGGTGTTCGTCGGCCTCACCGAAGGCTGGCTCGCCGACGCCGAGAGCCGGCCCACGGCCGAGGACATCGAGGCGCATCTCGAGCAGATGTCCTCCACGGAGAAGTTCATCGTGCCCGCGTCGATCGTCGATGAGGTGCTGGAAGTGTGCGACCGGCGCGGCGTCAGCCCGATGCCAGGCAACGTCGAGGTCGCCTTCCCCGAACCTGGAGGGAGCTGACCGTGGATGACGAATTGCGCGACCAGGTCCGGCATCTCACCGACCGCGCGGAGATCCACGACTGCATGCAGCGTTACGCGCGCGGAATCGACCGGCAGGACCGGGCATTGCTGCGGTCGGCCTACCACGACGGCGCCGTCGACGACCACGTCGGATTCGTCGGCGAGGTCGACGATTTCATCGACTGGGCGCTGGCGTACCACGGCAGCCAGACGCGATACCAGCACTATCTGCTGAACCACACCGCCGACATCGACGGCGACGAGGCGCACGCGGAGACCTACTACCTGTTCATCGGCACCGACCGTGAACCGGCGAACCACATGACGATCTCCGGGGGTCGTTACGTGGATCGCCTGGAGCGGCGCGACGGACGTTGGGCCATCGTCGACCGCGTCTGCCTGGTGGAGTTCATGAACGAATCGCAATCACTGCTCACCGACGAAGCCATCGCCATGGTGCCTGGAAGCCGCACGCCCCGCCACGACGAGACGGACGCCTCATACGACCGCCCGCTCGCGGCATCGCGCATGCCCGACAACATCGTTGACCAGATATCCGCCCAACCGTAGAGTGCGGCTTGGCCAGGGTTTTACGACGCCAAAGACAGAGGAACGTGGACTTTTCATACCCGGCGGAAGTGGAACAGTTCCGCAGCGAGCTGCGTGACTGGCTCTCGCAGAACCTGACCGACGAGCTGGTGGCCGCGCGCCGGCCCACCGGCCGTGACGACGCCGCGTTCGAGATGTTGCGCGCGTGGAACGCGACGATGGCCGACGCGGGATGGGCCGCCGTGTCCTGGCCGCCCGAATACGGTGGGCGCGGCGCAACAGTGCTCGAGCAGCTGGTCTACACCGAAGAGACCACGCGCGCTCGAGCTCCGATGCCGCTCAACGTGATTGGGCTCAACAACATCGCGCCTGCCATCATGCAGTACGGCACCGAGTCGCAGAAGCTCACCCTGCTCCCCCGCATGATGCGTGCCGACGACATCTGGTGCCAGGGAATGTCGGAACCCGAGGCGGGGTCCGATCTCGCGGCGCTGCGCACCCGCGCCGTGCGAGACGGCCCGGAAAATAGTGACTTCGTCGTCAACGGCCAGAAGATCTGGACCTCGCTGGGGCATCGGGCCGACTGGTGTCAGCTCTACGTGCGCACCGATCCCGAGGCGCCCAAGCACAAGGGGATCTCCTGCCTGATCGTCGACATGACGCTGCCGGGCATCGAGGTGCGCCCGCTGGTCACGCTCAACGGTGACGCGGACTTCGCCGAGATCTTCTTTCACGACGTGCGGGTGCCGGCGGACGCGCTGCTCGGTCCGCTCAACGCGGGCTGGCAGGTGGCCACCACCACGCTCAGCCACGAGCGCGCCGGGGCCGCCAGGCTGTACGCGGAGATGCAGGTGCGGCTCGAAGAGCTGGTCAACGATCTCGCCGCAGCCGGCACCGGCGCGCTGGACGATCCGGTGACGCTGCGGCGCCTCGGCGAAATCGCTGTCCGCATCAAGTATCTCGAGGTCCTGTGTCAGCGGTCGATCTCGGCGACGCTGCACGGCGGTGACGCGTTGGGGTCGGCCAGCCTCGCCAAGACCGTGTGGGGCGAGATCGGCCAGGATCTGGCCGCACTGGCCTTCGACGCCCTCGGGACCCAGGGCGCCGGCGCGCCATGGGCGAACTACCGCCTGACCTCGCGGTCGCTGACCATCGCGGGCGGTACCACGCAGATCAACAAGAACATCACCGCGCAACGAGTGCTGGGACTGCCGCGCAAATGAACCTCGAACTCAACGACGAACAGGTGGCGCTGCGCGACACCACCCGGCGCTTCCTCGCCGAGAAGGCACCCATTTCGCAGCACGTGCGCGCTCTGCTCGACGATCCCTCCGGAACGGACGAGGCGGTCTGGCGCGGCCTCGCCGATCTCGGAACCACCGGCCTGCTGGTCCCGGAGGAGTACGGCGGCGCCGGCATGACGATGGTCGAGGCCGGCATCGTCGCCGAAGAGCTGGGTGCCGCTTTGCACCCGGGGCCGTGGTTGTCGACCGCGGTGGCCGCCGCGCGGGCGCTGACCCAGCTCGGGGACAACGACATCGCACCGAAGCTGTTGCGCGGCATCGCCGACGGCACCACGGTTGCCACGGTCTGTTTCCCGGATTCGGCGAACACCTCGATCGCCGCCAGCCGACACGATGACGCGATCGTGCTGCGCGGCGAGATCGCCGCCGTGCCCGACGCCGCGGCCGCCGATGTGCTGCTCGTGGTCGCCGAAGATGACCACGGCAGCGCGCTTTTCGCGGTGCGGGCCGCCTCGTCCGGGTTGTCGATCGCGCCCGAGCACGGCATCGACCAGACCCGCAAGCAGTTCCGCGTCGCGTTCGACGCGGCACCCGCGCAGCGACTGGCAGCGGCGCCCGCGGACGCCCTGGCGGCGGTGATCGACGACGTGCTGGTCGCCACCGCGGCCGACGCACTCGGCGCCGCGCGCGCCATCATGGACTTGGCGGTCGAATACGCGAAAAGCAGAACACAATTCGGCCAGCCGATCGGCTCGTTCCAGGCCATCCAGCACCTGTGTGTGGACATGTTCGAGACGGTCGAGCTGGCCCGCAGCGGTGTGATCCACGCGCTCTGGGCCAGCGACGCGTTCCCGGGAGCCGACGGTCGATCCGGCGAAGAGCGCCATCTTGCCGCGATGCGGGCGAAGGCGTTCGCGGGACGATTGGCCACCGTGGCCGACACCGCCATCCAGGTGTTCGGCGGGATCGGCTACACCTGGGAGCACGATGCTCACCTCTACCTCAAGCGCCTGCTGAGCTGGAGCGCGTTGCGGGGCGGCCCCGACGAGTACCTCACCGAACTCGGTGCGCGCCTTGCCAAGAGAGGCCGTCAGTGATGGATATCGAGTACCTGCTCACCGCCACGCCTTCGGCCCGCAAATCGCTCGACCTCGACGCGCCGGTGGACCCCGACGATATCCGTGACTGCCTGCGGATCGCCCTGCAGGCCGCGAACGGGTCGAATGCCCAGGCATGGCGCTGGCTGGTGATCTCGGATCCGGCGCTGCGCACCAAGATCGCCGAGCTGTATCGCCAGGCCTACCTGCTGCGCGTCGGTGGACAGTTGATCGCCGATCTGATGCCCGCGGGAACTCCCGAGAGCCGGGTCATGTCGTCGACGGAGTGGCTGGTCGAGAACATGGCGAGCGTGCCCCTGCTGGTAATCCCTTGCTATGAGCCCTATTTGCCTCGCGTCGAGGGCGACGAATCGTTTCACCTGGCCACGTTGTACGGCTCGATCTTCCCGCCGGTGTGGAATTTCCAGTTGACGCTGCACACCCGGGGATACGGGACGTGCATCACCACGCTGCATCTGCATCACGAAGAGGAGATTCGGAACCTGCTCGGGATCCCGCCAACCTACGTTCAAGGTTGTCTGTTGCCGGTGGGGCGGCTCCGTGCGGGCCGCGCGTTCTCACCGGCGCCCCGGCGGCCGCTCGAGGAGGTGGTTGCGTGCGACCGCTGGGACGGTCCGCCGCTCTAGAATGGGGCTTTCACCGCTTTGTGCAGCGCATTCATCGCGCACAGTCTGATAGCCTCTAACAAAGATTTGGTTCGGCAAGAGAGGACGAATGCGAATGTTCGCCAGCCCGCAATCGTCCGGATTTGCACACCGCTAACCATGGCGAAGGCCGAGTCACTGCGAGCCGGCAGCACAGCCGATTCCCCAACCCGTCGCGCCGAGATCCTGGCCACCGCCGCGTCATTGATCGCGTCCTCGGGGCTGCGGACGTCGCTGCAGGAGATCGCCGATGCCGCCGGCATTCTCCCCGGCAGCCTCTATCACCACTTCGAGTCCAAGGAAGCCATCCTCGTCGAGCTGATCCTGCGTTACCAGGAGGATCTGGAGCGCATCGGGCGGTCCGCGCAGGAGAGGCTGGACGGACCCGACGCTCGTCCGGTCGCCGACCAGATCATCGAGCTCGGGTCGGCGATCGCCAACTGCGCCGTCGAACACCGCGCGGCGTTGCAGATGTCGTTCTACGAGGGGCCGGGTACTGACCCGGAGCTGACCAAGCTGACGCAGCAGCGGCCGGTGGCCATCCAGGAGGCGATGCTGCAGACGCTGCGCGCCGGCCGGTGGAGCGGCTACATCAAACCCGACATCGATCTGCCGACGTTGGCCGATCGCATCTGCCAGACCATGCTGCAGGTCGGCCTCGACGTCATGCGCCACAGTTCATCGGCCAACCAGGTGGCCGAATTGCTGTGCCGAATCATCTTGCAGGGCTTGGCAACTCGTCCTCCCACCGACTCGGCGCTGGACCGGTCGAATGCCTTCGCCGCCGCCAAGGACGTCATCGCGACGTGGTCCGACGACAGCGACGCGGACCCGAGCGACAAGGCGGCGCTGGTGCGCGCGGTGGCGCGAACCGAGTTCGGCCGCAGGGGCTATGAGGTCACCACCATCAGGGACATCGCCTCGGCGGCCGGTCTGGGCACCGGCACGGTGTACCGGGTGATCGGGTCGAAGGACGAACTCCTGGACTCGATCATGCGTTCCTTCGGCAAAAAGGTGGAGGCTGGCTGGGTCAGCGTCCTGCGTTCCGACGCCACCCCCACCGAGAAGCTGGACGCTCTGAGCTGGGTCAACGTCAATGCGTTGGATCAGTTCTCCGACGAGTTCAGGATTCAACTGGCCTGGATGCGGCTCTCACCGCCAACAGCGAATCCGGGCTGGTCCTACACGACGCGCCTCCGGCAGATGAAATCGCTGCTCGCCGAAGGGCTCCGCTCCGGCGAGATCGCGATGGACGCCCCGTCGACCGCGATGCTGGCGCGCTGCCTCATCGGCCTGCAGTGGATTCCGGAGAACATCCTCGCCGAGATCGGTAAACGCCCTGCTTTGCTGCATGTTCGCGACACCGTCCTGCGCGGCGTCGCCGTCCGCGGCAAGTAAACCTCATTTAAGCCGCCCCGGTATTGAACCAAATAACTGTTACCCATACAGTTGAGCAGTTAGAACCGCGTTGGCATTATCCGAGAAGGGGATTTCCATGACCATTGTCGATCGGTTGCGCTACGACGGCAAGCGCGCTCTCGTTGTTGGTGGCGCGACTGGCATGGGCGCCGCGGCGGCCAAGTCAGCGGCCGAGCTGGGTGCCGAAGTCATCGTGATGGACTACGCGCCGGTGGACTACAAGGTCGCCCAGTCCGTCCAGGTGGACCTGCGCGACCCCGCGTCCATCGATTCCGCCCTCGAGCAGATCGAGGGCCCCATCCACGCGGTGTTCTCCGCCGCCGGCGTCGCCGACGGCACGATCGACCTGATGAAGATCAACTTCATCGGCCACCGCCATCTGATTGACCGGCTGCTGGAGAAGAACCAGCTGCCGAACGGCGCGGCGATCTGCTTCATCTCTTCGGTCGCCGGCATGGGCTGGGAGAACGACTTGGATCTGATGCTGGAATTCCTCGCCACGCCGGACTTCGCGGCGGCCGAGGCCTGGTGCCAGGCGCACGAGTCCGAAGGCATCAACCACTACGGCACCAGCAAGAAGGTGATCAACACCTACGTGGCGACCCAGGGCTATCCGCTGGCGAAGAAAGGCATTCGGATCAACGCGATCTGCCCGGGCCCGACGGACACCCCGCTGGCCCAGGCCAACGCGGACCTGTGGCTGTCCTTCGCCCAGGACTACCGCGATGAGACCGGCTCGAAGGTGCACACTCCCGAGCAGATGGGCGATGTGATGACCTTCCTCAACAGCGAGGCGGCCTGCGGCGTCAGCGGGATCACGCTGCTGGTGGACTCCGGACACACCATGGCCTCGATGACGGGCGCCTACGCGCCCGGCAAGCCGATCATCGACATCATCATGGGCAAGGTGAGGCTCTAGCGGGTCGCCGTGGCGCTACCGTCGGGGGCATGGCACGCATCATCGTCTTCGGCGGACACGGCAAGGTCGCACTTCAGCTGGCTCGCGATCTGACCCAGCGCGGCGACCGGGTGAGCTCGGTCTTCCGCAATCCCGACCAATCCGACGATGTCGCTGCCACCGGCGCCGAGCCGGTGGTGGCCGACATCGAGCGGCTCGACACCGACGCGCTGGCCGACCTGGTGACCGGGCACGACGCGGTCGTCTTCTCGGCCGGGGCGGGCGGTGGCAATCCGGACCGGACCTATGCCGTCGACCGCGACGCGGCGATCCGGGTGATCGACGCCGCCGCACAGGCGGGCGTCAAGCGGTTCGTGATGGTGTCCTATTTCGGCGCGGGTCCGGATCATGGTGTGCCGCAGGATGATCCATTCTTCGCCTATGCGGAGGCGAAGGCCGCCGCCGACACCCACCTGCGGGACAGCGACCTGGACTGGACGGTGCTGGGTCCCGGACGGCTCACGCTGGAACCGGCGACCGGCAAAATCGTCCTCGCGAAGGGAAAGGGAGAGGTATCCCGCGCCGACGTCGCGCTCGTCGCGGCCGCCGCGCTGGCCGACGATTCGACCATCCGGCGAACCATCGAATTCAACAACGGCGATATCCCGATCGCCGAAGCATTGGCGATCTGACTAAACTGCTCCTCGCAGCTGGTCTGCTTGCGCCGCAACCGCGGCGCGGGCATCGAGCGAGGCAACGTTAGTAACGCTTCGCGAGAGGGAACCCGGTGAGAATCCGGGACTGTCCCGCAACGGTATGCAGGAACGACCGCCGTCAGAGTTTTTGGCAAGCACTGGTCACTACGACTGGGAAGCGACGGCCACTAGGAGCACCACACGGTGCGCGCCTGCGAGTCCGGAGACCTGCCAGCTGTGCCGGGCGCGCCGCGTCCGGCGGCTCATCGCCTCGAGGAATGGGCGTTAGGCTGCAGCCGTTGCGGTCGGTACCTGGGTACGCACCGCTGACGGATCGGCTGCACGTCCGCCGGCGGTGACCACCACGCCGACTGAAGGACGAATCTCGTGACCCCTCAAGCATTCACCGCAACGGTTGTCGGCTCGCCACGCATCGGGCCCAAGCGCGAACTCAAGCGCGCCACCGAGGGCTACTGGGCCGGACGCACCAGCCGAGCCGATCTGGAAAAGGTCGCCGCCGCGCTGCGGCACGACACCTGGAAGGGCCTCGTCGATGCCGGCCTGGACTCGGTGCCGGTGAACACCTTCTCCTACTACGACCAGATGCTCGACACCGCGGTCATGCTCGGCGCATTGCCGGCGCGGGCCGCGCAGGTGGCCGACGACCTCGACCGCTATTTCGCCGCGGCGCGCGGCAACTCCGACGTCGCGCCGCTGGAGATGACCAAGTGGTTCGACACCAACTACCACTACATCGTTCCGGAGATCGGGCCCGAGACCACGTTTTCGCTGAACCCGGACAAGGTGCTCTCGGAGTTGAAAGAGGCACGAGATCTTGGGATTCCGGCCCGTCCGGTGGTCATCGGGCCGGTCACGTTCCTGCTGCTGAGCAAGGGCGTCGACGGTGGTGGAGCGCCGATCGAGCGGCTCCAGGAGCTGATCCCGATTTACTCGGAGCTGCTGTCGCTGCTCGCCGACTCGTCTGTTGGAGGCGCGCAGTGGGTCCAGTTCGACGAGCCCGCGCTGGTCACCGACATCTCCCCCGACGCGCCGGCGCTGGCCGAGGCGGTCTACAACAAGCTGGGTTCGGTGAGCAACCGGCCGGCCATCTACGTCGCCACCTACTTCGGTGACCCCGGCGCCTCCCTGGCCGGGCTGGCCCGCACGCCGGTGGAGGCGATCGGTGTCGACCTGGTCTACGGGGCCGACACGGCGGTGGCGGCGGTGCCCGAGCTGGCCGGCAAGACGCTGGTCGCCGGTGTGGTGGACGGGCGCAACATCTGGCGCACCGACCTGGAGTCGGCCCTGGGCAAGCTGGCGGCCCTGCGGGGCTCGGCGGCCCACGTGGTGGTCTCGACGTCCTGCTCGACGCTGCACGTGCCGTACTCGCTGGAGCCCGAGACGGGCCTGGACGACGCGCTGCGCAGCTGGCTGGCGTTCGGGCAGGAGAAGGTCGCCGAGGTGGTGACGCTGGCCCGGGCACTCAACGACGGCCGCGACGCTGTCGCCGACGAGATCGCCGCATCCAACGCCGCGGTGGCGTCGCGCCAGAGTGACGCGCGCCTGCACAACGACCGGATCCGGGCGCGCATCGACTCGATCGTCGCGTCGGGTACGCACCGGGGCGACGCCGCCCAGCGCCGCACCAGCCAGGAGGCGCGGCTGCACCTGCCGCCACTGCCGACCACCACCATCGGCTCCTTCCCGCAGACCGTCGAGATCCGCAAGGCGCGCGCCGCGCTGGTCGCCGGCGAGATCGACGAGGCCGAGTACCAGAGGCGGATGAAGCAGGAGATCGCGGACGTCATCAAGTTGCAGGAGAGCCTCGGGATCGACGTGCTGGTGCACGGCGAGCCGGAGCGCAACGACATGGTGCAGTACTTCGCCGAGCAGCTGGACGGCTTCTTCGCCACCAGGAACGGCTGGGTGCAGTCCTACGGCAGCCGCTGCGTGCGCCCTCCGGTGCTCTTCGGCGACGTGATCCGGCAACATCCGATGACGGTGGAGTGGGCCAAGTATGCGCAGTCGCTGACCGACAAGCCGGTCAAGGGCATGCTGACCGGTCCGGTGACGATCCTGGCGTGGTCGTTCGTCCGCGACGACCAGCCGCTGGCCGACACCGCCAACCAGGTGGCGCTGGCCATCCGCGACGAGACCGTGGATCTGCAGGCGGCGGGCATCGCGGTGATCCAGGTCGACGAGCCCGCGCTGCGGGAGCTGCTGCCGCTGCGTCGGGCCGACCAGGAGGACTACTTGCGTTGGGCCGTAGGGTCTTTCCGGTTGGCCACCTCCGGCGTCGCGGACTCCACCCAGATCCACACTCACCTGTGCTACTCGGAATTCGGTGAGGTGATCGGGGCCATCGCCGACCTGGACGCCGACGTGACGTCCATCGAGGCGGCACGCTCACACATGGAGGTGCTGGACGACCTGAACTCGATCGGCTTCTCCAACAGCGTGGGCCCGGGTGTCTACGACATCCACTCGCCGCGGGTGCCGAGCACGAACGAGATGGCCGAGTCACTGCGCGCGGCGCTGCGGGCCGTGCCGGCTGAGCGGCTGTGGGTGAACCCCGACTGCGGACTGAAAACCCGCAACACCGACGAGGTCAACGCGTCGCTGAGGAACATGGTCGCCGCCGCCCAGGAGGTCCGGGCCGGCGTGTAGCCCTCAGCCAAGGCCGAGCGTCGCGCTAGCGTGGCGCTCGGCCTTCGCCCTCACTCTGGCGTGGCGGTCGACGGCGACTCGTCCGAGAGCAGTTGCACCGGAACGTCGTCGGCCCACGGTTGGCGGACCACCATGTCGGCGACCCGGACGAGGCCGCGCTCGAATTCACCCGTCGCCGCGTCGACCAACCGGTACTCCTGGGTCTGCTTGTGGATCGGTTGTGCGTCGAGCAGAACCACGCGGACCTCGCCCGGTTCGAAGTGGCAGCGCTCCTGCAGCGCGGCGATCAGTTGCTCATTGTGCATGTGGCCGTCGCCGAAGTTCCAGCCGATCGCGGTGCTGCAGATCCGCTCGCCGTCGGTGATGACGTAGTCGTCCTCGTTCTGCCCCGCCATGGCGCGGTGCGCCAGCGTGAACAGCGCGCGTCCGTGAGTGTTGAAGCCGCGGAACGCATATCCCATGTAGATGGGGATCTGCGCCGCCTCGGGGCTGCCATAGAAGCGCTCCAGCTGGGCCTGCGGCATGCTGGCGATCGCCACGATGCCCCTGCCGATCTTGTCGCTGGCCGAGGGCTTGATGCACCACAGCGTGGTGTCCCAGTTGCCTGCGTAGTAACGCATCCCGGGCAGGAACGAGATCTTGCGCGGAAACATGTTGCCCAACACGACGATTCCCGCGACGACGACGAACAGGACCGCCACCACCACCGGGTGCCGCAGGTCGCGGAGCCCGATGTGGGTGTGCGCGACGAACAACGACAACACACCGAAGATCATGAAGACGTTCCACTCCAGCGGCACGCCCATCGGGATCGATACCAGGATCCCCAGGTGGAAGCAGACCATCGCGATGGCCGCGATCGTGAGGGGCCAGCCGCCGTGACAGAAGAACAGCGGTAACGGCACCAGCATCTCGATGGCGGTGCTGAGGTGCGCGATCCACCGCGACAGCCGTCCCGGCCGCAGATCATCCGGGAAGCTTTCGAAGAAGCGACGTTTCAGCCAGCGGGGCCGCACCAGCGGGTTATTGGACATCATCGTGGAGATGACGAACGGAAAGTGTTTGTTGAGCTTGGATGTGGCTGCGCCCATCCAGATCACCAGGAACACCACCTTGGACCCGACGATCATGTCGGGCGCGGCGAACAGGAACGTCACCGCCATGGTCGCGTACACCTCGCCGCGCGCGGCCAGGAAGATCACCTTGTCGCGCAGGCTGACCACCGCCAGCAGCACCAGTATCAGCACGATCTTCCACGCGGGCAGCAGCCCGATCTTGGTGCCCAATTCGGGTATCGGTCCGGTGCCGTCGGCGAACAGCGCGGCCAACGTCACCAGAAGGAACAGCGCGTACAGCGCGACGTCGACCGGTTTGCGCTTGGTGCCCTTGGTGAGCGGGACCCGATCGGGCCAGGGTGGCAGCCGGATGGTGCCGAAGCGCATCCAATACAGGATCGAGCCCATCGGTGGGAAGAACCGGTTGTTCAAAGGGCCGAAGCCGCAACCCAGCCCGATCACCTCGAAGAGCATCGTGTAGAGAACCACCTTCTCGAACACGATGGGCTCCGACCACCACGACGCGACGCGCGTGAAGCCGCCGAGGCCGTCGGTGGCCGACGCGAACAGCCACGCGCCGAGGATGTAGAGCAGGATTTTGACGACATAGAACAGATGCAGCACGACCGGCGTGCCGAAGCCCACCTCGGCCCAGTGCTTGGCCATCGGCCGGATCTTTTCGCTACGGGTGCCCTTGTTCCATTCGGCCATGTCGAGCTGCGGCAGCTCGGGCTTCAGAAATCCCATGGTT
The DNA here is from genome assembly GCF_001672755.1 of Mycobacterium colombiense. GTDB lineage: Bacteria > Actinomycetota > Actinomycetes > Mycobacteriales > Mycobacteriaceae > Mycobacterium > Mycobacterium colombiense_C. The sequence continues at coordinate 3,007 of NZ_LZKI01000120.1, read as the reverse complement.
CCACAGACTAGAACCTGTTCTAGGGCTGCGTACTACAACCTTGGGCAAGAAACCTTTGCAACCTTGGGCAAGAAACCTTTGCCTGCGCCTTTCGCGCCGATACCGTTGAAGGCGGGTCGGCGTGCGTTTAGGGGGATTTTCATCATGAGCAGGCCTTGGTCCCTCGCATGGATAACAGTTACCGTCGTCTCCGCGATCACGCCGGCCGCCGAAGGCCGTGCCGATCCGCCGATGCCCGGTGACGAGTGCACGGTGTTGCACTCGATCACCCAGGACGTCAACGACAGACCGATGTGGTGCAACCCGACGATCACCGGACCCCATGCCCTGGTGTGGCAGTACGGCGGGCCTTCGTCATCCGATTAGCCTGTGCCCCAACATATTCAGCCAACCGACGCGCCTTCGTCACCACCCGCCGGGCGGCCGTTCCCGGGAACTCCCGCGGAAATCTGAGATAACCGGTCACCGCGGGCATCCGCCCGGTGTAGTTTGCTGCTGGGGTGGGCGAGGTTGAGGAGCCAGCCGTGTCTGAGGTCGATTATTGCGTGGTCGGAGCGGGATTCGCGGGTTTGACGGCCGCGTTGCGGCTCAAACAGGCGGGCCATTCGGTGGCCTTGCTGGAGGCCCGTGATCGGGTCGGTGGCCGCACCTTCACCGAGACCCGACCCGACGGGACATGGATCGACCGCGGCGGCGCGTGGATCGGGCCGGGCCAGGACCGAATCTATGCGCTGATGAACGAGTTCGGCGTGCCGGAGTACAAGCAGCACAACGACGGCGACGCCATGATGATCGTCGGCGGCAAGAAACACCGCTACGGCGGCACCATCCCGTGGACCGTGAGCCCGTGGGCCGTCGCCAACCTCGGGCTTGGTTTGGCCGCCATCGAGAAGATGTGCAAAGCCATTCCCCGCGAGGCCCCATGGAAGGCGAAGAAGGCCCAGGAGTGGGACCGCATCAGCATCGGGCAATGGATCGAGAAGAATTCGATGTCCAAGGATGCCGCCGAGATGCTGGACATGGCCTTCGCCGGCCTCTACACCTCGGCAGCCTCCGAGACGTCGTTGCTCTGGGGGCTGCTGCAGACGGCCTCCGCGGGCGGACTCACCTTCGCGATATCGGGCAAGGGCGGCTCGCAAGACGCCCGCCCGGTCGGCGGGATGGGGGCGCTGCACCGTCCGATGGTGGCCGAACTGGGTGACGCGCTCCATCTTTCGCAGCCGGTCCGGCAGATCAGCCAGGATGGCGACGGTGTGACCATCACCGCGGCCGACGTGACGGTGCGGGCGCGCCGCGTCATCGTCGCGATCCCGCTGGCGATCGCCACCTCGATCCTGTATGAGCCGATGCTCCCGGTGGACCGGGCGTTTCTGCACCAGCGCATGCCGAGCGGCGCGGTCATCAAGACCTCGCTCATTTACGACGAGCCGTTCTGGCGCGCCGACGGACTCTCCGGCCAGTCCGCAGCCCCGGGGTCCCCGGCCACCCTGACCATCGACGCCTGCACGGACACCGCGGACCCGGGAATCATGTGCGTTATCACCGAAGGGCCCGCGGCTCGCCGGCTGACAAGCCTTGATGAGGCCGAGCGCCAAACGGTGGTCATCAACGAACTCGTCGACCGGTTCGGCAGCAAGGCCAAAGCGCCGCTGGAGGTCCACGAACAGAACTGGACGGTGGACCGCTACTCCGGTGGCGGAATGATCGGCCACGCCCCCACCGGCGTGCTGACCGAATTCGGCTACACCCTGCGCGAGCCCTGCGGCCGGATCCATTGGGCCGGCACCGAAAGCTCGGCCGTCATGTGCGGGTGGATCGATGGAGCGATCCGCTCCGGCGAGCGCGCCGCGGCCGAGGTGACAGAGGTCGGGACCGCCGCCGTCGTCGCGTAGCCAAATCACTTGTGCCACTTTTGTTTCAGTGGTTCCACCGAGGCGTTTCTTGTCGGTGCGCCGTCATAGTATTCGAACATGTTTTCGAGTACGCGGCACGACATCGATGCGGTGTTCGATGCCCTCGATGACGGCATGGACCGGGTCTGCGCGTTGTCGTTCGATGCATTGACCACCCCCGAGCGGTTGCGGAAATTAGAACGTCTCGAAACGCTGACGCGTCGCCTTCAGGTGCCCAGCCACCAGTTGATCAATCAGGTGGCCGCGCAATCGGATCCGACCGAGTTGGGTGGCAAGTTGTCCTGGGCGCTGGCCGATCGGCTGCACATCACCCGGGCCGAGGCCGGACGGCGCATCGCCGAGGCGGCCGATCTGGGGCAGCGTCGGGCGTTGACCGGAGAGCCGTTGGCGCCGGTGTTGCCCGCGACAGCGGCGGCCCAGCGGGGCGGGGTGATCGGGGCCGATCATGTGGCGGTGATCCGGCGGTTTTTCCATCAGTTGCCCGAGTCCGTCGACCTCGAGACCTGTCTGCACGCCGAAAAGCATCTGGCGAGCAAGGCCGCCGAGTTTCGGCCCGACCAATTCGCCAAGCTGGCCCGCCGCTTGATGGATTGCCTCAATCCCGATGGCAGCTACACCGATGCGGACCGGGCGCGGATGCGTGGGCTCGTGCTCGGCAACCAGGAGGCCGACGGCATGTCGCGACTGAGTGGATGGCTGACGCCAGAGGCGCGCGCCAGCTGGGAGGCAGTGCTGGCCAAACTCGCCGCCCCGGGCATGGCCAATCCCGACGATGACACGCCGGTCGTGGACGGGGCCCCCTCAGAAGAAGCGATGCACCGCGACACCCGCAGTGCCGCCCAGCGCAACCACGACGGTCTCAACGCCGCGCTGCGCGCGATTTTGGCCTCGGGAGAGCTCGGTCAGCACAACGGGTTACCGGCCTCGATCGTCGTCACCACCACACTGGCCGAGCTCGAATCGACAACCGGCAAAGGCCTCACCGGGGGTGGCACCCTGCTACCCATGTCCGACGTCATCCGCCTGGCCCGACATGCCCACCACTACTTGGCGATCTTCGACCACGGCAATCCGCTCGCGCTGTACCACACCAA
>NZ_LZKI01000119.1 GCF_001672755.1 Mycobacterium colombiense | reverse complement strand
TGACCGATGAGGTGCGGCAGCGCGCCGCCGAGCTGGCCGCCCGGCACCGGACCACCGACCCCGCCATCACCGGCAGCGTCACCGACATGCTGGCCAAGATCGGCGAAGGCATCGCGGTCGACGGCATGGAGGCCCTGCTGCCGGTGCTCCGGCCCGGCGAGCATGTGCTGCTGACCGACCAATTGGCCGAGCGCACACCGGTGTTGCTCTGCGATCCGGAGAAGGTCCGCACCCGGGCCGCCGACCTGATCAAGACCGGCAGCGAGTTCCTCGAAGCGTCGTGGTCGGTCGCCGCGTTGGGTACCGACGCCCCGGTCGACGTGGCGCAGTTCGGCGGATCGGGGTTCGCCGAACTGGACGAGGTGCGGGGCGCGGCGGCCCGTGCCGGCCATCCCTGGTGGACGTTGAGCCAGCTGTCCGACGAATCGGCCGTGGAACTCGATATCCGTTCGGCGCCGTCCGCCCGCGGCCACCAGCACGACATCGACGGCATCTTCGCGATGCTGCGCGCGCACGTCAGCACCGGCGGCTACGCCGTCGTCGTCGCACCCGGCACCGGCACCGCGCATCGCGTGGTGGAGCGACTGGCCGAATGCGACACCCCGGCCGCCATGCTCGAATCGGGTGCCGCGCCCAAGGCGGGCGTGGTCGGTGTGCTCAAGGGGCCGCTGCACGACGGCGTCATCATCCCCGGCGCCACGCTGGTGGTGATCACCGAGACCGATCTGACCGGCAGCCGGGTGGCGGCGGTCGAGGGCAAGCGCCTGGCGGCCAAGCGGCGCAACACCGTTGACCCGTTGGCGCTCACCGCCGGCGATCTGGTGGTGCACGATCAGCACGGCATCGGCCGGTTCGTGGAGATGGTCGAGCGCACCGTCGGCGGCGCCCGCCGCGAGTACCTGGTGCTCGAATACGCCTCGAGCAAGAACCGTGGTGGTGCGGCAAAAAACACAGACAAGCTGTATGTGCCGATGGATTCGCTGGACCAGCTGTCGCGGTACGTCGGGGGGCAGGCGCCCGCGCTGAGCAAGCTGGGCGGCAGCGACTGGACCAACACCAAGACCAAGGCCCGTCGCGCGGTGCGCGAGATCGCCGGCGAGCTGGTGTCGCTGTACGCCAAGCGCCAGGCCAGTCCCGGGCACGCGTTCGGGCCGGACACGCCCTGGCAGGCCGAGATGGAGGACGCGTTCGGCTACACCGAGACCGTCGACCAGCTCACCGCGATCACCGAAGTCAAGGGCGATATGGAAAAGCCGATCCCGATGGACCGGGTGATCTGCGGTGACGTCGGCTACGGCAAGACCGAGATCGCGGTGCGGGCGGCGTTCAAGGCAGTCCAGGACGGCAAGCAGGTCGCCGTGCTGGTGCCCACCACGCTGCTGGCTGACCAGCATCTGCAGACGTTCGCCGACCGGATGACCGGGTTCCCGGTGACCGTCAAGGGGCTGTCCCGGTTCACCGACGGGGCCGAATCCAAGGCCGTGATCGAAGGCCTGGCCGACGGGTCGGTGGACGTGGTGATCGGCACGCACCGGCTGCTGCAGACCGGGGTGCGCTGGAAGGACCTCGGCCTGGTGGTGGTCGACGAGGAGCAGCGGTTCGGCGTCGAGCACAAGGAGCACATCAAGTCGCTGCGCACCCACGTCGACGTGCTGACCATGAGCGCCACCCCCATCCCGCGCACGCTGGAGATGAGCCTGGCCGGCATCCGGGAGATGTCGACAATCCTGACGCCGCCCGAGGAGCGGTATCCGGTGCTGACCTATGTCGGCCCGCACGATGACAAGCAGGTCGCGGCCGCCCTGCGCCGCGAGCTGCTGCGCGACGGGCAGGTCTTCTACGTGCACAACCGGGTCAGCTCGATCGACCGGACGGCGGCCCGGATCCGGGAGCTGGTGCCCGAGGCGCGGGTGGTCGTCGCGCACGGACAGATGCCCGAGGAACGGCTGGAACGCACGGTCCAGGGATTCTGGAACCGCGAATACGACATCCTGGTGTGCACCACGATCGTGGAGACCGGGCTGGACATCTCCAACGCGAACACGCTGATCGTCGAGCGCGCCGACACCTTCGGCCTGTCGCAGCTGCACCAGCTGCGCGGCCGGGTCGGCCGCAGCCGGGAGCGCGGCTACGCCTACTTCCTGTATCCGCCGCACGCGCCGCTGACCGAGACGGCCTACGACCGGCTGGCCACCATCGCGCAGAACAACGAGCTGGGCGCGGGCATGGCGGTCGCGATGAAGGACCTCGAAATCCGCGGGGCCGGCAACGTGTTGGGCGTCGAGCAGTCCGGCCACGTCGCCGGGGTCGGTTTCGACCTGTATGTCCGGCTGGTGGGCGAGGCGGTGGAGGCCTACCGGGCGGCCGCCGACGGCCAGACCGTCACAACGGCCGAGGAGCCCAAGGACGTGCGGATCGACCTGCCGGTCGACGCGCACCTGCCGCCGGACTACATCGCGAGCGACCGGCTGCGCCTGGAGGGATACCGGCGGCTGGCCGCGGCGTCCTCCGACGGCGAGATCGACGCCGTGGTGGAGGAACTCGTCGACCGGTACGGGGCGCTGCCCGAACCGGCCCTGCGGCTGGTGGCGGTGGCGCGGCTGCGGCTGCTGTGCCGCGCCGCCGGCATCACCGAGGTGTCGGCGGCGTCGGCGTCGACGGTGCGGCTCTCGCCGATGACGCTGCCGGACTCGGCTCAGGTGCGGCTCAAGCGGATGTACCCGGCCGCGAGCTACCGCGCCACGACGTCCACCGTGCAGGTTCCCATTCCGCGGGCCGGCGGGGTGGGCGCGCCGCGACTGCGCGATGTCGAGCTGGTGCAGATGGTCGCCAACCTGGTGACGGCACTGCAGGGCAAACCGCAGACCGACATTGGTATAACGAGTGAACTACCTGCATCGATGGCAAGTGAGGAGCGACAGGCGTGATCCGCGCCCGCGACGATGTAGTGGGGGTACCGCCCGCTTGCGGGGGACGAAGCGATGAGGAGGAGGGGCGCCGGTGATCGTCGTCTTGTTCGACCCCCGCCGTCCCTCGCTGGTGCCTGTCGAAGCCATCGAGCACCTCAGCGGCGAGGTGCAGTACACCGAGGAGATGCCCGTCGCGGTGCCGTGGTCGCTGTCCGCGGCGCGCCCGGTGCACTCCGGCGAGGACGCCCCGGTGCTGCTCTCGTCGGACCCCGACCACCCCGCCGTCGTGGCGCGGTTGGCTGCCGGGGCCCGGCTGATCTCGGCGCCCGAGACCCCGCGCGGTGAACGGTTGGTCGATGCCGTGGCGATGATGGACAAGCTGCGCACCGCCGGGCCGTGGGAGAGCGAACAAACCCATGACTCGCTGCGCAGGTTTCTGCTGGAGGAGACCTACGAGTTGCTGGACGCGGTCGGCAGCGGCAATGCCGACCAGTTGCGTGAAGAACTCGGCGACGTGCTGCTGCAGGTGCTGTTCCACGCCCGCATCGCCGAGGACGCGTCGCAGTTCCCCTTCACCATCGACGATGTCGCAGCCACCCTGATGCGCAAACTGGGCAACCGGGTGCCGGGAGTGCTTGCCGGGCAATCGATTTCGCTCGAAGAGCAGTTGGCCCAGTGGGAGGAGCGCAAGGCGGCCGAGAAGCCGCGCAAATCGGTGATGGACGACGTGCACACCGGACAGCCCGCATTGGCGCTGGCGCAGAAGGTCATTGCGCGTGCCGGCAAAGCGGGCCTGCCCGCGGACCTGATTCCTGAGGCGGTCACCTCGATCTCGGTCTCGGCCGACGTCGATGCCGAAAATTCTCTGCGCAGCGCCGCTCTGGAGTTCGTGGCGACGGTCCGCGGAGTCGAGCGGGTGATCGCGGCGGCGCGCCGCGGCACCGGTGTTCCCGAGGAGTTCGACGTCGCCCCGGTGGGCGAGATCTCCGAGGAGGAGTGGCGCGAGCACTGGCCGACCGAGGAAACTGCGGTCGACGATCGGCCGCAGGAGTCGGCGCCCGAGACCGACGGCGCGGCCGACGCGTCCGTCGATGTGGTCGAGGAAGAAACCACCGCGGACGCCACCGCCGAGGACGCCTGACGGGGCGGTGACGCCCGTAGCGCGGTGCCGCGACGCACTAATTCGCACTTTCGGCGATTCAGTCAGAGCGATCACCGGAATGTTTGCCGCTTTTGTCGTCGGCCGCTCGGTAATATCGCGGATGAGGTTGCGAATCCCCGTGGTCGGCGAAGGTCTGACTGCGCTAGCCGAGACGACGAGCAGCTAACCGAGCATTAGCTGAAACCGACGAGAGGTCGGTGCGCCGAGGCCCGAGGCAACCGGGCAGTTGCCGAACGCATGGGACGATGGTGTGGCGGAAGTTGGTGCAGGCGAGTTTAGGGGAGCTCAGAAAAGCATGGTGTCGCCGAGGCGTTGGATGCGCGCGGCCGCCGTGATCGGCGCGACCGCGATTGTTCTGGCCTCCAGCTGCACCTGGCAGCTCAGCCTGTTCATCCCCGACGGCGTCCCGCCACCGGCCGGGGATCCGGTGCCTGCGGTGGACACCCACGCCAGCGGCCGGCCCGCGGATCAGTTGCGGGAGTGGGCCCAACAGCGATCGGCGGGGCTGGAGATCCCGGTGATCGCGCTCGAGGCGTACGCCTATGCAGCCCGGGTCGCCGAAGTCGAGAACCCGAAATGTCACATCGCGTGGACCACCCTGGCCGGCATCGGCCAGGTGGAGAGCCACCACGGCACCTACCGCGGCGCGCGGCTGGCCCCCAACGGCGATGTGAGCCCCCCGATTCGGGGCGTCCGCCTCGACGGCAGCGGCGGCACGTTGCGCATCGTCGACACGGAGGAAGACGTCACCGACGAAGACGGTGTGACGCGCGCCATGGGGCCGATGCAGTTCATCCCGGAGACGTGGCGGCTCTACGGTGTCGACGCTCACAATGACGGCCGCGTCAGCCCGGACAACATCGACGACGCCGCGCTCGCGGCGGCCGGGTATCTGTGTTGGCGCGGAAAGGATCTCGGGACACCCCGCGGCTGGATCACCGCGCTGCGCGCCTACAACAACTCCGGTGTGTACGCCCGAGCGGTCCGCGATTGGGCGACCGCTTACGCGAAGGGTCACCCGCTGTAGCAGGATGTATCGCTGACCGGAAAATGCACGCACCGGCGACGACGCAAGGAGAACTCAGTGCCGATTATCGAGCAGGTGGGGGCCCGCGAGATCCTCGATTCCCGTGGTAACCCGACAGTCGAGGTCGAGATAGCCCTGATCGACGGGACGTTTGCCCGCGCGGCGGTGCCGTCCGGCGCGTCGACGGGCGAGCACGAGGCCGTCGAGCTGCGCGACGGCGGCGAGCGCTACGGCGGCAAGGGCGTGCAGAAAGCGGTGCAGGCGGTGCTGGACGAGATCGGTCCGGCGGTGATCGGCCTGAACGCCGACGATCAGCGGCTGGTGGACCAGGCGCTGCTGGATCTGGACGGCACCCCCGACAAGTCGAGGCTGGGCGGCAACGCGATTCTGGGTGTGTCGCTGGCCGTGGCCAAGGCCGCCGCCGATTCCGCTGAGCTGCCGCTGTTCCGCTACCTCGGCGGCCCGAACGCGCACATCCTGCCGGTGCCGATGATGAACATCCTCAACGGCGGCGCGCACGCCGACACCGCCGTCGACATCCAGGAGTTCATGGTGGCGCCGATCGGTGCGCCCAGCTTCGCCGAGGCGTTGCGCTGGGGCGCCGAGGTGTACCACGCGCTGAAGTCGGTGCTGAAGAAGGAGGGCCTGAGCACCGGCCTGGGCGACGAGGGCGGTTTCGCCCCCGACGTCGCGGGCACCGTCGCGGCCCTGGACCTGATCAGCCGGGCCATCGAGTCGGTCGGTTTCAAGCTCGGCGCCGATGTGGCGCTGGCGCTCGACGCGGCGGCCACCGAGTTCTTCACCGACGGCACCGGCTACAAGTTCGAGGGCGCCACCCGCACCGCCGAACAGATGGCGGAGTTCTACGCCGGGCTGCTCGGCTCGTATCCGCTGGTGTCGATCGAAGACCCGCTGTCAGAAGACGATTGGGACGGGTGGGTGACCCTGACCGCGTCGATCGGTGACCGGGTGCAGCTGGTGGGCGACGACATCTTCGTCACGAATCCCGAGCGCCTGGAAGAGGGCATCGACAAGGGGGTGGCAAACGCGTTGCTGGTCAAGGTGAATCAGATCGGCACGCTGACCGAGACCCTGGACGCCGTCGCGCTCGCCCACCACAGCGGCTATCGCACGATGATGAGTCACCGCAGCGGCGAGACCGAGGACACCACGATCGCCGACCTGGCGGTGGCCGTCGGCAGCGGGCAGATCAAGACCGGCGCGCCGGCCCGCAGCGAGCGCGTCGCCAAGTACAACCAGCTGCTGCGGATCGAGGAGGCGCTCGGTGACGCCGCGCGCTACGCCGGCGACCTGGCCTTCCCGCGGTACGCCGTGGAGGCGAAATAGCTTGACGCTCAACGGCCGACATGGCTGACGCGAAACGGCCCGACTCGAAACGGCGCTCCCCGGCATCCCGCCCGGGGAAGGCCGGCGATTCGGGTCGGGGACGTCGCACGGCCAAGCCGTCCTCCAAGCCGTCGTCGCGGACGTCGCCCGCGGCGAACCAGTCCGGCCGGACCGCCACGCGAACGCAGCAAGAGCATGTCGTCGAGCCCATCACGCGCAAGGCCGCAGAATCGGTGGAGCAGCGCTCCGAGCAGCGGCTGGGTTTCACCGCGCGCCGTGCGGCGGTGCTGGCCGCGGTGATCTGCGTGCTGACGTTGACCATCGCCGGACCGGTGCGCACCTACTTCGCGCAGCGCACCGAGATGAATCAGCTGGCCGCCAGCGAAGCGGCGCTGCGCCGCCAGGTCGCGGACCTGGAGCAGCGCAAGGCCAAACTCGGTGACCCGGCCTACATTGCGGCGCAGGCCCGCGAGCGCCTCGGCTTCGTCAAGCCCGGGGACATCCCGTTCCAGGTTCAGCTTCCGCCGTCGGCGGCCGAGCCCGCCCAGCCGGGATCCCCGACGGCGAAACCGACCAACGGTGACCCCTGGTACACGTCGCTATGGCACACCATCGCCGACACCCCGCACCTGCCGCCGGCCAAAGCGCCTGCGCCCGAAGCCCCGCCGGCCGAACCGGGATCGCCCGGGCCGGTGCCCGCGCCGAATCCCACGGGTCCCGGTGGCTGATCATGCCGACCTGGAAGCGGTGGCGCGCCAGCTCGGGCGCGAGCCGCGCGGGGTACTCGAAATCGCCTACCGGTGTCCCAATGGTGAACCCGGTGTGGTGAAGACCGCACCGAAACTGCCTGACGGCACGCCGTTTCCGACGCTGTACTACCTGACCCATCCGGCCCTGACGGCCGCGGCCAGCAGACTGGAGACCACGGGGCTGATGCGTGAGATGACCGAAAGGCTGGGCCAGGACCCGGAATTGGCGGCCGCCTACCGGCGCGCCCACGAGTCGTATCTGGCCGAACGGGACGCGATCGAATCGCTGGGGACCACGTTCTCCGGCGGCGGAATGCCAGACCGGGTCAAGTGTCTGCACGTGCTGATCGCCCATTCGTTGGCCAAGGGCCCCGGCGTGAACCCGTTCGGCGACGAGGCGCTGGCGATCCTGGCCGACGAGCCCGCGATGGCCGGCATCTTGGTGGCGGGCCAATGGTGAACGGCAGGTTCGCGGGAATCGACTGCGGCACCAACTCAATCCGGTTGCTGATCGCCGACTTTGACCGTGGGCTGCGCGACGTGCACCGGGAGACGCGGATCGTGCGGCTGGGTCAGGGTGTCGACGCGACCGGTGAGTTCGCGGCGGACGCGATCGCCCGCACCCGCGCGGCGCTCACCGATTATGCGGGCTTGCTCGAAAAGCATGGCGCGCAGCGGGTGCGGATGGTGGCCACGTCGGCCGCCCGCGACGTCGCCAACCGCGACGCGTTCTTCGCGATGACGGCCGAGGTGTTGGGTGCGGTGCTGCCCGGGGCGGTTGCGGAGGTGATCACCGGCGCCGAAGAGGCCGAGCTCTCGTTCCGGGGAGCGGTCGGCGAGTTGGACAGTGCAACAGGACCTTTCGTCGTCGTCGACCTGGGTGGCGGCTCCACCGAAATCGTGGTCGGCGGCGACGCGGTGACGGCGAGCTACTCGGCCGACATCGGCTGCGTGCGGCTGACCGAACGCTGTCTGCATTCGGACCCGCCGACGCCCGACGAGGTGGCGGCGGCCCGGCAGGTGGTGCGCGAACGACTCGAGGTCGCGCTTGGTGTGGTGCCCGTGGAGGGCGCGAAGACCTGGGTGGGGCTGGCCGGGACGATGACGACGCTGTCCGCGCTGGCCCACAACATGACGACGTATGACTCTGCGGCCATTCACCTTTCGCGTGTCGCCGGCGATGATCTGCTGTCGGTGTGCGAGCGGCTGATCGGCATGACGCGGGCCGCGCGCGCAGCGCTGCCGCCGATGCACGAGGGCCGGGCCGACGTGATCGGCGGGGGCGCGATCGTCGTCGAGGAGCTGGCGCGCGAGCTGCGCGCCCGTGCGGGGATCGACGAGCTGACGGTCAGCGAGCACGACATCCTGGACGGCATCGTGTTGTCCATCGCCGAGTAGGTCACATCCGCCCCACCGGCCTCTAGAAAGGTGGGCATGTCTTTTGCCCGCCTCGTAGCGACAATCTGGCGGTGTCGTACCCGTGTGCGACCGTCCGGGAATGAGCTATTCACTCAAGGGGATCGAGCTGCGCTACGTGCTGGCGATGCAGCTGGCGGTACATGGACCGGCCACCATCACCGAGCTGACCGAAGCGCTTGACTGGCATGGATTCTGCGTGCCCGGCCGAACATCGAAAGCTATCTCGGATGCGCTGCGATGGGAGGTCGGACGAGACAGGGTGCGACGACTCGGGCGCGGCCGGTATGGGCCAGGATACCTGCCGCGCGGCACCGAGCATCGGATCCACCAACGCGTGCTGGCGTTGCGCGAGGCGGCCAAGTTGTCGCTATGAGGCGGGCGATTAACCAACCCACCTGCGTAGAGGCGAGAGTGGCTGGTGTGACCCGGGCGCGAGCCACAAGTCTCACGCCTCGAAGCGGTACCCCATGCCCGACTCGGTCAGCAGGTGTTTGGGATGCGACGGGTCGTTCTCGAGTTTGCGGCGCAGCTGCGCGAGATACACACGTAGATAATGCGTTTCGGTGGCGTACGCCGGACCCCACACCTCTTTGAGAAGTTCCTCGCGGCCGACGAGCTTGCCACGGTTGCGGGCGAGGACCTCGAGCATTCCCCACTCGGTCGGGGTAAGGTGCACCTCGCTGCCGTTCTTGGTGACCTTCTTGGCGGCCAGGTCGACGGTGAACGATTCGGTCTCGATGACCGGTTGCTCCAATTCGGAGGCGGCGGTGTTGCGGCGCACCGCCGCGCGTAGCCGGGCCAAGAACTCGTCCATCCCAAAGGGTTTGGTCACATAGTCGTCGGCACCGGCGTCCAGCGCCTCGACCTTGTCCGACGAGTCGGTGCGCGCCGACAACACGATCACCGGCGCGGTGAGCCAGCCGCGCAGCCCGGCCAGCACATCGATGCCGGAGATGTCGGGCAGGCCGAGGTCGAGGATCACCACGTCGGGTTTGTGCTCGGCGGCGGCGCGCAACGCGCCGGCCCCGCTGGACGCGGTGATCACCTCGTAGCCCCGCACGGTCAGGTTGATGCGCAGCGCGCGCAGGATCTGCGGTTCGTCGTCGATCACCAAAACCCGCGTCATACCGCGTCCATCGCCTGCGGCGCAGCCATATCCACGATCACGGTTAGTCCGCCTCCCGGGGTGTCGGTGGCCGTAATTGTCCCACCCATCGCCTCGACGAAGCCGCGCGCCACCGACATCCCAAGCCCGACGCCGATGGTGTTGTCCTGATCGCCAAGCCGCTGAAACGCTTCGAAGATCTGGTGCTCGGCCCCGTGCGGGATCCCGGGTCCCTCGTCGATGACGTTGATCAACACGCGATCACCCACCCGCCCGGCGTTGACGCGCACCACACAGTTGGGCGCGTAGCGCAGCGCGTTGTCGATCAGGTTGGCCAGCACGCGCTCCAACAGCCCGGCGTCGGCCATCACCATCGCATCGGCCACGTCGACCTTGACCCGGTCGATGGCAGACCGGAAGAAACCGGTGGCGCCCTTGCCGATGCTGACCAGAGCCCGCTGCACCGCCTCCTCCAGATACACCCGGCGCAGATCCGGGTGGATCACCCCGGCGGCCAAACGCGATGAATCGAGCAGGTTTCCGACCAGTGCGGTCAGCTGATCGATCGACTCCTCGATGGTGGCCAGCAATTCGGCGGTGTCGGCGGGGGAGAAGGCGACGTCCTCGGCGCGCAGGCTGGAGACGGCGACCTTGGCCGCCGCCAGGGGCGTGCGCAGGTCGTGGCTGACCGCCGACAGCAGCGAGCGTCGCAGCTCGTCGGCCCGGACGATCGCCTCGGCGCGGCTGGCCTCTTCGGCGAGCTCACGCTGCCTGATCAAGCCCGCGGCCTGCCTGGCCACCGCGCTGAGCACCCGCCGGTCACGCGCGGAGAGCTTCCTGCCCGCCAGCAGCATCCAGAACTCGTCGTCGCCCACCTCGATCGCGGTGTCGGCGGAATCGACAGTGACACAGGGATTGCGCCCCACGCAGGCGACGACGTCGCCCCTGGTGCCGCCGGCGCGCGCCTCCTCTCCGGGTTCGCGCAACATGGTGACCGTCCGCTGCGCGTAGGTCTCGCGCACCCGCTCGAGCAGCGTCTCGAGATCGGCACCGCGCAGGACCGACCCCGCGAACAGTGTCAGCAGCTCCGCCTCCTGCGAGGCGCGACGGGCTTCCCGGGTGCGTTTGGCCGCGAAGTCGACCAGTACCGCGACGGCGACGGCGATGAGGAGCAGCACCAATTCGGTGATGGCGCTGTTGGGTTCGGCGATCGTGAAGCTGTGCCGCGGGGCGATCAGGAAGTAGTTCAGCAACAATCCGGACAGCACTGCCGAAAGCGCCGCGGGCGCAATGCCTCCCAACAACCCGACCAGCAGCACGCCGACAAAGAACAGGGCGCTCTCGCCGCCGGTGTCTAGGTACGGGTCCAGCGTCGTCACGGTGACCGCGCAGATGGCCGACGGCACGATGATGGCCGCCAGCCACGACGCCACCCGCCGCTCGCGGGGCGCCAGCGAGGACGCACGGAAGCCGCGCTTGGACTCCTCGTGGGTGACCAGGTGCACGTCGATCTTCCCGGACAGCTCGACGATCCTCGGGCCGATGCCCTCCTCGAACAGCCGCGCCCAGCGCGACCGCCGCGAGGTGCCGATCACCAACTGTGTGGCGTTCATTTCGCGGGCGAACTCGAGCAGTGCCGTGGGCACCTCGTCACCGACCACGGTGTGCAGCGAAGCGTCGAGGCTGTTCGCGAGCTCGCGGATCTTCGCCATCCGCGACTCCGACAGACCGGCCAGCCCGTCTCCGCGGATGACGTGCACCACCATCAACTCGGCGGTGGACTTCGACGCGATCCGCGACGCGCGTCGCACCAGGGTCTCGGACTCCGGACCGCCGGTGACCGCCACGACGACCCGCTCGCGGGCCTCCCACATGTCGGTGATCTTGTTCTCGGCCCGGTACTTGGCCAGCGCGGTGTCGACCTGGTCGGCGAGCCACAGCAACGCCAATTCCCTTAATGCTGTGAGGTTTCCACGCCTAAAGTAGTTGGACAGCGCCGCATCTATCCGTTCCGGCGTATAGACGTTGCCGTGAGAAAGCCTGCGCCGCAGAGCTTCTGGTGTAATATCGATGAGCTCGACTTGTGATGCCTGCCGCACGATCGAGTCCGGTACAGTCTCTTTCTGTTCGATGCCGGTGATCTGCGCGACGACGTCGTTCAGGCTTTCCAGGTGCTGCACGTTGACGGTGGAGATCACCGTGATCCCGGCGTCGAGCAGTTCTTCGACGTCCTGCCACCGCTTCGGGTTCTTACTTCCCGGTGTGTTGGTGTGCGCGAGTTCGTCGACGAGGACGACCTGGGGTCGGCGCTCCAGTACGGCCGGCACGTCGAGCTCGGAAAAGGTGCCGCCGCGATACTCGACGTAGCGTGGCGGAATGAACTCGATGCCCTCAAGCAGCTCAGCGGTTTTCGCCCGCCCATGAGTTTCGACCACGCCCGCCACCACATCGGTGCCGCGCTCCAGCCGGCGATGCGCCTCGCCCAGCATCGCGTATGTCTTGCCGACGCCCGGAGCCGCGCCGAGATAGATGCGCAGCTCGCCGCGTTTGTGAGGGTGATCGGTGACGCCCACGTCATCCATCATCCCCCCTCGGCGCTAGCTGGTGACCGGATACCGGCGGTCGAGTTGCAGATTTAGTTGCAGCACATTGACGCACGGTTCACCGAAAAAGCCGAGACCGCGGCCGCTGCTGTTCTGCGCGACCACTTCACGTATCTGATCTGGGCTGACGTGGCGCACTTTGGCCACTCGTGCCACCTGAATGTCGGCGTAGGCGGGGGAGATGTTCGGGTCCAGGCCGCTGCCGCTGGCGGTCACCGCGTCGGCGGGTACGGCCGGGTCGGCCGGTGCGGCACCGCGGATGGGGACGGTCTGTCCGATCGAGTAGTCCTCGCCGTACTTGGCGCATTCGACGCGCACACCTTCGTAGAGGCTGAGGAACGGCATTGTGGTCGAGCCGCACGGCTCGTTGACGCTGACCACCCGGGTGGGGTGGACGACGTTGCCCCGTGCGTCGCGAGCGCCGATCACCGACAGCACCGCGCCGACACCGCCGCCGGTGCAGAATGGCCGCGACCCGTCGACTCCCTCCAGCTTGCCGACCGTGACGCTGCGTGAGCACACGGTCGTCAACAGGCTCGGCTTGAAGCCGGCGTCCGCCGCGGACTTGCCGGCCGCCAGCTGCGACGGATCGGCGAGCGTGTCGACGATGCTCTCCGGACCCAGGTTGCTGCCGCCCGTCGAGGTCGGGTCGTACCCGTCACCGGCCGCCGACGGGCGGCTCTGGAAGTACTGCGGCAGCGCGTTGCCGTCCTTGTCGGTGAATGCCTGGCCGATCAGCCTGCTGCCCACCGGCTTGCCGTGCGCGGTCAGGATCGACCCTTCGGCCTGGTCGCGCAACCCGGGAAACTGCGCGACCAGCCAGATGAACAGGGGATAGGCAAGACCGGTGATGACGGTCAGCACCAGCAGGGTGCGCAGTGCCGCCCAATGCAGGCGAGCGAAGTTCGAAAACGACATGTCAGGACATCCCTGGAATGAATTGGACGACGAGATCGATCAACTTGATTCCGATGAACGGGGCGACGATGCCGCCGAGGCCATAGACATAGAGGTTGCGGCTCAACAACTTTGACGCGCTGCTCGGTGTGTAGCGCACGCCACGCAGCGACAGTGGGATCAGCATGACGATGACGATCGCGTTGAAGATGACCGCCGACAGGATCGCCGACTGCGGGCTGTGCAGCCGCATCACGTTGATCAGGTCCAGGCCGGGGAACAGTGCGACGAACATCGCCGGGATGATCGCGAAGTACTTGGCGATGTCATTGGCGATCGAAAAGGTGGTCAGCGCGCCGCGGGTGATCAGCAACTGCTTGCCGATCTCGACGATCTCGATGAGCTTGGTGGGATCGGAGTCGAGGTCGACCATGTTGCCCGCCTCTTTGGCGGCCGACGTGCCGGTGTTCATCGCCACGCCCACATCGGCTTGGGCCAGGGCCGGTGCGTCATTGGTGCCGTCGCCGGTCATCGCGACCAGCTTGCCGCCTTCTTGTTCGCGCTTGATCAGCGTGAGCTTGTCCTCGGGCGTGGCCTCGGCCAAGAAATCGTCGACACCTGCCTCGTCGGCAATCGCCTTGGCGGTCAACGGGTTATCGCCGGTGATCATCACCGTTCTGATGCCCATCCGGCGCATCTCGTCGAAGCGCTCGCGCATGCCCTGCTTGACGACGTCCTTGAGGTGGATGACACCGAGCACCGTCGCCTTGCCATCGACACTCTCCCCGACGACCAAGGGGGTCCCGCCTCCGGCGGAGACGCCGTCGACGATCTCGCCGAGCTGATGCGGCACCGTGCCGCCGTGGGCGCGTACCCATTCCGCGACCGAACTCGCCGCACCCTTGCGCAGTCGGTGCCCGTCGAGGTCGACACCGGACATGCGCGTTGCGGCCGAGAACTCCACCCAGTGCGCCTGAGCGAGCTCGCCGGGCGTGCGTGCGCGCAGCCCGAAGTGCCGCTTTGCGAACACGACAACCGAACGGCCCTCGGGTGTTTCGTCGGCGAGGCTGGACAACTGCGCGGCATCGGCCAGCTGTTCATTCGTTATCCCGGTGAGCGGGATGAACGCGGCGGCCTGACGGTTGCCCAGCGTGATGGTGCCGGTCTTGTCCAGCAGTAGGGTGTTCACGTCGCCGGCGGCTTCCACCGCCCGGCCCGACATCGCCAGCACATTGCGTTGCACCAAGCGGTCCATGCCCGCGATGCCGATTGCCGACAGCAGCGCGCCGATCGTCGTCGGAATCAGGCAGACCAGCAGTGACACCATCACGATTCCGGTGACACCGCTTGCGCCCAGCGCCTGGCTATCCGGGACACCCGGATTGTTGACCTTGGAGTAGATCGCCAGCGGCTGCAGCGTCGCGACGGCGAACACGAAAATGATCGTCAACGCGGCCAACAGGATGTTCAGCGCGATCTCGTTGGGGGTTTTCTGCCGGTTGGCGCCCTCGACGAGCGCGATCATCCGGTCGATGAAACTTTCGCCGGGCTTCTGGGTGACCTTCACGACGATGCGGTCGCTGAGCACGGTGGTCCCGCCGGTGACCGCCGAACGGTCGCCGCCGGACTCGCGAATCACCGGCGCCGACTCGCCGGTGATGGCCGATTCGTCCACGGAGGCAATGCCTTCCACGACGTCACCGTCACCCGGGATCACCTGCCCCGCCTCGACCACGACGATGTCGCCCTGCAGCAGCTGTGGCGCCGCGACCGCTTCCTCGACCCCGGGGGTGCCGGGTGCCCAGTCTTTGAGTCGCCGGGCCATGGTCTGGGTCTTGGCCCGGCGCAGCGTTTCGGCCTGGGCCTTGCCCCGGCCTTCGGCCACCGCCTCGGCGAGGTTGGCGAACAGCACGGTCAGCCAGAGCCAGACCACCGTCAGCCAGGCGAACCACGTCGGGTTGATGATCGCCAACACGGTGCTCCAGGCGGCACCGATTTCGACGATGAACATCACCGGGTTGCGCCACAGGGTGCGTGGGTCGAGTTTGCGTAGCGCATCCGGTGTCGACTTCCACAGCATCTTCGGATCGAGCAGGCCGCCCTGCACACGCTTTTTGCCTGTTGGCGTTGTTGGCGGTTGCGTCTGCTCGGCCGGTTGGATCGCGGTCGCGGTCATCAGTGGATTCCTTCGGCGAGAGGCCCGAGCGCGAGCATGGGCAAGAACGTGAGGGCGACGACAATCAACGTGACGCCGGCGACCATGCCGACGAACTGTGGCCGATGGGTCGGCAGGGTGCCCGCCGATTCCGGCGTGTGGCCTTGCCTGGCCAATGAGCCGGCCAGGGCGAGCACGAGCACGATGGGCAGGAATCTGCCGAATGCCATGGCCAGGCCGAGAGCGGTGTTGTACCAGTTGGTGTTCGCGCTCAGCCCGGCGAACGCCGACCCGTTGTTGTTGGCCGCCGAGGTGAACGCGTAGAGGATCTCCGACAGACCGTGCGGGCCGCTGTTGGCCATGCCGGCGCGTTCGCCCGGCAGCGCCATCGCGACGGCGGTACCGGTCAGCACGATCAACGGTGTGACCAGGAAATAGCTTGCGGCAAGCTTGATCTCGCGCGGATTGATCTTCTTGCCGAGGTATTCCGGGGTACGCCCGACCATCAAACCCGCGACGAAGACGGTGATCACGGCAAGCACGAGCATGCCGTACAGGCCGGAGCCGGTGCCGCCCGGTGCGACCTCGCCGAGCTGCATGTTGAACATTGCGACCATGCCGCCCAGGCTGGTTAGAGAGTCGTGGGCCGAGTCGACGGCGCCGGTCGAGGTGAGCGTCGTCGAGTCGGCGAACACAGCTGAGTTCGCGATGCCGAATCGCTGCTCGACGCCTTCCATCGCCGAACCGACCGAGGTCGGAACCGTGCCGTGATGCTGCAACTGGAACCACAGCATGAATGTCACGCTGGTGGCATACAGCGTCGCCATGACCCCGGCGATCGCGAAGCCCTGCTTGGTACTTCCCACCATGCGCCCGAAGGTGCGCGGCAGCGAGAAGCTGATCACCAGCAACAGGAAGATTTCCAGCCAGTTCGTCCACGCGGTCGGGTTCTCGAAGGAGTGTGCGGAGTTCGCGTTGTAGAAGCCACCGCCGTTGGTGCCGAGCTCCTTGATGACCTCCTGGCTGGCCACTGGGCCGCCGGTGATGGTCTGCTGGGTGCCGTTGAGGGTGGTCGCGATCTGGTCGTGCAGGTGGAAGTTCTGGATCGCTCCGCCGGCCACCAGCAGGATCGCGCCGATGATCGCGATGGGCAGCAGGATGCGCAACGTCCCGCGCACCAGGTCCACCCAGAAGTTGCCCAGCTCCCCGGTACGCCTGCGGGCGAACCCGCGCACCAGCGCCACCGCCACCGCCATGCCGACGGCGGCCGAAACGAAATTCTGTACCGCCAGCCCGGCCATCTGGACCAGATGGCCCTGGGTTGTCTCACCCGAATAGGCCTGCCAGTTGGTGTTGGTGACGAAGCTGACCGCGGTGTTCCAGGCCAGCGAGGGTGTCATCTTGGTGGCGGGGTCGTGCAGGTGCAATGGCAGCTTGTCCTGCACGAGCTGGAACACGAACAGGAACAGGATGCTGATCGACGAGAACGCCAACACGCTGCGCGCGTAGGCGCCCCACGTCTGCTCCGAGCGGGCATCGACGCCGATCAACCGATAGATCGCCCGTTCCACGAAGGAGTCTTTCTGCGACGTGTACACGCGAAACATGTAGTCGCCCAAGGGGACATGGACCACCGCCAACGCCGCGACGAGGACGGCGAGGAAAACGATCCCCGCTGTTGTTGTGCTCACTAGAACCTCTCCGGGAACAGCAGGGCACCCCCGAGATACAGGGCGATGACGATGGAAAGCACCAGACCGACGATGTTTTCGTAGTTCACAGCCGCTCGACCAGCTTCTGCGCGAGGCCGAGCACGGCGAAGATCGCCACCGTAGCCACGACGTACACCAACACGCCCATCTTGTCTCCGTTCCGCGCCAATCACAGTGCATACGAAAGCGACCTCGGTGAGCCAGCCACAGGACGGGGTGATCGCAAGCGCGGCCGGAGCCGGGCGCCGCGGGTCACCACCATCAAACGACGGTCTCGCCAGCCAAGATCAGCTCGAAATTATCGGGACCTCATCCGCCGGAACGTTCGATTGACGGTTTCCTAACGGGCGCACACTGCACATTTACGGTTTCTTAACGCCCCCGGGCGGGCCGCATCGCGCGTCGCCTTACCGTCGCCTCCGGCGACCAGGCGGAAGAGACGGTACAACCGTTAATTACCTTCTGCAGCAATGTTATTCGTGACCAGCGTGGTGACACCGCCGGTGAGTCAACGTGGTGGTTCGTCGGCGCTCGAGATCAACGGCAGCCGCACCCGGAACACCGTGCTGCTCTCGTTGGATTCGGCGGTGACCGAACCATGATGGGCCTTGACGATCGAGCTGACGATGGCCAGACCCAGCCCATTGCCCGTGCCGTTGGATCTCGACTTGTCGGCCCGAACGAACCGTTCGAACAACTTGGGCAACAGTTCCGCGTCGATTCCCGGACCGTCGTCGGTGACGGTCAGTTCCGCGTAGGGCGCGTCGGGACCGTCACGGCGGCAGGTGATTCCGGTCGTCACCGTGACCCCCGGCGGGGTGTGCACGCGGGCGTTGCTGAGCAGATTGCTGACCAGTTGATGTAGCCGGGCGTTGTCGCCGCGCACCCATACCGGCTCGTCGGGCAGATCTTTGACCCAGTGATGCGTCGACGCTCCCACGGTCGCGTCATTCACCGCATTGCTGACCACCTCGGCCAGGTCGACGTCCTCGGACTGCAGGTCTTGCCCTTCGCCCAGGCGGGAGAGCAGCAGCAGCTCGTCGACGAGCGAAGCCATCCGTCGGGCCTCGGACTCGATTCGGGCCAACGCGTATTCGGTGGTCGGCGGGAGCGCCGAACTGTCCTGACGGGTGAGTTCCGCGTAGCCCTGAATGGCCGCGAGCGGTGTGCGCAATTCGTGGCTGGCGTCGGTGATGAACTGGCGCTGCCGTAGATCCGAGTCGACCCGATGCGCCAGCGCGCTGTCGACGTTGTCCAGCAAGCGGTTCAGCGTATGCCCGACGATCCCGACCTCGTTTTGCGGATTGGTGTCTTGCGGTGGCACCCGGACGCTGATCCGGTGGTCGTCGTCGGTGAGCGGCAGAGCGGCGACACCGGCCGCGATCGACGCCAGCCGGCGCAGCGGACGAAGTGTGTAACCGACCACCCACACGGTGAGTCCGGCGGTGATCACCAACGCCGCCCCGGTGAGCACTATGGTGGTGAGCTGCTTGCGGGCGATGATCCGGTCGGCGAGGTTCTGCGACACCCCGACCACCAGGACGTCGGACCCGGCGACGGTGCTCTCGACGCGGTGAGGCCCCAGCCTGCCGAGGATTTCGGTGCGTGGCGGCCCGTCACTCCACGTCTGCGCTTGCAGGTCGCGGACGACGTCGGCCGGCGCGGGCTTGGGTTCGTCTTCGGAGAAAACCGCCGACCCGATCACGGTGCCGTTGTGCAGCACGGCGATCAGGTTTCCCGGCGTCTGCCCGGTGAACTCGAGCATCGCCTGTGCGATCGGCGGGGTGCCGGGGCGTGGCGAAACATGTTCGCCATTGCGATATTTGGTGTACTGGTGGCTCAACGCGTCCAGGGACTCGGCGACATCGGCATCGCTCATGGCGTTGACATAGCCGCGCAGGCTCAGCACCGAGACGATCCCCACCGTCACCAGCACAACGCTGACCACAGCCAGCACACCCAACAGCAGTTGGCGGCGTAGCGAATGGGGGAACCAGCGCGGAAAGCCCCCGGATGTGGTGTCCAGGTCTCGGGTCATTCCGCAGGCCGCAGCATGTACCCCACACCGCGGACGGTATGAATCATCGGTTCCCGGCCCGAGTCGATCTTCTTTCTCAGATAGGAGATGTAGAGATCCACGATGCTGGTGCGGCCGGCGAAGTCGTAATTCCAGACGCGGTCCAGGATCTCGGTGCGGCTCAGCGCACGGCGGGGATTGCGCATGAGAAAGCGCAGCAATTCGAATTCGGTGGAGGACAGCGATATCGGGTCGCCATCGCGGGTGACTTCCCGGCTGGCGCTGTCGACCTTGAGGTCGCCGACCTTGAGGGTTTCGGCCGTCGGCGTGGGCTGCTGGCCGGAGCGGCGGAGCAACCCACGCAGCCGCGCGACCAGTTCCTCGAGGCTGAACGGCTTGGTCATGTAGTCGTCGGCGCCCGCGGTCAGGCCGGTGACGCGGTCCATCACCGAGTCGCGCGCGGTGAGGAAGAGCGTGGGGGTGTAGGCGTCGGATTGGCGGACGCGTTCCAGGATCCGCAATCCGTCCACGTCGGGAAGCATGATGTCGAGGACGAGCACGTCGGGACTGACGCGATCGAATTTGGCCATGGCCTCGCGCCCGTTGTGGGCGATCTCGACAACCCAGCCTTCGTAGTGCAGCGCCATCTTCACCAGATTGGTCAGCGCCGGCTCGTCGTCGACCAGCAAAACCCTGATGGGTGACCCGTCGGCACGGTAGATCCTGGGCAGCTGCCCCAGGATGGCTTGGCGTGGGCGCTGCGCGGCTGAGTATCCCGACATTGCGCTCATGCTCCTACATTCTGGCAAGCCACACACAGGACTGTCACGGAGTTCATAGAATTCTCAAATGTAGGCCTGTTCGCCGGATCACATCCGGTGCGGCTCAAATATGTGTTCTCTATGTCCCGCGTGTGTCGCCTTGAGATGAATCGGCCTTCGAAAAATACTGGAATGCAGAGTCGTTGGTTTGACGGATGCGATCAGGTACATGGTCGCAGTCACCAAACCAACGGTGCCAGAATCGATTTCATCTAAATCTCAAGCGCTGCGGAGCAGCGAATGTCGTCGATTGTCTAAAACATGCGCACGACGGCAGAGGACGACGGTGTCCCGAGCATCATCACTTTCAAGTCACATCCTGTTACGAATAGTGGTTCATTGACCTGTTTTTCGTGGCGCAGCCCGGCTGCGCGAATTCCCAGACATCGAGCGCGGAGCCGTCCCGGGTCGGCGGCGATGCCCCGACGTGCCCAACGGTGGCCATCGCGGATACGGCGCGTCGCTTCACCGAAGGCATCGCGCTCCGGGCCGCCCAACAAACGACCCGTGCAGCCAAAGGTTCGGCCTTACCCGCCGGCGCCGCACCGGCGGCGCACCGCGCGGGACCGCACGGGCTGCCGGGCGTCATGAGGCGGCTGCGTCGCGGTGGGCCTGCGTCGTTCGTCACATGCGGCCGGCCCAGCAAACTTTTCTAGGATTAAGGAAGACAATGGATTTCGGCGCGTTGCCTCCGGAAGTCAACTCTGGGCGGATGTATCTGGGGCCGGGCCCCGCAACGCTACTGGCCGCCGCGGCGGCCTGGGACGCATTGGCCGCTGAGCTGAGCGCCGCCGCCGGCGGATACGAATCGGTGATCACCACCCTGACCAACGATTGGCTGGGCCCGACGTCGATGTCGATGGCGGCCGCCGTCGCGCCCTACGTGTTGTGGCTGCGGGCAACCGCCGAGCAGTGCGAGCAGTCGGGCATGCAGGCCGCGGCCGCCACGGCCGCGTACGAAACCGCGTACGCGATGACGGTGCCACCGCCGCTCATCGCGGCCAACCGCGCTGCGCTGATGGCCTTGATCGCGACCAACTTCGTCGGGCAGAACACCCCCGCCATCATGGCCACCGAGGCGCAGTACGGCGAGATGTGGGCCCAGGACGCCGCCGCGATGTACAGCTACGCGGCCAGTTCGGCAACCGCCTCGACCTTCAGCGCGTTCCCGCCACCACCACAGACGACGAATCCCGGCGGCGTGACCGGTCAGGCCGGTGCGGTCGCCCACGCGACCGCGGTGCAGGCGGGCGGGCACGCCCAGACGGCCTCGGCGCACGCGATGTCCTCGGTGCCCCAGGCGCTGCAGAACCTGTCCACCCCGGGTTCGTCGACGGGCGCGGGGCTGTCGCCGGCCGCGATGGGCACCGGGGCGTCGCTGGGGTCGTCCGGGGCCTCCGCCCCGGTCAGCGCGCTATCGAGTTTGTCGGGCACCGGTAAAGGTGCCACCAAGGGCGCGAGCACCGGGCTGGGGGCCGTGCAGGGCGTCAGCTCCGCGCTCGGCGGTGCCGCGGGGTCCGGGGAGGCGGCCGGCCTGGCGTCGGATGCGATCGGGCTGGGTTCCGATTTTGCCGGCCTGGGCGCCGACGGTGCCGGGTTGGGCGGCGACGGCGCCGGAGTCGCGATGGACGTGTACGGCTTGGGGCTCGACATGGAGGGGGCGGGTTCGATCATCGGCGCCGAAGGGGGCGCGGCCCCGGGCTTGGGAAGCCTGGGTGACATGGGCGCGCTGGGAAGCCTTGGGCCGGTGGGCGGACTCGGCGCAACCACGTCGGCGAGTGTGGGGCAAGCGTCGTCGCTCGGCACTCTGTCGGTGCCGCCGACGTGGGCCGAGACGGTTTCGTCCGTCGCGCCGCTGCCGGCTTTCGACGCCGCCGCACCCGGGACGGTGGGGGCGGTGTCATCGCCGGCCACCGGCACGGGCATCTCCAAGCTGCCGCTAGGCGCGATGGTCGGACGCGAGTCCGACGGTGGCGCACATCGAATCGGTCTGCGCCCGTCGCTGTTTCCGCGTTCGCCGGTGGCCGGATAGCCGGCGCCCGGCGATCAATCGGGCTTGCGCCGTTGCGGCACAAGCCCGTTCACATACCGAAAAACGGGGCCGCACACCAAGTGGTGTGCGGCCCCGGTGTCGGAGGCGTCAGGCCCAGGAGGACCCAACGGCGCTGTCGGTGCTGGCCATGTTGCTGCCCGCGGACTGAACCTTCTGTCCGTGAGAGTTGGCCTGCTCGTAGATGACCTGGAAGTTGCGACCCAACTGGGTGATGAACTCCTGGCATGCCACCGAACCCGCACCGCCCCAGAAGTCGCCGGCAGCAAGCACATCGCGAACGATGGCCTGGTGCTCTTGCTCCAAGGATGCGGCCTGGGCGCGGATCAACGCACCGTGGGCGTCTACATCGCCGAACTGGTAATTGATGCTCATTTGTTTGGCTCCTTAAAAGTGTTGAGCGACAGCCGCTTTGACTGCTAGCTGCCGAGGATCTGCTGCGAGGCCTGCTCTTGCTGCTCGTAGTTGTTCGCGTCGCGAATCAGTCCGTCACGCACCCCGTGGAGCATGTTGACGATGTTGCGGAAGGCCTGGTTGACCTGTCCCATGGTGTCGTACGAGGTGGCCTGGGCCTGACCGCTCCAGCCGGAGCCGGCGATGTTCATCGACGACGCCCACATCTTGCGAGCCTCGTCCTCAACGGTCTGGGCGTGCACCTCGAAGCGGCCCGCCATCGCCCGCATCTCGTGCGGGTCGGTCATAAAACGTGTTGCCATGTCGGCTGTCTCCTATCGTGAAGCTTCAGTTCGCCGAAGTCTTAACAGTTGTAATTGATGTGGTGGTGGCCGCGTTGCAAATAGACTACGGCCTACCGGTTAATTGCTCGCCTCAAATGGGTGACATGTACCCCCTTCTTCCCATATCAGCGGACCCTCTCAGACGACAACCTGTTTGGGCATGACGATCGGCTTGAAGCCGTACCGCGGGCCGTTGCCGTAGGCGCCGGCTGCCTTTGCTGCCCCCGCCATGCCGGGCATGCCGGGCATCGCGGTGACGGGTTCGGCGGCCTCCGAGGCGACGGTCCAGCCCGACCCCTCGAGCGGGGCGGCCGCCGAGGCCAACTGCGTCGCGGGTGCGGCCGCAGACCACGTGGACGGCACCGACAAACGGCCGACCGTGGATGCCTGTCCGACGGCGGCCGATGTCGCCGCGCCCAGGCCGCCCGTCGGCGCCACCGAACTCACCATGGTGCCTTCGGTGATGCCCGCGATGCCGTCGGGCGCCACGTCGCCGACCGCAATGGCCGGCACGGCACCCAGGGTGTGGCCCAGCGATACAGCCGTCGGAATCGCGTTCATGGTGAACCAGGCCCCGGTGTTGACGGCGCCGTTGATGGCGTTGTACACGGCCGGCGTGCCGAGGAAGTTGTCGATCGAGTCCAGCAGATTGCTGTTGGCATCAGGCAAGGACGACAGAGCGCTCGAAATCGGCGAATCCAGGGCCTGGATCGTGCCGCTCGTCGAGTCGCCGGCAAGGGCGGCATTGTCAACGCCCGAGGCCGTCTCCGGGTTGGTGGTCGACGTCAGCGGCGTCACCGGTTGAAGGGCCGAGGACGCCGTCGACGCTGCCTGGTAGGTGGCGTACATGGTGGTGTCTTGAACCCACATTTCGGCGTACTGCGCCTCGGTGGCTGCGATGGCGGCCGAGTTGATGCCCAGGAAGTTCGTCGCGACCAGCGTCGCCAGCTGCGTTCTGTTGGCAGCGATCGCCGCTGGGGGCACCGTCGCCGCATACGCGGCCTCGTACGCGGCCGCGGACGCAGTGGCCTGAGCGCTGGCCTGCTCGAGGGCAGCTGCAGTCTGGTTCAGATAAGCCACGATCGGCTGTGCTGCGGCCG
This sequence comes from Mycobacterium colombiense, assembly GCF_001672755.1. Classification (GTDB taxonomy): domain Bacteria; phylum Actinomycetota; class Actinomycetes; order Mycobacteriales; family Mycobacteriaceae; genus Mycobacterium; species Mycobacterium colombiense_C. The sequence continues at coordinate 73,996 of NZ_LZKI01000119.1, read as the reverse complement.
ATGCCGCGGCCGATCCGCCGCCCGTCCAGGAGCCGGTGGTCAGCGTCGACATGATCGACTCCCACTGGGTTGCCGTGCTGCTGACCTCGGCAGCCAGGTTGGCGTATGCCGTCGCAGCGGCCATCATCGGCCCGGACCCCGAGCCGGCGTACATGAGTCCCGAGATGACTTCCGGTGGTGAACCTTCGAGCATTTCTGTCTCCCGTTCCTTTGTCAGTTGGAATTTCGCGGTGCGTTGAGTGGCAGTGATTGCGTCGGCTGGCTAGACGGCCGTCGGCTTCGGCATGACGATCGGCTTGACGCCGTAGCGCGGCGCACCGAAACCGGCGCTGCTGCGGCCGGCCATGCCCACCCCCGGCATGCCCGGGACAACGGTCCCGGCGCCGGCCTGGGGCGCGGCGGCGGTCCATCCCGCCGTTTGGATCGCGCTGACGGGTGTGACGACCGGGGCGGACGTGCCGGCCCAGCTCGGCGGCACCGCCATATTGCTGACCATGGTCGCCGAACCCATCGAGGCCACAGGCACCGCGCCCACGCCCACCATGCCGCCGCCCGCGGCGCCAACGGCGCCGGCCCCGGGCGACGCGGCGATGTCCGCTGCCAATCCGGCGCCGGCGGCATCACCGGAAGTGTCGAGCAGACCACCACCGGCCATTCCCAGCAGGTCGGACGCGGCGGATGCCCAGTTGCCGCCGCCGATGTTCAAGATGTTGGCACCGTTGCTCGAGAGGCCGAAGATCCCGCCGAACATGTTCGGGTTGGTGTTGTTGCCGGTGCTGCCGAGCAGGTATGCGAGCAGGTCGAGGGGAGTGCCCGACGAGCTGCTCGAGCTCGAGGAGGTCACATTCGACAGCACGGCCTGGCTCGCGTTGACGGCCTCGGTGTCGCCGTAGGCGTTGGAGCTGACTCCCAACGTGCTCGCATATTGGTGCAGCTGGGTCTGGGCCTGGGCGGCGACCGTCTGGTACTGGGTGCCGTACGCCGAGAAGAGTGCTGCCTGCTGGATCGATACCGGGTCGGAGGCGGCGGGCGAGACGACGGTGGTCGCAGACGCGGCGCCCGCGTTCTGTGCTTCCAGATTGCCGTTGACTGACGTCAACTGCCCCTGGGCGGCGAGCAAATCTGCAAGCAGTGTCTTTACGAACGACATCTATTGCTCCTTGGGTTCTAAAAATGCCGATCCCCATGCGGTGAGTCGGCCTGTGTATTCACGTCACGTCCCCTGCGTTGGGGAAAGGCTAGCTATCCACCGCCTCCACATTCCCGTCGAAAAGGCGCACGTGATAGCCGTTTACGGCTTCTTAACGGAGAGTGTCATAGTTTTAACAAGCCCTTGCTGGCTGATACCGCGACGTCATCTGAAGTCGGGTGGCGCAAGAGGGAAACGCGCGTGATGCGCGGATACTAGTGGACGCCATCCCACACCGCATGTTAGACGTCTGGCTAATATCGAGACCTGTGGCCGCGCCGTTCGAGTGGGCCGACGCGCCAGGCTCCGACAGCCCGCGCGGCGCAGGGGGACGGAATCAAATCCTGCAGTGCCGGTTGAAGTTCGACCGCCGCACGGGGTCATTGCCGCGCTCAATCGACCCGAGTTGCGGTTCCGGCGGCGCTCGGCTTTGGCCGGGTGTCGCGCAAACTGGGCTGAGCTTCCGGTCGGTTCCCTGAACGGCGGCCCGTGGCGCGTGCTGTGGCGTAAACCACGGGCATGTTCATCGCGGACCGCCGGCTTTGCTCCCGCGATTAGGTGGCACTATTCCCGGCGTTAGGTGGCAAACCCGCGAGCGGCCGCGAGCGTTAGGGGATCTTGCTTCGGAATTCCGGGCAGTATGCGGCCGTCGCGGCGCCGACGATGGTGCCGCTGCCGTTGTTGCTGAGCCCGAGGGTCTTCTGCACGTCGCCGACCGTCTGGGCCAGCGTGTCGCCGCCCGCCCAGTCCTGGCAAACCGCGTGCCCGACGTTGATCATCGCCTGCTCGGAGCCGTTCGGCCAGCCGATCCCATGCTGCTGGAGGGTGTGCAGGTACTGGTCATCCGCCGGGTCGGCGCTCGCCATCGGCGCGACGGCGATGCTGATCAAACCGGCCACCGCGACAGCCACCGGACCGACCAACCGTGCCGCGTTCTTCACTCGTCGACTCCTCCGTGGCGATGCCTGCGTGCAGAAGCCGAATCATAATTGTCTTCGGCAATTCTGTCTCGATGGCTCACCAGCGGTTTCACGCCGCGCAGACAACGAAGGAGCTTGTGCCGAAGTGACCGAGGATCCGCGCGGTGACGGGGTCTCCCGCCAATACGATCGGTGGGAATATCCGCCCCCGGTGGCCGACCTCGCGGCGTGGAGCGAAACGCACTGGGACTGGTTCGATCCGTTCTGGGCCCACCGGTTGTTGTGGCCGGACCGCGAATACCAACCGGACCTCGACATCCTCATCGCAGGTTGCGGCACTTTTCAGGCCGCTCTTTTCGCCTTCAAAAACCCCGGCGCCACGGTGGTGGGCATCGACGTCAGCCAGAATGCCCTGAACCATCAGGAGCAGCTGAAAGACAAGCACGGGCTAAAGAATTTGGAGCTGCGGCTGCTGCCGATCGAAGAGGTCTCGGCGCTGGGGCGCAACTTCGACCTCATCGTCTCCAGCGGCGTCCTGCACCACCTGGCGGATCCACTCGCCGGGCTGACGGCGCTGGGCCAGTGCCTGCGCAGGGATGGGGCCCTGGCCGTCATGCTCTACGCGAAGTACGGCCGCATCGGCGTCGAAATGCTCGAATCGGTGTTTCGCGACCTTAAGCTGTCGCAAGACGAAAGGTCGGTGCAACTGGTCAAAGAGGCGGTCGCGGTGCTGCCCGCCGAACACCCGGCGCACAGCTACTTGAAAGCGGCGCGCGACCTCGTCTCCGACGGCGCCCTGGTCGACACGTTCCTGCACAGTCGCGCGCGAAGCTACACTGTGGCGGAATGCCTGGACCTGGTCGCCGCGGCTGGACTCGCTTTCCAGGGCTGGTTTCACAAGTCGCCGTATTACCCGCACGACATGCTCGCGCCGGTGAGCGAATTCCAATCGGCTTTGAACCGATTGCCCGACGCCCAACTGTGGTCAGTGATGGAACGCCTCCAGCCGGCCAACGCCACCCATTTCTTCCTGGCCTGCCGCCCGGAACGCCCCTCGGAGCAGTACTCGATCGATTTCGCGTCACCGGCGTCACTCGATTACATCCCGCTACTGCGCACGTCATGCCTGCTGTTCGGCGACGAGATCCATTGGCCGGGTGGGAAGCAGAAGCTCAATCCGGCCCAGCTTCCGTTCGTGCAGCACGTCGACGGCCGCCGCACCATCGCGGAGATCATCGAATGTGTGGCACACGCCGGGAACGTCGCCGACGCGCATAGGGACCTGCTGCAGGATTTCGGGCACAAGCTGTTCCAAGGACTTTGGCGCCTGGACTTTCTGGCCATGGCGCTGCACGCCGACCCCACCGGGTAGCTTGCCCACCGTCGGCTACATTCGCGACCGGGCCCCCATAGCCCAATTGGCAGAGGCAGCGGACTTAAAATCCGCCAAGTGTCGGTTCGAGTCCGACTGGGGGCACTGCACTTCGCTGCCGGTTGCCGCCATCGTGCACGCGGACCAACAGTTTGGGCCTGCCGCCGACCGGCCCGCAAATCGTCATCCATACACTGACCCAGCATGGGCATGCTGTTCGGCCTCGCGCCGTGGATCGTGTATTGGGTACTCGTCGGTAACGTTCCGTTCCCCGCGGCCGTGCTGGTCGCATTGGCGATCGCCGCCGCCAGCCTGGGCGTGGGGGGCGCGGCGGGCAGGAAGTGGCAGTTCTTCGATTTTGCTTCCGTCGCAGTGCTTTTGGGTCTCGCCGTGCTGGCCTTCACGCTCGGCGATTCGTTCCTCGAGCGGTGGATACTGCCGCTGAGCAACGCCGGGATCTTTCTGGTGACGCTGATCGGGATGCTGGTCGGCAAGCCCTTCGTGGCCGAGTTCGCCGCGGCGGAACAAGCCGCCGACGTCGTCAAAACCGAGCTGTTCGGCCGGATCGTCAAGATCCTGAGCTGGCTGTGGATCGCGACATTCGCGGGGATGACCGTGTCATCGGTGATCCCGTCGATCCTGGAAGGTCCCGCCGGGCCCGCCGGGACCACCGCCGCCCTGATGCTGGACACGAAGACCCCGCTGTCGTTTCTCTGCTACTGGATCATTCCCTTCGGGCTGCTGGGGCTCACGGCCGTCGCGTCGCGACTGCTGCCCGACCGGATGCTGGTCGGCATCGACGACGTCGCGCGGGAAACCTCGTTCGTCGCCTACGACGAAGCCACCATCGACGAGCTCTACTTTCTGGCCCAGGAACACGCCAACCGCGAGGTCGGCCCCGGCAAGGAAGCGTACGCCGTCAAGGTCGGCGGGATGGGAACTCCGTTGACCGGAGACGAGTCCCGCAAGTCGTGGCCCTCGACCTACAAGGTGCGCGACAAGCGGCACTGAGCCCGCAGCGCGATTGGGCTACGTTGGTTCTCGGCGGAGCGGCCCCGAAACCTGCCGCAGCGCTCCGCATCCGGGTGGTCACAACGGAAATGCCCACCGGAGCGGAGAAAAGGAGTCGTGATGAACGCACCCAGCGCAGACGCCATCCGCGCAGAGACCATCACCATCACCGGCCACGGCGGCGACGAGATCGAGGCCTACCAGGCCGTGCCGCTCGCGCAGGCCTCGCGCGGCGGCGTCGTCTGGATCCACCACATGCCCGGGTACGACCGGGAGACCAAGGAGTTCGTCCGCCGGCTCGCCGTCAGCGGCTACAACGCCGTCGCGCCGAACCTGTACTCACGCGAAGCCCCGGGCGCCGCGCCCGATGACGCGGCCGCCGCGGCGCGCGCCGCCGGCGGGGTGCCCGACGAACGATTGGTCGGCGACGTCGCGGGCGCGGTAGAGCACCTGCGCACGTTGGACGGTGCCAACGGCAAGTTCGGTGTCATCGGGCACTGCTCGGGCGGACGGCACGCCTACCTGGCGGCGTGCTCGCTGCCGTTCGACGCGGCGGTGGACTGCTATGGCGCCTTCATCGTCGAGGATCCGCCGGAGGGCATGCCCAAGGCCATGAAGCCGATTCTGGACCTGGCCCCCCACCTCAGCTGTCCGCTGCTGGGCCTGTTCGGACGCGACGACCGATTCCCGGCGCCCGCCGCGGTGGCCACTTTGGACGCCGAGCTCGACAAGCTGAACAAGCCGCACGAGTTCCACTCCTACGAGGGCGCGGGCCATTCGTTCTTCTCCGTCGACCGGCCGGCGTATCGGCCGGAGGCCGCGGTGAAAGGCTGGCAGCGCATCGACGAGTTCTTCGCCACCTACCTGAAAGGCTAGGCATCTCCCATGTGCACCTACCTCACCGAACATGTCGAGATCGACGGCAGCGGCAAGGGCGCGACGGGATGGTTCGGCGCCAACCGCGCGACGGTGTATGTCGACCATCCCGTCCACGCGCCCTACGGCCACACCGTCAACATCGACGTGATCAACCCGCAGCTCGGCCCGTCGGCCCGGGTGGCCCTGGAACTGACCGAGGAGAGCGCGCTCGCGCTGGCCGAGGCCATCCACAAGGCCATCGGTCACGCCCCGGCCGGACTGGCCTCCAAGGACCAGTAGGTCAGCGATGACTGCCGAAACGGGCTACCCGCAGATGGCCGCCGCGCGCGGCAGGATCGAACCCGCCCCGCGGCGGATCCGTGGTTATCTCGGCGACGCGCTGGTCTTTGACACCACCGCCGCCCGGTACGTGTGGGAAGTCCCGTACTACCCGCAGTACTACATCCCGCTCGACGATGTCCGTTCCGAGTTCCTGCACGACGAAAACCACGCCCAGAAGGTGCAATTCGGCGCGTCGCGGTTGTACTCCCTGGTGGTCGCCGGCCAGACGTACGAGTCCGCCGCACGGGTATTCGACGCCGACGGGGACGGCCCGCTGGCCGGAACCGTGCGCTTCGAGTGGAATCCGTTGCGCTGGTTCGAAGAAGACGAGCCGATCTACGGCCACCCGCGCAATCCGTATTCGCGGGTCGACGCCCTGCGCTCGCACCGGCATGTGCGCGTCGAGCTGGACGGAATTGTCTTGGCCGACACCGCAACTCCCGTGTTGCTGTTCGAAACAGGTTTGCCGACAAGGTATTACATCGATCCGACCGATGTCGCCTTCGAGCACCTGGAACCCAGCCCCACGCAGACGTTGTGCCCGTACAAGGGGACAACGTCGGGTTATTGGTCGGTGCGCGTGGGTGACGCCGTGCACGAGGACCTGGCATGGACATACCACTATCCGCTTCCGGCGGTCGGTCAGATTGCCGGTCTAATCGCTTTCTACAACGAGAAACTCGACATCAGCGTCGACGGGGTCAGGTTGGCGCGACCGCAGACGCAGTTCAGCTAGCCGCGGAGCAATCCGAAATAAATTCTTAAAATCGTGCTCATACAGACGAAACATTGCCATTCGACGCTTTCACCCGTCTACGGCGTCACTTCGCACCGCAGCTGATTCTCAAAGGCCTGCCGGCCCGAATTGGGGTGTGTCTGAACCATGTTGCCATATCCGGATTGGGTGAATCCCGGGGACAACGCCTGGCAGTTGGTGGCGGCGACCCTGGTCGGCCTGATGAGCATTCCAGGCATCGCCGTTCTCTACGGCGGAATCGTGCAGCGAAAGTGGGCCGTCAACACCATGTTGATGGCCTTCACCGGATTCTCCTTGGTGCTGGTCGTGTGGGTGCTCTGGGGTTTCAAGATGGGCTTCGGCGAACCGCTGAAACTCGGCCCCGGCATCCTGCAGTCGGCAGTGGGGAAACCAAGAACCATCCTGAGTAGCAACAACCAGCAGATCGCCTATATCCCGCTGCTGGACGGCACCATGCCGTCTTTCCGCTTTTCGGAGACCACGCTGGCGTACTTCCAGTTCGTGTTCGCGGCCATCACGCCGCTCCTTTTTCTCGGCAGCGTGCTCGGGCGAATGAGCTTCAAGGTCTGGCTGATTTTTGTGCCGCTGTGGTCGACGTTCGCCTACTCGGTCAATGCGTTTCTGTTGTGGGGCGGCGGCTGGTGGTCACACGCGGGCGCGCTGGATTACAGCGGCGGCTACGTGATTCACCTCGCCGCCGGGACTTCCGGGTTCGTCGCCGCGGCGGTGATAGGTCCGAGGCTGGCGCGCGACCGGGAACGCGCGGTGCCGAACAACTTGCCCCTGGCCGCGGTTGGTGCGGGCGTTTTGTGGTTGGGCTGGAACGGCTTCAACGGTGGTGACCCGTATTTTTCGGGTGCCGACGCGTCACTGGCGGTGATCAACACCAATCTCGCGACCGCAGTCGCATTGCTCACCTGGGTGATCTGGGACCTCGTCGGGAGCAAGCAGCGCAAACCCACATTCCTGGGCGCGGTAAACGGGATGATCAGCGGTTTGGTCGCCATCACGCCGGCCGCCGGCTTTGTGAACAGCTTCGGTGCGATGATCATCGGCGCGGTCGCCTCCTCCCTGGTATGGATGTCGTGGAATTGGCTCGGTACGACAAGGCTTTTCAAGAAGGTGGATGACACGCTGGGCGTGTTTCACACGCACGGTGTGGCGGGTTTGGCCGGCGGGCTGCTGGTAGGTGTGCTCGCCGATCCGCACATTGTCGAATATCTGGGCGGCAGCACGGGACAGAACGTGACCTTCGCCGGTTGGCTGTACGGTCACCATCCCAAACAGATATTGATCCAGGCCGGTGCTGCGGGCACGGTCATCGTCTGGGATGCGCTCGTCACGTTTGTCATCCTGAAAGCCCTTGGTCTCTTTATGAATCTGCGGTTGCCCGACGAGGTATTGGAAACCGGCGATCTCGGTGCCCACGACGAAGAGGCTTACCCCGACGAAACACTCGTCACGGGTCGGCGGCTCGAGTTGTCCTCCACATCACGGAGTGACGCGACCGCATCCAAAGCCGCTGAGCCGGTGGATGATTGAGAATGCGAACACGTCATGAAGCTGATTACCGCGATCGTCCAACCCTTTACCCTCGATGACGTCAGGCATGCCGTGGAGTCCGCCGGTGTGCTGGGTTTGACCGTCACCGAAGTCCAGGGGTACGGCAGGCAGCGGGGGCACACCGAGGTCTACCGGGGAGCCGAATACGCGGTCGATTTCGTGCCGAAGGTCCGGGTCGAAGTCCTGATAGACGAGGAATTCGTCGACCGTGTCACCGGGGCGATCATCGGCGCGGCGCGCACCGGGAAGATCGGTGACGGCAAGGTGTGGGTGTCCCCGGTGGAAGCGCTTGTCCGCATCCGGACCGGGGAACGTGACCACGACGCGCTGTGATCCAGGGCAATTCCTGCGCACGGCCATCGTCAGCCCACCGAGGTGTGATCTTTCCCTCGCCGGCCGTAAAACCTGAGAGTTCCTTACTTCTTCGCCCGAAAGCGCGCTCACGTGGGCTGTTAGCGACGCGGGCGAAATCCGCCGGAAGCGGGTTTGCCTGACTTTCGCTACGGGTAAGCGACTGCGAGACAGCGTGACTGGAACCCTGAGCAGAACCTGAGTGCGCGGAGTGACGTGGCTTACGTCGAGCATCTCGAACTGCGGTGGAGCGATCTTTGGCCAGTAGACTACCGAAAACCAGTCTCGTCAGCGCCTTTCGGTGCTGAAAGCCGGTGGATCCGGAGGCCAGATCGTCGCACACGTATCGGCGGCTTCGCCACTGCGCCCACCAGAGCCGACAAACACAGCAAAGGCGGTGCCAGCGTGAACGATGTGAACGGCCCTACGGCCGCGCACGACGATCGAGACGGCCGACTCTTCGAGCTCGACAACACCTCCGTGGTGCGAGTCCCGTTGCACAACGGCCCGATCAGCGATCTTGACATCAGCCCCGACGGGCGCCGGCTGATCGCAACGAACTACGGCCGCAACATGGTTTCGGTCATCGACGCCCACACGTGCCGAGTGTCGAGCACGATCACCGGGCTGTCCGAGCCGTTCGCGGTCGCCATGAGCAGTGCGGACTCGAACTATGCGTACGTCAGCACCGCGACTGCCGGCTGCGACGCCATCGAGGTCATCGACGTCGTGACGAACTGGCGCATCGCCACACACCGGCTCGCGAACAGCGTGACCGACCTGACGGTGAGCCCGGATGGAAAGTACCTTTACGCCGGCCGGAATGCGGCTCGCGGTGCTGATGTGACGGCGTTGGACACCACGACCGGCGAACTCGAGGTCATCGACCTGGCGACCGTGGCGGGAACCAGCACCGAATGCGTGCGGGTCAGCGCCGACGGCCGTCGGCTGTACGTCGGCATGAACGCCCCGACCGGCGGCAGTCTCGTCATGATCGAAACCCGGACGCGGTCCGACAATCGCCGGGTGGGCGGCCGCTCGCGCATCGTCGGCGTCGTCGACCTCGGTCTGCCCGTTCGCGATGTGGCGCTGAGCGACGACGGAGGCACGGCGTATGTGGCGAGCTGCGATCCGGTCGCGGGTGCGGTGCTCGACGTGGTCGACACCCGGGTCAACAAGATCGTCGGCACCCACAAGATCCCGGAGATCACCGGCCCCCTCACGCGGATTACGCTCAGCCGCGACGGCGCGCGGGCCTACCTGGTCAGCGACGACCGCGTCACGGTGCTGAGCACCCACGAGCAGGACATCATCGGCGAGGTCGAGGTGTCCAAACACCCGTCGTGCGTGGTGGAGAGCCCCGACGGCACCCATCTCTACGTTGCCGATTACTCCGGCGTGGTCACCGCGGCGCGCATCGCCTCGACCGCGCCGACACGGGCCCACCGCGGCGCCGGCGACCGGGACCTGTCGGTCGCCGGCTGGCTGCCCGAGCTGCCGGAGTGGGAGTTGGCCCTGGCCTGAGCGGCGGGGCGCCCAAAGCGGCCACGGCCGAACGGGATCCACGCAGTCGGCCGGCAGTCTCCTCGGGTGCTGACACTCTCGCCGAATTCAGGCTTAGGGTGGGAGGCGGCCGAAGGCACAGGTGTTGCCCCGAGACTAAGGCGGTAGATCAGTGGACGGCACGATGCAGGACTATCCGTTGACCATCACCGCGATCATGCGTCACGGCTGCACCGTGCACGGCGAACGCGCCGTCACGACCGCCACGGGGGACGGCTACCGGCGCACGACCTACCGGGAGCTGGGCAGCCAGGCCGCGCAACTGGCGAATGGCCTGCGCCGGCTTGGCGTCACCGGTGACCAGCGGGTGGGCACGTTCATGTGGAACAACGCCGAGCACCTCACCGCATACCTCGCCTTGCCGTCGATGGGCGCCGTCCTGCATACCCTCAACATCCGGCTGTTCCCCGAGCAGATCGCCTTCGTCGCCAACGAGGCCGAGGACCGGGTGGTGCTGGTCGACGCCTCACTGGTCAAATTGCTGGCACCCGTGCTGCCCGAGCTCGAGACCGTGCACACGGTGATCGTGGTCGGCGACGACACCGAGCCGCTGCAGGGCGTGGGTAAGACCGTGCTGCGCTACGCCGACGTCCTCGACGGGGAGCCCACCGAGTTCGACTGGCCGCGCATCGACGAGAACTCCGCGGCCGCGATGTGCTACACCAGCGGCACCACCGGTAACCCGAAAGGCGTTGTCTACAGCCACCGTTCGAGCTTTCTGCACACGATGGCCGCGTGTAGCACCAACGGCATCGGCGTCGGGGCCACCGACTGCGTGCTGCCCATCGTGCCGATGTTCCACGCCAACGCCTGGGGGCTGCCGTACGCGGCGCTGATGGCCGGCGCCGACTTGGTGTTGCCCGATTGCCATCTCGATCCCCGCTCGCTGGTCGCGATGGTCGAGGACCTCAGGCCCACCGTGACCGGCGCGGTGCCGACGATCTGGAACGGCGTCCTGCATCACCTCGAGGACGACCCCGACCACGACATGTCGTCGCTGCGGTTGGTGGTCTGCGGCGGCTCGGCCGTCCCCGTGTCGCTGATGCGCACCTTCGAGGAGAAGCACGACGTGCAGATCCGGCAGCTGTGGGGCATGACGGAGACGTCGCCGCTGGCCACCATGGCGTGGCCGCCGCCGGGCACCCCGGAGGACCAGCACTGGGCCTTCCGCGGGACGCAGGGTCAGCCGGTCTGCGGGGTGGAGATGCGCATCGTCGACGACGACGGTCAGGTGCTGCCCAACGACGGCGAGGCCGTCGGCGAGGTCGAGGTGCGCGGGCCGTGGATCGCCGGCTCCTACTACCTGGGCCGCGACGAATCGAAGTTCGATTCCGGCTGGCTGCGCACCGGCGACGTGGGCCGCATCGACGAGCGCGGGTTCGTCACCCTGACCGACCGCGCCAAGGACGTCATCAAATCCGGTGGGGAATGGATCTCCTCGGTCGAGTTGGAGAACTTCTTGATCGGGCACCCCGATGTGGTCGAGGCGGCCGTGGTCGGCGTTCCCGACGAGCGCTGGGAGGAACGGCCGCTCGCGGTGATCGTGGCCAAGGAGGGCGCGGCGGTGAGTCCCGAACAGCTGCGAAACTTCCTCGCCGACAAGGTCGTTCGGTGGTGGCTGCCCGAGCGGTGGACCTTCGTCGATGAGATCCCGCGCACCAGCGTCGGCAAGTACGACAAGAAAACCATCCGGTCGCGATACGCTGACGACGAATACCAGGTGGTCGAGGCACACTGAGCTGAAAGGCGTTACCCCGGTGGCACATTCACTCGTCGTCGATCAATCCGTGGTGACCCCGGTCGCGGCCCGGGACGCTTTCCATCGGACACTGCCCATTCCGCTGCCGACGCTTTTCCACCGCTGGTATGGGCCCTTCCCGCCGATCAAGGAGGTGCGCGAGCAGACCGGCGCGTGGGACGCGGCGGGCCAGACCCGCGTCGTGCACCTGGCCGGCGGGGCCACCATGCGCGAGGAACTGACCAGCGTCGACCCGCCGCGGTCGTTCAGCTACCGGCTTTCGGAGGTCACCGGCCCGATGGCGCTGCTGGTCGACCACGTGCTCGGCGAATGGATCTTCGCCCCGGCCGGGGGCGGCACCGAGATCACCTGGCGCTGGGACATCCGCCCGCGCTCCGCGCTGACGGCCTGGGCCCTGCCGGTGCTGGGCAGGATGTGGAAGGGCTACGCGCGCCGGGCGCTGCACGACCTGTCGGCCGTGCTGACGGGCTGACCCGCGACCGCTAGCGTGGGGAGCCATGTGCCGACTCTTTGGCCTACACGCCGGGACACACGCGTGCACCGCGACCTTCTGGCTGCTGGACGCCCCGGACAGCCTGGCCCAACAGAGCAGGCGAAATCCGGACGGCAGCGGGCTGGGCGTCTTCGACGAACAGGGCCAACCGCACCTGTACAAGGAGCCGATAGCGGCCTGGCAGGACGCCAAATTCGCGACCGAGGCGCACCGGATGACCGGCACGACCGTCATCGCCCATGTCCGATACGCGACCACCGGTTCGCTCGACATCCGCAACACCCACCCGTTCCTGCAGGATGGACGGATCTTCGCGCACAACGGCGTTCTCGAAGGATTGGACATCCTCGACGAGCGGCTACGTGAGGTCGGCACCGACGACTTGGTGTTGGGCGACACCGACTCCGAGCGGGTCTTCGCGTTGATCACCGCCGCGATCCGGGCACACGACGGCGACATCACCGCCGGCCTCACCGACGCCGTGCGATGGCTCGCCGAGCATGTTCCTATCTACGCGGTCAACGTGTTATTGAGCACGGGCACCGACATGTGGGCGCTGCGCTACCCGGAAACCCATTACCTCTATATTCTGGATCGATCCGACGATGCGGCTTCGCATGATTCCGAATTCGACTTGTGCACCAAGCGGATTCACGCCCGGTCGGAGCATCTGTGTGAGCGGTCGTCGGTGGTGTTCGCCACTGAGGTGATGGACGACGAGCCACGCTGGCGGCTGCTGCCGGCGGGTGAACTCTTCCATGTCGATGCAGATCTGCACATCCACCGCAGCATGATCCTGCCCGACCCGCCCAAACATCTGCTGCGTCGCGAGGAACTGAGCTCGCCGGTGGAGGCGTCGCAGCACGCCCTGCCGAACACCCGGCAACTGGCCTGATCCGTGCTGGCAGGGTAGACGACGTGACAACCAAACGCGCCCTGGTGCTGGCCGGTGGGGGAATAGCGGGAATCGCCTGGGAGACAGGTGTTCTGCGAGGCATCGCCGACGAGTCGCCGGCGGTGGCCCGGCTGCTGACCGAGTCGGACGTGCTGGTCGGGACATCGGCGGGCTCGGCGGTCGCCGCGCAGCTGGGCAGCGGCCACACCCTGGACGAGCTGTTCGACCGGCAGGTCGCCGAGTCGTCGGCAGAGATCGATTCCGGCGTGGACATCGAGACCATCACCGAACTGTTCCTCACGGCCCTGGGCGAGCCGTACGAAGACACGCTGGACCGGACCCGGCAACAGATGCAGCGCATCGGCGCCGTGGCGCTGGCCACCAAAACCGTTCCCGCGCCGGTGCGCCGCGACGTGATCGCGCGGCGCCTGCCGTCGCACCACTGGCCGAACCGGGAGCTGCGGATCACCGCGATCGACGTCGACACCGGCGAATTGACCGTCTTCGACCGCGACTCCGACGTCGAGCTGGTCGATGCCGTCGCGGCCAGCTGCGCGGTGCCCGGGGCGTGGCCGCCGGTGACTATCGCGGGCCGCCACTACATGGACGGCGGCGTGGCCAGCTCGGTCAATCTCGTGGTGGCCGCCGACTGCGCGACGGCGGTGGTCCTGGTGCCCTCGGGCGTGGATGCGCCGTCGCCGTTCGGTGCCGGGCCGGCCGCCGAGGTCTCCGCGTTTCCCGGCGCGGCGTTCGCCGTGTTCGCCGATGCGGGTTCGCTGGCCGCCTTCGGGCCCAACGCGCTGGACCCGGGCTGCCGCATCCCGTCGGCCCGGGCCGGACGCGAGCAGGGCCGCCGCGAAGCCGCGGCCCTCGCCCGCTTCCTAGGCCTGTGATAGCGGTTGGCGCGCAAGCGATTTGAGCGCGGCTCAGCGCTCGATCGCGGGCGGGACGTCCTGCTCGTCCTGGACTTCCAGGGCGTCCAGCGCGTCGTCCGCCAGCGCGCGGCCGGCGGCGATCACCTCCACCGCCCGGTGAAATTCCAGCGCCCGGCACGTCGATCGCGGGACCTCGATGTGCAGGTCGGGCGGGTAGACCGCCAGGGTGTGGCGGGCCAGGGCGGCCTGGGCGATGTCGATCGTCCGGTTCATCACCTCGAAGCTGCCCAGCTTGGGGACGTCGGGTTCCACGCCGGCCAGTGCGCCGGCGTCGTCAACCGGCTGCTCGTCCTCCTGGGTGTCCGCCCAGCTGTCCGGCTCGCCGGCCGGTCCGCCCAGCCTGCTCAGCACCGCCCGCGCCGTCGGCCGATCGAGCAGCGACCGGGCGGCGGCCGTGTCGAGCAGCGCGGAGGTGCTGCGCACCATGCGGGTCAGCCACTCGACGGTGGCACCCGGCTCCGGCTCGCGGTTGCTGACCGCCTCGCTGCCGGACAGGCTCACCGCGATGGTCAGGTGAGCGTTGACCGCGGCGAGCGGCGCCAGCGGCAGCGGATCCAGGATGCCGCCGTCGGCGAGCAGCCGCCCGTCGACCGCGTGGGGGGCGATCACGCCGGGGATCGCAATGGACGCCCGGATCGCCTCGTCGAGGGGGCCGCGCTGAAACCACACGGACTTGCCCGCCAGCAGGTCGGTCGCCACCGCGGTGTAGGGGATGGGCAGTTCTTCGATGGCGACCGGCCCCAGGATGTCGCGCACCGCGTCCAAGATCTTGCCGGCCCGCATCACGCCGGCGGCGCTGATGGACGGGTCCAGCAGCCGCAGGATGGTGCGCTGGGTCAGCGACTTCGCCCAGTCGGCGAACTCGTCGAGCCGCCCGGCCGCCTGCAGGCCGCCGACCAGGGCGCCCATCGAAGAGCCGGAGATGCCGACGATGTCGTAGCCGCGGGCCTCCAGGGCCTCGATTACCCCGATGTGGGCGTAGCCGCGGGCGCCACCGCTGCCGAGGGCGAGTGCCACCCGGGTCGCTTCTGATCGACGCGGAAGTTCGTCAGGCACCCCTACATTTTGCGCGGAGGCGCTCGGTGAGCGGGCGGCGCGGGCACTTTTTTCCGCCGTGATCCCAATTACGCGGCGGCCGAGAATTGCCAGGACGCAGCGCTACCCGCATTCGTCGTTGGCGGCCGCGCGGGCGGCGACGATCACGGCGGCCTGGCGGGCCGGCGTCAGCTTCGACCACGGCGCGTTCCAGCTGCCCGCGGTGCCCGCCGGGGACGCCTGAACCATCGACAGATACGGCTCGAACAGCGACGTATCCCTCTTGGGCTGGGCGTCCATCCACTCTTTCGCGGCGTGACAGGCCTGGTAGTACTCCTCTTCGGTCGAGTCCGCGGGCACGTCGACCCTGGTCGTCACGCCGGCGGGGGACAGGCCCACCGAGCCCGCGGGCGCCGAACCCGGGCCGTTGGCGCCGCCGGATTGCCGTGCCGGGGACGAAGAACCACCGCTGTGGGCGCCGTGCGAGCACCCCGTGACCGCCAGGATGACGGCCGCGGCAACAACCGCAGCCCACCGCCGGGACCGATCACCGCGCCAGCGCACGGTCTCAATCTATGCAACACTGGCGGCCGTGATGGAGCGCTTCGGATTTTGCGAGTGTTGTCGGCCGTAACACGCCGCCGCTTGTCCTGTCCGTTTTCGCGTGAAAGCTCCCGTAAATGTCTGTGCCCGTCGTCACGGTCCCTACTGTGGCTGCCCCGCGCCCGCGAGCCCTCTCCGCCCCGTCCGCCGGCCCGACGCGGCTGCGAGTGCCCGATCTGCTCTACGCCACCGACCAGGCCGCCGACGATGTGCTCAGCGGGCGGTGCGACCATCTGTTGCCCGCGGGCGGCATACCCGAGTCGCGGCGCTGGTTCACCCGCATCCATGGCGACGAGGAACTCGACGTCTGGCTGATCAGCTGGGTGCCCGGCCAGCCGACCGAGCTGCATGACCACGGCGGGTCGCTGGGCGCGCTGACCGTCATATCCGGATCGCTGAACGAATACCGTTGGGATGGACGGGCTTTGCGACGACGTCGGCTGGACGCCGGCGATCAGGCCGGATTCCCGCTGGGCTGGGTGCACGACGTGGTCTGGGCGCCGCGGCCGGTCACCGTGCCCGTTTCGCTACCGGTCGCAGCGGCGCCCAGGGCCGCCGCCGCGCCGGTGCAGCCGACCCTGAGCGTGCATGCCTATTCGCCACCCCTGACGGCGATGTCGTACTACGAGATCACCGACCGCAAGACGCTGCGCCGCGAACGCACCGAACTGACCGACCAGCCGGAAGGATCGCCATGAGCCGCATCGACGTCGTCTTGAGATCCGCCCGGCGCCGGTATCGCCGCCTGCCCGCCGTGGAAGTGCCCGATGCGCTGCGGCGCGGCGCGGTGCTGGTCGACATCCGGCCCCAGGCCCAGCGCTTTCGCGAGGGTGAGGTGCCCGGGGCGCTGATCATCGAACGCAACGTCCTGGAGTGGCGCTGCGATCCCACCAGCGAGGCCAGGCTGCCCGAGGCCGTCGGCGACGACGTCGAATGGGTGATCCTGTGTTCGGAGGGCTACACGTCCAGCCTGGCGGCGGCCGCGCTGCTGGACATCGGCCTGCACCGGGCCACCGACGTCATCGGCGGCTATCACGCGTTGGCCGGCGCGGGTGTGCTGAGCGAGCTGGCCGGGGGCCGGGTCGATCCGGTGTTCGCCGATACCGGCGGCACGGCGCGACGCTGGCTCTAAGTCGTCTCGTCGGAGTGCAGCAGCGGACGCAGTTTCGCGGTCTTGTCCGGCGTCCAGCCGGGCGGTGGCAGCACCGCCGCCCAGCCGTCGGCGACGTCGGCGACGTAGTGGTGGCCATGCCCGTCGGGTACGTCCACCGCCACCGCCATGTCGGCCGACACCTGCAGGAACGTGACGACGGGAATCCAGCGCGTCTGTGGCAGCACGTCGTAGCCGCGCGGCTCTTTCAGCCAGTCGGGCTTGCTGAACAACAGGTCCGGCGTCCACCAGGCGATGGGGTCCGACGCGTGCTGCAGGTACACCACCCGCGGGTGATCCCACGGCGCATTGGGACGCGTCAAATCCTTTGCGCGAGCGACGAATCGGACATACCGACCGTCCTGGTAGATCGGTAACCACTCCGGCGATCCGTTGTCGCGCGTCGACGTAAGATCGGTCCAGATGGTGTTTTTGAAGGTCGGTCCGCTGAACAACGCCCCGTCGGTGCGGGCCAGCACGTTGTTCAGGCTCAGGAACGGCGCCTCGCCCCCGAACGATCCCAGGCTCTCGCCGAACACCACGAGCTTGGGCCGGCTGCCCTCGGGCATCTGGCGGATCAGCTTGTCGACGGCCTCGAAGAGCGCCTGCCCGGCGTGCCGGGCGTTTTCCTTATCCACCAGGAACGACAGCCAGCTCGGCAGGAACGAATACTGCATGCTCACGATCGCGGTGTTGCCGTTGTACATGTATTCCAGCGCCGACGCTTCCGCCTCGTTGATCCAGCCGGTTCCGGTGGTGGTGCCCACCGCGACGACGGCGCGCCGCAGCCCGCCGGTGCGCTGCAACTCCTGTGCCGCCAGCTCCGCGGCGGCCGTGATGCCCTTGGACGAATCCAATCCGGCGTAGGCCCGGATCGGCTCGGTGGCCGGCGCCCCGTTGAAGGAGGTCAGATCGGCGACCTTTGGACCGCCCTCGACGAAGATGCGGCCCTCGCGGCCCAGCGACTCCCACGACACCAGCGACTCCGGACCACCTGATCGCAGCGGGGTTTTCGGGGGAGCGGTGTCGGGATTCATCTCCTCGTTGGCCGAGGCGAAGGTGTGGTTCATGGTGCGCATCGCGAACTTGAGCACGACGCCGTTGAGCAGGGTGATGGTCAGGACCACCAGGGTGACGACCACGATGGTCGCCGAGAGCCGAAACGGGACGAACCGGTCAACCTGACCGACCAGGAACTTGACCAGCCAGCGGGTGAATTGACCCAGCTCGACCACCGTGAACAACACCACCAGGGACAGCACCGCGGCCAGCGGGTAGTCGTACCACTTCAGGTGCTCCACGCCCATCAGGTCGCGCACGTCGTCCTGCCACACGTGCAGCCAGATCGCCATGAGTACCTGGCCCACCACGCCGATCGGGATCAGCACCTTCCATGCCCAGCGTGGCGGCGGCGGGCTGTGATCCTTTTCGCGCATGAACCGCACCAGCCAGACCGAAAAGACTCCCAGCCCATAGCCGATGGCGCCGGAGAGTCCGCTGACCAGCCCCTGGAACAACGGGCCGCGAGGCAGCAGCGACGGTGTCAGCGACAGCCAGATGAAGATCACGCCGACCGCGGTGCCGGTGAACGTGTAATGCCGTACCCACCAAGGCCTTTCGGTCCATGGGAGGGTGGGGGCCGCGCGCCCGGCTCGCGGCGCGGGTGCCGGTCGCGGTGCGGCGTCCGGCTCGGGCGCCGCCGACCCCTCGACGACGTCCGCCGGCTCTTGCTCTGCCTCGGTGGGTGTCGCGGAAACCGGTTCGCTCATGCAAGCGTCCTAGCGGTGGGTGAAGTTCGGCGGGCGCTTCTCGACGAAGGCCGCCATCCCTTCGGACTGATCGTCGGTCGCGAACGTCGAGTGAAAGAGCCTGCGCTCGTACAGAAGTCCCTCGGCCAGGGTGGATTCGAACGCGCGGTTGACAGCCTCTTTGGCCATCCGGGCCGCCGAGCGCGACATCTGCGAAATGGTGGTCGCGACGGCCTTGGCCTCGGTCAGCAGGTCGTCGGCCGGCACCACTCGCGAGACCAGACCGCTTCGTTCGGCTTCTTCGGCGCCGATGGTGCGGCCGGTCAGGATGAGGTCCATCGCCTTGGCCTTGCCGATGGCTCGGGTCAGCCGCTGTGAGCCGCCCATCCCGGGCAGCACCCCGAGTTTGATCTCCGGCTGGCCGAATTTCGCGGTGTCGGCGGCGATCAGCACATCGCACATCATCGCGAGTTCGCAGCCGCCACCCAGCGCGTGCCCGGCCACCGCGGCGATCGTCGGGGTGCGGACCGCGGCGAGCTTGCTCCACGGCGCGAAGAAGTCGGCGCCGAAGGCGTCGGCGAACGTCAGCCCGGACATCTCCTTGATGTCGGCGCCGGCGGCGAACGCCTTGGCCGAGCCGGTGATGATGATCGCCCCGATACCGGGATCGTCATCGAAATCTGCTGCCGCGCTGGTGACTTCATTCATCACCTGGGTGTTCAAAGCGTTGAGGGCCTTCGGCCGGTTCAGGGTGATGATGCCGACACGCTCTTCGCGCTCGACGAGGATGGTCTCGTAATTCGTGTCCGTCATCCAAACCGCCTTTCTAGAAACTCAAGTCGTCGTCGACCGGGGCGAAATACGCCTCGACGTCGGCCTCGGTGACCGCCGGCAGCTGCCCCGGCGACCATTGCGGATTGCGATCCTTGTCGATCAGCTGCGCGCGGATGCCCTCGACCAGATCGTGCGAGCGCAGCGACGCCGATGACACCCGATAGTCCTGCACCAGAACGTCTTTCAGTGTCGCGAGCTTGGCGGCGCGGCGTACCGCCTCCAGGGTCACCGACAGCGCGATCGGGGAACGGGTGGCGATCAGGTTGGCGGCATCGTCGGCCGGACCCGCGTCGTGCCCGCGCAGGGCGGCGACGATGTCCGCGACGGTGTCGCCGGCATAGCATTCGTCGATCCAGTTGCGCTGCGCGGCAAGCTCACTGGCCGGCGGCTCGGTCGCGTACTTGGCGAGTGCGCCCTCCACGCCGTCGGAGACCACAGCGCGGCGGAACGCCTCGAGGTCGCCGTGCGCGACGTAGTGGTCGGCGAAACCCATGGCGATGGCGTCGGCTCCGGAGAACGGCGCCCCGGTCAGCGCGGCGTGCAGACCCAGCCCGCCGGGCGCGCGAGACAGCAGGTAGACACCGCCGACGTCGGGGATGAAGCCGATGCCGACCTCGGGCATGGCGATCTTGGAGGTATCGGTGACCACCCGGGTGTTCGCATGGGCGCTGACGCCGACGCCTCCGCCCATCACGATGCCGTCCATCAACGCGACATACGGCTTGGGGAACTCGGCGATCTGCGCGTTGAGCAGATACTCGTCGCGCCAGAAGCGTCGCGCGTCGACCCCGTCCTCGCGCGCGCTGTGATAGATCGAGACCACGTCGCCACCGGCGCACAGTCCGCGTTCGCCGGCGCCCGACAGCACCACCGCGCGCACCGCGTCGTCGCCCGCCCAGTCGGTGAGGATGGCGGTCAGCGCGTCGACCATCGGCTGATTCAGCGAGTTGATCGCCTTCGGCCGGTTGAGCGTGATCAGGCCGACGCTGCCCTCGACCTCGGTCAGAACCTCATCGGATTCGTCGGTCACGCCCTCGCCTCCCTTGAGCCGGTCCAGGCCGGTCCAGCCTCGAGGAAGAAATCTAGATCGTCACGACCGGCGCGGTGCCCGCGGGTAAGGGTTATCTTTAACGCGACGACAACTGCGGAGGCTGTATCCACCGGAAAACGCCCAGGTCCGCTGGGAACCAGGGTGCAACGCCGATCGTTGAGATTGTGTTCGCACAGCTCGAAGCCAATTAGAGAGGATCCGACGGTGCGGGAGACAAGCAACCCGGTATTTCGTTCGCTGCCTAAGCAGAGGGGCGGATACGCGCAATTCGGCACTGGCGCGCCCCCGATGCAGGGCTATGGAGCCGACCCCTACGCGGCTCCTTACCAGGCCCCTTACCAGGAGGCCAAAGCTTCGCGTCCGCTGACCATCGACGACGTCGTCACCAAGACCGGCATCACGCTGGCCGTGCTGGCGGTGTCCGCTGTGGTCTCCTACTTCCTGGTCGCCCGCGATGTCGCGCTGGCCATGCCGCTCGCCCTGGTCGGCGGGCTGGGCGGCCTGGTCCTGGTGCTGGTGGCCACCTTCGGCCGCAAGCAGGACAACCCCGGCATCGTGTTGAGCTACGCGGTGCTCGAGGGTCTGGTCCTGGGCGCCATCTCGTTCGTCTTCGCCAACTTCTCGGTGTCGAACGCCAACGCCGGGGCGCTGATCGGTGAGGCGGTGCTGGGCACCTTCGGGGTGTTCTTCGGCATGCTCGTCGTCTACAAGACCGGGGCCATCCGGGTGACGCCCAAGTTCACCCGCATGCTGGTCGCCGCGATGTTCGGCGTGCTGGCCCTGATGCTCGGCAACTTCGTGCTGGCGATGTTCCACGTCAACGGCGGCACCGGCCTGGGCCTGCGCAGCGGCGGCACGGTGGCGATCATCTTCTCGCTGGTGTGCATCGCGATTGCGGCGTTCAGCTTCCTGATCGACTTCGACGCGGCCGACCAGATGGTCCGCGCCGGCGCGCCGGAGAAGGCGGCATGGGGCATCGCGCTCGGCCTGACCGTGACGCTGGTCTGGCTGTACATCGAGATCCTGCGTCTGCTGAGTTATCTGCAGAACGACTAGCTCTGCCACAGAGAAAAACCGGCACGCCCGTTGGCGTGCCGGTTTTTTCGTGTGCCGGTTGTGAGCTGACGGCGTTGAGTGTGCGCTGAGGGCGGGATTGCTCGGCGTGTCACCGCCGCGGTTTCACACTCAACGCCGGGCTTCACGCCCGAGCGGCTTAGCTCAGCCGCTCGATCACCATCGCCATGCCCTGGCCGCCGCCGACGCACATGGTCTCCAGACCGAAGGTCTTGTCGTGCGTCTGCAGGTTGTTGAGCAGCGTCGTGGCGATGCGGGCGCCGGTCATGCCGAAGGGGTGGCCCAGCGCGATCGCACCGCCGGACACGTTCAGCTTGTCCTCGTCGATGCCCAGCTCGCGGGCCGATCCCAGCACCTGGACGGCGAACGCCTCGTTGATCTCGAACAGGTCGATGTCGCTGACTGACAGCTTGGCGCGCGCCAGCGCCTTCTTGGTCGCCTCGATCGGACCCAGGCCCATGATCTCCGGGGACAGGCCGCTGACCCCGGTGGACACGATGCGCGCCAGCGGCGTCAGGCCCAGTTCCTTGGCCTTGGTGTCGCTGGTGATCACCACCGCGGCGGCGCCGTCGTTGAGCGGGCACGCGTTGCCCGCCGTCACCGTGCCGTTGGGCCGGAACACCGGCTTGAGCTGGCTGATCTTCTCGTAGGTGGTGCCGGGACGCGGGCCGTCGTCGGTGCTCACGGTGGTGCCGTCGGGCAAGGTCACCGGGGTGATCTCGCGCTCGAAGAAGCCGCTCTTGATCGCCTCCTCGGCGCGGTTCTGGCTGCGCACCCCCCAGTGGTCCTGGTCCTCGCGGCTGATGCCGGTCAGCAGCGCCACGTTTTCGGCCGTCTGCCCCATCGCGATGTAGACGTCGGGGATGTTGTCGTCGGCGCGGGGGTCGTGCCACTCCTCGGCGCCCTCGGCCGCGGCGGCCGACCTCTCCTGGGCCTCACCGAACAGCGAGTTCTTGGTGTCCGGCCACGAGTCGGCGCTGCCCTTTGCGAAGCGGGACACGGTCTCCACACCAGCGGAGATGAAGGCGTCGCCCTCACCGGCCTTGATCGCGTGGAAGGCCATCCGCGAGGTCTGCAGCGACGATGAGCAGTACCGGTTGACGGTGGTGCCCGGCAGGAAGTCGAAGCCGAGTTCGACGGCGATGACCCGCGCCAGGTTGTAGCCGGACTCGCCGGCGGGTTGGCCGCAGCCCAGGATCAGGTCGTCGATCTGGTGCGGGTTCAGGGCGGGCACCTTGTCGAGCGCGGCGCGCACGATCTGGACGGTCAGGTCGTCGGGGCGCATGTTGACCAGCGACCCCTTCATCGCGCGGCCGATCGGCGAGCGAGCAGTTGAGACAATGACGGCTTCAGGCATGGTGGTTCCCTTCAGATCCCTGCAGATCCCACAGATGGGGCTGGCTCGCTTCACCTTCGGGCGGTAGGTCCACCCCGACGGGCGAGAACAAATCTAGTCGCTGCCGACCTCGGGGCACGAAGACGGGGCAGGTCCGGGCGCCGGACGCCGCCACAGCCGCGACATCACGCTGGTGCGGGTGTGCCGCTGACCGAGCACCGGCGTCGCCGCCGGCACCGGCGAACTCACCGGCGGACGCTCCACCTCCTCGCCCAGCGCGTCGCAGAGGGCGAGCAGCAGCGCGTCGGCCGCGAGCGCATAGGCCGGTGCCGAGGGGTGGTAGCCGTCGGCGGAGAACATCGCGTCGGGGGTGGCGCGGAATTGCGGCGCCATCAGCTGCGCCAACGGCACGGGCACGCCGCCCGCCGACCGGACCGCCGCGGTCTGGGCGCGCGCAAGCTGCAGGCAACGCTCGTGCGCCAGCGACCGCAGCGGCTGCGGAATGGCGCTGATGAACCCGAGGTCCGGGCAGGTGCCCACGATCACCACGGCGCCGCGGGCGCGCAACTTGCGGACGGTCAGCCCCAGCCGCTGCGCCGACTGGCTGATGCCGTTCAGCGCTGTCACGTCGTTGGCGCCGACCATGATCACCGCGATGTCCGGCGGCGGGCCGGCCACGAACATCGCGTCGACCTGACCGCACACCCCCTTGGAGGTGGCGCCCACGATCGCCTTGGTGCTCAACCGGATTCGTTTGCCGGTCTGCTCGGCGAGGCCGCGGGTGATGCGTACCCCGGGCACTTCGTCGGCGCTCATGCAGCCATATCCGGCGGCGGTCGAGTCACCGAAGATCATCAGGTGCTGGTCGACCGCCATACCGCGATGCCACCGTTCCACCGCGCCGCCGCCGCGCACGTACACGCCGTCCGCACGGGGCGGGATGTCCCAGGACTTGGGGATGATCGTGCGCGCGTGAGAGGCCTGGCCGACCAACAGACTGCGTGCCCCCAGGTAGGCGGTTCCTGTCGAGGCCAGCGCGCCCGCTGTGGCCAGGGCGATCGCCGAACGACGTGGCACCCGCATGGTCACGCATTCAAGTTTAAAGCCGCTGTGAGTTTCGCGCGGGTTGCTGGAAAACGAACTGATTACGGTGCGAAGCAAAACTGGTATCGAATCAGCTATTTCATACGTTGTACTAAGCAACGCCTGTCAAGCTGATGTCAAGGGGTTGGCTGAGCGCTTTGGCAAACGGCTGAACCAAGACGCTCGGTCGCCTCGTCACATGCTGTATCGCACTACAACGGCGTAGGAAGTGTTGAGCATGACTGCACCTAGCAAGGAATCGGGGTCACCGGCAACTACCGTCCGGCCCCATGACGTCCTGAGAGCGCGTCGAGCCCAGTCGCGCAAATTCGCCATCAGCGACGGGGCACCCGTCGAAGTCCTGGAATCCGGGCCCAGCGTCGCCGCGCGACTGGCGAACCTCACCTCGCGTCTGACGATCCGGCCGATCCTGTCCGTCGGCAGCCATGTCCCCAACCTGCCCTGGCCCTGGGGTCTCATCGACCTCACGGCACGGGTGCTCATCCCGGCGTCGGCCACCGTTCGCGAGACCATCAAGCTGCCCCACGCGTCGGCGCAGCTGGTCCGCGCGCCCGGGGTGCTGCCCGCCGACGGCACTCGCCGCGTGATCGTCTACCTCCACGGCGGCGCGTTTCTGACCTGTGGGGCGAACTCGCACGGCCGGCTCGTCGAGGCCCTCTCCAAGTTCGCCGACTCGCCCATCCTGGTGGTCAATTACCGTCTGCTGCCGAAGAATTCGGTCGGGATGGCGCTCGAGGACTGTCACGACGCGTACCGATGGCTGCGCCGGCGCGGGTACGAACCCGACCAGATCGTGTTGGCCGGTGACTCCGCGGGCGGCTACCTGGCGCTCACGCTGGCCCAGCGCCTGCAGGAGGAGGGTGAGGAGCCCGCTGCGCTGGTGGC
The DNA here is from genome assembly GCF_001672755.1 of Mycobacterium colombiense. Lineage (GTDB taxonomy): Bacteria > Actinomycetota > Actinomycetes > Mycobacteriales > Mycobacteriaceae > Mycobacterium > Mycobacterium colombiense_C. The sequence goes on along the minus strand of NZ_LZKI01000119.1, from coordinate 49,168 downwards.
GATCTCGCCCCTGCTGCAGCTGGCCAAGGAACCCAAGCAGGCCCACCCCAACATCGAGACGGATGCGATGTTCACGGCGGGGGCGTTCGATGCGCTCGCCGAGCTGGTGGCCGGCGCGGCCAGGAAGAACATCGTCGACGGGAAGCCCGAAGAGATCTACGAGCCGCTGGAGCACATCAAGCCGGGCCTGCCGCGCACGCTGATCCACGTGTCGGGCTCCGAGGTGCTGTTGCACGACGCGCGGCTGGCGGCGAGCAGGCTGGCAGCGGTGGGCGTGCCGGCCGAGGTGCGGGTGTGGCCCGGGCAGATCCACGACTTCCAGCTGGCCGCACCGATGGTCCCCGAGGCCGTCCGCTCGCTGCGGCAGATCGGCGACTATATCCGCGAGGCCACCGGCTAGACGCGACAGACCGCGCGGAGAGTAGTTGTGCGCCGTGCGAAACCGCCTGAGACGATGAACGCATGCGGATCGCGCAGCACATCAGTGACCTCATCGGCGGCACACCGCTGGTGCGTCTGAACTCCGTCGTCCCCGAGGGTGCCGGCATCGTGGCGGCCAAGGTCGAATACCTCAATCCCGGTGGCAGCTCGAAGGACCGGATCGCGGTGAAGATGATCGACGCCGCCGAGGCCAGCGGGCAGCTGCGGCCCGGCGGCACCATCGTCGAACCCACCTCGGGCAACACCGGCGTCGGGCTGGCCCTCGTCGCCCAGCACCGCGGCTACAAGTGCGTGTTCGTCTGCCCCGACAAGGTCAGCGAGGACAAGCGCAACGTGCTGATGGCCTACGGCGCCGAGGTCGTCGTGTGCCCGACCGCCGTTCCGCCCGAGCACCCGGACAGCTACTACAGCGTCTCCGACCGGCTGGTCACCGAGATCGACGGCGCATGGAAGCCCGACCAGTACGCCAACCCGGAAGGCCCGGCCAGCCACTACGCCACCACCGGCCCGGAGATCTGGGCCGACACCGACGGCAGGGTCACCCACTTCGTCGCCGGGATCGGCACCGGCGGAACGATCACCGGCGCGGGCCGCTACCTCAAAGAGGTGTCCAACGGTGCGGTGCGCATCATCGGCGCCGACCCCGAGGGATCGGTGTACTCCGGCGGCACCGGCAGGCCCTATCTGGTGGAGGGCGTCGGTGAGGACTTCTGGCCGCAGGCCTACGACCGCACGGTGCCCGACGAGATCATCGCCGTCTCCGACTCCGATTCGTTCGACATGACCCGGCGGCTGGCCCGCGAGGAAGCGATGCTGGTCGGCGGGTCGTGCGGGATGGCGGTGGTCGCCGCGCTCAAGGTCGCCGAGCAGGCCGGCCCGGACGCGATCGTGGTGGTGCTGCTGCCCGACGGCGGACGCGGCTACATGTCGAAGATCTTCAACGACGCCTGGATGTCGTCCTACGGTTTCCTGCGCAGCCGCCTCGACGGCTCGACCGATCAGTCCAGGGTCGGCGACGTGCTGCGCCGCAAGTCCGGCGAGTTGCCCGACCTGGTGCACACCCACCCGTCCGAGACCGTGCGCGACGCCATCGGCATCCTGCGTGAGTACGGGGTGTCGCAGATGCCGGTGGTCGGTGCCGAGCCGCCGGTGATGGCGGGGGAGGTCGCGGGCAGCGTCTCCGAGCGGGAACTGCTGTCGGCCGTCTTCGAGGGCCGGGCGAAGTTGGCCGACGCGGTAGCGCTGCACATGAGCCCGCCGCTGCCGATGATCGGCGCGGGGGAGTCGGTCAGCGCGGCCGGCAAGGCGCTGCGCGATTGGGACGCGCTGATGGTGGTCGAGGAAGGCAAACCGGTCGGCGTGATCACCCGCTATGACTTGCTGGGTTTCCTCTCCGACGGACCTCGCGGGCTGTCCGGGCGCCGCTAGTTCGCGGCCCCGCGCGTCTCGCCGGGGCGCGACGCGCTCGGGTACTCTTTCGGCTGTCCCAGCTAGGGGTCCAGCTGACCCGGAGTGGAAGGTTGCCCATGACCGATCAACCGCCGCCCGGCGGCGCTTACCCGCCACCTCCCTCGTCGCCCGGGCCACCGGGCGGTCAGCCGTCTCCGCAGGCGCCCGCCGGCGGTTCCTATCCGCCGCCCCCGCCGCCGCCCGGCGGGTCGTACCCGCCGCCCCCGCCGTCGGCCGGCGGATACGCGCCGCCGCCACCCGGGCCGGCGATCCGCACGCTGCCGACCGAGGACTACACGCCGTGGCTCACCCGCGCGCTGGCGTTCATCATCGACATCCTCCCGTACGTCGTGGTGCACGGGATCGGCACCGCGATCCTGGTCGCCACCCAGCAGACCGCCTGCATCACCGACGTCACGCAGTACGCCGTCAACCAGTACTGCGCCACCCAGAACTCGACCGTCGGCATGGTGGCGCAGTGGCTGGCGTCGATAATCGGGCTGTTCTATCTGATCTGGAATTACGGCTACCGGCAGGGCACCACCGGGTCGAGCGTCGGCAAGTCGGTGCTGAAGTGCAAGGTGGTCAGCGAGATCACCGGTCAACCCATCGGGTTCGGGTTGTCGGTGGTGCGCTCGCTGGCGCACTTCGTCGACGCGATCATCTGCTTCATCGGTTTCCTTTTCCCGCTGTGGGATTCGAAGCGTCAGACGCTGGCGGACAAGATCATGACGACGGTGTGCTTGCCGATCGACGGCGCTGAGAGGCCGGCCGTCACCTAGGCTGATCGTCGATGAGCGACGACCGCACCGGACACCCCGAGTTCACCGGGCTGGCCACCAAAGCGATTCACGCCGGTTACCGGCCGGATCCGGCGACCGGCGCGGTGAACGCCCCGATCTACGCCAGCAGCACCTTCGCCCAGGACGGTGTCGGCGCCCTGCGCGGCGGGTTCGAGTACGCGCGCACCGGCAACCCGACCCGCGCCGCGCTGGAGGCCGCGCTGGCCGCGGTCGAAGACGGCGCCTACGGCCGGGCCTTCGGTTCGGGCATGGCCGCCACCGACTGCGCCCTGCGTGCGGTGCTGCGCCCCGGCGACCATGTGGTCATCCCGAACGACGCCTACGGCGGCACCTTCCGGCTGATCGACAAGGTCTTCACCCGGTGGAACGTCGAGTACACGCCGGTGGCGCTGCACGAGCTGGACGCCGTCGCCGCCGCGATCACGCCGCGAACCCGGCTGATCTGGGCGGAAACCCCGACCAATCCGCTGCTGTCCATCGCCGACATCGCCGCGCTGGCCGAACTGGGCCAACAGAATTCGGCAAAGGTCTTGGTGGACAACACTTTTGCCTCGCCCGCGCTGCAACAGCCGTTGACGCTGGGCGCCGACATCGTGCTGCACTCGACCACCAAATACATCGGTGGGCACTCCGACGTGGTGGGCGGCGCGCTGGTCACCAACGATCAGGAGCTGGACGAGGCGTTCGCCTTCCTGCAGAACGGCGCTGGTGCGGTACCCGGCCCATTCGACGCCTACCTGACGATGCGCGGCCTGAAGACACTGGTGTTGCGCATGCAGCGACACAGCGAAAACGCTTCTGCGGTAGCGGAATTCCTTGAAGGCCACCCGGCGGTGAGCGCGGTGCTCTATCCCGGCCTGCCCTCTCACCCCGGCCATGAGATCGCCGCGCGGCAGATGAGTGCCTTCGGCGGCATGGTTTCGGTCCGCATGCGCGGCGGCCGCGAGGCCGCCCGCGATCTGTGCGCCAAGACCCGAGTGTTCATCCTGGCGGAATCGCTGGGTGGGGTGGAGTCGCTGATCGAGCACCCCAGCGCGATGACGCACGCCTCGACGGCCGGGTCGCAATTGGAGGTCCCCGACGATCTGGTGCGCCTGTCGGTCGGCATCGAAGACATCGCCGACCTGCTGGCCGATCTCGATCGCGCCTTGGGCTAGACGCCCCGATCAGGAGTGCGGATGCCCGGCTGGCCGGGCACTCGCGGAAGTGAGGCTAGATCAGGAGTGGTAGGGCTCCGCGCTGACCAGCGTGACCTCGACGGTGTTGCCGTTGGGCACCACGTAGGTGCGGGTCTCGCCTTCCTTGGCGTCGATCAGGGCGCCGCCCAGCGGTGAATTGGGCGAGTACACCTCGAGCTTGCCGTCGTTGACGCCCTCCTGGCGGGTGGCGATCAGGAAAGTCTCCGTGTCGGACTTGTCGCCGTTGTAGTAGACCTTCACCACCGAGCCGGGCAGTGCGACGCCGGACTGCTTGGGCGCCTCGCCGACCTTGGCGTTGTTGAGCAGATCCTGCAGCTGACGGATGCGGGCCTCCTGCTGACCCTGCTCTTCACGGGCGGCGTGGTAGCCGCCGTTCTCGCGCAGGTCACCCTCCTCGCGGCGGTCGTTGATCTCCGCGGCGATGACCGGACGATTCGCGATCAAGTGATCGAGCTCGGCCTTGAGTCGATCGTGTGACTCCTGGGTCAGCCAGGTCACGGAAGTGTCCGTCATCTCGTCGTGCTCCTCGTATGTTGTTTCGCGAGTTCGCGTTAAGTCCTGTTAGCTCCGCCGCCCCGGAGCGTGCGGGTCCCTCCCCGTGTGCTGCCGGCTCCGTTTTGCTCACGGTCGCTAATGCAGCAACACGGCCCCAACCGGAACCGTGCATTCATCCATGTTACCACCGCGCAAACATTTGATGACCCCATATTCGCAGTTCGCCGTGGATCGGGCGGTCACGCCGGGCGCAGGTAGGCGGGCACATCGGTGCCGCAACCATAGATGTCGGCCACCACCGGCGGTTCGAAGGATTTCACCGTCGTGGTCACCTGAACAGTAGCCGCGTCCGACGGCGGGACCAGCAGCTCACGTCGGCCCGTCTCGCTGCCGTCCTGCGCGCGGACCCGCACGATGCAGTCCACCGGCCGCGACGGATCCGATCGCGTCACGCTGATCGTTATCGAGGCCGTCTGGTCGTCGATCACCCGGTAGCCGGCCATCGTGCCCTTGACGTCGCTCGTGCCGAACCGGTGATAACCGATGACGGCGATGACGAGTCCCGCCGCGATCACCAACGCGCCCAGTGCGGCGATCACCCACCGCCGGGGGATACGCGACAGCCGGGAGCGTCCGTAGCGGGCCTCCGGACGAGAAATCGGGGTTTCGGTCATACCTGGTTGTGCCTGTTTTGCCTGGTTGTCGACCGCCGGGCACGAGCCGACGGCATGCGACGAAGTCGGAACTGGAATTATAGGGTCAGACCGGGCGACCACCAGAGGTGACAAGGGAGCACGTGAGCGAATTGCGGTTGATGGCGGTGCACGCCCACCCCGACGACGAGTCCAGCAAGGGCGCGGCCACCCTGGCCCGCTACGCCGACGAGGGCCACCGGGTGCTGGTGGTGACGTTGACCGGCGGCGAGCGCGGCGACATTCTCAACCCGGCGATGGACCTGCCCGAGGTGCATGGACACATCGCCGAAATCCGCCGTGACGAGATGGCCAAGGCCGCCGAGATACTCGGGGTTGAGCACACCTGGCTGGGTTTCGTCGACTCCGGGCTGCCCCAGGGTGACCCGCCGCCGCCGTTGCCCGAGGGCTGTTTCGCGCTGGTGCCGCTGGAGGAGTCGGTCGAGGCGCTGGTCCGCGTGGTCCGCGAGTTCCGTCCGCACGTGATGACCACGTACGACGAGAACGGCGGCTACCCCCACCCCGATCACATTCGCTGCCACCAGGTTTCGGTCGGCGCGTTCGAGGCGGCAGGCGATTACCGGCTCTTTCCGGACGCCGGTGAGCCGTGGACGGTGTCGAAGCTTTACTACAACCACGGGTTCCTGCGCGCCCGGATGCAGTTGCTGCACGACGAAGCCATCAAGCACGGTCAAGAACCCCCGTTCAAGAAGTGGCTCGAACACTGGGACGCCAAACACGACCCGTTCGAGTCGCGGGTCACCACGCGGGTCGAGTGCTCGGCGTACTTCAGTCAGCGCGACGACGCGCTGCGCGCGCACACCACCCAGATCGACCCCGACCACGACTTCTTTGCCGCTCCCATCGCGTGGCAGCAACGGCTTTGGCCCACCGAGGAATTCGAGTTGGCGCGATCGCGAGTCCCGGCCCGGCTGCCCGAGGACGACCTGTTCGCCGGAATCGAGAGCGACCAGTGAATCACCTCTATCTGCTTGTGACCGCCGCCGGCTGGCAGGCCGACGGCCCGCCGCACCACACCGGCCCCGATTTCGGCAAGGCCAGCCCGGTCGGGCTGCTAATCGTCGTGCTGCTCCTGATCAGCACGCTGTTTCTGCTGCGGTCGATGAACCGGCAGCTGAAGAAGGTGCCGGAATCGTTTGATCCCAAGCACCCCGAACCGGACCAGGCCGCCGACGAGGGCACCGACGCGGTCGACGGCGGCGCCGCCCCCGACCAGGCGGACGGCTCGCCGCGAGCCCCGGGACCCGGCGATGAGCCCGGCTGACCCCGCTTCGACGAATACCCTCGGGCTGGCGACCAGCCCGTATCTGCGCCAGCACGCCGACAATCCGGTGCATTGGCGGCAGTGGACGCCCGAGGCGCTGGCCGACGCCGCCGCCCGCGACGTGCCGATCCTGCTGTCGGTCGGCTACGCGGCCTGCCACTGGTGCCACGTCATGGCCCACGAATCGTTCGAGGACGACGAAGTAGCCGCCGCGATGAACGCGGGGTTCGTCTGCGTCAAGGTCGACCGTGAGGAACGCCCGGACATCGACGCGGTGTACATGAACGCCACGGTCGCGCTCACCGGGCACGGCGGCTGGCCGATGACATGTTTCCTCACGCCGGACGGGCGCCCCTTCTTCTGTGGTACGTACTATCCGAAAGAGGCCTTCCTGCAACTTCTTTCGGCCGTATCCGCCACCTGGCAGGAGCGTCGTGGTGAGGTGGAGGAGGCCTCCGACAACATCGCCGGTGAGCTACGCAAGATGGCTTCGGCTCTCCCGGGCGCCGGTCCGGCCGTGGCGCCCGAGCTGTGCGACCACGCCGTCGCCACGCTGCGCAAGGAACGCGACGCGGTGCACGGCGGGTTCGGCGGAGCGCCCAAATTCCCGCCGTCGGCGCTGCTCGAGGCGCTGCTGCGGCACGTCGAGCGCACCGGCTCGGCGGCGGCGCTCGCAGCGGTCGCGCACACCGGCAACGCAATGGCGCGCGGCGGCATCTACGACCAGCTCGGCGGCGGATTCGCCCGCTACAGCGTCGACAACGCTTGGGTGGTACCGCATTTCGAGAAGATGCTGTATGACAACGCGCTGCTGCTGCGCGCCTATGCGCACTGGGCGAGGCGCACCGGTGATCCGCTGGCGCGCCGCGTCACCGCCCAGACCGCCCGGTTCCTGCTCGACGATCTGGCCGACGGCGCCATGTTCACCTCGTCGCTGGACGCCGACGCCGACGGCCGCGAGGGTTCGACCTATGTCTGGACACCGACGCAGCTGAACGAGGTGCTCGGGCTCGACGACGGCCCCTGGGCGGCAGGTGTTTTCGCGGTCTCTCCGGGCGGCACGTTCGAGCACGGCACCTCGGTGCTGCAGCTGCCCGCCGATCCCGAGGATCCGCAACGACTGGACCGCGTGCGGTCCGCGCTGCTGGCCGCCCGGCATACCCGAATCCAGCCCGGGCGCGATGACAAGGTCGTCACGTCGTGGAACGGGCTGGCGATCACCGCGTTGGTCGAGGCCGGTGTGGCGCTCGACGAGCCCGAATTGATCGACGCCGCAAGGCGTTGCGCGCGGGCGCTGCTCGAGATGCATGTCGTCGACGGCCGGTTGCGACGCGCCAGCCTGGGCGGCGCGGTCGGCGACAGCGTTGCCATCCTCGAGGACCACGCGATGTTGGCCACCGGGCTGCTTGCGCTCTATCAGCTGAGCGCCGATGCGACCTGGCTGACCGCGGCCACCGACCTGCTGGACACCGCGCTGGCGCACTTCGCCGACCGGGCGCAACCCGGCCGCTGGTTCGACACCGCCGACGATGCCGAGCAGTTGGTGCTCCGGCCGGCCGACCCGCTGGACGGCGCGACTCCGTCGGGAGCGTCGTCCATCACCGAGGCCCTGCTGACCGCCGCGCACCTAACCGACGGCGACCGTGCCGAGCGGTATCTGCGGGCCGCGGCCGAATCGCTCGGCGCGCATTCGGTGCTGCTGGACCGCGCTCCGCGTTCGGCCGGGCATTGGCTGGCCGTCGCCGAAGCGGCGGTGCGTGGACCGCTGCAGATCGCGGTCGCCTGCGACCCGTCGGCCTCGGCGCTGCTGGCCTACGCGCGGCGACTGGCGCCCGGCGGGGCGATCGTTATGGGCGGGGAAGTCGATTCGTCGGCGCTGCTGGCCGGTCGGCCGCGGGTGGGCGGTGCGGACGCCGCCTACGTGTGCCGCGGCCAGGTCTGCGACCTGCCGGTGACGGCCGTGGCCGAACTGGCCGCCGCCCTGGGGGTTTCCGGTAACTGATGCCGATGGTGGTGACCCTCTGCGCCCGGCGGTGCCGTGCTGGCGATCACCACTGAAGCCGATGGTGGTGACCCGCTGCGCCCGGCGGTGCCGTGCTGGCGATCACCACTGAAGCCGATGGTGGTGACCCGCTGCGCCCGGCCGTGCCGTGCTGGCGATCACCACTGAAGCGGGGTTACCCTGCCTCCCATGCCGAATGCCGCCAAGACCGAAGCGATCAAAAGCACGGTCAACCGCTACATCGAGTTGGTCGCCAAGGGCAGCGCCGATGACTTGGTCGAGTTGTACGCCGACGACGCCACCGTCGAGGATCCTGTCGGCGGCGAGGTGCATATCGGCCGGCAGGCCATCCACGGCTTCTACTCCGCGGTCAACGACCTGCAGCGCGAATGCGAACTGCTGACGCTGCGTGTCGCCGGCAACGAGGCGGCCTTCCAATTCCGACTGACGGTGAAAGCGGGCGAGCACCGAATGGTGATCGAGCCGATCGACGTCATGGTCTTCGACGCCGAAGGCAAGATCGCCTCGATGAAGGCGTACTGGTCGCCGGAGGACGACGTCGCCCCGGCCTAGCGGCCCAGCAACCAGGCGTGGTCGCTGGTGTAGAAGACGGCGAACCACATGGCGATGTAGTGCAGGATCGCCGCGATCGCGGTGAAGGCGTGGAAGAACTCGTGGTAGCCGAACGTCTTCGGCCATGGGTCGGGCCAGCGCAGCCCGTAGAAGATGCCGCCGACGCTGTAGAACACGCCGCCCACCGCCAGCAGCACCATCGCGGCCACGCCGGCCTGGTGCAGGATCGTCGGGGCGAACCAGACGGCCACCCAACCCAGCAGCAGGTAGAGCGGCACGCCGACCCAACGCGGCGCCGTCGGCCAGCACATCTTCAGCGCGATGCCGGCCGCCGCGCCACCCCACACGATGCACTGCACCAGCACGCCGGTGTTCTGCGGCATGACCAGCCGCGCGAACGGGGTGTAGCTGCCGGCGATGAAGACGAAGATCATCGAGTGGTCGAGCCGCTTCATCCGGCTGCGCGCGACGTCCGACTTCCACTGCACCCGGTGATAGGTGGCGCTGACCGCGAACATCGCCACCGTCGCCGCCGCGTAGACCAGCGTCGAGTGGCCGGCGCGGGGGGAGGAGACCGCCCAGGACACCGACACCAGCGTGGCGCCGGTGATGATGGCCAGCCACGCCGAGACGAAGTGGATCCAGCCGCGCATCCGAGGCTTGCCCAAGAACTGGGCGGCACCCTCGACGAACTGCTCGACGGTGTTGCCCGGAACGATCGACTCGGGTTCGGGATCCGGCGTGGGGACGGTGCTGGTCTGGCTGCTCATGACTCCTGTGTCTTGTTCTCGCGACTTGGGATACCGGTGGGAAGGTCGCTGTGGGGCTGCTCAGGATCCACAGTAGCCAGGGATGGTTACGGCGCAGTCTCGACTTCTCAGCTGACCGGGCCGAAATGAGAACCGGTGAATAAATCACCGCTGGCAGTAGGGTGGATGTTCGTGGAAATTATCCCGCCGCGCCTCAAAGAGCCGCTGTATCGCGTCTACGAGCTGCGGCTGAGGCAGGGCCTGGCCGCCTCGAAGTCCCAGCTGCCGCGGCACATCGCCGTGCTGTGCGACGGGAACCGGCGGTGGGCCCGCGACGCGGGATACGAGGACGTCAGCTACGGCTACCGGATGGGCGCGTCCAAGATCGCCGAGATGCTGCGCTGGTGTCAGGAAGCCGGGGTCGAAATGACCACGGTGTACCTGCTGTCCACCGAGAACCTGCAACGCGATCCCGACGAGCTGGCCGGGCTGATCGAAATCATCACCGACGTCGTGGAGGAGATCTGCGCACCGGCCAACCGCTGGAGCGTGCGCACAGTGGGAGACCTGGAACTGCTCGGCGACGAGCCGGCCCGCCGGCTGCGCGGTGCGGTCGAGTCCACACCGAGCGTCGCGCCCTTTCACGTCAACGTGGCCGTCGGCTACGGCGGCCGGCAGGAGATCGTCGGCGCGGTGCGTGCGTTGCTGAACAAAGAACTCGCCAACGGCGCCACCGCCGAGGAGCTGGTCGACGCGGTGACCGTCGACGCCATCTCCGAAAACCTCTACACGTCCGGGCAACCCGACCCAGACCTGGTGATCCGCACCTCGGGCGAGCAACGGCTGTCCGGATTCCTGCTGTGGCAGAGCGCGTATTCGGAGATGTGGTTCTGCGAAACGCACTGGCCGGCCTTCCGCCGCGTCGACTTCTTGCGCGCGCTGCGTGACTACAGCCGGCGGGATCGCCGGCACGGCAAGTAGCCCCGAAGACCTTCAGCGCCCGCTCGCGCGCGTGCCACACTAGGGACATGGCTGCGCTGTCGGCGGTGGTATTCACGCTGAGCGCCTGGCTGGGCCTGTATCTGGCCGCCCGCGATCCGCGCAAACGCGTCCTCGCGCTGGCGGCGATCGGGCTGTGCGGATTCGCGCTCGTGGTGGGCCTGGACGCGGTTCGGACCGCCAACCCCGGGCATGCCCAGCTGCTGAGCCGAGTCGAGATCTACCTGACGGCCATCCCCGGCGTGGCGTGGTTCGCGGTGCTCGTCGAGCTGTCCCGGCCCAGCGACGGCTTCCGCTCACGCACCCGCGAGGTGCTACTCGTGGTCGGGATGGCCGCGCTGACCCTGTTCGGGGCGGCGCTGGCCGGCAGCGTCGACGGGCCGCTGCGCCCGGGTCACTGGCTGATGTTCGCGGTGATCTCGGTGTCGACGCTCGCCGCGATGGTCGTCGCGCTGCGCCGCCCGCGGCGCCCGAGGCCGGCCGTGGGACTCGCCGTCACCGCCACCCTGTTCTTCGCGCTGAGCAACGCAATCCTGGTCATCCCGCTGGGCCTGGTACCCAGTTGGGTTGCGCTGGCGTCGACGAGTTGCGACGTCCTTGGGCTCGGGGTCGCCGTCGCCCTGTGGGACGCGTTCGACGAGGGCCACGCGCTGCGCGCCGACATGCTGCGCTCGTTCGCCGGTTCGGTGGCGGTGGCGGTGCTGTTCGGCGGCCAGGCGCTGATCGGGTTGGCGGTGACCCACGACGAGCCCGGCGCGAAGACGGCGCTAACCGTGCTGCTGTTCACCAGCCTCGCGATCGCGATCACCGTGCAGGTGCTCGCCGATCCGCTGGCCGGGCTGCTCGACCGGCTGGCATTCTCGAAATCGCCTGCGCTGCGGGCGGATCGGGCCGCGCTGCGCCATACCGGGGCGGCGCTACCGCTGCGCCAGGAGCATCCGCTGGCCGGCGTCGACGACGTCACCTTCGCCAGACTCACCCGTCGTGCCCTGGGCCATTACGGCGACCTGACCAAGCTGGTCGCCAGCCCGCTGACCGCGTTGCCGGTGATCGACGAGCGGCTGGCCGCCCGAGGAGCAACCGACCAACCGATCGAGCGGGCCAACGAACTCAAGGCCGTGCTGGCCGACGGCATAGCGCGGCTCAAGCCGCGCGACGGCGGCGACTTCGGGACCACCGAGGAGTGGCGGTACTACAACTCGCTGTATTTCCCCTACGTGGTCGGGGTGCGCGCGTACGCGCAGAACGCCACCGCCTCGGGTCTGGACCCGATCGCCCGGCAGGCCTGGCAGTGGTTCGTCACCGAGGTTCCCCAGCGCTCGCTGCACAACTGGCAGAACGCCGCCGCCCGGCTGATCGCCGCCGACCTCCGCGGCCGGGTCCCGGTCCCCAGCGACTAGAACGGGTGCAGGAGTTACCGCGGTCGCCGACGGCCCAGAGCTGTGCCCCGTGTAGCTGTGACTCGTGGGGCCGCTGAGCCTTCGCGACTGGCGCGTGTCAAATATTCACCCGCCGACGGGAATAGTCGGGTGAACCCCCTCGTCGTTGTATCCGTGGCAGTAGTTGGCAGCGCCACGAGTCGATATGGCAGTGCACTGGCGGCACCCTCAAAGCTGTTCGACCCAACCCGCCATCGCGAGGAGTAAACACATGAGCTCGATTACCGGTGTTTCAAGCATCCCGACCCGGCCCCTCTACGACTCGACGGACTCGCTGTTGCGTTTTGCCGTGCGTGCCGACGCGACCCTGACGGGGTTGTGCGGGTTGGCCATCGCCTTTTTCGCCGACCCGATCTCGTCGCTGACCGGCCTGACGTCCTTCCAGGAATACACCGTGGGCGTGGTGTTCGTGATCGCCGGCCTGCTGGTGTTCAGTCTCGGGGCGCTGCCGGAGCTGCGGCGTCTCGGTATCAGTGTCGTGACGGTCAACGTCGCGTTCACGCTGGCCGCGATCGTGGCCGCCGAAGCGCTGCCGCTGACCGGCACCGGCGTCGCGTTGACTCTGGCCAGCGGCGTGTACACGGCGGCGTTCGCGGGCCTGCAATACCTGGGGTTGCGTCGCCTCGAGGCGTGATCGGCCGCCCGGGCCGGTGCGGGCTGCGTCAAAGCGTCAGAGCTTGCGCAGCCGCAACCGGTTGATGGAGTGGTCGGCGTCCTTGCGCAGCACCAGGGTGGCGCGCGGCCGGGTCGGAAGGATGTTCTCGACCAGGTTGGGGCGGTTGATCGACCGCCAGATCTCGCGAGCGGCGGCGACCGCCTTGGTGTCATTGAGGGCCGAGTAGTGGTGGAAGTGCGATTCGGGATCCGCGAAGGCGGTGCTGCGCATGGCCAGGAATCGCGATACGTACCACTGCTCGATGTCTTCGATCCGGGCGTCGACGTACACGCCGAAGTCGAACAGGTCCGACACCATCAGGGTCGGACCGGTCTGCAGAACGTTGAGGCCCTCCAGGATCAAGATGTCGGGATGACGGACCACATGCTTGGCCCCGGGGATGACGTCGTATTTCAGATGCGAATACACCGGCGCGCACGCGTAGTCCGAACCGGATTTGACCGAGGTCACGAACCGCATCAGCGCGCGACGGTTGTAGCTTTCGGGAAACCCCTTGCGGTGCATCAGATTCCGCCGGTCCAGCTCGGCGTTCGGGTACAGGAAGCCGTCGGTGGTGACCAGGTCGACCCGCGGGTGGTGATCCCACCGCGCCAACAGGGCCTGCAGCACACGGGCAGTTGTCGACTTACCGACCGCCACGCTGCCGGCCACCCCGATGATGAACGGCACCGGCCGGTCCGGGTTCTGCTGAGGTTCGCCGAGGAATTCGGCGGTGGCGGCGAACAATCGCTGGCGCGCCGCGACCTGCAGGTGAATGAGCCGGGCCAGCGGCAGGTAGACCTCTTCGACTTCGAGCAAGTCGATTTGTTCACCCAAACCGCGCAGCCCGACGAGTTCTTCCTCGGTGAGGGCCAGCGGCGTCGACATACGAAGCGCACGCCATTGCTTTCGGTCGAACTCCACATATGGGCTCGGCTCGCTAAGCCGCGGCATAGTGCAAGTGTTGCAGGGGCGCCGAAAAGCCCGACGGCTGGGCTGGCGAAAAGTCGACGCTGGGAGCGCGAGCGCCCTCGCTGTGGGGTCAGTCGGCCGACTAGTCTCGTTCTCATGTCAGCCGACTTGACCCGCACCGCCAACTCGACCACATCACCGGGCGCCGAATACGCCGACACAGCGAGCGCTGCCTACCGCGCCGCACTGCAGGTGGTCGAGTCCGTCGAACCTCGCATCGCCGCGGCGACCCGCAAAGAGCTCGCCGACCAACGTGATTCGCTCAAGTTGATCGCCAGCGAGAACTACGCGTCGCCCGCGGTGCTGCTGACCATGGGGACCTGGCTGTCGGACAAGTACGCCGAGGGCACCATCGGACACCGCTTCTACGCGGGCTGCCAGAACGTCGACACCGTCGAAAGCGTCGCCGCCGAGCACGCCCGTGAGCTGTTCGGGGCGCCGCACGCCTACGTCCAGCCGCACTCGGGAATCGACGCCAACCTCGTTGCGTACTGGGCGATCTTGGCGACCCGGGTCGAGGCGCCGGGCCTGGCCGACGCAGGCGCCAAGCACGTCAACGACTTGTCCGAAGCGGACTGGGAGAAGCTGCGCGCCAAGTTAGGCAACCAGCGGCTGCTGGGCATGTCGCTGGATGCCGGCGGCCACCTCACCCACGGCTTCCGGCCCAACATCTCCGGCAAGATGTTCCACCAGCGCAGCTACGGCACCGACCCCGACACCGGGTTCGTCGACTACGGCGCCGTCGCGGCCGCCGCGCGTGAGTTCAAGCCGCTGATCATCGTGGCCGGCTACTCCGCCTACCCGCGCCGCATCAACTTCGCGACGATGCGTGAGATCGCCGACGAGGTCGGTGCCACCCTGATGGTGGACATGGCGCATTTCGCCGGCCTGGTGGCGGGCAAGGTGTTCACCGGCGACGAGGATCCGGTGCCGCACGCCCATGTCACGACCACGACGACGCACAAGTCGCTGCGCGGTCCCCGCGGCGGCCTCATCCTGTGCCAACCCGAATACGCCGACGCCGTCGACAAGGGCTGCCCAATGGTGCTCGGCGGGCCACTGTCGCACGTGATGGCGGCCAAGGCCGTCGCGCTCGCCGAGGCGCGGCAGCCGTCGTTCCAGGCCTATGCCCAGCGGATCGCCGACAACGCCCAGGCCCTGGCGGACGGCTTCCTCAAGCGCGATGCCCACCTGATCACCGGGGGCACCGACAACCACCTCGTGCTGCTCGACGTCACCTCGTTCGGCTTGACCGGGCGCCAGGCCGAGTCGGCGTTGCTGGACGCCGGCGTCGTCACCAACCGCAACGCCATCCCCGCCGACCCCAACGGCGCCTGGTACACCAGCGGCATCCGGCTCGGCAGCCCGGCGCTCACCACCCGCGGCTTCGGTCCGGCCGAATTCGACCGGGTGGCCGAGCTGATGGTCGACGTTCTGGCCAACACGAAGCCGGAAGGCACCTCCAAGGCCAAGTACTCGCTGGCCGAAGGCACCGCGGAACGGGTCAGCGCGGCCGCGGCCGAACTGTTGGACGCCAACCCGCTCTACCCGGGCCTCGCGCTCTAGGTTTCCGCCGTACGAGGGGCTCTAGAGTGCCCGGCAATGCGGCTCTGAGGACCAAAGTCACCAGTTGCCGCGACACGACCCGGTCGATTTCATGAACCTGTGTACGCGGGTTACAGTTATCTCATGGCCGAAAGACCTGTCGCTAACGCGCTGACCCTCGAACTCGAGCCGGTCGTCGAAGCAAACATCGACCGTCACCTGTCCACCGAAGAGCTCTGGTTCGCGCACGATTACGTGCCGTTCGACCGGGGCGAGAACTTCGCCTTCCTCGGTGGGCGCGACTGGGATCCGGCGTCGATGACGCTGCCCAGGCCTTTGACGGACGCCTGCGAGATCATGCTGCTGCTCAAGGACAACCTGGCCGCCCACCACCGCGAGCTGGTCGAGCACTTCATCTTGGAGGACTACTGGGGCCGCTGGCTGGGCCGGTGGACGGCCGAGGAGCACCTGCACGCCATCGCGCTGCGCGAGTACCTCGTGGTGACCCGCGAGGTCGACCCGACCGCCAACGAAGAGGCCCGCGTCCAGTACGTCATGAAGGGCTACCGGGCCGATACCTACTCGCAGGTGGAAACGCTGGTGCACATGGCGTTCGTCGAACGCACGCACGCCGTGTTCTGTGAAAACCTGGCCGCCAAGCTCGAGGAGCCCATCCTGGCCGGCCTGGTCGACCGGATCGCCCGCGACGAGCGCCGCCACGAGGTCTTCTTCTCCAACCTTGTCGCGCACTGCCTCGAGTACACCCGCGACGAGACCATCGCGGCGATCGCCGCGCGCGCGGCCGACCTGAAGGTGCCCGGCGCCGACATCGACGCGTACGCGGACAAGGTGCAGAACGTCGACGAGGCAGGCATTTTCGGTCCGGAGCAGCTGCGTCAGGCGATCTCCGACCGCATCACCGCATGGGGGCTCGCGGACGAGCCTGAACTGCGGCAATTGATCGTCGGCTAAGCCGGCCTGCACGCGCCCCTCAACATCGGCCGCCCACGGAAGGTGGTCGCGGCTCGCCACGTCGGCGCGCCTGCACAGCGCGCATGCGGGCACGGGAGTAGCGTCGATCCCGATGGTCAGCGTCATGCTCTGCTGCCAGGGCGGCACCTCCCGTCACCACAACGGAAGGACCGGCCCCGGTCCTGGTGCTGCGGTTCCCGTCGACATGCCTGTGCGGGTCCGCGCGGGCTCATCCCGCTCGAGGAGCGCTACGTGACCGAAATCCGGACCTACGTGATCGACACTTCCGTGCTGCTGTCCGACCCCTGGGCGTGCAGCCGGTTCGCCGAACACGAGGTGGTTGTTCCGTTGGTGGTGATCAGCGAGCTGGAGGCCAAACGCCACCACCACGAGCTGGGATGGTTCGCCCGCCAGTCCTTGCGGCTGTTCGACGATCTCCGGCTGTTGCACGGACGACTGGATCAGCCCATTCCCGTTGGGACGCAGGGCGGTTCGCTGCATGTCGAGCTCAACCACACGGACCCGTCGGTGCTGCCGGCGGGTTTCCGCAGCGACAGCAACGACTCCCGGATCCTGAGCTGTGCCGCCAACCTCGCCGCCGAAGGCAAGCGAGTTACGTTGGTCAGCAAGGACATTCCGCTTCGTGTCAAGGCCGCTGCGGTGGGTCTTGCCGCCGACGAGTACCACGCCCAGGACGTGGTGGCCTCCGGGTGGTCGGGGATGCGCGAGATCGAGACCGCCACCGAGGACATCGACGCGCTGTTCGCCGATGGCGAGATCGATCTGGTGGAAGCGCGAGACCTGCCCTGCCACACCGGTGTTCGGTTGCTCGGTGGAAGCTCTCACGCGCTGGGCCGGGTCAACGCGGACAAGCGCGTCCAGCTGGTGCGCGGCGACCGCGAGGTGTTCGGGCTGCGCGGCCGCTCGGCCGAGCAGCGCGTGGCGCTCGACCTGCTGCTCGACGAGTCGGTGGGCATCGTGTCGATGGGCGGCAAGGCGGGCACCGGCAAGTCGGCCCTCGCCTTGTGCGCCGGCCTAGAGGCGGTGCTGGAGCGGCGCACCCAGCGCAAGGTGGTGGTCTTCCGGCCGCTCTATGCCGTCGGCGGTCAGGAGCTCGGATACCTGCCCGGCAGCGAGAGCGAAAAGATGGGGCCGTGGGCGCAGGCCGTCTTCGACACCCTCGAGGGTCTCGCCAGCCCGGCGGTGCTCGAGGAAGTGCTGTCCCGCGGCATGCTCGAGGTGCTGCCCCTGACTCACATCCGGGGCCGGTCGCTGCACGACTCGTTCGTGATCGTCGACGAGGCGCAGTCGCTGGAACGCAACGTCCTGCTGACCGTGCTGTCCAGGCTGGGCACCGGATCGCGCGTGGTATTGACACACGACATCGCGCAGCGGGACAACTTGCGGGTGGGCCGCCACGACGGGGTCGCGGCGGTGATCGAGAAGCTCAAGGGCCATCCGCTGTTCGCCCACATCACCCTGTTGCGCAGCGAGCGGTCCCCGATTGCCGCCCTGGTCACCGAGATGCTCGAGGAGATCGCCGGCCCGCAGTGAGGGCGCCTGACCAGCGCGCTCGACCCCGGGTAGGTCTCCCTTCGATAAACTTCGACGGTGGCGAAACGACCCGACACCCAAGCCTGGCGCTACTGGCGCACGGTTGTCGGTGTGGCGGCCGCCGCCGCGGTGCTGGTGATCGGCGGGCTCACGGGTCACGTGACGCGCGCCGACGACCTCAGCTGCTCGGTCATCAAGTGCGTCGCCTTGACGTTCGACGACGGGCCGGGGCCGTTCGACGAGCGGCTGCTGCAAATCCTGAAGGAGAACGACGCCAAGGCCACCTTCTTCCTGATCGGCAACAAGGTGGCCGCCAACCCGGCCGGGGCCAAGCGCATCGCCGACGCGGGGATGGAGATCGGCAGCCACACCTGGGAACACCCCAACATGACCACGATCCCGCGCGACGACATCGCCGCCCAGTTCTCCAAGGCCAACGACGCTATCACCGCCGCGACCGGCCGCACACCCAACCTGTATCGCCCCGCGGGCGGGTTGTCCGACCCGGTGGTGCGCCAGGCCGCCGGGCAATTCGGTCTGGCCGAAATCCTTTGGGACGTGATCCCTTTCGA
Source organism: Mycobacterium colombiense (assembly GCF_001672755.1). Classification (GTDB taxonomy): domain Bacteria; phylum Actinomycetota; class Actinomycetes; order Mycobacteriales; family Mycobacteriaceae; genus Mycobacterium; species Mycobacterium colombiense_C. Next base: position 30,772 of record NZ_LZKI01000119.1, on the reverse strand, counting down.
CTGGGCGAACGATGCGAACACGGCGGCGACGCGCTACATGCTGATGACCTACATCAAGCCGGGCTCGGTGGTGCTGCTGCACAGCACCTACTCGAGCACCGTCGACCTGGTGTATCAGTTCATCCCGGTGCTCAAGGCCAACGGCTACCGGTTGGTGACGGTCAGCGACCTGCTGGGATCACGTTCTCCCGGCAGCAGTTACGGCAGCCGGGAGAACGGCCCGCCCGTCAACGGCCTGCACGACATTCCGCCCGGCGACATCCCCACGCTGCCCAACACGCCCTCACCGAAGCCGATGCCGAATTTCCCGATCACCGACATCCCAGGGCAGAACTCCGGCGGGCCGAACAACGGTGCGTAGAGCAAATTTCGGACCAGACGCGGCTACTTTTATAGGGTGATCACCGTGGGCTGGCTTCGGGATCGGCTTCCGCCATCATGGCGTGGTTCGGCGCGTCAGCCCGGTCAACGAAAGTCCTTTCGCCGGTGGTTGTTTCAATACGGGTTCGATATGAGCCTGTCCTATGTGCTGGCCGTCGTCGAAGCGGCGGCCATCCTGATTCCGTTGCGGGGCCACACCTCCGTCGGCGCCAACGCGGACTTCGCGCGGCAGAACACCGCGCCCGTGGTGCTGCTCATCGCGCTGGGCATCGTCAGCGTCGCGGTGGCCGGCGCGGTCAGCCTGGCGCCCACCGTGCGCTGGTTCGTCGCTGGTGACGAACCCACCCCGCAACAACGCGAAGCCGTGATGAGGCTGGCCGGGCGCCAGTCGGCGATCCTGGTGACGTCCTGGGCGATGACCGGCGGGATCTTCATCCTGCTGAATCTGACTGGCGGGCCGCAGCTTCTGCTGCCCATCGTGCTCGGCGTGCTGCTCGGCGGATCGGCCGCCGCCGGCACCGGGATGCTGCTCGCGCAACGCACTCTGCGGCCCATCATGCGCGCCGCCACGCTGGGCGCCGAGCCGCGGCTGGCGGTGCCGAGCGTGTACGCCCGGCTGGTTCTGCTGTGGTTCTTGTGCAGCGCCTTTCCTATCGCCATCATCGCGACGCTGGTCGTTCTCCGTTCGTATGGCTGGCTGATCGAGAAATCGGCGTCGCTGGACGTGCCGATTCTGGTGGTGTCGCTGGCGGCGCTCGTGCTGGGGCTGCCCACGATGATCCTGACCTCGCGGTCGATCTCGGATCCGGTCGGCGAGGTCGTCGACGCGATGGCCGAGGTCGAGCATGGTCGCATGGAAACGTATGTCGGCGCCTATGAAAGATCCCAAATCGGGCGCCTGCAAACGGGATTCAACCGAATGGTGACAGGTCTCGCCGAGCGTGACCGGCTGCGTGACCTGTTCGGCCGCCATGTCGGCGCCGACGTCGCACAACGCGCCCTCACCGAGGGGGCATCGCTGTCGGGCGACGTGGTCGAAGCGGCGGTGCTTTTCATCGACCTGGTGGGGTCCACCCAGATTGCCGAAAGCCGCCCCCCGCAAGAGGTCGCGGAGGTGCTCAACGACTTCTTCCGGATCGTCGTGCACGCAGTCGACGAACACCACGGGCTGATCAACAAATTCGCCGGCGATGCCGCACTCGCCGTCTTCGGGGTGCCGTTGCCCATCAGTGAGCCCGCGTCGTCGGCCTTGGCGACCGCCCGTGCGCTCGGCTCCCAACTGCGGAGGCTGCCGGTCGATTTCGGCATCGGTGTGTCGGCGGGTCGAGTGTTCGCCGGCAACGTCGGCGCCGAAAACCGGTACGAATACACCGTGATCGGTGACGCCGTCAACGAAGCCGCGCGGCTGGCCGACCTCGCGAAAACCTCCGACAGGCGGATCCTGTGCTCGGCGGGTGCCGTCGATGCCGCGGGTGAGGCCGAGCGCGCGCAGTGGGCCGAATGCTATTCCACCGTGCTGCGCGGGCGATCCGAGGCCACCCACGTCTCGGCGCCGACCGGCCCGGCCGGCTAGCCGGGCCTGACCCGCATCAGGACTTCGAGACCTTCAGCGCGGCAATGATTTTGCCGACGAGGCCCGCCGAGGCGGCATCACCGATGGGTGTGCTGCCGATGAAGACCGTGACCGGCTTGGTGTCGACGGCGATGATGGTGACGGAGTCGCCCTTGACGTTGCGGCTGGGATCGGCGATCGTGACGTCGGCATCGACCCGGGCGGCCTTGGTGCCGTCGACGGTGATCGACGACGACTTCGTCGGTCCGAGCGTGGGCTGGGCGTTCGCGTAGCCGGGGCCCGCGACGATGCACTGCATCAACTTCGTGGCTTGCGCCGTAAGGTCCATGCTGGAAACGAAATTGGTGACGCCGACCTCGGCCGTCATCATCCACTGATTGGCTCCGGGCACGTCCTGGGCGACCCCCAGCGCGCCGATCAGGTTCGGGCCCTGATCGTCGGAGAACACCGTCCACCCGCCCGGCGCCGCACTGGCGGGGAACGAAAGCTTGCCCGCGGAGATCGAATCGCCCCGCGGCATCTCACCGCCGGACACGTTCGGGGTGCAGTCGGTTGCGTTCTGCGCGGAGTTCTTCGGCTGCGAGACCGAGGTGCTCGTTGTCGAGGGCGCGGTGGCCGGCTTGTTGTCATGGCCGCCCCGCATCACCAGCAACGTCGCCACCAGCGCGATAATCGCCAGCACCACCAGACCGGCGACGATCAGCCACGGCAGCTTCGATCCGGACCCACCCGGCGGCGGCCCCGGAGGGTAGGGCCCGCCCGGGCCACCCGGCGGAAACTGTTGTCCGGGTTGGGGATAGTGCTGATACGGATACGGGCCACCCGGCGGCGGGTAGGCGTACTGGCCGCCCTGCGGATAGGGCCCTGGACCGCCCTGCGGGTAAGGACCGGGACCGCCCTGCGGGTAAGGACCGGGACCGCCCTGCGGGTAGGGGCCTGGACCGCCCTGCGGCTGGGCGCCCCAATTCGGGTCCTGCCCATACGGATTGCTTCCGTAGGGCCCCTGACCGTAGGGACCACCGGGAGGAGCCGTCATCGAAAACCACCCTTACTCTCGTCGACCACCGCCGTCACCCCCGACGTCCGGCTCAGTCTCCAGGCTTGACCTTGGCCATCGCCAGCACGTCGAGCCGCCGGTCGAGTTCCTCGATCGACAACTTGTCGCCGATCAGGCCGCGATCGATCACGGTCTGACGAATCGTCTTGCGCTCCTTGAGCGCTTGCTTGGCCACCGCGGCGGCCTCCTCGTAGCCGATCGCCGAGTTCAGCGGCGTCACGATGGATGGCGACGACTCGGCCAGCTCGCGCAGGTGCTCCACATTGGCGGCCAGCCCGGTGATGCAGCGCTCGGCGAACAGCTTGGACACGTTGGTCAGCAGCTTGAAGGACTCGAGGATATTGCGCGCCATCATCGGGATGTAGACGTTGAGCTCGAACGCACCGTTTCCACCGCCCCACGCGACCGCCGCGTCGTTACCGATCACCTGCGCGGCGACCTGCGTGACCGCTTCGGGCAGAACGGGATTGACCTTGCCCGGCATGATCGAGCTGCCGGGCTGCAGGTCGGGCAGCTGGATCTCGGCAAGGCCGGTCAGCGGGCCCGACCCCATCCAGCGCACGTCGTTGGCGATCTTGGTCAGCGACACCGCGATGGTGCGCAGCGCGCCGGAAGCCTCGACCAGCCCGTCGCGCGCCGCCTGCGCCTCGAACGAGTTTGCCGCCGTGCGCAATTCACTCAGGCCGGTGGAGGCGACCAACGTCTCGACCACCTTGGCGCCGAAGCCGTCGGGAGCGTTCAGGCCGGTACCGACCGCGGTGCCGCCGATAGCCAGCTCGCCGAGCCGGGGCAGCGTCGCGCGTACCCGCTCGATGCCCGCCTCGATCTGCCGGGCGTATCCGCTGAACTCCTGGCCGAGCGTCACCGGGACGGCGTCCATCAGGTGGGTTCGGCCCGACTTGACCACGGTGTGCCACTCGCGGGCCTTGCCGGCCAGGGCGGCGTGCAGCACCTCGAGGGCGGGGATGAGATGACGCACGGCGGCCTCGGTGGCCGCGATGTGGGTTGCGGTGGGGAAGGTGTCATTCGACGACTGCGACATGTTGACGTCGTCGTTGGGGTGCACCGTCACACCGTTGGCGGCCGCAATGCTGGCGATCACCTCGTTGGTGTTCATGTTGGAGCTGGTGCCCGAACCGGTCTGGAAGACGTCGATGGGGAACTGGTCGTCGTGCTGGCCGTCGGCGATCTCGGCCGCCGCGGCGATGATCGCGTCCGCCTTCTCCGGGGCCAGCAGCCCGAGATCCTTGTTGACCTGCGCGCAGGCGCCCTTCAGCAGGCCCAGCGCGCGGATCTGCGTGCGTTCCAGGCCGCGGCCCGAAATCGGGAAGTTCTCGACCGCGCGCTGGGTCTGCGCGCGCCACAACGCTTTTGCGGGTACGCGCACCTCGCCCATGGTGTCGTGCTCGATGCGGTACTCGGTATCCTCAGTGGCCATAAAGCGGCGTCCTCGTCCTTTGGATCGGTCTGGTCAGGGCAGGGGATAGGCGGCAGAGCTGTCGCCGGTGAAATCGATGGCGGAGTACTCGTTGAGCTTCGAAAGCCGGTGGTAGGCCTCGATCATCCGGACGGTGCCCGACTTCGACCGCATCACGATCGACTGCGTGGTGCAGCCACCGGGGTAGTACTGCACGCCCTTGAGCAGGTCACCGCTGGTGACCCCGGTGGCGCAGAAGAAGACGTTCTCGCCGGAGACCAGGTCCTCGGTGGTCAGTACCTTGTCCAGGTCATAGCCGGCGTCGATGGCCTTCTGACGTTCCTCGTCGTCGGTGGGCGACAGCTGCGCCTGGATGGCGCCACCCATGCAGCGGATTGCGGCGGCGGCGATGATGCCCTCCGGCGTGCCGCCGATCCCGGCCAGCATGTCGGTGCCCGAGTGCGGGCGGCACGCCGAGATGGCGCCGGCGACGTCGCCGTCGGTGATCAGCCGGATCCGGGCCCCGGTGGCCCGCACGTCCTCGATCAGCTTGGCGTGGCGCGGCCGGTCCAGAATGCACACCGTCATGTCGCGCACCGACAGCGCCTTGACCTTGGCGACGGCCTTGATGTTCTCGGCGATCGGGGCGGTGATGTCGAGCACGTGCGCGGCCTCGGGCCCGACGGCGATCTTGTTCATGTAGAACACCGCGGACGGGTCGAACATCGCGCCGCGGTCCGCCACCGCCAGCACGGAGATGGCGTTGGGCATGCCCTTGCTCATCAGCGTGGTGCCGTCGATCGGGTCGACGGCGAAGTCGCACTCCGCGCCGTCGCCGTTGCCGACCTCCTCGCCGTTGTAGAGCATCGGCGCGTGGTCCTTCTCACCCTCGCCGATGACGACCACACCGCGCATCGACACCGTGTTGACCAGCTCACGCATCGCGTCGACGGCCGCCCCGTCGCCGCCCTCTTTGTCGCCGCGGCCGACCCAGCGACCTGCGGCCATGGCACCGGCCTCGGTGACGCGTACCAGTTCCAAAGCCAGGTTGCGGTCAGGAGCCTCACCGCGCGGTCGCCCCTGCGCTGGGGCCCGGCCGGTGGTGGCGGTCGAGCGGTCGCCCTCAACTGTCATGGCTGCGATTGTCCCAGAAGCGGATCGGTCCGCTGGAACTGGGATACTTGGGGGATGACGGAGGAGCCGCCGCTGAATGCCCAGCTTGATGGGAGCGAAGCCGCTGTGCCGTCTCCGCAAGCAGGACCGGCGCCCAGGCCGGCGAAACCTCGGCTGTTGCAGGACGGCCGGGACATGTTCTGGTCCCTGATTCCGCTGGTCATCGGGTGCATCGTGCTGGCCGGGATGCTGGGCATGTGCTCGTTTCAGCTCGGCAACCACGAGGGCCCCGTCCCGTCCTATGACGCCGGCGCGGCCCTGCGTGCCGACGCTTCCGCGCTCGGCTTTCCCATCCGTGAACCCCGGCTGCCCGCGGGCTGGCAGGCCAACTCCGGCCACCGCGGCGGCATCCAGGGCGGGCACACCGACCCGGCGAGCGGCCAGCGGGTGAACGCGCCCATCTCGGTCGTCGGCTACATCAGTCCGACCGGGATGTATCTGAGCCTGACCCAGAGCGACGCCGACGAGGACAAGCTCGTCAACTCGATCCATCCGTCGGCCTTCCCGACCGGGGCGGTCGACGTCGCCGGAACCAGCTGGGTGGTCTATCAGGGCGCCGGTCAGGAGGGGGCCGACGCGGAGCCGGTATGGACGACCCGGCTCAGCGGCCCACGCGGTGTCACCCAAATTGCGATAACCGGCGCCGGAAACACCGATCAGTTCCGTACGCTGGCGTCGGCGACGCAATCGCAACCGCCTTTGCCGAGCCGCTGACTCACCCGCGCAAGCAAAGGGACCCTGTCGACGTGACTGCACCAGAGGCTGATCTGTCCGGATGGTCGGCGGCATCGTTCAGCGGTGGCGGCTACACCCATGACGTCTACCGCAAGGGCGGCGGCCCCGGGGTGGTGCTCATTCCCGAGATTCCCGGGATCCATCCCGGCGTGCTTGCCCTGGGTAATCACCTGGTGGACAACGGCTTCACCGTCGCGATGCCCTCGCTGTTCGGCGAGCCGGGCAAGGCCAAGACGGCGGGTTACATCGTCGGCACCATCGGGCGGGCTTGCGTGGCAAGGGAATTCGCGGCGCTCGCACTGAACAAGCAGCGGCCGGTGTCGCTGTTCCTGCGTGCGCTGGCGCGTGACCTCAACGCGTCGACGCCGGGCAAGGGCGTCGGCGTGATCGGCCAGTGCTTCACCGGCGGGTTCGCGCTGGCCGCCGCGGTCGACGACAGCGTGTTGGCGCCGGTGCTGTCGCAGCCGTCGGTCCCGTTCCCGCTGGGCGCCGCGCGGCGCCGCGATCCCGGGCTGAGCGAATCCGAACTGGCCACGGTGGCCGACCGGTGCGCCAATGACGGTCTGTGCGCCATGGGCCTGCGGTTCAGCGAGGACAAGACGGCGCCCGGCGAGCGGTTCGCGACGCTCAAGCAGCGCCTCGGCGACGCCTTCGAGGTGATCGACATCGACTCGGGCCCAAACAATCAGCACGGCTTCGGCAAGATGGCGCACTCGGTGCTCACCGACGAGGTCCGCGAGGTCGACGGCCACCCCGCCTACGAGGCCCGCAAGCGTGTGGTCGAGTTCCTCACGCAACGCCTGTTCTAGGTTCCTCAGGAGATTTCGCACGCGCATGGCAATCGACGACCTGGTGGTCGAAACCAGCTACGGCCCGGTCCGGGGCATCGCAGAGGACAACGTCAAGGCGTGGAAGGGCATTCGGTACGCGGCGGCCCCCATCGGCGAGCTGCGTTTCCGGGCGCCCCAGCCGCCCGCGCGCAGCACCGCGGTCGCCGACGCCACCGCATTCGGACCGGCGTGCCCGCAGCCCGTATTTCCCAACATGCCATTGGATCTGGGCGCACCACAGGGCGAAGACTGCTTGCGGCTCAACGTCTGGGCGTCTGCTGACACCCGGCCCGGCGACGCCAAGCCGGTGATGGTCTGGCTGCACGGCGGCGCCTACGTCCTGGGGTCGAGCAGCCAGACGCTGTACGACGGCCGCAGGCTGGTCAGCCACGGCGACGTCGTCGTGGTGACCGTCAACTATCGGCTCGGGGTGCTCGGCTTTCTCGACCTGTCGTCGTTCAATCACGCGGGCCGGAACTTCGACTCGAACGTCGGCTTGCGCGACGTGCTGGCGGCGCTGGAGTGGGTGCGCGACAACATCGCTGCCTTCGGCGGCGATCCCCGGCGGGTCACGCTGTTCGGCGAGTCCGCCGGGGCCGGGATCGTCACCACCCTGCTGGCCAGCCCGGCGGCCGAGGGTCTGTTCGGCGCGGCGATTGCGCAAAGTTCGCCGGCCACTTCGGTTTACGATCGCGAGCGGGCCGCGCTCGTGGCCCAGGCCTTCCTCGACCGGCTGGGAATCACCCCGTCGGAATCGCAACGGCTGGTCGAGCTGCCCATGGCGACGATCCTGGCCGCGTCGCAACAGGTGTTCGACGAGGTGCCGGTGCGTAACCCGGGAAGGCTGGCGTTCGTCCCGATCGTCGACGGCGACGTGCTGACCGACTACCCGGTCAAGCTGACGCAGGAGGGCCGCTCACATCCGGTCCCGCTGATCATCGGCACCAACAAGCATGAGGCGGCGCTGTTTCGCTTGATGCGCTCGCCACTGATGCCGATCACACCGAGCGCGATCACGTCGATGTTCAACCAGATCGCCGCCGAACAACCGGACCTGCAGTTGCCCACCGAAGAGGTGATCGGCTCGGCGTATTCGCGAATGCGGCGCAAGGCAAGGAGTTTGAGCATTGCGACCGACGTCGGCTTCCGGATGCCGTCGGTGTGGCTTGCCGAGGGCCACAGCCGGGTGGCGCCGGTCTATCTGTACCGCTTCGACTACGCCACCCCGTTGCTGAGGATGCTGATGGTCAAGGCCGCGCATGCCACCGAATTGCCCTACGTCTGGGGCACTCTCGGTGCGCCCAAGGATCCCACCCTGAAGCTCGGCGGCAGCAAGACCGCCAAGGCGGTATCCAAGAGGGTGCGCGCCCGCTGGGTCAACTTCGCCGCGCACGGCACGCCCGCGGGTCCCGCCGGTGAGCCGGAGTGGACGCCGTATGCAGAAGACGACCGGTCCTGCCTGATCATCGGTCGCAGCGACGCCCTCGCACACGACGTCGATGCCGGCATACGCGCGGCCTGGGGTAGCGAGATGGTGAGCTTCCGCTAGGCGGATGCCTTGCCCGCCAGGACTTGTCGTTTCATCTGGTCAAACATCTCGACGTAGTACGACAGACATTCCGACAGCGCCTGCTCGGTGTTGAACAGGGGCTGATACCCGAGATCGCGCGTCGCCTTGGCGATCGAGAAAAAGTTGTCCAGATACAGCCGCTCGACGGCGAGCGGCTCGAGCAGCGGTGCCGGTATCCCGAACCGGAAGTGCAGCCGCTGCCAACCCGTCATCGCCGCGCGCACGATGGGGCCGTTCACCCGGACCCGCGGCCACTTCTCCCCGCAGGCCTCGACGACCGGCCTGGCGAACTCGAACATGTTGATCGGCTCGGCGTCGTTGATGAAGTACGCCTGGCCGGGCGCGGTGCCGCCCGGCGTCAGGTGCTCGGCCGCCAAGATGAAACCGTGAATCAGGTTGTGCACGTAGGAATTATCCAGTCGGGCCGATTTGCGCCCGATCAGCACCTTGACGTGGCCGGCGATCACGCTTTCGAACAGCTTGCGGAACATCGTCTGATCGCCGCGGCCCCAGATCCCGCTGGGCCGGATCGCGCACGTCAACAGGCCGTCAACCCCGTTCTGGCCCAGGACGAATCGCTCGGCGATCACCTTGGTCTCGGTGTACAGGTCGTTGAACCGGTTGGTGTAGGGCAGCGTCTCGTCGCCGCCGGCGATGTTCTGGCCACCCATGACGACACTGTTGGACGAGGTGTAGACGAAGCGCTGCACCCCGGCGGCCTGTCCGGCGCGGACCAGGTTCTCGGTGCCCCCGACGTTGACCCCGAAGCTGCGCTGCCGGTACTCGTCGGTGACCGACGCGCCGCCCATCAGGTCGATGATCGCCGCGGTGTGGATGACGGTGTCGATGCCGTCGACCGCCTGCGCGCACACGGCCGTGTCGGTGATATCGCCCTGCAGCACCTCCAGCCGCGGGTGGGGCGGCAGCGGTGAGGGCGCACGGTCGAAGGAGCGGACCTGATGCCCGCGGTCGAGCAAGGTGGTCACCAGGTTGGCGCCGACGAATCCGGACCCCCCGGTGACCAGGACGCGGCCGAGTTCGGCCGTCAGTGATGCATCACCCATGGACGAGAGCATAACTGAAACGTGTTCCAGTTTGAAAAAAAGTCTTCAACAAAGCCCTCCAATATCCCCGAATTCAGGCATCCTCGGCCTCGCCTGCCGCGAGCGCATCTTCGATTCTCTTTCGGGCGCCAGCTAAGTGTGCTTCACAGTGTTTAGCCAGTTGTTCGCCTCTTTCCCACAATTTCAGCGACTCATCCAGGTCCAAACCGCCCTGCTCCAGCACGCGGACGACTTCGATCAATTCGTCCCGGCACGCTTCGTAGGCCAGGTGACTAATAGGTGTAATGGATTCGCCCTGTTCCGGGGTCGCGGCGTTGTCTCCGCCGTCGTTTTTACGCGCCATCGGTCGGTCCTTCGCTCACCGCGGCGACGGCGCCGTCGGCCACCCGCACCCGCAGCCGCGTGCCCGCCGGCGCGTCATCGACCGAGCGGAGCACCCGGTTCGTCGGCCCGGTGGTTTGCACGGTGGTTTGCACGATGGCGTAACCGCGGGCCAGCGTCGCGGCCGGCCCCAGCGTCGCCAGCCGCGCGCTCAGGTGGCCGACACGCTCGCTCTCGGTGGCGGCCATTCGGGTGATGTCGCGGCGAATCGCCGATCGGGCGCGATGCACCTCCTCGGCGCGCGCGGTCAGCGCCGCCAACGGCTCGGCCAGCACCGGACGGCTGCGTATCTGGGCCAGCGCCCGTTGCTCGCGGGACACCCAGTTGCGCAGCGCCTGTGCGCTGCGCCGGCGCAGGTCCTCGATCAGGCGCTGCTCGGCGGCGGTGTCGGGCACCACCTTCTTGGCCGCGTCGGTGGGAGTGGCCGCACGTAGATCGGCGACCAGGTCGCAGAGCGGATTGTCGGGCTCGTGGCCGACCGCACTGATCACGGGGGTGCGGCAGGCCGCGATGGCGCGGCACAGCGTCTCATCGGAGAACGGCAGCAGGTCCTCCACGCTGCCGCCGCCGCGGGCGATCACGATGACGTCGACCTCGGCGTCGCGGTCGAGTTCGCCCAGCGCCTCGACGATCTGGGCGACCGCGTTGGGCCCCTGCACCGCGGTGTTGCGCACCGCGAAGCGCACCCCGGGCCAGCGTGCGGCCGCCACGGTTGTCACGTCGCGTTCGGCGGCGCTGGCCCGGCCGGTAATCAAGCCGATCATGTTGGGCAAGAAGGGGATTGGTCGTTTGAGCCGAGAATCGAACAGCCCTTCGGCGTCCAGCAGCCGGCGCAGCCGCTCGATGCGGGCCAGCAGCTCGCCCACTCCGACGGCGCGAATCTCGGTGAGCCGCAACGAGAATGTGCCCCTGCCGGTGTAGAAGGACGGCTTACCGCGCACCACCACCTGCGTGCCTTCGGCCAGCTTCACCGGCGCGTTCAGCACCAGGTCGCGCGGGCACGTCACACTCAGGGACATGTCGGCGGCCGGGTCACGCAGCACCATGAACACGGTTTTGGAGTCCTGTCGCATCGAGATCTGGGCGAGCTGGCCCTCGACCCAGACGGTGCCCAGCTTGTCGATCCAGCCGGCGACCCGGATGGCCACCGCGCGCACCGGAAACGGGTTCTCGGCGGAATTCGGTTCGGAGGTAACGGCCGGTGTCACTTCGCGTTCGCGCGGGTGATCCTGTTGGCGAGCAGCGTCTGGAACGGTGCGCGGCCCTTGGTGGCCTGCTCGTAGGCGAGCAGGGCTTCGAGTTCGTCCACGCTCAGCGATTGCAGGCGGGCCCGCAGCTGCGCCAGCGTCAGCGCCGAGTAGTCCAGCTCGGTGACCACCGCCGGCTGCGGAACCGAGGCGTCGGCGGCCGGCTTCTTGGATTGCCGGGCGGGCTTGGTCAGGGCGCTGGCGTCTTCGTGCGCGTCGGCCACCGAGTACAGCGCGAACCGGCCCTCGGCCCGGCGCTCGCCCTCACCTCCGTCCTGCACCGGGCTGAAGCCGCCGTCGATCGCGTCGTTCAGGTCCTCGTCGAAGGTGGCCCATTCCGGCTTCTCATCCCGGGGCGGGAAGATCGATTCCAGGGTGCTGTCGCCCTTGATCGCCAGCTCGGCGAGGTTCTGCTGAAAGCGCATCACGATGTGCGCAGCCTGGCTGGCCAGCGTCATCGGGTACATCAGGATGGTTTTCGGCAGCCTGATGGTTTCCTCGACAGCGACTGTTGCCGCGCCGACCAGCAGCCGAACGCCATACGGTGCAGTGCCCATGGGTCCAAGATTGCCCTAAGCGGCGGCTAACTCCAAGCCCACCGGCGCGAGCTGGCAAGCCCGTGTCGGCGGTAAGTACCCTGGACGACATGCCGCCGACTATCGACATGGGGATTCCCGGCCGTGTGGGAGGACCAGCGCGATCGGTAGCCAGCGACCCAACCCGTAAGCGAGTGCTCCTGGCCGAACCGCGCGGGTACTGCGCGGGCGTGGACAGGGCCGTGGAGACCGTGGAACGCGCGCTGGAAAAGCACGGCCCACCGGTCTACGTGCGTCACGAGATCGTGCACAACCGGCACGTCGTCACCACCCTGGAAAAGGCCGGTGCGGTGTTCGTCGAGGAGACCGACGAGGTGCCCGAAGGTGCGATCGTGGTGTTCTCCGCCCACGGCGTCGCACCCACGGTGCACGCCGCGGCCGCCGACCGGAACCTGCACACCATCGACGCCACCTGCCCCCTGGTGACCAAGGTGCACAACGAGGCCAGGCGATTCGCCCGCAACGACTACGACATCCTGCTCATCGGCCACGAGGGCCACGAGGAGGTCGTCGGGACCGCCGGGGAGGCGCCCGACCACGTGCAGTTGGTCGACGGGGTCGCCGCCGTGGACAACGTGACGGTGCGCGACGAGAACAAGGTGGTGTGGCTCTCGCAGACGACGCTGTCGGTCGACGAGACCATGGAGATCGTTGAGCGGTTGCGGCTGCGGTTCCCGAAGCTGCAGGATCCGCCCAGCGACGACATCTGCTACGCGACCCAGAACCGGCAGGTCGCGGTCAAGGCGATGGCCCCGGAGTGCGAGCTGGTGATCGTCGTCGGATCCCGCAATTCGTCGAATTCGGTGCGGCTGGTCGAGGTGGCGCTGGGCGGCGGGGCCGCCGCCGCGTACCTGGTCGACTGGGCCGACGACATCGACCCGGCGTGGCTGGAGGGCGTCACCACGGTGGGCGTCACCTCGGGGGCGTCGGTTCCCGAGGTCCTGGTCGAAGGCGTCCTGGCACGGCTGGCCGAGTGCGGCTACGACGTGGTTCAGCCGGTCACGACCGCGCAGGAGACCCTGGTGTTCGCGTTGCCGCGCGAGATCCGGTCAGACCGCTAGACGTCGTACTCCCAGGATTCCGCCGGCGACCGTCCGTGCGAGTGTCCCGGTGTCCGCGAGCGGCTGCGGCGCTCGGTGTGCGGCTCGCGCGGCGGGTCTTGCGAACCGGCGCCGCGGTAGCGCACCTGCGAGATGGGGTGATGCGTCCCGCTGGAACCGTTCGACGGGGGCCGCCGCCTCCTCGGTTCATAGGAAGGTTCGTACGGCTCGCGGCTCTCGTAGCGGCTTTCATACCGGCTCGCGGAAGTGGGGCCGCTCGGCGGGTCATACCGGTCGCCGTAGGACTCGAGGCCGTCGAAACGGCTGCTCCGCGGGGTGGGCCGCTCGTAGGGACTGCGGCGGGTGCGCGGTTCGCGACGGGCTTCCCGGGGCGATTGGCCACGCGGATCGGCATCGGCGTCCGGCCGCGGCCGACGGCGTGCCCGCCGGGCCGGGTCGGCGGCGTCATAGTCGCGAGCCGACGCTGCGCTGCGGCGCGTACTGGTGCGCCTCGGGCGTTCGGGCCGCTCAGGCCGCTCGACCGGTTCGGACCCATCGCCCAGCGGCTCGCGTGAATGCCGGGAGCGGGCGCGCGCCGACCGGGTGGAGGAGCGGGTGGTCCGGGTCGTGCGTCGCGTCCTCGACGACGAGCCCGACCTGCGTGCGCGACGCGAATCGGTGGTGTCGTCCGCCTCGTCCTCGTCGGCACCGGACTGCAGCACCGACTGCGCTTTGGCGACGATGCCGTTGAAGAAGGACTTGACGTCGACGCTCGGGGCCTCGGCAGCGTCCTCGGAGGCGTTCGCCGCAACGCTTGTCTTGTAGGCGTTTCCGAAGTACCAGCGGGCCAGCCCGATCGCCAGCACGGCGCCGGCGGTGCCCAGCATCAGCGGGAACCGCTCGATCAGCGGGTAGCCGCAGTTGATCAGCAGGTCCTTGAGTCGGCCGACCTTGGCGTCGTGGAACAGCCAATAGGCGCCGGGGACCGCGCCGAACAGGATCAGCGGCGGCTGGATGATCGTGGTGAAGATGCCGTCCTGGCGCACCGCCAGGACCGCCGCCACGCAGCCGGCTATATAGAAGCCGGCGAAGACGTGGGTCAGTTCCTTGTGACCAGCGTCGATTCCGTAGCCGATGGCAGTCGCTGTGACGGCGATGAGCAGGGCTGCGTACCAGGGGACACCTGGGATATTTGGGTGGATCGAACGGTGAGCACCCTCCACCGTCGAACTTGCCCGCTGTGCTGACACATGTAGACCGTACCGGGAATGGGCCGAAAGGCCCGTAAATACCTCGTTGCGATCCTGCGCGTGCCCTGCCGGCGTGCAGTATCGGCGGTGATCAACGGTCCCCGGCGCCCGTCGACGCTTGCACCCCTAGACTTGGTTCCCCGTGAGCCTGAGCCTGGGAATAGTCGGTCTGCCCAACGTCGGCAAGTCGACCTTGTTCAACGCGTTGACCCGGAACAACGTGGTGGCGGCCAACTATCCGTTCGCGACGATCGAGCCCAACGAGGGCGTCGTCCCACTGCCCGATCCGCGGCTGGACAAGCTGGCCGAGATGTTCGATTCCGAGAAGATCGTGCCGGCGCCGGTGACGTTCGTCGACATCGCCGGGATCGTGAAGGGCGCGTCCGAGGGCGCCGGGCTGGGCAACAAGTTCCTGGCCAACATCCGCGAATGCGACGCGATCTGTCAGGTGGTGCGGGTGTTCGCCGACGACGACGTCGTGCACGTCGACGGCAAGGTCGATCCGGCCTCCGACATCGAGGTGATCGAGACCGAGCTGATCCTCGCCGACATGCAGACGCTGGAGAGGGCCGTCCCTCGGCTGGAGAAGGAAGCCCGCAACAATAAGGACCGCAAGCCGGTGCACGAGGCGGCAGTCGCCGCGGAGGCGGTCCTGAACTCGGGCAAGACGCTGTTTGCGGCCGGTCTCGACAGGTCACTGCTGCGCGAGCTGAACCTGATGACCACCAAGCCGTTCCTCTACGTGTTCAACGCCGACGAGTCCGTGCTGACCGACGACGCCCGCAAGGCCGAGCTGTGCGCGATGGTCGCGCCCGCCGACGCGGTGTTCCTGGACGCGAAGATAGAGGCCGAACTGCAGGAGCTGGACGACGAGTCGGCGGCGGAGCTGCTGGAGTCGATCGGACAGACCGAGCGTGGGCTGGATGCGTTGGCGCGGGCCGGTTTTCACACCCTGAAGCTGCAGACCTATCTGACTGCGGGCCCAAAAGAGGCGCGCGCGTGGGTGATTCACCAGGGTGACACCGCACCGAAGGCCGCCGGGGTGATTCACACCGACTTCGAGAAGGGCTTCATCAAGGCCGAGATCGTCTCCTACGACGACCTGATCGCCGCTGGGTCGATGGCGGCGGCCAAGGCGGCCGGCAAGGTTCGCATGGAGGGCAAGGACTACGTCATGGCCGACGGCGACGTCGTCGAGTTCCGGTTCGGATCAACGTCTACGTCAAAGCATTAGCATCCTCCCATGGCGGAGGTCACGTTCCTGAGTCAGAACGAACCCGTTGATGAGTACGGACGGGCGCTGGACGCTTCTTCTGGCTCGATTCGGTTCTCGCACTTGCCATAGCGGTTTTCTTCGCCGTGCCGGCGATGACGCTGTGCGTCAAGGCCGCTGCCGCCGTACGGGGGAGGGCAGCCGATTTCACCGATGGCTAGGGCCGGCCACATGGTGGAATCCGCTGCACCGTATGGGGGCGAAGCGGCCGCATTTTGTTCAAACTGCGGTGGTCATCGCGGACTCGACGTAGCTTGAGCAGCAATCGATCGTCCATATGTGTTGGAGGTGCGATGAAGCCTGAGGATGTAGTTCGCGCAGAACTGGACGCCTGGCATGGCCTCGACGTCGATGAGATCGTCGGCCATTTCCACCCAGATGCAGTTTGGGACAACGTTGCGCTGGGCGTGCACCGCGGCCATGCCGAGATTCGAGAGGCGGTCAAAGGCTACGTCCAGCGCATGGAGTCGGCCGAGTTGGAGCTGCTCAACATCGCGGTCAACGGCAACATCGTGATGGTTGAACGTATCGATCACTTTGTCTATGACGGCAACAAGATCGCCGCGCGGTGCATGGGCGCATTCGAAGTGGCCGGAGACAAGATCACCGCCTGGCGCGACTATTTCGACGTCCCGCGCTGACCTTCGGACACGACCCCATGCGTCCCGGACGTCCGAGCGGCACCGCGGCATGTCCGTGACGGCACTGCCTGAGCTCGAGGGCCCAGCTGACGCACACCGACCAGCCGGTCGGCATCAACCACATTGCTCTCTGGGCGCGTAGCAGGTCAGAGGTCGACCGATTCCATTGCGAATTCCTGGTCGCGCGCGGCATCCCGGTCACCGACGAACCCACGGACTACCCGCAGTACCGGGCCGGCCAATACGCGGTGTTCTGCGATGACCCGATTAACGGAATGGGTACCGAAAGTCCCTACTCCTCACCAGCTTTGGTCGTTGTGTCGCGCGATTCGTGCTTTCGCCAGGAGTCGCGCCATCCAAGGTCAGCCCGGTTTGTCAGAGGCGCCGCCTAGCATTCGGTGCTCATACACCGAGAGGAACCGACCGCATGAAGTTCATTTCGACCCGAATCATCACGGCCGACGTCAGGCGGCTCGTCGATTTCTACGAGATGGTCACCGGGGTCTCGGCGATCTGGGGCAACGAGTTATTCGCCGAGATCCCGACGCCGATCGGAACGCTCGCCATCGGCAGCGATAAGACCGTCCCGCTGTTCGGAGGCGGATCCGCCGAACCCGCCGCCAACCGCAGCGCCATCCTGGAGTTCATCGTCGAGGATGTGGATGCCGAGTACGAGCGGCTTCGCGAACGGGTGGACGAGGTGGTGACGACGCCGACCACGATGCCCTGGGGAAACCGCGCGTTGCTGTTCCGGGATCCGGACGGAAACCTGGTCAACCTCTTCACTCCGGTAACTGAGGATGCGCGGGCCAAGTTCGGAGTGTGAGCGGAGACTTGACTCCGGATTACCACTTGCCCGGATCCGCGCCGAGGGAAATTCTTAGGAGATGGCGACGGTAGAGCGGATGGTGCGACGGTCCGCGAGCGTGGTGGTCGGCGGCGCGGTGACGCTGTCCGCTCTGGGTCTGGCCGGCGGCGCCTTCGCGCAGGCGGCCCCGCCCCCGGCACCCACCGGCCATTGGTGCCCGGGCGATCCATGGAACCCGGCTTGGGGCAACGTGGCGGACTGGGATTGGAATCACTGCCACGACTGGCAACACCCGGGAGGCCCGACCGGCCCGGCGGGATGGGGGCCCTGGGGACCGCCGCCGGCGTGGGCGCCGCCGCAGCCACCTCAACCGGCCTGGGCGCCCGGGGCGCAAATGATGTGGAACCCCACCGGCGCCGGCAACTGGGGAATCTGGAACAACGGAATATGGACCCCCATCTGATGGAACAAGCCTGTCATCGGAGGCTTGGGTCACCCGGCCCCTGGCGGGTCGATTGGCCAGCCACCCCGCGTTAGGGTGAGCTGTGGCCGTCGAGGACCGTGTCGATGGGCCCGCGGAGCAGGAGCGCCGGGCTCACGAACTCGATGAGCGCGAAAAGACCCTGATCCAGCGCGAAGCCGACCTCAGATTCCGGGAATTCCAGGCGGGCAGAAGAGACCGTGTCGCCGACCAGCGCGACCAAATCGCGGACGACCGCGAGCGGGCGGCAGACGAACGCGAACGGCGCGCGGACGAACGCGAGGGCACCTCCGCGCAGCGCGAACGCGAGCGGCTGAAACGCGTGGACGAGCGCGGCAAGCGCGCGCGGGCCCGGGCAAGGCGAGAGCAAGCCGATGTCGACCGTGAGACGGCGCAGTCCGAACGGGGGCGCGACGACGCCTAGTCGGTAGCCGCCGCGGAAGCGCCCAAGGGAACCCGGCAGAGCCGCTGCCCCACATATATTAGCTGCGGAAAATATACCGATGTGTAATAAGTTTGCTCTAGCTGCGGCGCACATCATTGTCCGCGCAGCGAATGACCTGTGCCACAAATTTTGGTTCGCGATAATTGTTATTGCTAACCTCCCTGGCCATGGTCGTTATTGCAACATTGATGTCGTTGATCGGTCAGGTCTCCGGCACGCCGTATATTTCGGGCGGCGATTCGCCCGCCGGGACGGATTGTTCGGGACTTGCTTCGTGGATTGCGAATGCAGCAACTGACAGGCCCGTTTTCGGGGATCGATTCAACACCGGAAACGAAGAGGGTGCATTGCTGGCGCGCGGCTTCCAATATGGAACCGCTCCCAACGCCGTGGTCATTGGCTGGAACGGTGGCCACACCGCGGTGACGCTGCCGGACGGAACGTCCGTGTCCAGCGGTGAGCGTGGCGGGGTGCACGTGGGTGGTCCGGGCGCCTACCAGGCCGGATTCACTCACCACATGTTCCTCCCGATGCCACCGGAAGACGGTGGCGCGCCGCCGCCACTGTTCGCGCCGCCGCCCCCGCCGGACGCTCCGCCGCCGCCGGCCGTTCTGATCGACGCTCCGGCACCTATTCCGCCTCCGCCGGGGCCCTGATTCCCTTCATCCGGGCACGCAGGAATTGCGAATTAATAACAAATAGGACGCGGTACGCCCAGGCATAAAAGATCGGATTTTCGGCGCCGTGAGTGAGTGCAGTTCTGCCGTTACGCGGAATAGTGAAATGCCGCCGTAGCGGGCTAATTTGTGAGCTGCACCACTGACGACGATAACGGTTGCCTGCGGCAAAAGTGTGCTCATGTGTCACGTGTGACGCATGAGCACACTTTGCTCTAACCATTTCCCAAGCAAACTACGTCGGGCGTTCAGCCGCCGACGCCGCCGTAGCGCCACCCGCGGGCGGATAGGCTGGCGCTGCCCCCGGGAGACCGGGCGGGCGTAACCGGAACAGCGAACCGAGGCGGGGCCGCAGTGATCTTCATCGTTGTCAAGTTCGAGACCAAGCCCGAGTGGACCGACCGCTGGCCCGAATTCGTCGCGTCGTTCACCGCGGCGACGCGGGCCGAAGACGGCAATCTCTGGTTCGACTGGTCGCGCAGCCTGGACAACCCGGCGGAGTACGTCTTGGTGGAGGCCTTCCGCGACGATGAGGCGGGCGGGGCCCACGTCAACAGCGACCACTTCAAGCGCTTCATCCAAGAGGTCCCGCAGGCGCTGACGTCGACGCCCAAAATCATCAACCAGACCATCGACGCCACGGACTGGTCGGAGATGGGCGAGATGGCGGTCGAGTAGTCCTCGACTAGCCGACCGCGATCTCGATTTCGTCGCCCAGGGTGTAGCCCGGTGTGAGCGGAAGCCTGTCACCACTCCAGAACGAGCCGGGATCGAAGTAGTTGGAGTACTTCTCGGTAGTGAGCAACCCCATTTCCTCGTAGGTGATCGCCACCGTCTCCGCGCAGTAGGCCACCTCCAGGCCGAGCTTTTGGCGCTCCTTGCGTCGCCGGGTCGATTCGCGAATCTTCTTGTCCACGAGGGGGATTCCGCGCGTCCAGTCGTAAGCGTTCGGCAGCCGGCCGCGCAGCCACCGGCCGGTCAGCCGCATGGTGGTGGGAAAGGCGGTCCCGTCCATCCGGGCGATCACGCGCAGCAGCGTGTTCTCTTGCTCCCGGTCGGCCGGCGGGGTCAGCTGGCGCAGCCAGCACCGCTGGTGGTAGCGCTGCGACCACTGCAACACCGACTGCGCAAGGTCGTTGAGTTGCACGCCACGATGATTCGTCCCGGTCCACAGGTCGACGAGCTTGTCACCGAGTTCGGCGTGCCAGATCAACGGCGGCAGGTCGTCGATGGCCACCGCCATCCCCACGTGGTTCACCGGGCTGTTTGTCAGCGTCTGGATGGCGCGGTCGGGTCCCGAACCGCCGCGAAACAGCCAAAGATCGCCGGTGCGGGTCTGTTCGAGTGCTTGGTCCAAAGTGAGCATCTTCGTGTAAGCCCGTCCGCCGCTGCGACTTTCGCCGCTGTCGTCGCCAATATGAGCCCACCGTACGTCACGCGGGATGCGTTGCCGAATGTTGCGGGCACACAAGTCAATCACAACCGGCCATAACGACCCGGCTGGCATAGCCTGGTGACATGCGCAATGTGTGGAAGTGGCTGGGATTGGCCGGTGCCGCCGGTGTCGTCGCAGGGGGCGCGCTGGTCGTCCGGGACCAACGCAAGCGGCGCGCGTACACGGCCGACGAGGTTCGCGACCGTCTGCATCAGCGGTTGGCCGAATACAACGGGGACGGTGTTCAGTCGGGCTCGGAGTCGGACGGAGACTCGACGGCGAATAATCGGTAGGTGCCCGAAAAGCCCTTCAGCTCCACATTGCGGCCGTCGTCGAACCGGATGCCGTCGGAATCTGAAAGCGCGTCTCGCACCGGCTGACTCACCAGAATCTGGCCGCCGACCGCCTGCGCGGCAACCCGTGCCGCCATCGCGACGTTGCGGCCGAACAGATCATCGCCGCGGCGCACCGAACGGCCCATGTGGATGCCGATCCGCACGCGAATCTCCTCGCGCCGCTTGCGATTCGCGTCCCTTCGCAATGCGCTCTGCAAATCGATACCGCATCGGACCGCCTCCTCGGCGCGAGCGAACGCGATCATGAACCCGTCGCCCTGGCTTTTCACCACGTGACCGGACCGTCGCCGCACCAGATCCGAGACCAGCTTGTCGTGCGAGCTGATCAGCTTGACCCACGCCCGGTCGCCGATGCGCTCGTTGAGTGCCGTGGATTCCTCGATGTCGGAGAACAAGATCACCACCCGGCCGTCCGGGGTGACGCGGGCAAGATCGGGTCGCTCTACTTCGGCCCAGTCCGCGAGGTCCTCGATGCTGCTGCGCACCGCCGCGCCGAAGCCCTCCTTGCGCATCAGGTTGGCGGTGTTCCACACCCTTTTGACGGCCTCGCGACCGCCCGACAGCAGCTGAGTGCGGGCGTCGGTCCGCTGGCGCAACTCGTCGAGCTCCTGCTGACTGCGCACCAGCAATCGCCACAGCACGATCAGCGCAACGCCCTCGATCGCGGCAATCCCGGCCAGGAGGTAGACCGTGACGTGCAGCGCGTCAGCCATGGCGGTCATCCTTTCAAGGCCGCGGGCCACCCAGGTTGTCGGCCCTATCTGCAGTGTCTAGTGTTGATTCCGCCAGCCGCGGGTAGTGATCTCAAGGGAGCCGATCGGGTGACTTTCGGGAGGAGCGGTCTTGGCCGAGGACGACACTAACCCATCTGACCTGCTGGTGATCTTCGGAATCACCGGTGATTTGGCGCGCAAGATGACGTTCCGGGCGCTGTACCGGCTCGAGCGCCGCGACATGCTGAACCACCCGGTCGTGGGTGTGGCCAGTGACGACATCACCATCGAGCAGCTTCGGGATCGGGCGCGCGACGCGATCAAGGCGTCGGGCGAGGTGTTCGACGACGCCGTGTTCGACCGGCTGGCGGACCGGCTGTCCTACCTGCACGGCGACGTCACCGACGACGGTCTCTACAAGCAACTCGCCAAGAAGATCCCCTCGGACTCCCATCCGCTTTTCTACCTGGAAATGCCGCCGTCCCTGTTCGCGCCGATCGTGGAGAACCTGGCGAAGGCCGACCTGCTGGAGCGGGCCAGGGTGGCGGTGGAAAAACCGTTCGGCCACGACTTGGACTCGGCGCGTGAACTCAACGAGCGGCTGCGCGCGGTGCTCGACGAAGACCAAATCCTGCGCGTGGACCACTTTTTGGGTAAGCAGCCGGTCGAAGAACTGCAATACCTGCGGTTCGCCAACAACGGCCTGGCCAAGGTGTGGGACCGCGACAGCATCTCCGAGATTCACATCACCATGGCCGAGGACTTCGGCATCGAGGACCGCGGCAAGTTCTACGACGCGGTGGGCGCCCTTCGCGATGTCGTGCAAAACCACCTGCTGCAGGTGCTCGCCCTGGTCGCCATGGAACCCCCGGTCGGGGCGAGCGCCGACGACCTGAACGACAAGAAGGCCGAGGTGTTCCGGGCGATGCCGGCGCTTGATCCGGAGCGTTGCGTCCGCGGGCAGTACCGGGGCTACACCGACGTCGCCGGTGTGGCAGAGGATTCCACCACCGAGACCTACATCGCGCTGCGCACCGAGATCGACAATTGGCGCTGGGCCGGGGTGCCGATTTTCCTGCGCGCCGGAAAAGCGTTGCCGGAGAAGGTGACCGAGGTGCGGATGTTCCTGCACCACGTCCCCGGGTTCTCGTTCCTGCCGAACCGCCGGCCGCCCGAGTGCAACCAGATCGTGCTGCGCATCGACCCCGACCCCGGGATGCGGCTGCAGTTGTCCGCCCAGGCCGGCGATTCGTGGCATGACGTTCACCTGGACTCGTCGTTCGCCGAGGATCTCGGCGAACCGGTGCGGCCCTACGAGCGGTTGCTCTACGCCGCGTTCAACGGAGATCGCCAGTTGTTCGCCCGCGAAGATGCCATCGAAGAGACGTGGCGAATCGTGCAGCCCGTGCTGGACAAGCCCGGCCGCATCCACCATTACGACCAGGACTCGTGGGGACCCGAGGCCGCACAGGCGCTGCTGCGGGGTCACCACAGCTGGCAAGAGCCGTGGCTGCCGCGTAGCAAGCCCACCCAACAGTAAGGAGACACCCACGATGCAGCTTGGGATGATCGGCCTCGGCAGGATGGGCGCGAACATCGTCCGCCGCGTGGTCACGGACGGACACGAGTGCGTGGTCTACGACCACAACCCCGACGCGGTCAAGGCGATGGCGGGGGAGGACAAGACCACCGGGGTGTCCTCGCTGCAGGAGCTCGCCGAGAAGCTGACGGCCCCGCGGCTGGTCTGGGTGATGGTCCCGGCCGGGACCATCACCACGGGCGTGATCGACGAACTGGCCAAGACGCTCGACTCCGGGGACATCGTCATCGACGGCGGCAACTCCTACTACCGCGACGACATTCGCCACGCGAAGACTTTGTCGGAGAAGGGTATTCACTTCCTGGACTGCGGGACCAGCGGCGGCGTGTGGGGCCGGGAACGCGGCTACTGCCTGATGATCGGCGGCGACGACGAGGCCTTCCTGCACGCCGAGCCGATCTTCGCCACCGTCGCACCGGGCGTCGACGCCGCGCCCCGCACGCCGGGCCGCGATGGCGAGGTTGCGCGGTCGGAGCAGGGCTATCTCCACTGCGGACCGGCCGGCGCCGGGCACTTCGTGAAGATGGTGCACAACGGAATCGAGTACGGCATGATGGCCTCGCTCGCCGAGGGGCTGAACATCTTGCGCAATGCCGACATCGGCAAGCACATGCAGGAGGGTGACGCCGAAACGGCGCCGCTGTCGAACCCGGAGTTCTACCAGTACGACTTCGACATCCCCGAGGTGGCCGAGGTATGGCGGCGCGGCAGCGTCATCGGCTCCTGGCTGCTGGACCTGACGGCGATCGCGCTGCACGAGTCGCCCGACCTCAAGGAGTTCTCCGGCCGGGTCTCCGACTCCGGGGAGGGCCGGTGGACCGCCATCGCGGCGATCGACGAGGGCGTCCCCTCGCCGGTGCTGACCACCGCGCTGCAGTCGCGGTTCGCCTCGCGCCAGCTCGACGACTTCGCCAACAAGGCTCTCTCGGCGATGCGCAAGCAATTCGGAGGGCACGCGGAGAAGCCGGCGAACTAGCGGCGTGGCCGGGTGATGCGGGTCGCCGCCATCGAACTAGCGGCGATCGCGAGCGCGGCGTGGCCGGGTGATGCGGGTCGCCGCCATCGAACTAGCGGCGATTGACGAAGGCCACCACCGCGTCGCTGAACGCGTCGTTGTCGTCGCCGGCCGCGGTGTGCCCGGCGTTGGACAGCTCGACGAACTCGGCGCGCGGCACGGTGGCCAGGAAGTGCCGAACCCCCTCGGGACTCACCACGTCGGACAGCTTGCCGCGGATCAGCAAGACGGGGATCGTCAGGTTTTTGGCGGCCTGCTCGAAGCTCTCGGTGCGCAGTTCGGGATCGTCGCCGGGCTTGGTCATGAAGGCGGGGTCCCAGTGCCAATACCAGCGGCCGTCGCGCAGCCGCAGGTTCTTCTTCAATCCCTCGGGGCTGCGCGGCTTACTGCGGTACGGCAGGTAGGCGGCGACGGCGTCGGCGGCCTGCTCCAGCGAGTCGAAGCCGTCGAGGCCGCTGAACATGAAGTCGCGGATGCGGGCGCTGCCGCCCTTTTCGAAACGGGGGACCACGTCGACGAGCACCAACCGGGTGACCTTCGCGGGTCCGGCCCGGTGAGCGGCGAGGATGCCGGTCAGCCCACCCATGCTGGCTCCGATGATCGTCACCGGCCGGCCGATCTCGTCCAGCACTCGCATGACGTCGCCGGTGAGCGTCTCGATCTCGTAGTCGGCGTCGGGGGAGCGTGCGCTGTCGCCGTGTCCGCGGGAATCCAGCGCCACCACGTGCAGTCCCTCGTCGGCCAGCGTCTGGCCGGTGTTTTTCCAGGAAAACCGGTTCTGGCCGCCACCGTGCAGCATCAGGATGCTCGGTCGCCCGGCACCGCCGGAGCCGCGATTCCATTCGTCGGCGACCAGGGAAATCCCGTCGACGCCGGCAAACTCCACCGTCTCGGGACTGCTGCTGACGGTACTCATGCGACCTGACGTTACATAGGCCGGTTAAGCACTGTTGCGCGGGTGGACGACGCGATGACTTTTCGTCGCCGACCGGGTCTATAACGGCAGAGACCAACGAGCCGTCAAGGAGGCCCCGGACATGCCATCGATCACCCCGTCGTTATGGTTCGACGACAACCTGGAGGAGGCCGCCAGTTTCTACACCTCGGTGTTTTCCAACTCCCACATCGAGGGCTTCAACCAGACCACCGACGCCGGGCCGGGCGAGCCCGGCACGGTCCTGTCCGGCAGCTTCGTGCTGGACGGCACCCGGTTCATCGGGATCAACGCCGGTCCGCACTTCCACTTCACCGAGGCGGTCTCGTTCACGATCCATTGCAAGGACCAGGACGAGGTGGACTACTACTGGGACCGGCTGAGCGACGGCGGCGAGGAATCGCAATGCGGCTGGCTCAAAGACCGCTTCGGGATGAGCTGGCAAATCGTCCCGGACCGGCTCTACGAACTGATCGGCGACCCGGACCGCACGCGGGCGGCGGCGGCCACCAAGGCGATGTACGGCATGCGCAAGATCATCGTCGCCGAGTTGGAGCGGGCCGCCGCGCTGCAACACTGAAAACTTCTGGTAGAGCGACGGTTTGACCCTCAGTCGAGCAGGGTCGGTGCGTCGCGCGACCGCACAGGTTAGGTTGATCCCTGCGGAGACGTCGAGCAGGGAGTGAACATGGCTGAACCAGGCTGGATCGACGTGACCGGCCATGCGGGGGACCTCAAGGCCCTCACCTGGGGGCCGGCAGACGGTCCCATCGCGCTATGCCTGCACGGCTTCCCCGACACCCCCTACGGCTGGCGCAAGGTCGCCCCCCGCCTCGCACAGGCGGGATGGCGGGTGATCGCGCCCTTTATGCGCGGATACGCGCCGTCGTCGATCCCGGTCGACGGCGGCTATCAGGTGGGCGCGCTGATGGACGACGCCCTGCGGGTGCGCTCGGCCGCGGGCGGCACCGAGAACGACGTGATCATCGGCCACGACTGGGGCGCGATCGCCGGTACCGGCCTGGCCGCCATGCCCGACAGCCCGTTCACCAAGGCGGTGATCATGTCGGTCCCGCCGTCGGCGGCGTTCCGGCGGCGCGGCGGTGGCGCGGCCGAGCGGGGCCGGCTGGCCGCCCATCTGGCGCGCCAGGTGTTTCGCAGCTGGTACATCATGTACTTCCAATTGCCTTGGCTGCCTGAACGTTCCGCGTCCTGGGTGTTGCCGCTGTTATGGCGCCGGTGGTCGCCCGGTTATCGCGCCGACGAGGACTTGCGTCACGTCGACGCCGCGATCGGCGCGCCGGAAAGCTGGCGCGCGGCGCTGGGCCCCTACCGCGCCACCATTCGCAACACCCGGCCGTCGGCGCGGTATGCCGCATTGAACCAGTTGTGGACCGAAGAACCCGTGCTGCCGTGCCTGTACCTGCACGGTCGCGACGACGGTTGCATGACACCGGCTTTCGCGCGGTGGGCCGAAAAGGTGCTGCCCGCGGGCAGCGAGATCGGCATCGTCGAACACGCCGGCCATTTCCTGCAGCTCGAGCAGCCCGACAAGGTCGCCGACCTGGTGCTCGGGTTCATCGGCTCACCCGGCTGACATCATGGCTCGGGCCATGTCGGGGCACCGGATGGCTGCCGTCGACGCGCAGTTCTACTGGATGTCGGCCAAGATCCCCAGCGACGAGTTCCTGCTCTACGCGTTCGGCGGTGAGCCCGCCGACTACGCGCTCGCCGTCGAGCAACTCTGCTTGCGGGCCAACGCCGAGCCGGCGCTGACGATGCGGGTGCGGGACCGAGGCCGGTGGCGCTACCCGCAATGGGTGCCGGCGGCCGTCGCGGCCGAACAGGTGGTCCGCCACGACCTTGCGGAGCAGAACTGGAATGGCGTCCTGGCGGCCGTCGCCGGCCTCGCCGATGACCAGCTGGACGTTCGGCGAATGGCCTGGCGGCTGCACGTCTTCACCCCGGTGCGTGGCATTCCCGGCGTCATCGGATCGGGCGCCGTCGCGGTGTTGCAGGTCGCGCACGCGCTGGCCGACGGCGCCCGCTCCGCTGCCATGGCGGCGTGGCTGTTCGGGCGGCCCGACCCGGTGCCCGAGGTGCCCACGCCGCGGCCGGGCTTTCTGCCCTGGCGAGCCGTCCAGGCGGCACGCGCCCATCGCCTGCTGGAGCGCGACATCCGCGCGGGACTGCTGACCCCCGGCGCGGGGTCGCGTCCGTTGCTGCCGACGAATGCGCGTCCCGAGGGCCCCCGCGCGGTGCGGACCTTGGTGCGACACCGTTCGCAGCTGCCCGGCCCCACGATCACCGTCGGCGTGCTGAGTGCGGTATCGCAGGCCCTGTCCAATCTGCTTGACGGGCAATGCGATTCGCTGGGCGCCGAGGTTCCCATGGCCAAACCCGGCGCGGCGCGGGCGCACAACCACTTCGGCAACATCGTGGTGGGGCTCTACCCGAAGCTCGGGTCGGATGCCCGCGCCGAGCGGATCGCGGCCGACCTGGCCAACGGCCGGCGCCGCTTCGAGCATCCGGCCACCCGGGCCGCCGACCGTGCGTTCGCGGCGGTGCCAGCCGGGCTACTGCGTTGGGGCATCGGGCAATTCGATGTCCAAGAGCGCGCGACGCAGGTGTCCGGCAACACCGTGGTGTCCAGCGTCAACCGCGGGGCTGCCGATCTGAGTTTCGGCGGCGCGCCGGTGGTGCTGACGTCGGGATATCCGGCGCTGTCGCCGATGATGGGGCTGACGCACGGCGTGCACGGCATCGGCGACACCATCGCGATCAGCGTGCACGCGGCGGCCTCGGCCGTGCCCGACGTCGACGCCTACCTGGCGCTGCTCGACGCGGCGCTCTAGCTATTGCGCGTCGCCGGATCTGGCCGCCTCTTCGCGGGTCAAGCCGGCGGCGACGATCAGCTCCTCGTGCAGTTCGAACCACACCGTGTGGTAGGAGTCGATCAACGGCCGGGTCAGCCAGGTGGTCTCCCCGGCCTTGACTTTGTCCAGTGCCGCAACCAGTTTGGCCGCGTAGGCGGTCAGCCGCGGCAGTTGTGCCGCGGCGGCCTCGATGATCGGCATCGTGCGGGCGTGGACGTCGTCGAGGCGGGCCAGTACCGCCTCGTCGTAGGCGGGGTCGTCGTGGGCGTTGGGAACGCCGTCGGGTCCGCCCTTGAGCTGCCAATCCGTCACAAGTCCCTTGAGGTCGGCGTTGACAGCGCGGAAGTCGTCGTAGGCGGCGGCCATCGCACCGGGATCGATGTCCTTGCGTTCCTCGGCGAGCAGCGTTGTGAGCCTGTCGGTCCCGCTGAGGGTGATCCGCAACGTCGGACCTTCGGTCAGCAGCCCCGCTGCGGTCAGCCGCTCGACAACGGGAGTGATGTCGGCAAGATCTGCACCCAGCGTCGCGGCCAGGTCGGCTGGACTCACCCGTCCTTTGAGCCGAACCCCTTGCAGCACAGCCAATTCGGTCACGATGCGGATCCCGTTGTCAGGCGCAGCGCGATCAGCATCACGATCAACGGCGTCGCCGACACCACGTCGCCCTGCCCGCTGTTCAGGGCGGCGCGCACCGCGGCCTCGGAGCTGTCGTCCAGTCGCACGTGGTCGCCCGCGGCGTGGGCGCGCAGCGGGCTGATCCGCCGTGCGATGTCGGCCAGTTCGCGCAGTTCCGGCGTGTCGTCTTCCGACCACGCGGACAGGCTCAGATTGCCTTCGCGCACTTCGCCTTCGGCGCCGTCGACGGTGATGTGCTTGCCGGCCAGCGCTGCCGCGACCCCGTGGCCGCACCCCACCACCGCCACCCGGCCCAGTTCGCGGCTGACTACCGCCGCATGGCTGGAGGCGCCGCCGACCTCGGTGACGATGCCCTGCGCGGCCAGCATGCCCGACACGTCTTCGGGCCGGGTGTGATCGCGCACCAGGATCACCCGCTCGCCGCGATCGACGGCGCGCAGCGCCTCGTCGACGTCGGTGTACGCCTTGCCCGACGCTACGCCCGGGCACGCCGGTAATCCCTTGGCCAATAGCGGTGCTGCCAAACGTATTTCGGGCTGAAGCGCCGGTTGCACCAGTGTTTGCACGTGCGCCGGGGTCACGCGGCGCAATGTCTCCGCGTCATCGATGAGTCCCTCGTGCCGCAGCTGCAGCGCCGTGCGCACCGCCGCCTGCGCCGACCGTTCCGCCGCTCGCGTCTGCAACAGCCACAGCTTGCCGTCCTCGACGGTGAACTCGATCTCCTGGATGTCGGAGTCCAGCCGTTCCAAGGTGCGGGCGGCACCGATCAGTTCGTCGTAGACGGACGGCTGTTCATCACGAAGCGCTACGATCGGTTCGACGTCGACCGATCCCGACACCACGTCGTCGCCCTGGCCGCCGGGCAGCCATTCGCCGAACGGTTCGTTGTCGCCGGTGATCGGATTGCGGGAAAAGAACGCTCCGGCACCGGAATTGGAGCCGTGGTTGCCGAATACCATCGCCTGCACGACCACGGCGGTGCCCTGCTGATCGTCGATTCCGTAGTGGGCGCGATAGGCGACCGCGCGGGGTGAATTCCACGAGGCGAATACCGCCTCGATTCCGGCGCGCAACTGCGCGTACGGGTCGGAGGGCACGTGGTCGGCGACGCCGACGATGCGCCGATACATGTCCGAGAACCGCCGGTGGGTGTCTCGGGCGAACGCTTGGTCACCGGTTGCCGCCAGCGCCCGCTCGACGTCCTCGTTGATGCCGAGGTCCAGGATGGTGTCCATCATGCCCGGCATGGACTGGGTGGCTCCGGAGCGCACGCTGACCAACAGGGGACGCGAGCCCCGGCCGAACGTGCGGGAGGTCTGCGCCTCCAGCCAGCGCATCCGGTCGAGCACGTCGTCCCAGACGGCATCCATGGTTGCTGCGGGGTCGGCGAGATACCGCAGGCCCACCGCGGTGGTGATACAGAACGCCGGCGGCACCGGCAGGTTGTGCCGGCGCATCGCCTCGATGCCGTGCCCCTTGTTGCCCAGCAGCTCCCGTGGGTGGTTCGATGTGCCGTCCAGCACCACCACGGAGTGCTCGGTAGGCGCAGACCCACGGCCGCTTGACGCATTGCGGTGGGCGCCGCTGCCTCGTGCGGTGCCAGCCGTGGTGCACCCCCTTGGTGGTGTGGCTACTGATCGGGCCGACGTCGGAACGCCCGCTATGTTCCCACACGGACCAGCGGATTAAGCGACGTAGCGGCTCGGCGGCTCTTGTGGTGCCACCCGGCCGATGCTCTAGGTTTACAGTTATGACTTCATATGACACGTTCCATGACGTCGGAGTACTGATCCTGCGGCTGGTGTTGGGCGTGACGCTGGCCGCGCATGGCTACAACAAGTTCTTCGGCGGTGGCCGCATCCCGGGCACCGCGCGCTGGTTCGAGAGCATCGGCATGAAGCCCGGTAAGTTTCACGCCACCGTGGCGGCGACCACGGAAATGGCCGCCGGTCTGGGCCTGGCCGCCGGATTTCTCACCCCGATCCCGGCGGCGGGTTTTGTCTCGCTGATGCTGGTCGCGGCCTGGACGGTGCACCGCGCGAACGGCTTCTTCATCGTCAAGGAGGGCTGGGAGTACAACCTGGTGCTGGCGGTCAGCGCCGTGGGCGTGGCCACGCTGGGCGCGGGCAAGTACAGCCTGGACTACCTGGTCTTCGGGAAGAACTGGTTCGACGGCTGGCAGGGCCTGGTGATTTCGGCGGGGTTGGGCCTGGCCGGCGCCATCGGTCAGCTGGCGATCTTTTACCGCCCGCCGGCTAAGCAAGCCGGTTAGTTACGGGCCGTCGTCTTCCTCGCCCCCCAACAGCTTCTCCGGGTGGTGAAAGGTGTTGGTGCGGGGTTGGCCGCGATCGAGGTGCGCGGGTGGGATCCATTCGGTGTCGCCGCTGGCACGCTTTCGGGTGATCCAGCCCTTGTCGAGGAGCCGGTGGTGGGGTCCGCAGGCCAGCGTGAGCTGGTCGATATCGGTGGTATGCGTATGTGCCCAGTCTTGGACGTGGTGGACTTTGGGCTTACCCCGGTTTAGCGGACACCGGATTGCGGCGGTATGGCCGTTGCGGAAAGGTCCTC
>NZ_LZKI01000118.1 GCF_001672755.1 Mycobacterium colombiense | reverse complement strand
GGCCACGCACCGCATGGTGGCGGCGACGATCCGCCGGCGAGTCTCCTCGCCGCTGGCACCGACCGGACGCCCGCGTGGCGCCCGCGTCACGGCGCTGCCTGCACTGGTCGCATCCTGTCCGTCGGCCGATGGTTCCGACAGATCGAATATAATCGGCCGATCAATTTGGTGATGGCGCGGAGGTGCGCGGTGCGTGACCAACCAACCCCGGGCGCGGGATGACCGTCACCGGGCCGCAATTGGGCCGGCCGGTGGGCGCCGATGCCGAGCAGACCCGGGCGCGGATCGTCGCCGCCACCATGCGGTGCGTGGCCACGGTCGGTTACGCGCGCGCCACGATTCGTGAGATCGCCCGCACCGCCAACGTCACCAGCGCAAGCCTCTACAACTACTTCCCGAACAAGTCCGAACTGATGAAGGCCGCGGTGGCCGCACGGACCGATATCGCGGTGCCGCGACTGCGCCGGGCGGCCGCCCAGCCGGACGACGCGATCGCGCGACTCGAAGCGGTCCTCGACGAGTCGGGCCGGCTGATGCGCGAGTATCCCGACCTCGCGGCGTTCGAGTGGGTGATCCGGGCGGAGAACGCGATCACCGCCGATGCCGCGGGGGCGGGCGGGTTTCAGGCGTTCCGCGAAATCATCGACGGCATCGTCGAAGACGCATTCCGCGAGGGCGGGCTCGCCGGCAGTGCCCACCGGAGCGGCGTCGCCGAGGCGGTCTACGCGCTGATCTACGGCCTGACCGAGTTGGCGGCCACGCTCGCGCCCGAGGACTATCACGCGGCGCTGGCGTCGGCCAGGCAACTGGTCAGGGGCACCCTGTTTGCCCCTGCTTCGCGGGCATAGCAGCGCCCTTCTGCGCCGCCGCGCCCTTGATATGATCAAGCGATTGATTATAAGGTCGAGGCCACGGAGAGGAACCCGACGCCGTGACCGAGACCGTTGGCCAGGAGCTTGACGTCGACGCGCTGCGACGCAAGTACGCCGAAGAACGCGCGCGCCGCATCCGCGCGGACGGCATCGGCCAGTACGTGGAGATGGCCGGCGCGTTCGCCCGGTTCGCCGACGACCCGTGGGCCAACGGGGACCACGCCCGCGAGCCGCTCACTGATGAGGTGGACGTGGCCATCGTCGGCGCCGGATTCGGCGGGCTGTTGACCGGGGCCCGGCTACGTCAGCTCGGCGTCGACAGCGTGCGGCTGATCGACCGGGCGGCCGACGTCGGCGGCACCTGGTATTGGAACCGCTATCCCGGAATCGCTTGCGACGTCGAGTCGTATGTGTACATGCCGCTGCTCGAGGAGCTGGGCTACACGCCCACCGAAAAGTATGCGAAGGGCCCGGAGATCTTCGCGCATTGCCGGCGGATCGCCGAGCACTTCGACCTCTACCGCGACGCCTGCCTGCAGACCGATGTGCGGGAAATCCGTTGGGATTCAGCGAAATCGCGGTGGATCATCCGCACCGACCGGGGCGACGAGATGCGCGCCAGGTTCATGTCCATGGCCAACGGGTATCAGGCCAAACCGAAGCTACCGGGCATCGACGGACTCGGCACCTTCCGCCGGCATGCCTTCCACACCAGCCGGTGGGACTACGCCTACACCGGCGCGCAGCTGCAGCATCTGGCCGACAAGCGCGTCGGCATCATCGGCACCGGCGCCACGGCGATCCAATGTGTACCGCACCTCGCCGCTGCCGCCCAGCGGCTCTACGTCTTTCAACGCACGCCGTCCTCGGTGGACGTGCGGGCAAACCGCGCCACGGATCCGGAGTGGGCCAACGCTTTACAACCCGGCTGGCAGCGCGAGCGGATACAGAATTTTCAGATCCTCACCGCCGGTGGTCAAGCCGACCAGGACCTGGTCGCCGATGCCTGGACAAGTATCACCCGCAAGCTGCCGGTCATGCGTCACGACGGAGACGGCCTGGCCGATCCCGAACAGCGCGGCCGCGACATCGAGCTGGCCGACTTCGCCAAGATGGACGAGATCCGGGCGCGCGTCGCCGCGATCGTCACCGATCCCGCCACGGCCGAGGCGCTCAAACCGTGGTACGGGTACTTCTGCAAACGTCCCTGCTTCCACGACGAGTACCTGCAGACGTTCAACCGGAATAACGTGACCCTGGTCGACACCCGCGGCCGCGGGGTGCAGCGGATCACCGAAACCGGCGTGGTGGTCGACGGCGTGACCTACGAACTCGACTGCCTCATTTTCGCAACGGGTTTCGAGGTGGGCACCGATTACTGTCGCCGCACCGGATTCGAGTTGATCGGCCGCGACGGCGTGACGCTGACCGAACACTGGACCGACGGGGTGCGCACCTTCCAGGGCCTGTGCACGACCAAATTCCCGAACTGCTTCGTCGAAAGCATCGCCCAGGCCGGCCTGACGGTGAACTTCCCATACCTGCTCGACGTGCAGGCCGGCCACGTCGCCTGGATCATCGCAACCGCGCTCGCCGAGGGCATCACCGAGATCGAGGCCGCGCCCGACGCCGAAGCCGGCTGGGTCGACACGGTGGTGGCCCGCTCGGTCGCGAGCGCCGAGCGCGCCAAGACGTGTACGCCTGGCTATTACAACCGGGAAGGCAAGGCCGACGCCAAGACCCGACAGGGCAGCTTCTTCTTCGGCGCACCCACCGAGTACGCCGACATCCTGCAGCGGTGGCGGGCCGACGGCGACCTGAAAGGCCTACTGGTCCGCCGCGCGGGGGACGGGCCGTGACAAGCCGAAAAGCCCGGGCTCTTTACGCCATTGGGCGGCTGCGGGCGGCGACGCGGCGCCGGCGCGGGCCGAAGGTGGCCATCATCGGCGCCGGATTCGGCGGGCTGGGCGCGGCCGTCGCGCTGCGCCGCGCGGGCATCGACGACCTGGTGATCGTCGAGGGCGCCGACGGCGTCGGCGGCACCTGGCGGCGCAACACCTATCCCGGCGCCGCCTGCGATATACAGAGCCACCTGTACTCGTTTTCTTTCGCCCCCAACACATCCTGGAGCCGCACCTACGCGCGGCAGCCCGAAATACTGGCCTACCTGGAATCGGTGGCCGACGATTTCGACCTGCGCCGCCATCTTCTCCTCGACACCATGGTGCGCGGCGTGCGATGGGACCCGGATACCGCTGCGTGGCATTGCGAGCTGGAGCGCGGCGGTCGGCCGGCCACACTGACCGCCGACGCCGTCGTGTGTGCGGTCGGCCTGTTCGGATCCGCCAAGCTCCCCGATATCGACGGGCTGCGCGACTTCGCCGGCCCGGTGCTGCACACCGCCGCATGGGATCACGACCTCGATCTGGCCGGCCGGACCGTCGCGGTGATCGGCACCGGCGCCAGCGGGGTACAACTGGTGCCCGAGCTGGCGAAGACCGCGGGACGTGTCGCGGTCTTCCAGCGCACCCCGCCGTGGATGGTGCCCAAGGACGACCGCCCCTACAGCGCAACGGAATTGGCCCGCTTCAAGCGGAGGCCCCTGGCGGTGCGCCGCACCCGCTGGCAGATCTGGAAGTTTCAGCACGACAACACCGCGACCTTCGCCGACGACCCCGTGGTGACGGCGCGCACGCAGATCGCGGCGTCGTTCCTCGGCCGCACCGTCGACGACGAACCGTTGCGCCGCGCGCTGACGCCGGACTATCCGTTCCGCTGTAAGCGGGTGCTGCTGGGCGACGACTACTACCGGGCCTTGCAGCGCGACAACGTCGAGCTGGTCACCGACCCCATCGCGCGCATCGGCCCGGCCTCGGTGATCACCGAGTCGGGTGCGCACGTCGACGTCGACGCGATCGTGTTGGCCACCGGCTTCGAGACGTCTCGCTACTTGTCCGGCATCGATGTCGTCGGCGCCGGTGGGCGCAAGCTGCACGAGCACTGGGGCGACGACCCGTGCGCCTACCTTGGGGTCGCGGTCAGCGGATTCCCGAACTTCTTCATGCTTTACGGCCCCAACACCAATCAGGGCGGCAACTCCATCGTCTACATCCTCGAGGCCGGGGCGCGGCTGGTCGCCAGCGCGGTAAGCAGGCTGGCGCGCCGCGGCGGATACCTCGACGTGCGCCCGGAAGCCGAAAAGCGTTACAACGACGCGCTTTCCACGGACCTGGAGCGCACCATCTGGACGCAGTGCGACAGCTACTTCCGATCGCCGACCGGCCGGATCGTCACCCAGTGGCCCTATACCGAGCTGGAGTACGCGCGCCGCACCTGGCGGCTGCGGGCACGGGAGTGGGCGCACCACACCGGGGCGCCCAACGGACGGACGACGCTACCCGACACCGAAACCGATAACAGCGCGAACCAATTGGCCAGCAGCTAGGTCGGGCCTCATTCGATCAACCGTTCAATCGTGTGGCGGAGCCATACCTCGGCGGGCCGTCAACGTGCGGGATCGTCGGCGACCTCGATATCACCGGCCGCTGCCGCGGCGCGCAACTGGTGAAAGTCGTCAAGGGATTTGTCGGCGTAGGCATACGACCAATCGGCGACCGCGTCGTGCACGGCGCTACTGGTGCCGACATATCCCCGCAGGATGGACGCGTTCGCGCTCTGCGCGTGCGCGCGGGCCAGCAGCACCGCACAGGCAAGGACGTATTCGGAGAATATCGAGGCCGACATGCCCTCGGTGTCGATGCTGCCCTTCATGTCGTGGAATTGGCGGACGTAGTAGTCGCGGCCGTCCTTGCGGGTCGTTCCCAGGAACACGTCCGACATCGCCTGCAAGATCAGTTGACCGTCGATTACGCGCACACCCTGGCCCTTGGCGTTGACCGCCGCGGTGAGGGTGTCCGGCTGCGGCCAACCGCCGTATTCGTCGAGCACCGACCGAGTAGCCTCCTTGATCTGCATGATCAGTGGTGTTCCGTTGGGGCCGACCAGGATGACCAGGTAGCACCGGGTGCCGACGCTGCCGACGCCGACGACCCGCAGCGCGACGTCGGTGACGCGGAAGTGCGACAGCAACAACGCCACGTCGGCCGGGACCGCGGCCAGATATTCCTGAATCGACTCGATCAAGGGGCCTTCGATGTCCTCCTCGATGTGCTGCAGGACTGGAGGCGCTTCACGCAGCCGCGGCGTTCCGTCCGCGCCAATCTCCGTGATTTGCTTGAAGACTCGCTCTGACGTTCGCGTGCGCGCGCGGGAGATCGTCTTCTGGATCACCGCCTGCAGGCCTTTGGACACCTCTCCGGTGTAGTGTTCGGGTTCCACTCGTAGGTAGTAACGCTCCAGAACATCCATCTCCTCGAGCATCGCCTCGAGGCTGGTTTGATAGCCCGCCAACGCCTCTTCGACACAGCGGCGGATGGCCTTGCCCGGATAGCCGGCGTGACGGCCACCGATGATCGCGCTGGTGATCAGGCGTTTCACGTCCCACTCCGCGGGTGCGACCGCCGCCTCATCGAAGTCGTTCAGGTCGAAGACGATCGAGCGATGGGGAGCGGCGTACAGGCCGAAATTCGAAACGTGCGCATCACCGCAGCACATGACTTCGATTCCGCTGGACGGGCTTGCGGCGAGGTCGGCGGCCATGACCGCCGCCGAACCTCGGTAGAAGGAAAACGGGTCGGCGAGCATGCGCGCGAACCGGAGCGGCACGAGTTCGCTCAGCCGCTCTGCGTTTTGGGCGACGAGGATCTCGGTCGCTGTTCGGGTGGACGGTGTCAGCGCAGCGAGGGACCGCCGTGGGGCGGTCTTGCGCAGCGCCCGGCCGCGTGCCAGATCCTCGCTCGGAACCTCGACGTCGATCAGGCGGTCACGCAACGCCCGTTGCGGCATTTGACCAGCATAGCCACCGCGGCAGAGGTTTACGTCAGAGTGATTTTCACGGCTGTCGCGGGGTGGCCCGATCGTTAACATTCTTAAAATGTTCGGTGCCACACGGGGCCGTTTGGCACATCATCATGATCGGTTATGGGAGGTGTGGCTGGCGTGGTGAAGCTACTGCCCCCGGATGCGGCCCGCCCGTCGCCGCGCCTGCCGTGGCTGAGCATCCTCGGCGTCCTCGCCATCGTCGTCGCCACGACCGCCATCGTGCTGAAAAACCTCCCGACGGGTGGCTCGAACGAGATCCTCAACGTCTCCTACGATCCGACGCGCGAGTTGTATGCCGCCCTGGACCAGGAATTCGTCGCGGATTACCGCACGCACAACGGAACGACGCTGAACATCAAGGAATCTCACGGCGGCTCGGGACGCCAACTCCGCAGCGTGCTGGACGGCAGTCAGAAGGCCAGCGTGGTGTCGCTGGCGCTGATCAGTGACATCGACACGCTCAGCAAGCGGGGCCTGATCGCCGGCAACTGGCAGCAGCGGTTGCCCAACGCCTCGGTGCCCTACACGTCGACCATCGTCTTCGTCGTCCGCAAGGGCAATCCCAAGGGAATTCACGACTGGCCCGACCTGATCAACCCCGACGTGGCCGTGGTGTCGCCGAACCCACGGACGTCCGGCAACGGTCAGCTGAGTGTCCTGGCGGCCTGGGGCTCGGTCACCACCCGCGGCGGCACCCCGGCACAGGCGGCCGCCTACGTGAAGTCGCTACTGCAGCACGTCGCGGTCTCCGACGCGGGAGCCCGCGGCGCCGCAGACAGTTTCGCGCTGGCCAAGGTCGGCGATGTCCAGCTGACATGGGAGAACGAGGCGCTGCGTGAGGTAGCCGCCAACAAGGACGACTTGGAGCTGGTCTATCCGCCGGTCAGCATCCTCGCCCAGCCGGCGGTCGCGTGGGTCGACGCGAACGTGACCGATCCCCAGACGGCGGCCCACGCGAAGGCCTACCTCGATTACCTGTTCACCGACGCCGCCCAGGAACAGGTGGCGCGATTCGGGTATCGCCCCTTCAAGCCGGCGATCCTGGCCAAGCACGCCGACCGGCTGCGCCCGCTGACGTTGTTCCCGATCAGCGCCATCGCCAAGGACTGGAGCGACGCCCGGGAACAGTTCTTCGGCACCAACGGAATCTTGGACACGATCTCGGCGCCCGGCGCGGCGTCGGGCGCTTAGCGGAAAGACGTCGAAAACGTGCGTGTGCGTGTGAATTACGACCTGGTGAAGGGCCGGCACGATGTGATCGCCGGCCTGACCGTCGCCGCCATTTCGTTTCCCCAGGCGATGGCCTATGCCCTGATCGCCGGGGTGGACCCGAGATTCGGCGTCTACTCGGCGATCGTCGTGACCGTCGTCGCCTCCGTCTTCGGATCGTCCTCACACCTGATCAACGGGCCGACCAGCGCCATCTCGCTGCTGGTGTTCACGGCGCTGGCCTTCATCGACTCGGAAAACTCCAAGGAACTCTTCGAGGCGCTCTTCCTGCTGGCCGTGCTGGTCGGCGCATTCCAGATCGTGATCAGCCTGTTCAAGCTCGGCAACCTCACCCGCTACATTTCCGAGTCGGTCATCATCGGCTTCATGGCGGCCGCGGCGTTTCTGCTCGCCATCGGACAGCTGGGCAACGCGCTGGGCGTGCGCGACAAGGGCAACGGCCACATGCAGGTACTGCGCCGCGTCTGGCTCACCCTGACCCACGGCGACCACATCAATTACCGCGCACTGACATTGAGTGCGGCGGCGGTGATCCTGGCCGTCGTGCTGCGCAGGCTGGTGCAGCGCTACGGATGGCCGCAGGTCGACATGCTCGCGGTGCTCGTCATCACCGCGCTCGTCGCGTACCTCGCCGGCTGGTCGACCCCGGGCGCGAGTGGTCACACCGCGGTGTCGGTGGCCGCCAAGATCCCGCGCAGCCTGCCCGGACCGCATGTGCCCGAGGTGCACACGGAGTGGCTGCCGCATCTGTCGACGGGTGCACTCGCCATCGCCTTCGTCGGCATCATCGAGGCGTTGTCTATCGCCAAAGCCATTGCCTACCAGACACAACAGAAGATCGACTACAACCGGCAGATCATGGCCGAAGGCCTGGCCAATCTGACCGGCGGCTTCTTCCAGAGCCTGCCCGGCTCGGGCTCGCTGTCGCGGTCGGCAATCAACTTCCAGTCCGGCGCAGCGACACGGTTCTCCGGAATCGTCTCGGCCGCAACGGTTGCCGCGGCCCTGCTGCTGTTCGCCCCGCTGCTGCGCTACGTTCCGCAGCCCGCGCTGGCCGGGCTGCTGCTCGTCACGGCCGCGCGCCTGGTCGACTTCAAGCGCCTGGTCTACACCCTGAAGGCGTCGCGCTACGACGCCGGGCTGGTGATCGTCACCGCCTTCACCGGCATCGCCGTCGACCTCGACAAGTCGGTCCTGCTCGGGGTGGTCCTGTCCATCCTGCTGTTCGTGCCGCGGGCGGCCAAGCTGAAGTCCAAGGAGCTCGTAGTCACCCCCGAACGCGTGGTCCGCGAACGCATCCCGGGTGACTCAGCGGATCCCTCCATTGTCATCTACGACCTCGAGGGCGAGTTGTTCTTCGGCGCCGCACCTGAATTGGACCGATACCTGACCGGGATCAGCCGCCGCATCGCCGAGGGGCATATCGCCTTCGTGGTGTTGCGGCTCAAACGGGTGCGCCACCCGGATGTGGTCTGCATCGGGCGGATCGAGCATTTCCTGCGCGAGGTGAGCGGGCGCGGCGTCACCGTCCTGCTCGCCGGGGTACGCCCCGACACCCTCGGCGTCCTGAACAACGTCGGCTTCCAGAGTTGGTTCCCCGGCGAGCAGGTCTTCCCCGAGGAGGACGAGGAATTCTCGGCCACCCTCAAGGCGGTGCGTTACGCCCACAACAGGCTGGCCGACCTCAAGCTCAAGGAGCCATTCACCAGCGCGCCCGAACTCGCCCCGCACTCCGAGCTCTACTACCTGGTCTAGCCGGCGGCGGACACCCTGGCGCGTTCGGTCATCGAGGCGATCACGCCGCCGTCGTTGAGAATGTCTGTGCCGGTGAGGTATCCGGCCTTCTCGCTGGCGCAGAAGGCGAGCAGCTCGGCCATCTCTTCCGGCTTGCCCCACCGCGGGACGGCGGCGTTGGCAACCATCGCGCCCGCGCCGGCCTGCTCCTCGAGCCGGCCCATCTCGGTGTCGACGGACCCCGGTGACACCGAGACGATGCGCAATCCGCGGGCATTGAATCGCTCAGCCTGCGACTGGCTGTACCACTTCACGAAAGTTTTGCTCAAGGCGTAGGCGAGGCCGGAGCGCGCCTCCTCGGGAGCGATGCTGCACGCCGCCAGCATCGCGTCCATGAAGGCGCCCGTGTCGTTGAGGGCTTGCGGAAAATGTTCTGCCGGAACGATTTCGGCGGGCAGCATGTGCGCCGCCATCGATGCCACGTTGACGATCACCGCGCCATCGCCGGCGACCGCGAAGAACTCCTCGTTGACATTGACGGTTCCGACGGCGTTGGTCCGCATGACGTAGTCGGCGGCACCCATGCTCGGGCTGACCCCGGCGGTGTGAATGACGGAGACGACCGTTCCGAGGCTGCCCGCGGTGCCGAGCAGCTCTGCGACGGCGCGCCGGTCGGTGACGTCGCAGTCGACGGCCGTCGCGGCAATCCCCAGGTCCTGCAGGGTCGTGGCCGCGGCCGCCAGCCGGTCCTGCCGGACGTCACACAGCACCAGGGAGTGGTCGCGGCCGACGATCTTCGCCGTGGCCAGGCCCATGCCGCCCGCGCCGCCTGTGATCACCGACACTCGATTCATACCTGGACCGTATACGCAGGGTGCTGGAACCCGGACGTGGGGCGGTCATCGGCGCGCGGGAGGCCTACTGCGGGTGGGGGGGACCCTCCGGTTCGTGGTGCGGGTGACCGCTGTGCCGGATGGCCGTGCCGAAGAACGGCGCCCTGACGGTAGCGACAATCTGGCGGCGGTTGATGATCAGCCCGACGACGGCCACCACGGTGTAGACCCCGCAGAGCAGCAGCCGCCCCTGTGTCGAGAAGATCGGAAACTGGACCACGAACAGCCCGAGCAATGTGCACGCGGCGGCCCGGTGGAACCGCAGCGCCAGGATCAACGCCACCCCCATCATCGTCTGGGTCGCGGTCAGCAGCACCTCCTCCACCTGCCGGGAGTCGAGGTGCAGGGAGAATCCGCCGCCACCTAGCAGGTGGGCGATGGGCAACGACCCGATCAGCAGCGTCCACTGGTTGACCTTGGAAGAGATCAGCGTGGCGATGGCCGCCGTGCCCTTGCCGCGAGTGGCGAAGATGGTCGCGATGATGAATTCGGGCGCCTCCGAGGCCAGCGGGGCCAGCCACTGCACCAGCAGGAAGCGGTTGATGCCGAGTTCGGTGCCGGCGGCGACCAGGTTGTCGGCAAAGGGCTTGGCGCACAGCAGGATCACCCCGCCCGACACCAGGAACAGGCCGACCACGGCGACACGCCGCCGGCGGTCGGGCAGTTCACCCAAGGCGGCCGCGGTGCCGATCAGGTCGGGCTCTTCGACGTCGCCGTGGCTGATCTTGTAGAGGTAGAACCCGAACCAGGCCAGCAACGCCAGCCCCAGCCCGAAGTGAATCTGCCCGCTCGCCGGGATCACGAACGCGAGGACGCCGGCGATCAGCAGGAATCCGAGTTCGACGCGGTTTGCTGGCTCCAGCGTCAAGCCGGTGGTCTTGTCCGAGCCGGACTTGCGTGCCACCAGGATGCTCACCAGCACCACAACGGGCCAGCCCAAGCCCATCAACAAACGGTTGGACCCGGTCATGTTGGCGGCGGCGTACTGCGTGTAATCCGCGTTGTGGCCGGACACGTAGGCGTAATAGAGGTCGACGGCGTATTCGGGCAGCACCGCGATCAGGGCGAGCAGCGCGGTGGCCAGCCCGCCGGAGACGTCGATCTGCGCGGCTTCGGCCGCCCACGCCAGTAGAAAGCTGGCCGCCACCACGGCGGCCCCGAAGATCAGCAGTGCGAGCACCGCGCCGGTGTGCAGGCCCGCGATGCGGACAACCACGGCCGGGACGATGAATGCGCCGGTGATCAAGCCGGAGCGGGTCAGGGTGCGGCGCCGCCAGGGTGCCGAGGTCAAGACGGTGGCTGCGGGCCTGTCGGTGGCGAGCATCGTCATCCTTCGCACTGGCGATCGGGCGGCTACGTCGGCTCGGGTGCCGTGGTGAACCGGTTACCCAAGGTACCCGCGGCGGCGAGAGTCAGCAACGTAGCGGGGACGCGAAGGTGCCGGTGCATTTGAGCCCGTATTTGCTGCACAGGGCACTGTGGACGCAAAAGTTAGGCTGCCCTGATTTGGAAATTTGGCAAACCTCGCCGCCATCCGGTACGACGCACAGCGAACGCCCGAGGTTCCCGCCGGCGCGGGCTAGGTGTCGGGGCCCATGGC
>NZ_LZKI01000117.1 GCF_001672755.1 Mycobacterium colombiense | reverse complement strand
CCCGCAGCTGATCGCGCGAAACGTGTACAGCCCCATGACGCATCCGCTGATCGAAAGCCCGTTGCCGGCCGAGACGGGCCCGGCGCCGTACCGCCACATCCCGGCGGCCCGGCAGGCCCCGGCGCCGCTGCCAGGCCAGGACACCGTCGAGATCTGCCGCAGCGTGCTGGGCATGAACCCCGCGGACATCCAGCGGCTGATCGACGACGGCGTCCTGTCCGTCCCGCCCGACGAGGCGGATCCATAGCCACGCTAAATTCGTTTTCATGAGCGTCGACCCGAGGACCCCGGTGTTGATCGGCTTCGGCCAGGTCAACCATCGCGACGAGATCGACCCGGAAACCCGCTCGGTCGAGCCGATGGACCTGATGGTGGCCGCGGCCCGGCAAGCCGCCGATGCCGCGGTGATCGAGGCCGTCGATTCGATCCGCATCGTGAACATCCTGTCGGCCCAGTACCGCGACCCGGGCCTGTTGCTCGGCCAGCGAATCGGCGCGTCGGACTTCAGCACGCTGTACAGCCCCGTCGGCGGCAACGTGCCGCAGTCGCTGGTCAACCAGGCCTGCCTGGATATCCAGAGCGGCCAGGCCAAGGTCGTGCTGCTGGCCGGCGCCGAAACCTGGCGCACCAGGCGGGGACTGCGGGCCAAAGGCGGCAAGCTGGTGTGGACCGAGCAGGACCACTCGATCCCGATGGCCGAGATCAGCGGCGACGACGTCGCGATGGCCGGTGACGCCGAGATCAGGATCTCCCTCGACCGCCCGGCCTACGTCTACCCGTTGTTCGAGGAGGCGCTTCGGGTCGCGAACGGCGAGTCGATCGACGATCACCTCAAGCGCATCGGGGCGCTGTGGGCACGGTTCAACGCCGTGGCGGTGGACAACCCGAACGCCTGGATCCGCAAACCGTCGACCGCCGAGGACATCAGCCAGCCGGGCCCGCAGAACCGGATGATCAGCTGGCCCTACACCAAGCTGATGAACTCGAACAACATGGTCGACCAGGGCGCGGCGCTGATCCTGACCTCGGTCGGGGAGGCGACCCGGCTGAAGATCCCGGCCGAGCGCTGGGTGTACCCGCACGCGGGCACCGACGCGCACGACACCGCGTCCATCGCCGAACGCCACGAACTGCACCGGTCGACGGCGATCCGGATCGCCGGTGCGCGGGCGCTCGAGCTGGTCGGCCTGGGCATCGACGACATCGATTACGTCGACCTGTACTCCTGCTTTCCCTCCGCGGTTCAGGTGGCCGCGGCCGAACTCGGATTGAGCACCGACGATCCCGCCCGACCGCTGACGGTCACCGGTGGGCTGACGTTCGCGGGTGGACCGTGGAGCAACTACGTGATGCATTCGATTGCCAGCATGGCGGAGTTGCTGGTTGCCAATCCGGGCCGCCGCGGCCTGATCA
This sequence comes from Mycobacterium colombiense, assembly GCF_001672755.1. Taxonomy (GTDB): domain Bacteria; phylum Actinomycetota; class Actinomycetes; order Mycobacteriales; family Mycobacteriaceae; genus Mycobacterium; species Mycobacterium colombiense_C. The sequence continues at coordinate 7,514 of NZ_LZKI01000117.1, read as the reverse complement.
CCGCCAACGGCGGCTACCTGACTAAACACAGTTTCGGGGTCTACAGCACCGAGCCGCCGGCCGAATTCCGTTGGGAAGACACGCAACCGGCCGTCGATCGGGAGCCGACGACGGACGCGGCGGTGGAGTGGGAAGGCGTCGGCACCGTCGAGGCCTGGACGACGCCGTTCGACCGCGACGGCCAGCCCGAGAAGGCGTTTCTGGCCGTGCGTACGCCCGACGGGTCGCGCGCGCTGGCCGTGGTCACCGATCGCGCCGCGGCGCATGCATCGGTGCGTGAAGATATCGGTGGCGCCAAGGTTGCCGTCGCCGCGGACGGCAGCGCGACGCTGCGGTAGCCCCGGCCTACGGCAATCACGGCAGGTCACCGAACCGTTACCGGCCAAACGGTCGCGTAGCCCGTGCCTACCTGCCTATTGTTGAGTGCTGAGGGTTGGGGGAGGTGAGCCCAGGTGCACATCCTGGTTACCGACGCCACCGGCGCCCTCGGGCGGCTGGTCGCTGGGCAGCTGATCGCTGCCGGGCACACGGTCACCGGCATTGCTGAGCTTCCCCATCCGTGCCTGGACCGCAACGTCGAGTTCGTTTGCGCGCCGCTGCGCGACCGGGTCCTGCGGGAGCTGGCCGACGAGGCCGACGCGGTCATCCACCTGGCCCCCATCGACCCGTCCGTTCCCGGCAGCGCGGACATGGACGGCCTCGCGCGGGTGATCGATGCGGCCGCCCGCGCCGGCGCCCGGCTGCTGTTCGTGTCGCAGGCCGCCGGCCGGCCCGAGCTGTACCGGCCGGCCGAGGACCTGGTGTCCTCGAGCTGGGGCCCCACCGTGACCGTCCGCATCGCACCACCGGTCGGTCGCCAGCTCGACTGGATGGTGTGCCGTACCGTGGCCACCCTGCTGCGCGCGAAGGTCTCGGCCCAGCCCATGCGCGTGCTGCACCTCGACGACCTGATGCGTTTTCTGGTGCTGGCGCTCAACACCGACCGCACCGGTGTGGTGGATCTCGCCACCCCGGACACCGTCAATCTGATCACCGCGTGGCGGATGTTGCGAGCCACCGATCCGCGGTCCCGGCTGCACCGGGTGCGCAGCTGGTCGCAGCTGATTCCGGAAATGAACGCATCTGCGGCGCAAGAGGATTGGTCGTTCGAGTTCGGCTGGCACGCGCTCGACGCGGTCGCCGACACCGCACGGGGACTCGTGGGCCGCCGACTCGATGGCGCCGGCGCGATCAACCACGGCGGACGGCTCGCGCTCCCGGTCGAGGTGCTGGCACACTCCCGGCGGCCGGCCGACGACGCGCACAGCGCGGCACCGGAAGGCATCGAGGGTGAGTTCGACGACCAGATCGATCCGCGATTCCCGGTCTTCAGCAGCTCCGCCCTCGACCAGGCGCTACCCGGACCGCTCACGCCGATAACGCTCGACGTCCAGCTGAGCGGGCTGCGCGCCGCGAGCCGGGTGCTGGGTCAGGCGCTCGCGCTGGGCGACGCGGTCGACGAGGAGTGGGGCACCAGGGCCATCGCGGTGTTCGGCCACCGCCCCTACGTCGGGGTCTCCGTCAACCTGGTCGCCGCCTCCCAGCTGCCCGGTTGGGACCACGAGGCCGTTACCCGCGACGCCCTGGTCGGCCGGCCCCATGTCGGGGATCCGCTGCCGTTCGGTGAGCCGGCCTTGGCGAGCGGGGCGCTGGGCTCGGTCGCCAAGGCGGTGGCCGCGGGACGCTCGGTGGCCCTGCTGCGCCATCTGCGGGCCGACACCCGCGCCTACGGTGCCGCGGCGACCGCGGAACACCTCGATGCCGGCCAGCTCGCGCTGCTGCCGGAGGCGGCACTGGAAGTTCGGCTGCGGCTGTTGCGCGACCGCATCCATCAAGGCTGGATCCTCAACGCGCTGTGGCTGATCGACGCCGGGGTCAGCGCCGTGACGCCGGTACGCAGTCAAGCGCATCGCAGCGTGCCCGGGGTGGGCATGATCACCGACAGCGGCCTCGTCGCCGCGGAGATCGCCGGGTTGGCGGCCGCGCTGCGGGCCGACCCGCCGTTGTGTGCGCTCGCCCAGGAGGGCAACCTTGCGAGCATTCGCGCGTTGTCGCCGGAGACCGCGGCCGTCGTGGATGCCGCCGTCGCACGGATCGGGCATCGCGGCCCGGGCGAGGCCGAGCTGGCCAGCGCGACCTTCGCCGACGACCCGACGATGTTGCTCATCGCAGCCGCTGCCGCCGCCGCAGTGCCCGCACCGTCGCCGACGCCGGACGAACGTCCCACCGGCGCCCGCGGCTCCCGGGAGCTGGCCCACGACACCACGATGCGGTTCACGCACGAACTCCGAATGACGCTGCGCGCCTTGGGTTCCCTGCGCGTCGATGCCGATTTGATCGACGACGTCGACGACATGTACTACCTGACCTGCAACGAATTGGTCACCCTGCCCGGCGATGCGCGGCTGCGAATCAAGCGCCGCCGAACCGAGCGGGAACGGTTGCAGGTGCAATGCCCACCCGACGTCATCGACGGGACCTGGGCCCCGGTGCCGCGCAACGCTGACGGCGCCGACCCCGAGGGCACCGCCGGCTGAGGCTCAGCCGAGCAGGTCGGCCAGGGCCGACTGCGGATCGCGCAATGTGTCTACGTTCACCGGGGTTTGGGCCCGGATCAGAGCTTTGACATCGTCGAGTACATCCCAGACATTGACGTTCATTCCTGCCAGCACCCGGTCGTCGCCGTCGAGCCAGAAGGCCACGAACTCGCGGCCGGTGACGTCGCCGCGGAACACCACCCGTTCGAAGTCGGGGGCGTGCCCGGCGTATTCCATGCCGAGGTCGTATTGGTCGGTGAAGAAATACGGCAGCTCCGCGTATTCGCCTGGCGTGCCCAGCATTCCGGCCACCGCCACCGCGGGCTGCTTGAGCGCGTTGGCCCAGTGCTCGGTGCGGATCCGGGTGCCGAAGAGCGGGTGTTGGGCCGCGGCGATGTCGCCGACGGCATAGATGTCCGGGTCGCTGGTGCGCAACGAGGCATCGACGAGCACCCCGCCGTCGCCCATGGACAGCCCGGCCTGTTCGGCGAGTTCGGTGTTGGGCTTGGCGCCGACGGCCACCAGCACGGCGTCGGCCGCGATCGTCGCCCCGTCGCGGGTTAGCAAACCGGTCGCCGCTCCGTTTGCCCGGGTGATCTCCTCGACCTGGGTATCGAGCCGCAGATCCACACCGTGCTCGCGATGCAGGGTGGCGAACACTTCGCCGACGGTTTCGCCCAGCGCGGCCAGCAGCGGTTGGCTGGCCGCCTCGACCACGGTGACGTCGACGCCGCGCTGGCGCGCCCCGGCGGCCACCTCCAGCCCGATCCATCCGGCGCCCACGACGGCCAGCGAAGCGCCTTCGGTCAGAACGGAATTCAATGCCACTGCGTCTTCATAGGTGCGCAGGTAATGGACGCCGCCGGCGTCCGAGCCCGGTATCGGCGGACGCCGCGACGCCGAGCCGGTCGCCAGCAGCAGCTTGTCGTAACCCACGGTGGTGCCGTCGGCAACACTCACGGTGTGGCCGGCGGCGTCCAGCTCCGACACCCGGGTGCTGAGCCGCAAGTCGACATTGTTGTCCCGGTACCAGTCGGAGTTCTGCACGGTGAAATCCGTCAACGACTTCTTGCCGGCCAGATACTCCTTCGACAGTGGGGGCCGCTCGTAAGGTAGATGCTCCTCTTCGGCGAACACCACGATGTGACCACTGAAGTTGTTGTCGCGCAATGCGTCTACGGCTTTGGCTGCCGCGAGTCCGCCGCCGACGATCACGAAGCTGGTCGAGCTGGCCATGATGGGCGCTCCCTTCTTTCGAAGGATTTCAGCCTACTCGCGAGCGCTCAACCCAAAAGGTCGCGCAAGGCCAGCGCGTTGCGGACCGCATGCCCGCCCAGGTCATTGTTGAAATACATCCACACGTCCCTCCCGTCGCCGTCCCACTGCACGATGCGATCGGCCCAGCGCCGGAGGTCGTCGTCGGAATAGGAGCCGGCGTAGTTGGCGTCCGGATCCGGGCCGTGCATCCGGATGTACACCAAATCGGTCGTCGCCCGGGGGATGCAGTCCAGTCCGAGCCCGCTCATCACCACATAGGCGGCGCGTCGGCGTTCCAGTAACTCGAACACGGCGGGGTCATTCCACGACGGATGACGCAATTCCACCGCGACGCGGATCGAGTCGGGCATGCGGGCCAGGAACGAATCCAGGCGCGCGTCGTCGCGCTGCTGCTCGGGGTGCAGCTGCACGAGTAGCACCCCGTGCCGATCACCCAGCAGATTCCAGCAGCGTTCGAACCGCTCGATCCACGGTTCGGGTGAGGCCAGCCGACGGTAGTGCGTCAGGCCGCGGTGCGCCTTGACCGACATGGTGAAGCCCTCCGGCAGCTGCTGGCGCCAGCCGGTGAAGGTCGAATCCTGGGGCCAGCGGTAGAAACTCGCGTTGAGCTCGACGGTGTCGAACACCTCGATGTAGCGGGCGAGCCGGCGTCCCGACGGCGTTCCGGTCGGGTACAGCACGTTCACCCAGTGGTTGTACGACCACCCGGAGGTGCCGATGCGTATGGTCACGGGCCGCTCAGCCGGTCACCCGCTGACGCACATCGTCGTCCAGCGACGCCCTGATCAATGCGGCGGCCAACCGCGCATTATCATGAGGCGCAAGCGATCCCAGCTTCTTCGGCTCGGCGGGCAGGCCGAGTTGCTTGGCGGTTCCGGTTGTGCGGTCGTCGAAGTACGGCCGCACCCACGTCCACACGTCCTGAACTTCACGAAGGTAGATGTCGGCACCGGTGTCCCCGATTCCCTTGAATTGCTTGAGCATTCGTTTGGCCGCGGCTGGGTCGTGCTGGCTGCGCTCGGCCAGCCGCCGCAGATCACCGGAGTAGTCGTTACGGACGCGCTCGGCCATATCGGCGAGCCGGGTCGCCGAGCTCTCGTCGTAGCGCACGTAGTGCGCGCGTCCGAACGCGTCGATCATGGTCTGCCGGTCGGCCTGCTGCACGGCTTTGGGTGTCCGCAGGCCGGCTTTGAACAGTTCACGCGCGGCGGCCATGGCGATGCCCGCATCGATCGGCTTGCTGGCCAGCATGCACAGCACCAGAAGCTGGAACAACGGCATCGGCTTGTCGCTCATCGTGATACGCGCCTGGGCGGCATAGGTCGTGCCGGCAACGTCGAGCAGTCGTCGCACCCGCTTGTCCATACGCACCCGCGTACCCGCGCCCTGCGGGAACAAACGGGACCCGCTATTTGGGCGGCAGGCTCCGCGCGTAACCGACGCCGCGCCTGACCCAACTGTCAAGCTGGCGTTTGGTTTGCACGCCGGGGGCCGCAACGCGCAACCAGCCGCGGGCTTCCCGCCCGGCCATCACCATCGGGCTGACGTGCGCACGCGCGACGAGCTTGTCGGTGTCCTGCGGCGGGACCCGCACCAGCAGCCCGCCCTGCCCGCTGACGGCCACCGACATGTTGCCGTTGATCAGAAATGCCAGACCGCCGAACATGCGCTTTTCCTCGACGCCCGATTGGGTGCCCACCAGTTCGCGGATCCGGTTGGCCAGGTCCTCGTCGTAGGCCATGTGACGACCCTAGTCCCGCGGTCCGACACGGGTAGCCGCGTCAGTGCAGATCGACGCGAATCGTCAGCAGGTCGCTGCCCATCAGGCGTACCACCGCGCTGTTCAGTCGCGGCAGGTTGCCCAACCGCTGCACGGCGTCGTCGTCGGGCAGCAGGTGGGCGGTGCCGTTGCGCCACCGACCGCCGACCCGCACGCGGACAGCGGGATTGGCTTTGATGTTGCGGACGTAGTCCGAGTGCTCGCCGTGCTCGGAGACCATCCAGAACTGGTTGTCCACCACGCGGCCGCCCACTGCGGTGCGCCGGGGCTGTCCGCTCTTACGGCCGGTGGTTTCCAGCATGGTCACGGGCAACTGACGACCCACCGGGTTGACCACCAGCCGCTGAACGCGATGGACGACTCGCCGTTTCAGATTCGCGAAGTCACTCATACGTTGCGATTCTGCCGCATCAACAACGTCCGCCGCATCGAGAGCGGCCGTCTCGTTGTGCGGTTTTCACGTCGCGTAGGCGACGAAGTGGCCGCCGGCAGGAAAACGCCTTACTGGTTTACGTCCGGGGCATCGCGTCAGCGACGGCTGAACACGGGTTCAATCGCGTCAGGCGGCCACCGTCGCGGCCTGCGTCGTCGGTTCCAGTGCCAGCGCCACGATCTCAGCGACGTCGGTCATGGGCCGCACGTCCAGCGCCTCGAGCACCTCGCCCGGCACATCGTCCAGGTCGGGCTCGTTGCGCGCCGGGATGAAAACCGTTGACAATCCGGCACGTTGGGCCGCCAGCAGCTTCTGCTTCACCCCGCCGATCGGCAGCACGCGGCCGTTCAGCGTGACCTCGCCTGTCATCCCGACGTCGGAGCGAACCTGCCGCCCGGTCGCCATCGACACCAGCGCGGTGACCATGGTGACACCGGCCGACGGGCCGTCCTTGGGCACCGCACCCGCGGGCACGTGCACGTGGATGCGCCGGTCCAGCGCCTTCGGGTCGACACCCAGCTCGGCGGCGTGGGAACGCACGTAGGACAGCGCGATCTGGGCCGACTCCTTCATCACGTCGCCCAGCTGACCGGTCAGCTGCAGACCCGGCTCACCGTCGGTGGCGCCGGCCTCGATGTAGAGCACGTCACCGCCGAGGCCCGTCACGGCCAGCCCGGTGGCCACGCCCGGCACCGCCGTGCGTTCGGCGGATTCGGGCATGAACCGCGGACGACCCAGGTAGTCAACGAGTTCCGGCTCGTCGATGGACAGCGGCGTCGGGTCGGCGGCCAGCTTGGTGGTCGCCTTGCGCAGCGCCTTGGCCAACAGCCGTTCGAACTGCCGCACCCCTGGCTCGCGGGTGTAGTCGGCGGCGATCTTGCGCAACGCGGCGTCGGTCACCGCGACCTCGTCCTCGGTCAGCGCCGCGCGCTCGCGCTGCCGGGGCAGCAGGTAGTCACGCGCGATGGCGACCTTGTCGTCCTCGGTGTAGCCGTCGATCTGCACCAGCTCCATGCGGTCCAGCAGCGCCGACGGGATGTTCTCGATCACGTTGGCGGTGGCCAGGAACACCACGTCGGACAGATCCAGGTCCAGATCCAGGTAGTGATCCCGGAAGGTGTGGTTCTGCGCGGGGTCCAGCACCTCGAGTAGCGCCGCGCTCGGGTCGCCGCGGTAGTCGGAACCGACCTTGTCGATCTCGTCCAGCAGCACAACGGGATTCATCGATCCCGCCTCGCCGATCGCACGCACGATGCGGCCCGGCAGCGCCCCGACGTAGGTGCGCCGGTGCCCGCGGATCTCGGCCTCGTCGCGCACACCGCCCAGGGCGACGCGAACGAACTTGCGGCCCAACGCCCGGGCCACGCTCTCGCCCAGCGACGTCTTACCGACACCGGGAGGGCCGGCCAGCACCATCACCGCGCCGGAGCCGCGGCCGCCGACCACC
>NZ_LZKI01000116.1 GCF_001672755.1 Mycobacterium colombiense | reverse complement strand
TTTCTAGACGACACCATGGGCTACACGTGCGCTTATTTCGAGCGCGACGACATGACGCTCGAAGAAGCCCAGATCGCCAAGATCGATCTGGCGCTGGGAAAGCTGAAGCTCGAGCCCGGGATGACGCTGCTGGACATCGGTTGCGGCTGGGGAGCCACCCTGAAGCGCGCCATCGAGAAATACGACGTCAACGTCGTAGGCCTGACGCTGTCGGAGAACCAGGCCGAACACGTGCAGAAGTCCTTCGACCAGATGGACACCACCCGCACCAGGCAGGTGCTGCTGGAAGGCTGGGAGAAATTTCACGAGCCGGTGGACCGGATCGTGTCGATCGGCGCGTTCGAGCACTTCGGCCGCCAGCGCTACGGCCGCTTCTTCAAGATGGCCTACAACGTGCTGCCGCCGGGCGGAGTCATGTTGCTGCACACCATCGTTCGGCCGTCGTTCAAGGAGGCCCGGGCCAAGGGCATGACGCTGACCCGTGAGATCGTGCAGTTTTCGCAATTCATCCTGTCCGAGATCTTCCCCGGCGGCTGGCTGCCGACGCCCCAGACCGTTGGCGAGTACGGGGTCACGGTGGGCTTCGAGTTGACCCGCGTTCAATCGCTGCAGCTGCACTACGAGCGGACCCTGAACATTTGGGCGGCCAACCTGGAAGCCAACAAGGAGCAGGCGATCGCGATTCAGTCCC
>NZ_LZKI01000115.1 GCF_001672755.1 Mycobacterium colombiense | reverse complement strand
CGGCAACTTGGCCAGCCGCCCGGTCTTCGACGTCAGTGTGCTTGTTGGGCGTACTTCGGCTCGAACAGTGTGCTCAGCGCGTTGCGGCCGGCGTCGTCGGATTTGATATCGCCGTCCGCCACGGCCAGCGGTACGACCCTGGTCAGCACCGCGCGCAGCGAATCGTCCGGCACCGGCGAGATGTCCAATGCCGTTCGGCCCAACTCCTCTTGCGCCACGCTCGGCGGTACCTTCGCCTGCGAGGCCAGCAATGCCGCCAGCTCGGCCGGGTGCTTCGTTGCCCACTTCCGGGCCTCCTCGTAGGTATTGACCACCGACTGCACGGAATCCGGATGGGCGGTGATGAAGTCCTCGCGTGCGTTCAAGACGCCGCCGGAATTGAAATCGGGGTTGCGGTAGATGATGCGGGATCCCTGTTGCTGGATCGTCTCCGCCATGAACGGGTCCAACCCAGACCACGCGTCGACATCGCCGCGCTCCAGAGCGGTTTTGCCGTCGGAATGCTGCAAGTTGACGATCTCGATGTCAGCGGGCGAAAGCCCCACTGTCGCAAGGGATTGCAACAGGAAGAAGTAGGGGTCGGTCCCCTTGGTAACCGCGACCTTTTTGCCCTTCAGGTCAGCCACGGAGTTGATGGGTGAGTTCTTGGCGACAACCAGCGCCGTCCACTCCCCCTTGGCGTATACGTCGACGGTCTTGATCGGCGTGCCGTTGGCCCGCGCCAATAAGGCGGGGGAACCGCCGGTGGAGCCGAAGTCCAGGGCCTTTGACCGTAGTCCCTCGTTGGCCTTGTTACTGCCCTGCGACAGCACCCAGGTGACGTTGTAGCCCTGCTTCTCGAGCAGGTGCTGATCGCGTATGACCAGGCTCAGCGGGTTGTAGTAGGCGTAGTCCAGGTGGAGGTCCTTCGCCGTCGCGGTGCCGTTGCTCGAACCGCAGGCGGACGCCGCGGCGACTACCGCGGCGGTCATCGCCATTGTCGTCAGATACCGCCGCTTCACGACGTTTTCGCCTCCTCATCAATCGCAGACGACGCGGTGGCGCGTCGGGGGACGCCGAGTTCGTCCAATAGCTGATCGCGCAGCGCGGTGATGCGCGGGTCACCGCGGTCGCGTGGCTTGGGAATCGCTACTTCGAATTCCGCGGCGATGCCGGCGCCGCCGATCGCGTCGGCGCGCAGGACCAGCACCCGGTCGGCGAGAATCACCGCCTCGTCCACATCATGGGTGACCAACACGGTGGTGGTACCGGCCTCTTGTTGCACCGTGTCGAGCAGGTCCTGCATCCGCAGGCGGGTCAGCGCGTCGAGGGCGGCCAGCGGCTCGTCGAGCAGCAGAACGCTGGGGCGCCGGGCCAGGGCCCGGGCCAGTCCCGCGCGCTGCGCCATACCGCCGGACACCTGTCGCGGAAAGTGATCGCGAAATGTGGTCAAACCGACGACGTCCAGCCAATGCTGCACCGCCGCGGAACCTTTCGATCGCCCTGTACCCGGTGTCAGACCGAATTCGACGTTGGCCGATAGCGACCGCCAAGGCAGTAGGCGGGGTTCCTGGAACACCACGGCGCAGCGCGGGTCGATCCCCCGGACGGACTCGCCATCAATCTCGATCCGTCCACCGGTGGGTAGGTCGAGGCCGGCGATCAACCGCAGCAGCGTCGACTTGCCGCTGCCCGACGACCCGAGCAGTGCGACAACCTCACCGGGCTCGATCTCGACGTCGACATCGCGCAGCACGGTGTGCGTTCCGAACGTGCGGCTGACGCCACGAAGCGACACCCGTGCCGGCGCCGGGCTGGTCGATATCACCCGCGCAGCCTAGGAAGCTCCCGACGGAGCCGGAAGGGTTCAGGTGGTCATGATTTCAATGGCGGCCCCGGCTCCCGATCGGGAACCGGCTGCGCGCCGCGGCGGCCGTCAGCCGTGGGGCGCCTCGGAGATCTTGGTGTCGGGCTTGCCGAGCGTCTGGCAGTAAGTCATCGCCGAGAGCCGCGTTGCGGAAATCTCCACATTGGTCGGATCGGTGCCGCTCTTGTCTTTGAGCATCTTGCTGACTTCGTCGTTCTGCTTCTTCTCGTCCTGCGTGGTGAAATCCTTGCACTTCGTGTCGCCGCCGGTGTTGATGACCTGTGAGGCCGAACACGCGCTGGACAGCAAGACGGAGACCGCGATCGTGGCTGCCGCAATGTACTTCATCATTTGCCTTCCTGGGTGCGAGTAGTGGTATCAGTACACCAAATCGCCTGATTTCAAACCCCGAAGGGGCCTCCGAACCGGGGTCCGCCGTGTTTGCAGGCGCGCGTTGCACGCTGAAATTCGGGTGACATCGCGGTGCCTGAAGCGGTGTGATCGCGTCGAGCGGGAATAACCGGCCAGGTGACGTCGCGTTCTACATCGTCGGTCGGCCGCGCACGCACGTTGGGTTTGGGAGGGGAGGAGATCGGTGACCTCGTCGAATGTGCGCACCGACAGTGCCCGGTCGACACGCGATCCGGCGAGGACCCAGGCGCTGTTCGCCAGCGTGTTGGCGCTGCTGCTGGCCACCGGGTGGGTCGCCAACCACTTCGTCGGGTTGATGCCGGTGATCAGCGACACCGAGCACCTCAGCACGGCCACGCTCGACGGGATCTTCGGGATTTACGCGCTGGGGTTGCTGCCCGGGTTGCTCGTCGGCGGACGCGCGTCGGACGCGCTCGGGCGCCGGTCGGTGGCGCTGGCGGGGTCCTCGGCTGCCCTGTTGGGGACGGCGGTGATGCTGCTTTCCCAGCACACGGGCGCTCTGCTGCTGGGACGCCTGATCGTCGGGATCGGTGTGGGCCTGGCCATCAGCTCGTGCACCGCATGGGCCTCGGATCTGAGAGGCCCCGCGGGCGCCGCGACCGCCGGAGCGGTGCTGACCGCCGGCTTCGCCCTCGGGCCGTTCGCCGGGGGGTTCATCGTGTTGGCCGGACGACCCGGCATCCGGGCGTCGTTCGGTGTCGCCGCCGCCATTGTCGTGCTGGCAGCGTTGGCTGTCGCCGGTGCGGCCCGGCGCACCGCCGGGCCCGGCACGCCGACGCACTACCACGCGGCACGAACTGCACCGGCGGTGACCAGATTCAGCCGGGCCCTGAGTTGGGCCATGCCGCTCGCGCCGTGGGTATATGCCTCGGCGACACTGGGATTCGTTACTATCCCCACCCGGTTGCACACCGCGCTCGCGGCTCCGATGGCGGCGGGCACGGCCACCCTGATCGTCAACGGTGTCAGCGGTGTCGTTCAAATACTGGCCCGCGCGTTGCGGTGGGGCCCGCAGGCCGGCACGGCGGGTGCGGTGCTGGCCGCGCTCGGCTACGCGACCGCCGCAATCGCACCGCCGACGCTGACCCCGGCGCTGGGCCTACCACTATTGCTTGTCCTCGGCTGCGCGTCGGGACTGTGCCTGCGCGAAGGATTGATCGACCTGGAGGCCGCCGCGCCGCCACACCTGCGCGGCGCGCTGACCGGAGCCTTCTACGTCGTCACCTACGTCGGCTTCGCGCTGCCACTGGTCCTTGCCACCGTAGGGTCCGCGGCCTCGGTGGTGATCCTGTCGGTGATGGCGGTGCTGGCCTCGGTGGCGGCGTTCGCCAGAGCGGTGCGGTTACGGCGGGATAGTCACCGCCAGGACTGATCGGCCCGGACAGCGGTGGCGCTCAAACCAATTGGCGCAGCGTCTCGATCAGCTTGATCCGCTCAGCCGTCGTGGAGGCGATGGGCGCCACGTTGAGGGTGGTGACCCCCGCCTCGCGGAACGCCGCCAGGCGTTCCTTGACGAATTCTCGGGTGCCGATCAGGTTGACGTCACGCACCAGATCGTCGGGCACGACCTTGGCGGCGCCGTCTTTGTCACCGGCCAGGTAAAGCTCTTGAATCCGGTCGGCTTCGGGGCCGTAGCCGTATTTCGTGGCTAGGGCGTGATAGAAGTTCTTCCCCTTGGCGCCCATCCCACCGATATAAAGCGCCAGGTGCGGTTTGACGAATTCCCTTAGCGACTCCACGTTTTCACCGATGGCCAGCACGGGGCCGGCGTAGATGTCGAGCTCACCCAGGCCGGGGTCGCGCTTGGCCCGGCCGGCGGCCAGAGCATCCCCCCACACGTCTCGCGCCTTTTCGGGCAGATAGAAGATCGGCTGCCAGCCCTCGGCGATCTCGGCCGCCATCTCGACATTCTTGGGCCCCAGCGCGGCCACCAATATCGGAATGCGCTCGCGGACAGGCTGATTGATCAGCTTGAGCGGCTTGCCGAGCCCGGTGCCCTGGTCGGCGGGCAGCGGGATCGTGTAGTGCTTGCCCTGGTGTTGCACGGTCTCGCGCCGCCACACCTGGCGGCAGATGTCGATGACCTCGCGGGTCCGGCCGATCGGTGCGTCGTAGGGAACACCGTGGAAGCCCTCGATGACCTGTGGGCCGGAGGCGCCCAGGCCGAGGGTGAACCGGCCGTCGGAGACGTAGTCCAGTCCGGCCGCGGTCATCGCGGTGAGGGTGGGGGTCCGGGTGTACAGCTGCAGGATGCCCGAGGCCAACCCGACGCGTTCGGTGCTCGCGGCCAGGTAACCCAGTGCGCTCACCGCGTCGAACGAATACGCCTCGGGGACAAAGACAATGTCCAGTCCGGCGCGCTCGAGGTCGGCCACTTCGGCGGCCACGTCCTTGAACCCGCCCGCATAATTGATGCTCAGTCCAATCCGCATGGTCATTACTTCTACGCGGTACCGGATTGATTGGCCAATTCGAGCGCCTCCTGCTGGATGCGATCAAACTGGGCACCCATCGCCTCCGACAGTGCCGTCGCGCCCGACAGCGGACGCACCATCACCATGAAGTCGTCGATCAGACCCTCGTCGTCGAAGTGCAGGAAGTCGCAGCCGGTGATCTTCACCCCCGGCGCCCCGGCTATCCCGGTCTCGAACACGAAGGCATGATCGCGCCCGCTCGGGTCGTGAATCTCGCGGATGTAATGGAAGTCCTCGAAGATTCGTAACACGCCGCGCAAGATGGCGGCTGTGATCGGCTTGCCGACGTAGGGCTTGAACGCCACCGGGCTGGTGAAGACCACGGTGTCGGCCAGCATCGCCTGGATGCTCGTCTCGTCGCGCTCTTCGACGGCTTTACGGAACGGGTGCATCAGCGACCTCGCATAGTCAACTAGTTGAGTAGATCGAATCGACGCTAGGACGCCCGTACCCGGAAGTCCAGAGTGCGATTAATCACTTTGTTGATTAGTCGCATCGTTGTAGCATCGACCGATGTCGCTGCGTGACGCGGTGTTGGCCGCCCTCCTCGAGGGTGAATCGTCCGGATACGACCTGGCCAAAGACTTCGACGCCTCGGTCGCGAACTTCTGGCCGGCCACCCCGCAGCAGCTGTACCGCGAACTCGACCGGCTCGCCGAACAGGGTCTCATCCAGGCCCGGATCGTGCAGCAAGAACGCCGGCCCAACAAGCGCATGTTCTCGCTGACCGAAACCGGCCGTGACGCTATCCGGCAGTTCACGGCGAAGGCGCCGAAGCCGTCGGTCATCCGTGATGAATTGCTGGTCAAGGTCCAGGCCGCCGACGCCGGAGACATCGACGCAGTCCGCGAATTCATTCGGGAACGACGGGACTGGGCGAGCGCCAAAGTGCAACGCTACGAACGGCTGCGGACGCGGATGCTGGACGGCCTTGACGAAGCGGAATACCTCGCCCAGGCCGAGCGAGTTGGCCCGTACCTGACGCTGACGCGCGGAATCGCGTTCGAAGAGGAGAACATTCGATGGGCCGCACGCGCGCTGAGTATCGTCGACGCTCGGTTGTCAGCCGGTTCAGCGCGCACCGGGCGGTCACGGCCGGGCCGCTAGCCGCCGGTGAGTTCGCCCGCCCCCGCGACACCACTGCCGCTTGGCGCGACGGGCGCGGTCAGTCCGTCGCCGGGCTGCTGTCGGCCCAGCAGCTCTTCGTGCCCGACCTCGGGCAGGTTGCCGCCCCGATCGGGGCCGTCGCGCTTCGCCGACTTTCTCTTCGGCGCCTTGCCCGATGCGGGAGCGGGCACGGTTTCGGCGAAGCGGTCGCCGTTGGACGCCGGGCCGGCAGGCCGGCTGACCATCTCGATGGCCTTCTCGGTGTAGACGCGGTAGCCGAAATCCGGTAGATACCCGTGGATCTCGGGGGTGTCTAGATCCCGCATGAATTGCAGGATCTCCCGGCTGAACAACTGCCCGGGCACCAGGACCGGAAATCCTGGCGGGTAGGGCGTCACGTAAGTCGCCGACACGACATCGACGCCCGCATCCAGTCGTTCCACCACCTGCTCACCGGTGAGGTATTCGCAGTTGGTGTCGTCGTAGGAGAGGTAGAACCCGCGGCGTACATCTCCCTCGGGCGTCGGTTCGGCTCCGCTGTGATCCCGGAACGCGGGATGAAACCCGCTGAAATCCGCTAGCGGCAAGGGCATTTCGGTGAGGCGGAAGACCGCGCGTTCGAAGTGCTCGCGTTCTCCGAGACTCATTTCGGAAATGGATTGATCCAGCTCGCGGGCGATGTTCACCAGCACTTCCACCAGGAACGCAACCGAGCTGCGGGTGGTGCCGATATTGGTCATGAACAACACGCTGTTGCGCGACGTCTTGTTGATCTGGATTCCGTAGCGGTCCATCAGCTGCTGACGCTTGAAGGTGTCACCGTCATAGCCGGTGAGTCCGATGAACAACGTGATCCGGGACGGATCGAGCACGAACTCGTCTTGATCCCAGGCCGCCATCATGTTGCGCAGACCGGAGCGTAGCGGTTGGGCAATAGCCGATGGTCGGTACTCCTCCGGGATCAAATCCGATGTGCGCAGGCAGCGCATGTACTTGCTCAGCAGTGGGTGGTTGTCGATGGCATCGCGCAGCTGCATTGCGTTTTCGATCTGCCGCTGCACCAGTTCGACGCCTTCCAAGGCCACCTGCCGGCGGCCGAGATCCAGCGACGCGAGGATCTGGTAGTTGGGTGACGTCGACGTGTGCGCCATGTAGGCCTCGTGGAACGGCTCGGCGACCTTCTGGTCGAAATCCTGATCGAAGACGTGGATCATCGATCCCTGCCGCAGCGCGGTGAGCGTCTTGTGCGTCGACTGGGTGGCGTACACGCGTACCCGGGCCCGGGCGGGATCGGGGAGCAGCCGACGGTCCAGGAGGTCGTCGTCGGAGGGGTCGGCGGAACCGGCGGCGAGCTGCTCCTCATAGCGGCTTATGTAGTCGTGATCCCGGAGCCGCTCACGCAGCGCCCGCGCGGCGGCCATGGCCGTACGGGTCCGATAGACGGGGTGGAACCGCGCGAAGGCGAACCAGGCCTCGTCCCATAAGAAGACCAGATCGGGCTTGATGGCGAGGCACTCCTGCATCACGCGCTCTACGTCGTAGACGACCCCGTCGAAGGTGCAGTTGGTCAGCGACATCATCTTGACCCGGTCGAGCTTGCCGGCGCGCCGCAGCGCCAGCAGCTTCGATTTGATCTCCCGCAAGGGCACCGCGCCGTACATCGAGTACTCGTTGAGCGGATACGCGTCCAGATACACCACATTCGCGCCGGCCAGCATCATCCCGTAGTGATGGGACTGATGGCAGTTGCGGTCGAGCAGCACGATGTCGCCCGGTGCCACCAACGCTTGGGTGACGACCTTGTTCGCCGTGGACGTTCCGTTGGTGACGAAGTACGTGTGGCGCGAGCCGTAGGCGTGCGACGCGAGCTGTTGGGCCTCGCGCAGAGGGCCGGTCGGCTCGAGCAACGAGTCCAGGCCACCGCATGTCGCCGACGTCTCCGCCATGAACACGTCCAAGCCGTAGAAACCCACCATGTCTTTGATCCAGTGGGAGTTGACGATCGACTTACCCTGCGAAATCGGGAGCGCGTGAAAGACCCCCGTCGGCCGGTGGCTGTACTGCTTGAGTGCGCTGAAAAAAGGTGTGCGGTAGCGCGCGGCCACGCCTTGCAGGATGGACAGGTGCAGCTCGAGCATGCCTTCGCGGGCGTGGAACACCCGGCGGAAGTACTGGCCCAGTCGCCCGGCGATGTCTTCCACCTCGATCTCGGTCATCAGGTAGAGATCCAGCTCGGGCCGCAATTCCGCCAGCGAGAGCGCCAGGATCTGCGCGCGCTCTTCGGGTGACTGGTGATCGTTCAACTCGTCCGACACCGCGGTGTCGACGAATTCTGACAGCGCCGAGAGGTCCCGCGTCGACTGGTGGGAAAAGCGCCGGCGGATCACGACCGCCTGCAGGTTGACGTTCAGCCGTGCCGCAATCAGGGCCTCATCCCCGCTGGACACCACCACGAGCTCGTAGACGAATTCGTCGTCGGGCCGTCGCCATTTACGAACCTCGTTGCGCAGCACCCGCTCCTGCTCTTCGGTCATCTTCTCCACGACGAGCACTTCGAAATACGGCCGGTCGCGCTGCGTCGCGGGTTGATGCTCGAGGAGTTGCCGCGGGTCGGAAGGGAACATGTCCAGCTCGTCGGCGCCGGCGTTGTCCACGTCTCCCGAGCGGTAGGACTCCGTGGTCAGTGCCCGGTTGATCTGCCCGACCGCCTGCGCGAACTTGTCATAGCTGCCCGCAGCGAAAAGCCTTTGGATACGCGCGAATTGGGGTGCCCCCGGATACGCCCAGTACGGCTCCAGGGTGCTCAGGCGAGCCAGCAGCTCCTGGCAGGCACTCGCCCATTTGTCCTTGAGATCTCCGGTAGTGGTCGGGCGGGTCAGCCGGTCAGCCGCCTCCTCCAGCCGGCACCACGAGTCGCTGCGGACCTGCCAGAGACTGTTGTAAGCGCGCAAGTGTTCTGTCATGGGGGCGGCCCTTTCCCGAAGCGCCGAGACACGTCCGTCCCGATGCGTTGGTCAAGGTTCGCAGAGCCAATCCGCCCCTTGGTGACCAAAGGGCGAACAACGAGCGTCCGTCACATGACAGCCGCAGAGACCGTTCGCCGGTCAGCCTTTGCGGACCGCGGTGAAGAATTTTGTGCGCATCAACCGGTCGAAGACCACGGGCAGCTCCTGGAAGGGCCGTCCATACTCGATGGCCGCCTTGACCAAGTCGGCGCCGGCGACCCGCCAACCACGCTGGGCCAGAAAGTCTTTGGTGTCCGAGCGCGGATCGTCGTACCACAGGTTGGCGACGGCCGGCTGGCCGGTGTCTTGGCTGATGGTGGGGACGTTGTCCGCGAACTCCTGCACTTCACCGGGCGCCGGCCCGAGCTCGGCGGCCAGGTGGCTGCCGACAGCCGACAAGTCGTGCAACTTGTCGAACAGCGCATCCTGCGCTGCCCCAGGAAGATACGGCAGCAAGCCCTCGAGCGCCCACGCCGTCGGTTGGCCGGGGTCGAACCCCGCCGCGATCAGCTCGCCCGCCCAGTCGTCGCGTAAGTCGGTGGCGACGGTGACGCGCCGCGTCGACGGTGCGGCACCCTGGCGGTCGAGAACCTGCTGCTTGAATTCGAGCACGCGCGGTTGGTCGACTTCGAAAAGCGTGTGTCCGGCCGGCCATTCCAGCCGGTACGCCCGAGAATCCAGTCCCGCCGCCAGGATCACCGCCTGGCGCGTTCCGGATCGACTGGCCTCAGCGAAGAACTCGTCGAAGAACCGCGTCCGCACCCCCACCCACTGCGCGTTGAATGCCGCGGCGCTGCTCATGTCCGCATTGCCGACTGCTGCAATAAGATTCGGTTCACCGGCGGCGGTCACGAATCCCGCGGCGAAGGCGTCGTTCGCCAGCGGCGGTCGCAGGGCCGCGTCGAGGGCACGCGCCGCGCAAACGGCCAGCGCGGTGAAGCCGACACTCGTCACGATATCCCAGGTGTCACCGGCACTTCGGGCCACAACGGCCTCCAATCCAATCATCGAATGAGCCGCGGAACTTTCGTTCGCACGGCTAACGATATGGTACGCCTTGCGGCGGCCCGGTGCATCGTGGCCCGATCAGGCCTGCGATGTGGCGCTCGCGTCGATTCCCAACACTTGGGCCAGCTGGGCCGCCGTGTAGCGGCCCGGTCCCGCCCCCTCGCGCACCGCGACGCGGACCGCGCGCGCTACCGCGGCATTCAGCGGCGCTGCGATGCCATGGCGGTGTGCGATTCGGACGATCTCGCCGTTGAAGAAGTCGGTCTCCACGTTGCCGGTGTTGCGGGTGAACGACTGCCAGGTGGAGTTGCTCGACCCGTTGTCCCACCCGGGAACCGGACGGATGGTCGGTCCGTCGGCACGCACCGCTTTCGAGGTTTCGAAGGAGACGAATTCGATACCCGCATAACGCAACACGTCTTCGCCCTCGGCGCGCAACGCGGCCAGGATCCTGCCGGCATCGCTCGCTCCGGCGGTCAAGGCCCCAACCCCGTTTCCCAGGTTGCTCAGTAGCTTGTTGTATTTCCAAGGCGCGACGTCGGGCGTGACCCGGGTGCGGATGCCCGCCGCGCTCCAGGTCTCGGCGAGCGCGGTCACAAGGTCGGCATCGGCCGCGGTTGTGACCGCCGCGGGCCACCGTGCGAGGTGAAACTGGCCGGCGATCGGCCAGGACCGGACGATCACCTCGCCGGGTTCCAGGTGTACGGCCGGCAACCACACGCAGATGCCGAATACGCGCGCGAAGTAGCGAAGCGCTTTCTCCTCGGCGGCAACACCATTGAGTGCGGTCATCGCCGGGAGCAGTTCGCCCGCGGTGCCGTCCGTCCCCTGTACCGGCCGGTCCACCCACTCCTGCAGGGCCGCGTCGAGTTGCTGCGTTTTCGTCGTGAAGACCAGCACGTCGTGCTCGGTCAGATTCACCTGCTCGGGGCGCGACGCGACCGAGACCGGTGTGCGGAACGCGCCGTCGGGCGTCCTCAGTGTCAGACCGTCGGCAGCCAGCACCTCGGCATGGCGGCCACGGGCGACCAAGACCGCGGGGGTTCCGGCGCGCGCCAGCAATCCGCCCAGGGTGCCGCCGATGGCGCCGGCGCCAACGATCACGTATCGGCGTACGTCGGAAGCCGGCATTGCCACGCCCTCTCGGTGAAGTTGCAATCCTCAACGGCGAGATTACGTGTCGCCGCCCGGCCACGCCGCCGCGCGCGGCGTTAGCCTGAGGAAATGACCGCTTACCGCTCGCCCTCGACCGGCCGCGCAGTGCGCGCCGTTTTGTTCGACACCTTCGGAACGGTCGTCGACTGGCGCTCCGGGATCGCGGCCTCGGTAGGGCAATTCGCGCACCGGCACCAGCTCAACCTCGACGCGAGCGCGTTTGCGCTGGAGTGGCGCGGCCGCTACCTCCCGTCAATGGCCGAAGTCCGCTCGGGCTTCCGGGAATTCGTGTCGCTGGATGTCTTGCATCGAGAGAACCTGCTCGCATCGTTTGAGAAGTTCGGCGTCGACGCCGAGGCGCTGCCCGGCGGGGAGGTGGACGCCTTGGCCCGGTCGTGGCGCTGGCTGCCACCGTGGCCGGACAGCGTCGAGGGCATCGCGGCCATGAAGCGGCACGTGATCGTCGGGCCGCTGTCCAACGGCAACACCGGACTGCTGGTCGATATGGCGAAGTACGCCGGCCTGCCGTGGGACGTGGTGCTCGGTTCCGATGTCAGCAAAGCCTTCAAGCCCGACCCGCGCGCCTACCAGGCGCCCACGCAATTGCTGGGCCTGGATGCCGGTGAGGTGATGCTGGTGGCGGCACACCCCTCCGACCTCGAGGCGGCCCGGACCAGCGGGCTGGCCACCGGTTTCGTCGCGCGCCCAGACGAATACGGGCCGGGCCGGCCGACGGATCCGACGCCCCCGGGCGCCTGGGATGTCTCGGGCGCATCGCTGATCGAATTGGCGACGTCGCTGTTCGGGACGCCGGACCAACGCTGACGTCAGTCACCCCCGCTGGAGGCGTTGGGGGATGGCTACTTCCAGGCGAAGACCGGCTGTTCCAACTCATCCACCGGGTCGGCGCGCCCTTCCAGACCCAGCCAACGCAATTGCAGCAGAACTGCGCCGGTCGGGGCGTGGATGAGGTCGTTGCCCAGCGGGATCTGCACGACCGGTCGCGGGCTTTCCGGAATGGTGATGAATCGCGGCGAGTCGTCGCGTTGGAGTTGATGCAGCCCCACCCGGTACACGGCCACGACCTCGTCGGGCGCGGGTCGGAGCTCGAGCCGTCCCCCTCCCCAGACCACCACCGGGGTGATCACATACCCGGACCGGGTGGGGTAGTCGTCGAGCAGTCCCAGCACGCTCGAATCGGACAGCTCGATGCCGACCTCCTCCCGCAATTCCCGCAGCGCCGCGTCGACCGCCGTCTCGCCCGGATCGAGCCGGCCGCCGGGCAGCGCCCATTGCGCCGCATGGGAGCTGAGCCGAGATGCCCTGCGGCACAGCAAGAAAGCGGCACCTCCGGATACGTCGACCATGCGGCCGTCCAAATGGGCAGCGGGCATCGCGCGCCCGCCGTTCCACTGGTCCACCGACACCGGATCGACCCGGTCCTCCCCTATCTCCGAATCCACCAGGACCACCGCGACGGCCGCATGCCGCTTCGTCGGATCGGTGACCGCGCGGCGGTGGTGGCCGGCCAGGTTGTTCCGAATCCGCTCGCGCAATGGCCGGTCATACGGGATGGTCACTTCTCGAGCCTAGGCTGAGGCGCTTTTCGGGCCGCAGGTCCGTGCTTGGTCGTGGCGGGAGCCAGTGGTTAACTGCGAGCATGCGACGACAACCGGCCCTGGCCCGACGCTTCTTCGATCGCTACGAGCCGGTGCACGCGGTGACGTACTTCGCGCCCGAGGCGCGGGCGGCGTTGGACGCGCTGGGCTACCGGGGTTTCTGGATGGGCTATTTCGCGGCCCGCTCGGCGCCGTTGGGTGCGGCACCCCGCGAGGTGGTGAGCGCGATCTTCTACAACTTCGCACCCGAACGGGTCGCCAAGGCGCTGCCGGCGGCATGGGAGATCGCGGGCCCGCAGGCCGCTTTGCAGGCCCGGCAAGAGTCCGCGGCGGCCGCGCTGCGCCGCTATGGTCTGGGTTCGGACGAAAACATCCGCGTTGCAGCCGAACTGGCGGGCCGGGCGGCGCGTCATGCTCCGCTCGACGCGCGTCCGCTGTTCGCCGCGAACCTGGCGCTGCCCTGGCCGGACGACCCGTTGTCCGCGCTGTGGCACGCGGCGACGCTGCTGCGCGAGCAGCGCGGCGACGCGCACGTTGCCGTGCTGGCCGCGGCCGGCATCTCCGGCCGCGACTCCAACGTCTTACACGCCGCGGCGGGCAACGTCTCGCGCGATTACATCGCCCGCACCCGCGACTACGACGAGACCACTTGGCGTCACCACGAACAACGGCTCGCCGAGCGTGGGCTGCTCAACGACGACGGAACACTGACGCCGTCCGGACGGGAATTGAAGGACCACATCGAATTGACGACCGACACGCTGGCCCTGTCCGCGCTCGAGGCGCTCAGCGACGACGAGGTGGAGACGCTGTTCCAGGCCCTCACCCCGATTACCCGCGCCGTGGTCGCGGGCGGCGATGTCCCCGCTCTCACCCCGATGACATTGCGCCGCGACGAATTACACGACGACAGCGCGCATTTGGTGAGCCAATGAGCGGCCCGCGGGTGCCCGGCGGTGTCGTGCACAGATTACCTGCGGACCTGCGCGAGTCGCTCATCGGCAACGCGACCGCGCTCGCTGCCTGGCGCGACATCACCCCACTGGCCCGAAACGAGTTCATCTGTTGGGTCGAGGATGCCAAGCAGCAGGCGACCAGGGAACGCCGCATCCGCCGGACCCAGGAGGAGCTGGAAGAAGGCAAGCGGCGGCCCTGCTGCTGGCCGGGCTGCAAGCACCGCGAGCGCACCGGAAAGTAAACGCGCAGCGGCACTCTCGAAGTACGGGCGCTGCTATCAGCCCAATGGCGTGTAGAACACCAAGCCGTTGCCCTTGTTGTCATAGACCACGGCGCGTCGTTCATGGGCATCGTCATAGGGGCCCTTCACGATGCCGCCGCCGCTGGCCTCGACGGCCTTCGCGGCCGCATCGACGTCCGCGGTCTTGATGCCGACCACGACCTGCCCGGGGATGGGGTGGTCGACCACGGTCGCCAGCGCCAGCGTGACCGGGCCCGCGTCGAGGGCCGCGAAGTGCGCGCCATCACGAAACTTCAGTGGCATGGCCAAGGTCTCGCCGTAAAATTGGATCGACTCATCCAGGTCGTCGGTCGACAAGATGATCATCTTTGCTTCGTGCCCGCCCATGGCGCCTCCTGTTTCCGGATCGCTACCAGACTAGGCCGGGCGCGCATACCCGAGGTGAGCGGTCGATACAGGCGGATGGAAATGTCGGTTCCGAAGCTGAACCTCAGGCGGCGCCGGCTGGAACCGTTTGCCCGTCAAGGTAATCCATCGGCGGAGCCTCACCGTGCCCCGCGCCGCGGTAGGCCACCGCGGTGGCCAGCGCCGTACCGCCCTCGATCGTCCCGACCACAACGACCTTGTCATTGACGGTGAAATGCGGGGCGGCGGTGATGGGTTGGCGTGCGCCATGCGTGACGACGGTGGTGTTCGGGGTGAAGTGGTAGGTCTGGGTGTGGCCGTCCGCGCCGCGCATGGTCACCGAGTCCGCTGACACGGCCACCACGGTGCCTTCCTGACTGACCGGCTGCGCGACGGCCGGCGGCTCGAGACTGGCGGTGACACTGCGCTTCTCGTACTGGCCTCCGTTGAGCACCAACGCTGTCAGGCAGGCGGCACACAACAGCGCAGCGGAGATGATGTCGCATACCTTCGCGGCACCGGACAGGCCGCGTCGCTGACCGCGATCGGTCGACGTCGGCCTTTGCTGCGGTGACTCCGGCATGCGGTGTTTGGCGCTCACGGTCGGTCCTTCCAGCGGCGTTGCGCCGAAGGAAACCGGCACCCACCGAATCAGGTTGTTGCCGTGGAATTACCCGCGAAGATGCACCGGTAAACCGCACTCCGGCCAACCGGGAAGCGCGATCGGCCTGGAAGTCGACTTGCCGTCAGCCCTTGGTCAGGGTGAACTGCGCGACGTCGGTGTAGCCCTCGCGGAACAGGTCCGCACATCCGGTCAGGTACTTCATGTACCGGTCGTAGACCTCTTCGGACTGAATCGCGATGGCCTCGTCGCGGCGCGCCTCGAGAGCGGCCGACCAGGTGTCGAGGGTGCGGGCATAGTGCAGGCGCAGTGGCTGAATCAGCTTCACACCGAAGCCGGCACGCTCGGCGTGCTCCACGACACCCTTGGCCTGCGGTAGGTCGCCGCCCGGGAAGATCTCGTCCATGATGAATTTCATGAAGCGCAGTTTGGTCATGGTGATGGGCAGGCCGCGCTCCGCGAATTCCTCGTCGCTGGGCTTGATGATGGTGTGCAGCATCATGACGCCGTCGGCCGGTAGCGCCTCGTAGGCCTTTTTGAAGAATTCGTCGTACCGGTCGCGCCCGAAGTGCTCGAAGGCGCCGATCGACACGATTCGGTCGACCTTCTCGTCGAACTGCTCCCAGCCCTGCAGCAGTACGCGCTTGGACCGCTGCGAGGGGTGGCCGTCCAGGCGGCGCTGCACGTGTGCCTGTTGATTGCGGCTGAGCGTGAGGCCGACGACGTTGACGTCGTAGTTCTCCAGGCCGCGGACGATCGTGGTACCCCACCCGCACCCGATGTCGAGCAACGTCATGCCCGGCTGCAGTCCGAGCTTGCCCAGCGAGAGGTCGACCTTGGCGTACTGCGCCTCTTCGAGCGTCATATCGTCGCGCTCGAAATACGCGCAGCTATAGGTCCGCGTCGGGTCCAGGAAGAGCGCGAAGAATTCGTCGGACAGGTCGTAGTGCGCTTGTACGTCCTCGAAATGCGGTTCCAAGCTGACGGCATCGCCGGGTTTTTCGGACAAGGCACAACCTCTGACTGATTCTTATTGGTTTACGGGTGCGATCGAACCTGATCGCCGAACTGACCGCCCCAGTGTATCCGCCCGGATAACCGCGCCCTCCCGGCGAGTTCCTGTTCAGGGCCACGGCGCCGACAGGGGCGGGGCCGGGGGTGTCGCTGGCGACGCACGGCCATCAAAGGGCTTACGCGTGCGTCAAATTGGTGATTCGATTGCGGCGCAGAGCAACTGAGTCAAAGGTCGCGAGCCAGGGCGCTAACCCGGTTGACGGATCCCGCGTCGCGTTGTTACCTCAGCTGGTAAACGGGGTAAGCCCCGGCTGACCGGGATCCAGAGAGGCGGGACTCTGAAGATGGCAGACATCACCAGGCTGATCCTGGCCGACCACGAGTGGTTCCGCGAACAGTTCGCGCGCCTGGACGATCTGCAGGCCCAGCGCCCCGACGACCAGGCCGCGCTCGAGCGAGTATGGGGTCCGCTCGCCGACAAGCTCGACGTGCACGCCTACATCGAAGAAAAGATCTTCTATCCGCAGTTGCTGAAACGCGGGGGTGACGACGCCGAGGGCGAGACCCTCGACGCGATCGGCGATCACAACGACATTCGCGACGGTGTGCGCGATGCCAACGCCGCCGCGCCGGGCAGCGAACAGTGGTGGGCCGCCGTCGGGCGCACCCGGGAGGCGAACGACGATCACATGGGCGAGGAGGAACGCGAAGGGTTGTCGGACTTCCGCCGCAACGCCCCGATCGGGCTCCGCGACGCGCTGGGGCGTCAATACCGCGAGTTCATGGCCGAGCACCCGACCACCGAGGGGCTGCCGATCACCGATCGTGACCCCCAGGGTTACGTCGAGCAGTTCGAGGACTCGCCGCCGTCCAAAGCCGCCGACTTCTCGCTGCGCATCGGGAGCCTGAAAGGCCAGTGAGCCACGCCGCGCGCGAGCCGACGTGACGCGAATAACCAAATTCGGCTCAGGAGCCGGCGCGATGTCGTCGTCCTCGGCATCGGCGATGCATGCCTAGCTGGCATTTTCCGTCACCGACCGCGTCGGCCCACGGCAGGGCCGGATGATTGCGGCGGGCTCCGGGTAACCCGGAAAACCGGCTTATTACCCGACCCCGCCGGTTCGTCCCGGGAATGTTTCGGGTAAGCCATCATTCGATGGGTACTCGAGGCCGCCGGAGGAAATGGACCCGTAAAGACATCAGGGTCGCCGATCCGGCAATGCGGCAGACCATCATGGGTACCGCCATCGGCAACTTCATGGAGTGGTACGACTTCGGGGTCTACGGCTACATCGCCACCACGATCGCCCAGGTGTTTTACCCCGGCAAGAGCGTCAGCGGCGTCCACCTCATCGCGACATTCGGCACGCTGGCGGCGGCGTTCGTCGTGCGCCCGCTCGGCGGATTCATCTTCGGCCCGCTGGGCGACCGCATCGGACGTCACCGGGTGCTGGTGGTCACCATCCTCATGATGACGGTGAGCACCACCATGACCGGCCTGCTGCCCACCTACAGCACGATCGGTATCTGGGCGCCGATCCTGCTCGTCATCGCACGAGTCTTTCAGGGCCTGTCGACCGGCGGCGAGTACGTCGGCGCGATGACCTATCTCGTCGAGCAGGCCCCCGACCACAAACGCGGCATGATGGTCGGCTTCTTGCCGATGGGCAACCTGGTCGGATTCGTCCTCGCCGGGTTGCTGGTGACTGGCCTACAGACCTGGCTGCCGGACGACGACATGCTGACGTACGGCTGGCGTATTCCGCTGTTGCTGGGGCTGCCCTTCGGCCTGGTCGCCCTGTACCTACGGCTTCGGCTCAAGGAGTCCTCCGCCTACCAGAGCGCGCACGACGATACGCCCGCGTCGGGCGGGCAAGGACCGCGGCAAATTCTGCGCATGGTCGCGGCCCAGTGGCGCCCGATGCTGATCTGCGCGGCGCTGGTACTGACCTCCCAGGTCGCCGACTTCATGCTCACCGGGTACCTGCCCACGTACCTCAGACTCTTCGTGCGCGTCGGGCACACCGCCGGACTGGTCATGATCGTGTCGACGTTGGCGATCCTGATGGTCACCGTGGTGCTCGTCGCCAGCCTGTCCGACCGCATCGGCGTCAAACCCATCATGTGGACGGGCTGCGGGCTGCTGATCGCGGCCTCCGTCCCGGCGTTCCTGCTGATCCGCTTCGGCGGCGTGTATCCGGTGATTTTCATCGGCGTGCTGCTGATCGGCCTGATGGAACTCTGCTTCGACAGCACCGGGCCGGCCATGCTGCCGGCCTTGTTCCCCACCAACGTGCGCTACGGGGCGCTGGCGATTTCCTACAACATCTCGATCTCCCTCGTCGGCGGCATCACGCCGCTGATCGCCCAGGCGCTGGTCTCGGGTACCGGCAACGTGATGGTGCCGGCCTACATGTTGATCTTCGCCGGCGTGGTGGGAGCCATCACGCTGCTGTTCACCCCCGAAGTCGCCGGCAAGCCGTTGCCGGGCTCCGGACCCGCCGTCGAAACCGAGCGGGAGGCACGCGCGCTCGCCGAGGACATCCGCTAGCGGGCAACGCGGAAGGAACTTCAGCCGTTGTGCGCGGCGACGTTTATTTCGCGGAGACGGGTTATTCGATGAAGATGAGGACCGGTTTCCACCAGCAGCTGGACACGCTGACCGGCCAGCTCGCGGACATGTGCGCGATGGCCGCCGAGGCGATTTCACAGGCGAGCGAAGCGCTGCTGGAAACCGACCTGGCGGGGGCCGAATCCGTCATCGCCCGCCACGGCAGCATCGTCGCCCTCGACGCGCACGTCGAGGAGACGGCGTTCGCGTTGTTGGCGTTGCAAGCGCCGGTGGCCACCGACCTGCGCGCGGTCGTCAGCGCCCTCCGGATCGCCGCGGATGCGCGGCGGATGGTCGAGCTGGCCGTGCACATCGCCGAGATCGCCCGCCGCCGTCACCCCCACCCAGCCGTGTCCGCCGAGGTGCGGCCCTACGTCGCCGCCATGGGTGAGACGGCCGAGGCGCTGGCCCTCGGGGCGCGGCAGGTGTTGGTGTCGCAAGACCCGCGGGAGGCGGCCGAAATTCGCCACGACGACGACGCGATGGACGAGTTGCACGACCGGCTGCTGGCGCTGCTGATGGATCCCGCGTGGACGCAGGGGGTCGCCGCCGCCGTGGACGCCACCCTGTTGGGCCGGTTCTACGAACGCTTCGCCGACCACGCCGTCCAGATCGCCCGCCGGGTCATCTTCCAGGCCACCGGGCGCTAACCGATCCGCTCAGGCGTGACGCAGCACCAACAACTCGCCGGTCAAGGTTCCATTGCCCAGCAGCCGCCCGATCCGCGAACTCTGACGTTCGGCCAACTGCCAGGCGTCAGTGTGTCCGTGCCGCTCGCCGAGGACGCTCTCCACGGTCTTGACGCGTCGGTTCCATGTGTCGGCGATCGGCGGAAGAGCCGCTGTGCCGAGCCACTGCTCGACGTGCAGTGACGCCCCTGCCAACAGCTCACGCAATCCGCCGGGCGTGGGAAAGTGATTGCCTTCCAGAGCGTTTGACGGTACGTCGCGGCGTGCGACGAAAACCAGTAAGCCAATGCGCCCGCCGGGCCTTACGACGCGGCGCAACTCCATGAGCAACGCGAGCTGATCCGTCGTCGTGCACAACACTCCCAACGACCAGGCGGCGTCAAAGCTCGCGTCCGTCATCGGCAGGGCCGATCCCAGTGCGCACACCACCGGGAAGCCGAACAGTTTCCGCGCCGCGCGGCAGGCGCCCGTTTCGGGCTCTACGAGCACGGGCCGCACCGCGCCGGATTGCGCGGCGTACGCGGCAGGCCCCCCGACACCGGCGCCGGAATCCAACAGCGTCGTATCGGGCGCCAGCGCCATCCGCTCGATGAGCCAGTCGAGCGCGGCCGGACTCCCGCTTCCCCGGCAGCCGGCCGGGAGGTGGTACTCGGGCCCGAGCTCAGCCGCGACCTGCGCGGTCCACTCGGCGACGGTATCGAATTCGGCCTCCATCGCGTCCGTCATAAGCGCCGCTCCCCCGCCAGGATTCGACGACCGACCTCCGCCTTGATCTGTGCGCCGACGCGAGGGCCGGACGCGGACGCCAGCCCGGATAGGTTGACGCCCTCGACGCCCTCGATCGACAGCAGCACTCGCGCCTCGCTCACCGCCGCCGCGATTCCGGTGGCCACCGGATCCGGAGCGCTCAAAACACGTTGTGTCACAGCGGGATCGAGCTCAAGCCCGGGCAAGCCTTCCAGCACCGCGGCCGAGATGCTGTCGGTGAAAACCGCTACCGCCGCGATCACCGGGATCGTCAGCCCGGCCGATTGCGCCTTCCTCATGAAGTCGGCGACCATGTCCGGGAAAGGCACGTGATTCAGGACGGCCAGACTTGCTCCGGCGCATTGCTTTTCGACCAGACGAGCGGGTCGATGGTGCACGGGCGGGGCGGTCGGAGTCTCGGGCACCGCTGCGGTCATGCCGACCGAGGCGGCCAGCGACACGAGGCGGGGCCCGTCGAGGTCGAATGTCTGCGTGACGTCTGGGCGCACGTCGTATCCGCGCCCGTCACCGGTCACGCATAACACGGTGTCGACATCGATGCTGCGCAGTCCCCGCAACTCCTGCTCGAGCACCACGCGGTTGCGGTCCCGGCACGACAGGGTGATCCACGGTGTCACGCCGGCGTCGAGCAGCAGCGACGCCATGAGCGTGGGCGGGAAGTCGGGCTTGTTCTGGTGCTCGCCGACGAGGACGGCGTCGCACCCGGATGCCAGGATGGCCGCCGTCGCCGCGATGTCGTCGGGATCGAAGGGAGTGGCGCTGAAGTCCGTGAGCACCCGCGGGGCACTCACCGGACGGGGTGCGGGTCTATGGCCCGACCACGGCACCACATCGTCGAACACGCAAGGACCCGGCCGCATCTCGCACTGCCCATCCGGCCGCACGCCGCCGCACGGCCCGTACTCCATCCGCTTGGGACATCCCGAATCCGCCGGCATCTCACCCCCTTGAGCGTCAATACCCAAACGAACCCACACGCAAGCGCTCTGAGCGACTGCGGGTCCGAATGCTCATTCGCGATTAGCAATCGCTCTGCGCGGCTAATACGAAAGGGGCATGCGCTGGACGGACGGCGCAGCGGACGGAATGGGAACGACTATGGAACCGATATCACCGACGGACGCGTTGTTCCTCATCGGCGAGTCGCGCGAACATCCGATGCACGTGGGCTCGCTGCAGCTCTTCGAGCCGCCGGAAGACGCCGGCCCTCACTTCGTCCGCGAGGCGTATCACGCGATGCTCGAGCAAACGGACATCCAGCCGTCCTTCCGTAAGCACCCGGCCTTCTTCGGCGGCCTCACCAATGTCGCGTGGTCCTTCGACAAAGACGTCGAGCTCGACTATCACCTGCGCCGGTCGGCTCTTCCCGAACCCGGACGAGTCCGGGACCTGCTCGAGTTGGCGTCCCGGCTGCACGGCAGCCTGCTCGATCGGCATCGTCCGATGTGGGAGGCGCATCTCGTCGAAGGCCTGCAGGACGGGCGGTATGCGGTCTACACGAAGTATCACCACTCCCTCATGGATGGTGTCTCGGCGCTGCGCCTGGTGCAGCGCGCCTTCACGTCCGATCCGCACGACGACGAGGTGCGGGTGCCGTGGAGCCTGGGGCCACGTAAGCGCAGCGGGCGGCGGCACCAACCGTCCCTCTTCGACCGGGTCGGCCGCACCGCGGGCTCGGCACTCGCCTTGGCGCCGTCCACGCTCAAACTCGCGCGCGCCGCGCTGCTCGAACAACAACTGACCCTGCCGTTCCGGGCGCCCCGTTCGATGTTCAATGTGCGGATCGGCGGTGCCCGCCGGGTTGCGGCCCAGTCCTACTCGCTGGAGCGGATCAAGGCGATCAAGGCCGCCACCGGCACGACGATCAACGACGTCATCCTCGCCATGTCCGCCGGCGCTTTACGCGCCTACCTCCTCGATCAGAATGCCCTTCCGGACGCGCCCCTGACCGCCATGGTCCCGGTGAATCTGCGTAAGGATGACGATGACCGCGGCGGGAACAACGTCGGGACCTTCCTGTGCAACCTCGCAACCGACCTCGACGACCCGGCGAAGCGACTGGAGACCATCAGCGCGTCCATCCGCGAGACCAAAGAGGTGTTCTGGCAGCTGCCTCCGGTTCAGCAGCTGGCCCTGTCCGCCTTCAACATTGGGGGACTGTTCTTCGGTCTGATCCCCGGCTACCTGTCCGCGGGCTCACCGCCGTTCAACATCGTCATCTCGAACGTTTCGACCGGCAACTCCGACCACTTGTATTGGCGTGGAGCGCGATTGGACGGGAACTATCCGCTGTCGATCCCACTCGACGGCCAGGCGGTCAACATCACCGTCACCAACAACGCGGACAACCTCGACTTCGGTCTGGTCGGCTGCCGTCGCAGCGTCCCACACCTGCAGCGGATGCTCGGCCACCTGGAGGCGGCCATGAAGGATCTGGAACTCATCGCGGGCATCTGAGATGCGTTGCATCGCTTGACCCCTCACCGGGCGTGTGAGCCCGTCGATGCGGCGCCCCGCCGACGGCCGGCTCGGACACCGAGCGTGCCGAAACCTTTTGTGGGGAATACCACAGTTCCTACTGTAAGGTCCACGGTAACTCAGCGCAGGCGGGAGAAGGGTGAACCGTGGCAAGCACCATCGATACGCGCAACCAATTGCGGCCCGACATTGACCTGACCGACGGGGCCTTCTACGCGGGCGATTCGCGGCCGGTCTATCAATGGATGCGCGAGAACGAACCGGTCTTTCGGGACCGCAATGGCCTGGCGGCCGCGGCGAGCTACCAGGCGGTGATCGACGCCGAGCGTGCGCCGGAGTTGTTCTCCAACGCCGGAGGTATCCGGCCGGACCAGGACGCGCCCCCGATGATGATCGCAATGGATGACCCTACGCATCTGCTGCGACGCAAGCTGGTCAACGCGGGCTTCACCCGCAAACGCGTCAAGGACAGGGAGCACGCGATCGGCGCGCTGTGCGATGCACTCATCGACAACGTCTGCGAACGGGGCGAGTGCGATTTCGTCTGGGACCTCGCCGCTCCGCTGCCCATGGCAGTGATCGGTGACATGCTCGGGGTGCTTCCGGAGGAGCGCCAGATGTTCCTTCGCTGGTCCGACGACATGGTGACCTTGCTCAGCAGCACGACCGCAGAGGAGGATTTCCAGGTCTCGGTCGATGCGTTCGCCGCTTACACCGAATACATGACTGGCATGATCGCGGCGCGCAAGGCGAATCCGACCGACGACCTGGTCAGCGTGTTGGTGCACGCGGAGGTGGACGGCGAAAAGCTTGCCGACCACGAGATCGTCACCGAGGTGTTGCTACTCCTGATCGGCGGCGACGAGACCACTCGCCACACGCTGTCCGGCGGTACCGCGCAGATACTGCGGCACCCGCAACAGCACCAGCAGCTCGTCGATGACGTGGCGCTGCTACCCAACGCGATCGAGGAGATGCTGCGGTGGACCGCCCCGGTCAAGAACATGGCCCGCACCATGACCGCCGACCTGGAGTTTCACGGTGCAGAGCTCAAGCAGGGCGAGAAGATCATCCTGCTGTTCGAATCGGCGAACTTCGACGAGGCGGTGTTCGGAGATCCGGAAAACTTCCGCATCGACCGATACCCCAACAATCATCTGGCCTTCGGGTTCGGAACCCACTTCTGTCTGGGCAATCAGCTGGCGCGCCTGGAGCTGTCGATGATGCTCGGACGCCTGCTGAAACGACTGCCGGATATGCGGCTGGCGTCGGGGGATCCGCTGCCGCTGCGCCCGGCGAACTTTGTCAGCGGTCTGGAAAATATGCCGGTCAAGTTCACGCCATCGGCGCGATCAGGCGCTTGACCCAGGCGGTTCCGGGGCTTCGACGTGGTGATGGCCGGCGGCCTCCGCGTCGGTCGCGTAATCCAAATAGACGCTGGTGCCGTTGGGACGGGCATGGATGGTGCAGTGGTCGGCGAGGCCGTGCATCAGCATGATGCCGCGCGACGCGTGGGGGTCGCTGGAGTGCCTGGACGAAGGCTTTCGCCAGTTTCCGCGGTCGCTGACGCACACCCGGATCGATTCGGCGTCGGGATCGTAGCTGGCCTGAAGTTTCATGGCGCCGACCTGGCGATGCGAGCGGTAGGCGTGCTCAACACAATTCGCCAGCGCCTCGTTGACGCCCAGGACGACGTCCTCACGAATTTCTTCTGGCACGCGGACCTCTTGCTGCAGCCACCGTTGCAGCGCCCGCCGCCACTCCGCCGCCGTATCGGGGCGGGCTGTGCCGGCAAGCGTCAGCCGTACCGGCGTGGCAGTCTCCGACAGTAGTGGACTCATGAAAGCCGCATACCCAGATGCGGATGGGGCAATAACCTTCAGCGAGTATCGCTTAGGCCACAGATGAATAGCCGTCGCGAATCACCTGCTCAGGGCGCCGAGTCGCGGTCAAACAGGTCCTGACGGCGCGGCGGCAGGACGGGTGTGACCAATTCACCGGTTTCGAGGTAGCTGTCGAGATTACGGATCGCCAGCAGCGCCATGGCCCGCCGGGTCCGTGCGGTGGCGCTGCCGATATGCGGGAGAAGCACCACGTTGTCCAGGTCGAACAATTCGGCCGGTACCTGCGGTTCTTCGGCGAAGACGTCCAGGCCCGCGCCCGCCAGTTCCCCGGCGGCCAGCAATTCCACCAGCGCGTCCTGGTCGACGACGCTGCCCCGCGCGATGTTGATCAGGTATCCCTCGGGACCCAAGGCCTGCAGCACCGCACGGTCGACCAGCTTGTGCGTGTCGGCGTCGCCCGTGGTGGCGATCACCAGGACGTCGACCGACTCGGCGAGCTCCATGGGCGACTCGGCATAGCGGAAGTGTGATCCCTGGATGCGGTGGCGGTTGTGATAGGCGATGGCGCAGTCGAATCCGAGCAGCCGGGTCGCGATCGCCGACCCGATCCGGCCGAGTCCCAGAATGCCGACCTGCAGGCCACTGACATCTCTGGCGTAGGGAAACGCACCGTCGCGCGCCCATCGACCGGCGCGCACGTACCGGTCGGCGGCACCGAACCGGCGCAGAGTCATCAGGATCAGGCCCACTGCCGTGTCGGCGACCGTGTCCGACAGCACATCGGGAGTGTTGCTCACGCCGATGCCGCGGCGTTTCGCCGCACCCAAATCGATCAGATCCACTCCGGCCCCGTTGTTGACGATGGCCTCCAGGTTGGGCAGCGCCGCGATGGTGGCGGCATCGACGCCGGGCGATCCCGATGTCACCAGCACGCGCACACCGGCGCCGTGCTCGGTGAGGAATTGCGTTCGCGCAGGTCCGTCGGGCAGCTTCGGAATCTCGTAGCGCGCAGCCAACTCTTGTTCGAACGTCGGCTCCATCTCGCCGACTCTCAACACCCCGCTGACCCTGTTCGCCGTCACGACTACATCATCCTGGATGCCGATACGGACTCGGTCATCCGGCGACGGAATATCCCGCCGACGGCCATGGTTGATCAGCGCGGCGGTGTCGGCCATTCCCCCGGGTACCACACCAGAACCGTCGCCTCGAGCGACCACTTGCGCCAGAGGTGAGAAGACGACACCGCCCCCAGAACATTTGCCGTGCCGATTGGTCGCTGCGCCTTTCGTCACACGGGAAGTAAACCTGACGCGGCATGGTTGCACACCCAATGCGCATTGGAGTCGTCTTCCCGCAAACCGAGCTCGGCCCGGACCCCGCCATCCTCCGCACCTACGGTCAGCGCGTCGAGGAACTGGGGTTCACTCACATCCTCGCCTACGACCACGTCGTCGGCGCCGACCCGACGGTGCATCACGGCTTCCAGGGTCCCTATGACATCGACTCGACCTTTCATGAGCCGTTCGTCATGCTGGGCTATCTGGCCGCGGTCACCTCGCTGGAACTCGTCACCGGGGTGATCATCTTGCCGCAACGCCAAACGGTGCTGGCGGCCAAGCAGGCCGCCGAGGTCGATCTGCTCACCGGGGGCCGCTTCAGATTCGGAATCGGATTGGGGTGGAACGCCGTTGAGTACGAGGCCCTCGGAGAGTCGTTCACCAACCGCGGCAGGCGCTCCGAGGAACAGGTCGAGGTGATGCGCAAGCTGTGGACCGAGCGGTCGGTCACCTACAACGGCAAATACCACACGGTGACCGCGGCCGGCCTGGCCCCGCTGCCCACCCAGCGCCCGATACCGGTGTGGTTCGGTGCGGCCTCCGACCGCGCGTACGAGCGTGCCGGTCGCCTGGGCGACGGATGGTTTCCGATGCTGGAGCCCGGCCCCGGACTCGACCATGCCCTCGAGCAGGTGAACCGCGCGGCCGAAGTGGCCGGCCGCGACCCGAAGAGCCTCGGAATGGAAGCCCGGGTCAGCTGGACCGAAGACCGCGACAAGCTCGCCGCCACCATCGCCGCATGGAAAGCCGCGGGCGCCAGCCATCTTTCGGTGAACACCATGAAGGCCGGTTTCGCGAGTGTCGACGAACACCTCGCCGTTCTGGAGCAGGTCGCCGCCGACCTGAAGTAGCCGCGCCGACCGGTTACTTGGCCCCGGACGCGGACAACTCCTCGACCAGGCTCAGGTGGACGTTACGGCGGTTGGCCTTCGATGACTTCCCGCCGGCGCCAACGGAATCCATGAGCCCACTGGTGGCCAGGGCTTCGGAGTCCCCTGTGTCCATCGTGTCGCGAACCTGGACCTGTCCGCCGGTAGCACAGTGCCGGCGTTGCCAGTCGCTGATCGCCTGGTGCGCCGCGTGATCGAGATAACTCGTGAGCAGATGGATGGTGACCGACGTGCGTTCGGGCACGGACGCCAAGACTCCGGTCAACCGGGGCAGCGCCAGGAAGGTGCACGCTCCCTCAACGACGACGTGCCACCCGTCACCAACCGGCTCGGCCTCGATCCTGGCTCGCACCACCCGCCATCCGGTCACGGCGACGGCCAACGCCAGGCCGATCATGACGCCGTGCAGCAGGTTGAGGAACACGACGCAAACCACGGTCACTAAGTAGACGGCGAGATCGCCGTTGCGCAAAGCGGTTTCGATGTGTGCGGGCTTCAACAGCTCGATGCCGATGACGATGAGCAGGCCGGCAAGCGCGGCGGTGGGGATCTTTTCGACGAGTCCCGCGAACGGTACGGCGAACAGCAGTATCCAGACGCCGTGCATGATCGTCGAGGCGCGCGTCTTGGCGCCGGCATTCACGTTGGCGGCGCTGCGCACGATCACACCCGCGATGGGAAGCCCGCCGATGGCACCCGACGCGATGTTCGCCGCACCCTGCCCGATCAGCTCGCGGTTGAAGTCGGTTCGCGCGCCGGTGTGCATGCGGTCGATCGATACCGCGGTCAGCAGGCTCTGCACGCTGGTGATCAAGGTGACGGTGATGACGGCGACGACGACAGCTCCCCAATTCCCATGCGGCACCGAAGGCAGGCGCAGCGCATCGAGCACTGAGCCGTCCAGCACGATGCGGGATACGTTGAACGGGAGGATCACCGAAATGGCCGTGACTACCACGATCGCGACGAGCGGGCCTGGAACTTTGGCCACCCGGGCCGGAACCCAGCGCCAGGCAACCAGAATAGCGATCACGAGGAGACCCAGGACCAGCCCCGGCCGGTGCGCACCCATAATCTGTGCGGGCAGTCCGGTGACATTGCTCCAGGCCGAGCTCTTCGAGGAGCCGCCCAGCAGCACGTGGACTTGTTGTAACGCAATCGTGATGCCGATGCCGGCCAGCATCGCATGTACCACCACAGGTGATATCGCCAGGGCGGCGCGGGCAATGCGGCTGAACCCCAACAGGACTTGCAAAAGCCCGGCGATCACGGTGATGAAACATGTGATCGCCCAGCCGAACTGGGACACCAATTCGGCGACGACAACGGTCAGCCCGGCCGCCGGGCCACTGACCTGTAACGGCGATCCACCTATCCACCCACCGACGACTCCCCCGACAATCGCTGCAATCAGGCCGGCGAGAACCGGCGCGTCCGAAGCGATCGCGATCCCGAGCGACAACGGCAGCGCCACCAGGAAGACGACCAACGAGGCCGGCAGGTCATATTGCAGGACCTCACGCAGCCGGTCGAGCCGAGAAGGAGGGCCGTCCTCCATGCAGTGCGGTTCTGGCTGTTTCACGTGCGTCACTGGCCCTCCCCTGAATTGGTCATCGGCGGTGGGCTTTTCGAGATCCACCCGGTCACGGCAGAGCAATCGTTGCGTAACACCGCGCAGCGCAGGCGATTACAGCTATCTGAACATCATTGTTCGGCGGGACATGCCTGGCCTATGCGTTCGAAGGTAGGTGGGCGGGACACAAGGGGTCAACCGGACGAGCCGGGTGCATATCGAATGCAAATTTTTTCGGCACCCGGTGCCAACGGCCCGCCACGGGATCGAAAGCGGCTACTCCAGGACGAAAACGGGGATCTGCCGCGCCGTCTTCGTCTTGTATTCCGCGTACGGCGGAAACGCCTCAACGGCCCGCTGCCACCACTCCTCGCGCTCGGCGCCCTGGAGTTCGCGGGCCGTCAACGCGACAACCTTGTCCCCGTCTTGCAGCGTCACCGCCGGATTCGTCTTCAGGTTGAAGTACCAAACCGGATGCTCCGGCGCGCCGCCGTGCGACGCGACAATGACGTAGCGGCCATCCTTCTCGACCCGCATCAACGGGACATAGCGCTGCTTGCCGGACTTCGCCCCGGTGACGGTCAGCAGAACGATCGGCCGATCGAAGACCTCGACTCCATCGGTTGTGCCTTGACTCAGAATTCGTTCGGTCTGGTCGCGCACCCAACCCCGCGGGCTCAATTCGATTTCGTCAGCCATACCCATAGCGAACACCCGAGCCCTAACGCTGCATTCCCGGGGCTCGCCCGCGCGGCCGGCGCCGCTTGGACCGGTGGCCCGCGCGCCAAGGAGTACAGTCGAGGAGTCGCTTAAATACGCTAACTAAATGCGCGCAGGACGCGGAGAGGAGATGGGCGTGGCCCGCACCGAGAACGACACATGGGATCTGGCGTCCAGCGTCGGGGCCACCGCAACGGCAGTCGCCGCACAGCGGGCGATTGCCTCCCAGGGCCCGGAGCCCTTGCTGAATGACCCCTGGGCCGATCCGCTGGTCCGCGCGGTTGGCAGCGATGTCTTCATCAAGCTCCTCGACAACCAGCTTGACCGCAGCGACGATCCACTGCTGAACCGCCAGGCCGTGAAGGAGCAGATCGCGGTGCGCACCCGGTTCTTCGACGACTTCTTCGTGCGGGCGACAGAATCGGGTGTCCAGCAGGCCGTCATTTTGGCGTCCGGCTTGGACACCCGGGCCTACCGGCTGCCCTGGCCGGCGGGCACCGTCGTGTACGAGATCGACCAGCCTGAGGTGATCGAATTCAAGACGCGCACCCTGGCCGATCTGGGCGCCACACCCACCGCTGAGCGCCGCACCGTGTCGATCGACCTGCGCGACGACTGGCCGTCGGCCCTCGTGGCGGCCGGGTTCGACGCCCACAAGCCAACCGCGTGGAGCGCCGAGGGACTCCTGGTTTACCTGCCGCCCGAGGCGCAAGACCGGTTGTTCGACAACATCGTCGCCGTTTCGGCGCCGGGCAGCCGGATCGCCACCGAACACATGGACCTGCGCGACATCCCCTCGGACTGGGCCCAGAAGCTGACCGAGCGGTCTCAGCGCATCGGCTCCAACATCAATCTGGCCGAGTTGTTCTACACCGGCGACCGCAATCCCGCCGGCGAATACCTGGCCGCACGCGGGTGGCGGATCGATATTCGGACGACCGAGCAGGCTTTCGCCGCCCAGGGATTTGCGGTACCCGAGGACGAGTTGGCCTCGTTCGGCCAAGCGTCCGGCTACCTGACCGCAACCCTCACGTAGGAGCAACGCTAACCCCAGGCTGGGCTAGCGGCGCGTCAATTTGTCCCGGTAACCAGCTGCGATCCGGCGCGCCGGTGCCCTATATATCAGCTTCATTGACATATATCAGGGTCGTTGATATAAACGGGTCATGACGCAACCCACTCAAGAGATGTTCGAATCCGCCTACCGGGGTGAGGCTCCCGAGATGGGCGAGGGCAACCGGCCGCCGTGGAGCATCGGTGAGCCGCAGCCAGAGATCGCGGCCCTCATCGAGGACGGCAAATTCCACGGCGACGTGCTCGATGCCGGTTGCGGCGAGGCGGCGGTGTCGCTGTATCTCGCCGAGCGCGGCTTCACCACGGTGGGTCTGGACCAGTCACCCACCGCCATCGCGCTGGCCACCGAGAAAGCCGCCCGACGGGGACTTACCAGTGCCACCTTCGCCGTTGCGGATATCAGCGCCTTCACCGGTTACGACGGCCGCTTCGGAACCATCGTCGACAGCACCCTGTTCCACTCGATGCCCGTTGAATTGCGTGATGGCTATCAGCAGTCGATCGTGCGGGCCGCGGCGCCGGGCGCCTCGTACTTCGTGCTCGTCTTCGATCGCGCCGCGATGCCGGTCGACGGCCCAGTCAATGCGGTCACCGAGCCCGAGTTGCGCGAGGTGGTCTCGAAGTACTGGGTGATCGACGAGATCCGGCCGGCCCGCATCCACGCCAACGTGCCTGAGAGTTTCCTGGCGGGCTTCGAAGCCTTCGCCGGTGCCGACATTCGCGACGAGGAGAACGGTCGCAAGTCCGTGGGCGCCTGGTTACTGTCCGCGCACCTCGGCTGACCGCGCCACAGAGGGCGGCTCAGCCTACGGGCCGTCCCAGCTCTCCGGCAGCATCGGTATGCGGGCGCCGTCACCGGACTCGTTGCCGGCCAACGTGTTCAGGCCCGAAGCGCGGACGTCCGGTTTGGACAACGTGCCGGTGAAGCCGTGTATCGAGCCGCCGGAGTCCGAGGGCAGATACCGATTCGGCACTGCCGACGCGACC
Source organism: Mycobacterium colombiense (assembly GCF_001672755.1). GTDB lineage: Bacteria > Actinomycetota > Actinomycetes > Mycobacteriales > Mycobacteriaceae > Mycobacterium > Mycobacterium colombiense_C. The sequence goes on along the minus strand of NZ_LZKI01000115.1, from coordinate 161,160 downwards.
GCGGCTGCGTCGTCGTCGGCCTCGATGAATTCGTAGCGGTATCCGGGGTCGACGACCGATCGCGGACGCCGGCGGGAGCGGCCCTGCTCCTGCTCGCCCACCGCGATGCCGGCCGCAGATGCTGCCGGCTGCCGGGCGGCTAGCGCGCTTCCGGCCCGGGTTTGCGCCTTCGCTTCCATGCCAAGGCCGACGCTGCCCACCATGTAGCCGAAGCCCTCGGCTCCGGTCGCCGGGGCCGGAGGTATGGGCGGAGTCGTCGGCGGAGCAATCGCGGCGGCCGCGGGTGCAGGCGTCGAGGCCACCGATGTCGCCGGTGCCACCGGGCTGGTCGGGGCCATCGGAGCCATCGCCGGAGCGGCCGACACCACCGGCGGTTGCACGCCGACCGCGGCGGGTTGCGGCATGGCAGCGGGAGCGGGAACGCTCGCCGGTGCGGCCAAGCCGGCCAACCCCGCCAGTCCCGCCAGACCGGCCAGCCCTCCCAGGCTGGTGATGGACAGGCTCAAGCCGACCTGTAGCAGCAGCGGCAACTCTTGGAGGATGAACCGCAGGGTCCGGATGGTCCAGTTGATGATGCGGTAGGTCTGCCACGCGATGAAATAGTTGATCAGCGCCGGGAACTGGGACGGGTTGAGCAGACCCGAAAGATTCTGCTGGAGCCAGGCCACGGCCTGAGCGTTGCCGTTGAAGAAGTTCCCTAGATTCTGCAGGTACTCCGACGGACTCCAGTTCGGCTGGCCCTGGCCGGGGATCTGCTCGCCGTCGGGCCCGAACAGCATTTCCCAGATCTCTTCGGGGGTGGGCAGCTGGAAGGAACCCGTACCGCCGCCGCCACCCGCACCGGTGCCTCCGCCGGTGCCGCTTCCCGCTCCGGTGCCGGTCCCCGTGCCGGTCCCGGTACCCGTGCCAGTTCCGGTTCCAGTTCCGGTCCCGGTGCCCGCCCCCGTTCCGGACCCGCTGCCGCTGCCGGCCTTACCTCCGGTTCCCGACCCGGCGACGCTGCTCATCTGCACGGCGTCGGTCGTCGCCTGGTAGGTGGTCATGGTGGTGGCCGCCTGAGCCCACATCCGCGCGTAGTCGGCCTCGTTGACCGCGATCGGAATCGTGTTGACCCCAAAGAAATTCGTCGCCACCAAGGCCGCGTGGGTCGCATGATTGGCGGCCAGTTCCGGCAGCGTCGGCATCGCGGCCAGCGCGGCGGTGTATGCGCTGGCCACCCCTTGATGTTGGGCGGCCGCCTCGGCGCTCAACGCGCCCGCCAGCTGTAGCCACGCCAGGTATGGCATGTGCGCGGCGACGTACCTGTCGGCGGTCGGGCCGTCCCAGACGGGGACGGACCCGCTCAACACGGCCGTCAATTCGGTTGCCGCCGAATCATATTGGGTGCTCAACGATGTCCAGGTAGCTGCGGCCGCCAGCAGCGGGCCGGGCCCCGGGCCGCTGCTCAGCAGCGTCGAGTGCACTTCTGGCGGAAAGGCCATCCACACCGGCGCGGTCATCGTCAGCCTGCACCCAGGTAGCTGGACGCGGCCGCCGCATCACCGGCAACGTAGTTGACGCCGGCCAGACTCACCCCCAACCCGGCCCGACCCAGGACTTCGACACCTTTGGCCGCCGCGGCCGAATGCTGGCCGCCGCGCTCGCTGAACACGGCGGCGGCGGCCAGGGATACGGGGTCGGCCGCAGGCGGAACCACCACCGAAACCACCGGGGCCGCGGCCGCATGCGCTGCCGCCAGTTGAGCGGTGATCGCGTCGACCGCCGCGCTCGTCGCGGCCAGGCCCTCGGGAAGAACTCGTAGCGTCATAGCGGCCGCTCCTTGTATCGGCTTCCGTCACAAAATGCGCCGGCGCGAACTGACGGCGGCCGACCCAGACCGAGTGCCACCACCCAGGCGAGCAGGCCGGCTGCAAACCCGAAAACCAGATGCCAGCCCGCCCGCTCGAGCATCCCGTTCGATGCCCACGCCGAGAGGTTGGCTCCGGAGTGCCACGAAAGCACCGAACCGGCAAGCGCGACAAGGTGAATGGGCGCGGCAGCGACCGCGAGCAACCACCGGCGCACCCGCACAACGGGAAGAATTGCCACGGCATACAGCAACACGGCGGCCGCCAGATAGCGACAGCTCCACAACGGATCGCTCAACCCGTGCACCGGCAACGCCGCAATCCATGACGCCGCGCCGACCGCCAGCACCGTCTCGCGCCGTGCCGTCGCCAGCGCAACCGCCACCAGCATGGTCAGCCAGATCAACCCACGGTGTCCCGGCAGACCCAGCGGAATCCTGACGTCGGTGGAGACCACGATGACGGCGACCGCCAGCAGTGGGAAAACCACCTCCCGAATGCCACTCAGCCGGGCCGCCGGGCGCTGCATCACGGTCATCGGGGAATCATAAGTCGCCAGGACCTACACTCATCCTTATTTACGGCGTATTCACAGGATGGGATCCGTAAATGCGCAGCAATGGGGCTTTGGCTCGGGCGATTGCGGTCTTGGTCATGAGTGGCGGTCTCGTCGCATGCGGCGGGTCGGAGAACGGGCTACAACTCGTCGTGCAGGAGAACCACCAAGTGCTGCAACGATTCGCCATTTCGCAGCTTCAGCAGCTCCCTCAGGTCGAGGTCGCGACGCCGCAATCACACGGCGCGCAGGTCCAGAAGGGACCCAGCGTGCGTTCGATCCTCGAGGCCGCGGGCGCGACCGGCGTCAACAAGGTGCGGGTGGAAGGCCGCGACCCGGCCCAAATCCTGACGGCGGCCGAGCTCGATGATCAGACCATTCTCGGCTTCACCAAACGCAACACCCTCAAGCTCACCGGCACAAAACTCGGCCGTGAGCAGTGGGTTCGCGATGTCACCGACCTGGTGGTCAACCCGTGACGGGCCGTACCGCGCTGGCCGACGTGGACCTGCTGATCGGGATCGACGACACCGACAACCCGTATACCCCCGGCACGGGTCGGCGAGCCCGGGCCCTACTCCACGAGCTGCAAGCGGCGGGCCTCGGCTCCCCCGCGGGCGCCACGCGTCATCAGCTGCTCGTCGACGACCGGATCCCGTATACGTCCCACAACTCGAGCGCGTGCCTGGCCTGGCGAAGCCCCAACGGCGATCCTCACGCGGTGCGGACCGGGATCGTCGAACTCGCCGGGCAATTCTTGGAACGGGTATGCCCTCCCGATGCCGACCCCGGACTTGCCGTCGTCGTTCCCGGCGAACTCGCCGGCGGCGCGCCGCGACTGATCGACTTCGGGCGGCGCGCCAAGCGAGAAGTGTTGCATCTGAACGAAGCTCGCGAACTCGCGCCGGCACTCGGTGTGCATCTGTCCGGACACGGCGGTACCCGCGGGGGCATGACCGGCGCGCTCGCGGCGGTCGGACTGCACCTGTCCGGCAACGACGGGCTGTTCATCACCTTGCCCGGCATCCGCAAACTGCCCGATCAGGCCACCGTGGAGACGGTTTTCGCCATGGCACCCATCGACCTCGCCCGCGACGCCATGCACCGCCAGCCCCGCTCCGGCGAGGTGATCGAACTGGGCGACTGGGTGCGCCCTGTGCTGCTCGACGGGCTGGCCGTATTGCTACTCGAACCGCCCCGCCGGCAGGAGAACGGCAGCAGAACATGGCGAACGGCGCCGCGGGCGGTGGTCAAGCAATATTGACTTCCCCGGCGCCGTGAGCAGCGCGGTCGGCACCGTCAAGATTGGCCGGGTTTCGAGGGCCGTCATTCGGGAGATCCTGCATAGAGCAGTACAGACGTTCAGAGGAGATCTCGGTGGATCAGCAAGTCAACTTCGACCCGCCCGCTGCACCCGAAGACGCCCGGAAGGCAACCGAGGAACAGCGCAAGCTGCAGGAGCAACTCGATCACCAGGACGAAGATCCAGACGGCCCGGGATTGCACCAATCTCGGCACGACCTTCCCGACGAGAGCACGCGGTAAGTCAGCGAAAGATCATTATTCGCAAGGTATTTGTCCGCGTTTAGGCGTCACGGCCTCAGGATGGGGGCTGTGCTGCGGACTAGATGACCCCGGCTGCCGGCGGTCATGGGCGAGCACCGCTGCTGCCTCCCAGGTCAGCGCCATCCCGCCCAGGACCGCTGTCGGGATGGCCCACAGTCGTCGCACCATCAACGCGCTACCACATTGGTTAACGTAGTTGCCGCCCGCCGGACCGACCGCGCTTGACGCCTGGTTCAGCTCCGCCGTAAAGCCGTTGCCGCACTTGACTTGCCAGCCGAATTGATCGTAGGCGTCGATGAACACCGGAAGGTACAGCGCGAACAGCCCCCCGGCCAGGAACACCACGGCAGCGGAGACGATGAGCGGCCCGCGGTTGGCCATACGAGCCCCCTAGGTCATGCACACGTTGGCGAAAAGCAGCACCGGCCACGACACGATCGAGCCGAGGAACGACACCACCAGATCGGCGCCGTGCATGTCGTGCAGGTGCTGGGTGTGGGTGCTCGACCAGATCACGCCGACGATCAGGTACGGGGTTCCGAGCAGTATTGCCAGGCCCAGCAGTTCGGCGATGGTCAATTGATACTCCAGGAGTGTGCGAATCCTGGCGAGCATGGGCATGCCTTTCGCGCAGGCGCTGCCGGGTTCGAAGCCGGCCCACCCGTAGTGTGAGCACCGCAAGCCCCGGCGCGCGGATTAGACGCATCTATGTTAATGCCGGTTCGCTCGATTCGGTAGTGCCGTCCCCCGATCGGCAGCGCTCAGAAACCGTGGTCCATTACGGAGATACGGTGCCGGAACACGACGTTCGGCCGCACCGGGCGGTCCGGCGAGCCGAATGTTCAACTAGCAAGTGGAGATTCGTTCTTCGACTGAGGATCGTCAACCGAAGCCCTGTCAACGCCGCTGCCGGCCGCCCCGGGGCGCGCTACGGGCACCTGCGGCCGGTCGCCCCAGCACCGTGACCTCCATCAGGCGGCGCACCGTGAGGCCGGCGGCAGCGCTGGTGTCGGGGTAAACCAGTCGCCCGATGTCCACCGCGAGGGCGAACGCGGCGTGGACGGCATATCGGGCGCGGCCGAGCGTGAGCTCCGGGCTGGCCGCGACGGCGAGGCTGGCCCAGGATTCGACGGTGGAGCGCTGAATGTTGTAGAGCAGCACCGCGTCTGTGTCGGGCAGGTTGTGCCGCTCGGTGTAGTACACGCAGGCCAGTTCGGGGTTGGCGAAGGACCGGGTGACGTAGGCCTCGATGAGTTGCGCGAGAGCCTGTTCCGGGTCGGCGTTGGTGGCCAGGATGCTGGACAGGTCACCGGAGAGCTGGTCGGCGGCGCGCCGGTAGTAGACCGCCAAAATGGCGGCCTTCCCCGGAAAGTATTGATAGATGCTGGCGACTGGTATGCCGACCGCCGCGGCGATGTCTTCCATTCCGGTTTCGCGATAGCCGCGCTCGTTGAACAGGCGCATCGATTCGTGCAAGAGAAGTTCATAACTTCCGGCGGCGCTGGTCAGCGTCGATGACCGCGGCTGCTCGGATCCGCGACCGCGGTGGCCCGGCAATTCGGCTTGCAACACCGCGGTGGCGATATCGGCCAGCGCCGCGCGGATCTCGGCATTACCCAGGCGGGACCGGTGGTCGGTGATGCTGCCGATGACACTGAGGGTGGCCGCCGACAAGATCCAGCGTTGCCGCGACGTCAATTTCGGCCGCAGCCTCATCAGCGGACGCTGCAGGCGGCGGTTGATCAGTTTGATCTGTTCGGCCAGAGCGCGCTGATCGTCGCCCTGCAGGTAGCGGCCCTCCCACCGATACAGTCCGCCGGCGGTGCGGTTGACGATCGTGGTGTCGATCAGCGCATCCGTGAGCGCAATGAGTTGTTCTTCGGGATCGCCATCGGCGGGCAAAGCGTCCGCAAAGGCCGTGGCGTCGACGAGTTGCTGCCCCAGCGCCAGGAAGACGTCACGGAAAAGGTCGTATTTGCCCTGGGAGTGGCGGTACAGCGCGGCCGCGGAGATTCCCACCCGCGCCGCGATGTTCTCCATGCTCACCGCGTGATAGCCCAACTCGCTGAACGCGTCGGTGGCGGCGCGGGCGATCTGGACCTTGCGGTCCTTCGGGCGCCGCTTTACCTGATCTGCGGACGAGCGGCTAGCCGACGGCATACAGATCACCGTAGCCGCAGCGACGGCTGTCCGGGCGATCGGTAGACGACCGGAATCGCGCAGTCGGCGAGCCGACCACGCACGACTGGACGCAGCGTTGTGCCCGAGGTCATCAGACGTCTATCCCCGTTACGCTCCGCCGAATTCCGGACGCAGTACCGCGCTGAGTGCGCTGAGCGGAATGTGCGGCTCCACGGCGCCTCCGTCCATCGACCACTGCTGGGACTGCCCGTACTGGATGGGAGAGTCGTGGCCGACCGGATAATCCGGCATGTACAGGATCAGCTCGTCGGGCGTGAGCGCCCATGCTTTATAGCCGCCCGAGAACACCTTGTCCGGTGTCCAGCGATCGACGGTGAACGGATACGTGCCCGGGTTGTGCTGCCAGGCGGCGCGGTCGAGTGCCTCTTGGATGAACGGCTCGGCCAGCGGCGGAATGGCGGTCAGCGGATCGACATCCGGCTTGGTGATGTCGGCCAGCTGTAACCGCCTGCCACCCGCCATATCGAAGGTGAACGTGCGATACGCGTTGTTGAACGCCGGACCGTCGGCGTGGTAGTCCTCGTGGAAGGCAACGCTGAGTGCGCGCCCATGGGGGAACACCTGATAGTTCTCCTCACCCCAACTGTCCTGGACCATTGCAGCGCCCTTGGTGCGCCAGTTGTTCATCAGGTTGCGCAGGTATTCGCGGATGGGCGGCCCGCTGGTGGGGTTCTCGACCAGATCACCGGGCAGCGCTAACTTGATGTCGCGAACGGCCTTTCGCTCGGATAACACCGAGGTGTGGCAGTACTGCCCGTCCCAATCGCCGCCGAGATCGCCGCAGAACGACTGCGCCGACGCCGATGTCACCGGTGCGCTCAACACCGCCGTCGTCACCGCTGCTACAGCGATCGAGAGCCGGATCATCCGCATAATCGAAATGTCCTAAGGTAATTCGACTTTGCTGGCCAGCCAGCGGCCACCGACGTCTTCCATCGTGACCTTCATCCGGCTTCGGTCGACCCGGCCGTCAGGACGCACCGCGTTGCTGACGGTCTGGTCCACCATCAGCAACACCACCACCTTGTTCTTCGTCTGCGATTGGATCGCAGAGGCGACCACCGTTCCGTGCGCCGCGGCCTTATTGTCGATGAGCAACTGCCGAAGCTGCGCACTGGCTTTGGTGTAGGTGTCCTTGAATTCCCCTGTGGCTCCATCAAGTACGGCGGAGAAGTTCTGGTCGACCTGGTTGGAATCGATGCTCGTCAGCACCTGGGCATAGTTGACCGCGGTCCGCTCGGCGGCCTGCCCGGCCTGGCTCACCGTGTGCTCGTCCCATAGCTTCCAGCCCAGCCCCCCGGCCAGGCCGACCGCTCCCACGTAGACGGCGACGACGAGCGCGATCCGGGCGTAGCGTTTCCACGGCCGGGCAACGCCTTTCGCGATGTGTTCGTCGGCGCCGACGGGCGCCTCCTGCCCGTCATCGGGCGGCTTCTCAATGTCGTCGCTCGCGCTGCAATCCTGGTCGGCGGTGATCGTCACGGTGGCGCCTCCTTGCGGTGTCGATGCTCGTGGGTTTAGTGGGGCGGCTCTATCGGCAGCACCGGTCCGCCGTACGGCGTCGGAATGGTGAAGCGCCCCTTCGGGGTTGGATCGGCGGTTCGGCCGAGGTCGGCGCCGGGCGGCGGGCCCGCGGTGTCGTCACCGCCCGGTCGGGGCGCATTCTTGGCTCCCCGGACCAATACCTGGGGGTCGTCGTCTCGGCAGTAGGTGTATAGGAAGGGTTCGGGGTAGTCCGCCGATGACGACGGCCGCCGCGGGGTGCCGTAGTCGCATGTGTAACGCGGGTAGATGTCGGCGGTTGCCCACAGTCCATGCTCGTGCATGGTGGTCATCAGGGCCTCGAGTGTGGAGCCGCGATAGTCGGGGAAGACGGCGTTCAACGCCGGGACTCGTAGGTAGATGATCCGTGCGGTGGTCACCAGGTTGGCCAGTAGCCCGACCATGGTGTCGGAGTTGTCGTCGAACAGGTTGTCCACTTTGGACAGGGCGTGCCGGGTCTGATCGACGAATTTGCGGTAGCCACGGTCCATTTTGTTGACGCCGGTCATGAGATCGCCGACGTTGCGCGACGTCGCACCGAGGCCGGCATTCTTGTCGGAGAGCGTGGTCAGCACCACCCGGCTGGTCTTGAGCATGCTCACCGTCTGCGGCAGTACCGGGTCGATTGTCGACAGCAGGAAGGTGGAGCCGTCGATGATGTCGGTCAGCTTCTGCGGACCCTCCTTGCTCAAACTCAGTTCCCTTTTAACGATTTCGAGCTTCTTCGGGTCGGTTTGGGCCAGCAGCCCGTCGGCGTCGGCGAGCACTTGTGAGAGCGGGATGGGTGTGGCGGCGTGTTGTGGGCCGATCACGCTGCCGTTCGACAGGAACGGGCCGGTATTGGATGCGGGCTCGAAATCGATGTACTGCTCGCCGGCCGGAGACAACCCGGACACTCGTACCGGGCTGGCGGCGGGGATCTTGGTATTGGCATTGATATTGGCGACGACCTCGACGCCGGTGGGTGTGGGCCGCAGCGATTGGATCCGCCCGACCCGGATCCCGCGGACCGATACGTCTTGATTGGCCAGCAGCCCACCGGATTCGGGTAGCCGGATCGTGACCCGGTAGGTCGATTCCAGGGGATTGATCCGTAGCGCCCCGAGCGCCAGGTAGGTCACGCCGACCACCAGGGTCAGCACCAGCGCGAGCCCGGACAGCCAGGCGCGCCGCCGGTGGCCGGCCCTGACCACACCGACGATGAGTCCGCCGATGGTGTCGATCATCGCGGTGGTTCCGGGATCATCGGGTCGAGCGGCGCCTCGCCGGCGGGCGCGGGAGGAAGCGGCGGACCGACCGGCGTCCACGGGCTTTGGCCCATCGGTGTTTGGGGCCCGCGGCCCACGACCCGCTCTTGCAGGCGCCACAGGACGTATTTGATCGAGCCGATCATGTAGTTCCAGTCGCGGCGCATAGGCCCGTGAAAAGCCGGATCGCCCTTGAATCCCCCGGTTTCCGCCCCGGTACCCGGTCGCGATCCCATGACCAGGCGATCGAAGCTACCGCGCACCGAAATCGCGTCGCTGGGAGTGGCTTTCACGAACGGGGGAATCAGCCGGTTGAGGCCGGCGAGGCTGGTGTCGGGGCTCAGCACGACGTCATTCCATGCGGCGGCGATGGTGTTGGCGTCCTTGATGACGCTGCGGCCGGTCTTGTCGGTCCCGGCGATCGACGGGAATTTCGACAGCTGATGCGTCGTGGCGCCGAGCTCGCCGACCACGTCGGCTATTTCGTCGGCGTTGCTGGACAACACGTTCGTCGCCGGCCCGATGGCTTGCAGAACGTCGGTGATCGCTTGGTTCTTCTGGTCCAGCCGGTCGGCCAGGCCGGCCGTCTCGGTCACAGCGGCGTCGATCTGGTCCGAGCGCGAATTGAGTTTGCCCAGAAGTAGATTGGTTCGGTTGATCAGGTCTCCGAAGGCGCGTCCCTGGTCGCCGGTCGCCTTGCCGGCGCCGTTGACGATGTTGGTGAAATTTCGGACCGAGCCTCCGTTGACCAGCAGCGCGGCCGAGCTCAGCACGCTCTCCACGGTGGCGGCGGCGCGGGTGGCCGGCAGGCCGATGGTGTCGCCGCTCTTCAGTAGCGGCGCGCCGGGGTCCATCGGAGCCGGGGGCTTGATCGCGACGAACACGTCGCCGAGCGGTGTCGCCGACCGCAGCTCGGCGGTGCTACCGACCGGGACGCGGACACCGTCCATGATTCGCAGCGTCGTCACCGCGGTGTAGTTGCGTGCGACCATCGATTCGAGCTCTCCGACATCGGCGCCGGCGAGTTTGACCTTCGCGTGGGCCGGCAGGTTCAGCGCGTTGGAGAAGACGGCGTTGAGCAGGTATCCGCCGTTGCCGATGCCCGGTGCCGGCAGCGGCAGGCTGGACAGCCCATTGGTGGCGCAACCGGAGCTGACCATGACCGCGCTGAGCGCCACCGCCAACGCTTTGTGCTTAGCCGCAGTCATCATTACTGCCCCATCGCCGAGAGACCGTCGAGGATGTAGGTCAGGCCGAAGTCGGGGCCGTAGTCCTGCAGTGTGCCCGTGCTGCAGCCGAGTTGGCGCAAGTGCATGAGATTGCAGAGCTCCTTGGCGGACTGGCTGTCGGTCAGGGCCTTGTCGAGCAGCCCGTGCACCCGTATCGCACCGTTGTTCTGATCGACGGTGTTGTACAGGTTCTCCAGCGTCATGGGGAGCACGTCCAGCATTTCGGAAACCCCGCGCTGATCCTCGACGATCGTCTTGGCGGCGGTGTCGCCGTTGCGCACCGCCTGTTTGAGGTTGTCCCGGTTCTGCTCGAGCAGTGTGGTCACTTCATCGAGGATTCTGTTGATGGTGCGGCCGGTGGTGCCGGTGCCGAGCTTCTCGTCGGCGAGCATCTGGCCGAGCTGCCGTGTCGTGGAACCGAATTGGCGCACCTTGGTGTCATTGCGTGCGGCGGCTTCGGTTATCGAGCTAAGATCGGTGATGATCGTGGTCAGCTGCTCGCGGGTGGTCCCGCCACGCTCGGAGCTGAGCCGCAGAGCGTTGGAGAGCTCGTCGAGGGCCGACAGGATTTCCTTGCCGTTGCCGTCGGTGATGGCGACGGCCGAGTCGGTCAGGTCGGCGATGGGACCGCCGCCCTTCCCGTCGCCCTTCAGCGATTTGGATACCTTGTCGAGCATGTCGAGGACGCGGTCGAACGCCACGGGCGTCTTGGTTCGGGTCAGTCCGATCGTGTCGTGGTTCTTCAGCACCGGGCCGCTCCGGTAGGGCGGGGTGAGTTCGACCTGCCGGTCGGTGAGGATGGAGGTGGTGATGGTGACCGCGTGGGCGGCGGCAGGGATTTTGACCTTCTTGTCCACCGTCAGCTCGGCCTCGACGTAGCTGCCTTTGGACGTGACCCTGCTGACCTTGCCGACCGGCATGCCGAGCACCGCGACGACGTTGCCCTCGTAAAGTCCCGCAGCGCTGTCGAATTGCGCTGTCACAGTGATGGTGTCCAGGCGTGACTTGACGTAGTGGCCGACCACCCCGATGGCGACGGCCGCCAGCGCCGCCACCGCGGCACCCACGACGATGAGTTTGCGCCTGCCGGAGATCATTTGCAGTCCTTGAAATACTGGATCATCTTGAATTCCTTGGCGCGACCGCTGATCGCACACATCCACGAATCGATCGCCAGCCCGTTCGGCAGGTTGAACTCGACGACCGGTCCGTAGCCGGTGGCGTTGGTCAGGCCGCGCAGGGCTATCGGGGCGACCTGCAGAAGATTGCGCAGCAGGTCGTCGTGCTGACCGACCATGTTCGTCAGTTCGTGCAGGTTGGCGAACAACTCGTCGAGCATCGGTCGGTTGTTGACCACGATCTTGTCGAGCTGGTCGACGAGGTCCGTCAGCCCCGCGAACATGGCATGGAAGGTGGCTTCGCGGGCGACCAGGTGCCCGAGCAGGTCCTGCCCCTGATCCATCAGGTGTCCGATGTTGGTCTGCTGGCGCCGCAGGGTATTGACTACTCGCTCAGTGCTTTTCAGTAGCGTGCCGAGCTGGCCTCGACGGTCGGCGGTGATCGTCGACAGCGTCTGTAGATTCGCGACCGCCTGCGGAATCAGTGGCGGCACCCCGCCGAGTTGCTTGCCCAGCACCCCGAGCGACTGGGCGAACTGGTCGGAATCGACTTGCTCGAACGTGGTGGTGGCGTCTTCGAGTAGCGACTGCAGGTCGTAGGGCACCTCGGTGTGCGCCAGGCCGATCGTCTTGCCCGGCAGCGAACCCGGGCCGTCAGGCACCAGCTCGAGATAGCGCGAACCGAGGATCGTCATCACCTTGATCACCGCTCGGGTGTCCTTGCCCAGCGCGACGTTGTCACGCACGCTCAACCCGGCTTCGACGTGATCGCCATCAAGCTTCATGCTGGTGACGTGTCCGACCTCGATGCCGGCGATGGTGACGAGATTTCCGGGCCGCAGCGTGGCGGCTTGCAAGAATTCAGCGGTGTAGTGGGTGTAGCCGACACCGAGCAACTTGATTCCCAATGCCGCCACGACGAGGACGGCGACCAACACCAGTCCCGCCAGCCCGAGCCAGGCCCTGTTGTACGACTCCAGCGGACGGCGCCGCGCCCACCTGGCCTTCAACGACTCAGCCATTGGCCATGTTCCTGCATCGCGGGGTATGCCACCCCAGGTTCTTGGTGGTGATCGGGTACGCGTTGCCCGGTGTGGCCGCGTTGACGATGAAGGTCGTGATGTCGTTGAGACCGGGGAAGAAACCGGCGGCGTTCAGATCGCACGCGTAGGCATTGCCGTAGGAACCCTCGCTGACGGCTCGTGCGAAGCCCTTGAGTAACAGCGGGAGGTTGTCTCCGGTGAATGCCAGCTGAGGTTCGATGCCGACCATGTGCTTGCTGAACCCGGGCTCTCGGGTGATGAGGTCGTTCAACGACGGATCCACGTCGTCGGCGATCGCCGAGAGCCGACGGGTCACCTTGGCGATCGATCCCACCGAGTCCTGTAAAGATGCACGCCGGTCGTCGAAATTGGTTACCGCATCGCGTGTTTGGTCGAGCGCGTGATCAAGGTCGTCGTCTTGGCGGGCGACGGTGTCGGTGACCTTGGTGAGGCTGCTGATGAGATCGCCCAGGGATTGATCGCGTGCGGACAACGTTCTTGTGATCGTCGAAGTCTGCTCCACCAGTAGCGGAATGGACGCCTGATCGCCCTGCAGCGACTGCAATACGCCCTTGGTCAGGTCGTCGGCGTCCTTGGCGTTGAGCAAGGTGAACAGCGGCTCGAAACCGTTGAGCAACTTGCCGACATCGAAGGACGGGTCGGTCTGCTGCACCGGTATCACGCTCCCGGCCGGGAGCGGGCCCCGGTCGCCGATCTCGCCCAGCGACAGGCCCAGATACCGCTGCCCGATGATGTTCTGGTAGGTGACCGACGCAACCGTATTGCCGTACAACTGCTGCTCGTTTTCGACGATGAACGAGACCTTCGCCAATTTGCCGGTGAGTTCCACGTTTTCGACGCGGCCGACCCGCACGCCGGCCATCCGGACGTCATCGCCGATGCGGAGCCCGTAAACGTCGGTGAACGTCGCCGCGTACCCGGTGGTCGGCCCGGCCACGTCTCGCCGAAGGGTGGCGTACACCATCCACGTCACGGCGATGGCGAGCGCCATGAACATCGACAGGCCGATCAGGGGGCCCCGCACCTTCATTTCGGCCCACCCGTCGGCTGCTGCTGGGGCTTCAGCGAGACCGCCGTACCGCGCGCGACCGGGCCGAGCAACAACTGCGTCGCCACCGACGCCGACCGTCCCTGGCCGGTGATCCAGCCCAGTTGATCCCGCTCGTGTTGGCTACCAACCGGACCGACGTTGCCGCCGTAACCCGATGGTGCGACGGCACCGGGCGGCCCCGGGCTTGGTGCCGACGGCGGACCCGCAGGGGGTGGCGCGTCGTCGGGATCGGCGGTTCCCGGCACCCGGCGAGCCGGGCCGGTCGGCCACGGCCACCACGGCAACGGCGGATTGGGGTCCTGCAGGCTCGGGTTGGGGTTGTACAGCGGCGGTCCGACGGGAACGAGGTTGTTGTCGGGCCCGATCTGGGTCCCTGGGGGCGGCGCCAGATCCGCGGGCGGGTGGTAGTTCTGCGGCAGCAGAACCTCGGGCAGGTCGGGGCGCACCGCGATCGTCGGGGCGGTATAGCAACTCGGTCCGAGCAGCTGCCCATAACGCGGGCAGTCGGCGCGCGTGTAGGTGTATGTCGGGGTGAGTGCCAGATTGACCCGCATGTTCCCGGTGTCGAGTTCGGGATCCCACACCTCTTCGAAGAACTTGTCGGACAACCGGTTCAGCCTGGTGAAGATGGGCACGAACTTGTCGCTGTGCAGCGCGAACACACCCAGGGCGGGTGTGAGGTTCTGCGTCATCTCGATCAGCTGATCGGTGTGGTTGTCGAACGCTTGCCGGCTCACCCCGAAGGTGTGGTGCGAACCGGTAACCAGAGATCGGAACTGTTCGCGCTTTTCGGCCAGGGTCTGCATCGGTCTGACCGCGTCATTCAGAACGTCGACGAGGTCGGGCGCCGTGGACTGCAGGCCCCGGGTGGCATCCAGCAGCGCGGAGACTGTGGACGGCCCGGGGTCGGTGGTAACGATGCCGTTAAGCTCATCGAGCACCCGCGTCATCTGCGCACCGGCGGTGAGCAGCGCGCCGCGCCGGTTATTGGTGGCGGCCGCGACGGCGGCCAGTATTCCCAGGCTGTGGTCTTCGCGGCCCCGGCCGGTCGAGGCGAGGATGTCACGCAGCTTGCTGATCGTGGTCTGGAAGATCACCGTCGAAAGCTGCGCGTCTTCGGGGATGCGTGCCCCGCTGCGGATGCCCGGACTCGGGCGGCCGTCGACGAGTTGCACCGACGAGACCGCGAATACGTTACTGGGCACCACACGCGCGGTCACCGCACCCGGAATGTCGCTGGCGTATTCGGGTTTGAGGTTGATGTGCACATAGTTGGGTTTGCCGTAGGCGGCCGGTATGACGTTGTCGACGGCACCGACGAGCAGCCCGTGGTATTTCACGTCGGAGCGGGCGGGCAATCCGTCGCCCACGTTCGTCAGCTCGGCGACGACGCGGATGTAATCGTTGAGCCGGCCGGTGGACTTCAGCAGGAGGCTGCCCGTGACCAGTCCCGCTATCAGCAGCACGGCGACGCCCATGGCGAGCAGCTGATGGTCTGAGGGGCCCCGCCCGTCGAAGTCCAGTGAATTCGGCATTCAGCCACCGAATCTCGCGCCGGCGTCGATACTCCACAACGCCATCGTGAGCAACATGTTGACCATGATCACCACTGTGATGCTCGCCCGCATGGCACGCCCGGCGGCCACCCCGACGCCCTCGGGGCCGCCCGAGGCATAGAAGCCGTAGTAGCACTGCACGGTCGACGAAAGCCACACGAAGACAACGCACTTGACGACCGAATAGGCGATATCCTTGGCGCTCAGCATCATGGTGAAGTAGTGCAGGTACGGACCGACGGATCCTCCGCTGATCACCTCGGCGACGACCTGACACGTCAGATAGGTCACGGCCAGGCAGGCGATGTAGAGCGGGATCACTGCGATGACGGAAGCCATGAGCCGCGTCGTGACCAGGAACGGGATCGGGCGGATGGCCAGCGATTCCAGCGCATCGATCTCTTCGGCGATGCGCATGGCACCCAGCTGCGCCGTGAACCGGCAGCCGGCCTGCATCGCGAAAGCCAGCGAAGCCATGATCGGCGCCAGTTCACGGGTGTTGACCAGCGAGGAGATGATGCCGGTGGCGGGCCCCAGGCCGAGGAGATTGAGGAAGTTGTAACCCTCCACGGCGACCAGTGCGCCCGCGGTGAACCCGAGCACCACCGCGACACCGGCCGTGCCGCCGCCGACGACGATCGAGCCGTTGCCCCACGCGATGTTCGACAGCAATCGCAGGAATTCCGTGCGGTATTGGCGCAGCACCGAGGGAACGGCGAGCACGGCCCGCCCGAAGAACACCAGCATGTGCCCCAACCGCATGGTCGGGGCGGCCGCCGCCCGATAGGCGCCGACAATCGGGCGGGCCAGCGTGGGGACGTAGACCGATGCCGTCATGTCACAGCCCCGTCCTGGGATACAGCGCGTTGTAGAGCTCACTGATCCCGACGTTGACGATCATCAGTACCAGGATCGATTCCACCACCGCGGCGTTCACCGAGTTCGCGACACCCGCCGGGCCGCCCTTGGTGAATAACCCTTTCTGGCAGGCGATTACCGCCACGATCGCGCCGTAGATCACGGCTTTGAGCAGCGCGACGATCATGTCCTCCGTGGTGGCGAACGACGCAAACGTCGCTACAAAGCTTCCCGGTGCGCCGCGCTGGAAATAGACGTTGAAGAGGTAGCTGGCCAAAAACCCTACGAAGCAGGTTATTCCGGTCAGGGCGACACCGACCATGATGGCGGCGGCGAAGCGGGGCACGACCAAGCGGCGAATCACCGAGACTCCCATGACCTCCATGGCGTCGGTCTCCTCGCGCATGGTGCGGGAGCCGAGATCTGCGGTGATGGCCGAGCCGACGGCGGATGCCATGAGCACCGCGGCCACCAGCGAAGCGGCCTGCCGGATGACCGCGAGTCCACTGGCAGCCCCGGCGAGTGACGTCGCGCCGACTTGGTTGGCCAGCAGGGCGAACTGGATGGAGAGCGTCACTCCGATCGGCAGCGCCACCAACACCGTCGGCAGCACCGCCGTGGCAGCCATGAACGCGCCCTGTCGGATGAACTCAGCCCATTGGAACCGCCCGGTGAACAGGTCGACCATGCAGTACTCGACGGTGCGTATCGCGAGGATGTACTGCTCGCCGAGGGTGTTGAGTGATGCGAGGGGGTGCCGCACGACGTATCCGGCGGACCACTCTTGGATAGTGGCCACACTGTCGGGCGCTCCGTGGTTGAGCGAGCGGTCGTCCTGGGCGGTCATCGCCGGATGCGCCCCACGGTGATCACTCGCAGGTAGCGATGTTCGTCGGTGAACGTTCGTTGTGCCCCCACGGGCGGCTATGTTAACCGCTGCTCAGCTTCTGCGGAAGGTCTCGGTTAACAGAATGGGCCTTTCCCCGCGTCCGCAAGGGGGCACACGTACGCGTTATGACTGGTGCTCATCGCACAGTTTTCCTGGTCGCGGCCGCTTGACGTCTTGTCGACTTCGCGAGAAGATCGGCTACCTAGACGCAGATGTTAATGATGATTTCGTCGATGCGGTTGGTGGTTCGGTATTCGGTGACCGCGGGATATCGTATTTCTCGGGGAAGAGCGAATGAATCTGACGAGGTTGCGGCGGGCAGGTAGCGGGCTGGCGTGCGCCGGACCGGCGCTCGTGGCCGCCATCGCACTCGCCGGGCAGGCCGCCGCCAATCCGGGTCAGCCCCCACCCCCGTTGCCGGTGTTCACGCCGACGCCCAGCGATTGGTCGCCGAATTTCGACATCTGGCCCTACAGCACATTCACGGCACGCGTGACACCGGAGATGATCGGCGGAATGTCGGACTCCTGCCAATGGTTCAAATCGCAATTCGATCCGCTGATGGGCCAGATCAACGACTTCAACCGGTACCTCGGTGACCAGCACGACGACTACTCGGTCGGTGGCGTGCAGGGGAACGCTCACGCCGTGGTCGCCAATATCGACCAGTCGACGGCCTTCCTGGCACCTCGGGTGAAGCCGCTGATCATCACCAATCAACCCGACAACTTCGGGCCGTATTCGCCGGTGTACGGCGGTGAATCGATGACGCACTTGGCATTTCAGCTGTCGCGAATCAGCGACAGCATCAAGAGAAAGGATCCGTCAGGAGTCACCCACGCGAACATCGTCTCGGCCGCCGGCTGGGCGAACGCGCTTCGTGACTCCGGCGCATGCAACTGATGAACTCTCGCCCATCGCTACGAACAGTCGGCAACCCGGGAACGTGGTTGGTGAATCGCTTCCGCCTCGCCGCGGAGGGGGTCGGAGACGAAGTGCCGCACCCTCCAGCGCCCACAACGGCAAAAGCCGATGGGGCCGAAGAAGATACGGCGCCGGACGACGCTACGCCCGACGTGGACGGTGACGACGCGGACACGGCCGTGCCGGACGAGGCGCGCGGCGAAGACGAGGCCGGCACCGACGATGTGCACTTCGATGGCCGAACGGGACGCCGAGTCAACGTCACTCGCTGGGCGGCGGCCGGCGTGTTGGCCGCGGTTCTCGCGGGTGCGGGCTACGAGGGCTGGCTGGTGTTTCAGCATCACCAGAAGGATGTCGCCGCCGCCCAGGCGCTCGAAGCCGCAAAAAAGTACATCATCACGTTGACCAGCGTGGACACCAATGCGATTGACAAGAACTTCACCGATGTGCTCGACGGCTCCACTGGTGAATTCAAGGACATGTACACCAAATCCAGTGCCCAGCTGCGTCAGACGCTCATCGACAACAAGGCAGCGGCGCATGGCAGTGTGATCGACGCCGCGGTCCAGTCTGCGACCGAAGACAAGGTGGACGTCGTGCTGTTCGTCGATCAGTCGGTGAGCAATGGGACCGCACCGGCGCCACAGCTCGACCGCAGCCGGGTCAAGATGACCATGGAAAAGGTGGACGGCCGCTGGCTGGCCAGCAAGGTCGAGCTGCCGTAAAACCGTTGTGCCACACGCGGTATGGTCAGGAGCGCCGGGCCCGTCCCCTGACCAGCTATCGGGTGTCTGCCGCGAGCGCGGCGCCGAGGGCCTGATCGGACAGTCGGGACCAGGGCAGCGGGTCGGCCGGGGCCGGGGGCGGGTCGACCAGCCGGCGATGCCACCAGCCGACATCCCACCATGTTCCGTGCTTGAAGCCCACGCCGGAAAAGACGCCTACCGGTGTGAAGCCCAGCGCTTCGTGCAGCCCTACGCTGGCGGGATTGGGTAGCGCGATGCCCGCGTAGGCGTTGATGTAGCCCTGCGCGACAAGCACATTGACCAGCGCCGCGTAGAGCCTGCGTCCGTGCCCGCGGCGGTGAATCGACTCGTCCAGGTACAGCGACACATCGACAGACCATCGGTAGGCCTCGCGCGCCCGATGCGGGCTCGCATACGCAAACCCGTTGACGCGCTCGTCATCGGTAACGACGAGCCAGGGTAAATGCGCGAGCGTTGTGGTGATCCTCGACCGCATCTCTTCGGCATCTGGGGGCGACGCCTCGAAGGAAATCGCCGTGTCGCGCACATAGGGCAGGTAGATTTCCGCCACCGCATCGGCATCCTGCGGTGTCGCCATTCGCACTCTCATGACCACACAACGCTAGTCGGGCGGCAACGGTCAGGAAAACAATTTAGCCATCAGTGCTTCAGCGACCCGCCGGTATGTGGTGTTCTGCGAAGAGGCGAGCTGCCAGCGGCCGTCTGCCCGAACGGCGACACTGGTGTTCACGCGGGCGGTGCGCCGATTACGCCGTCGCGCCCCTTTGACCACCGCCGCGTTCGCATGGACCAGCGCGACGTCGGGGGTGAGAAATCGGACCTCGATGATGTCTACGAGCAGCCGTGTTCCCTTGAGCAGCCTTCGGAACAGCCGAACATACGATGCCGCGATCGCGTCACGCCCCGTATAACGGCTGCCCAGAAAGGTGATGTAGTCGGCGTCGGCGGTGAAGACGCTGGTGTAGGCCGCTGGATCACCTGCGGCCCAACCTTTTACCTGCTCATCGATAAGGGCACGAATGGCTTGTTCATCGGCTCGCTGGTCGCCACTGGTCATGAAGCCTCCCGCAGTTGCACCACTATGGCGGCCGATTACGCGATGCCGGGACTGATCATCGAGGCGATCGTGCTGCGCGGCACCGATACTCGGGTGGCCTCCATCGCCGGCTGCAGCGCGTTTTGGTCGAAGAAGAACACGATCGCGTCGTTGGTGATCGCGAAACTCTGGTAGTTCGCCGGCTCGAGTCCGGTGGCCGGCGGTATCGATACGGCCGCCCGGTAGCGGTCGGCGAGGGTCTTCTGCACGATCGGCAAGATGGCCTGCAGCGGTTGGGTTCCCGGCTGGAACAAGGAATCGAAGGTGATCGGCTGCTGATTGGCCAGGTTGTAGTTGAAGGACTTGTACCAGACCAGAGGGTGAGCGGCGCCGAGGTTTTGATAGACCTCGGTCACCACGGACTGGGTACCCGTCGCTTGCGGACCTGAGCTGTATCGCGTGCCGGTAACCTTCAGCGCGGTAGGCGATTTCAACGTATTCAACGGCCCGCGAGCGTTGCCGAAATCGTCGTTGACCTTGGTCAGATAGCCGATCATCGCCTGCTCATCGGGGTAATTGGCCGGAAACACCATGCTGATGTCCGAGAGTGGGCCCGAGGCATCGAAATGGCACATTTGATTCGCATCTACACTCGCCGGATTGCACAGTTGCACGTCAGCGCGGGCCACCGCAGGGCCGGTGAATGCGACCGCCGTCGCAAGTACCGCCACCGTCTCCGCTACCCACCGTGATCCGATACGCCGCCCGCTGTCCGAGTCCACCATGCCTCCGTTGAATGTTCCGCAGGGTGCATTGTCACAGATCGACTGCGGCGGATGGGCGGATGGTGGACACGCCTATTGACGGGGCCTCGCGGCAGCAGGCGGGCGGGATCTCAGTGCGGTGCGTCCTGCAGTTCGACCTGCGGCAGCGTGGCGGGGGGCGTGCTCGCGCTCGCTGCTCGGCGCCGGCCGGATGCCCGGGTGTTGATCCAGCAGGCGAGTCCGCCCAGCACCAGCCCGACAGCAATGCCCTCATCGGGACGTTGGCCCAGGATGATCCACGACAGCACGCCGGCCACCGCGGGGATGACGGCGAACAGCATCGCGACCGCCGTCGCGCCGTGGGCGTTGATAGCACGCACGTAGAGACTCACCGCCAGCGTGGCGTTCAACAACACCATGCAGCTGACCGCGATCACCGCCTTGAGGCCATCGTGCACGGCAAACGGCGTGACCATCGCGAGCGCCGACGCGGGGATCAACCCAACGGCATTCTGCATGGCACTCATCACCCGGAAGTCGACACCGGTGCAGAATCGCTGTTGATAAACACCGCCCACCGAAAGGCCAAGCAGCCCAACGACAAGCAACACGATGACCGGGTCGGCGCCGCGGGTGCTCATCAGGCGGTGCGAGCAGGCGGCCAGCACCGCCACGACGCCGAGCACCAGCGCAATCACGCGCAACGGACCGAGCGGTTCCCGAAGGAACATCGCCGCCAGGATCGCGGTGGCCACCGGATTCATTGCGATCACCACCGCGCACAGCACCGCCGGCGCGCCGAGCTGAACGGCCTCGTACAGGCAGCAGAATTGCACGCCCTGGATCAGCAGGCCGGTGACCAGGACGTGGCCGAATTGCGCTCCCCGCGGCCAGCGGGCCCTGCCCAGCAGCGACCAGATCGCCAGAATCATTGCGGCCAAACTGAACCGCAGCACCAGGGCGGCCATCGGCGTCATCGCCGTTACCGCCAGCGTGCCAATGGGATATCCCAGCGCGTAAAAGAACGTCACCGCCGAGGCGGTGGTCGCAGGCATGCGCGGCAAAGACATGGCACCCATGTTCGCGTGATCGACCGACGCAGTCCAACGATTATTGGCGATCACGATTGAACGCATAGCCTTATCGGTCGTGTTACCAGGGGCGATAATCCGGGTAATAATGAGGATGATTGATTAGACGCCCTGATCGGATTACAGTGCTGCTATGGCCCAGGTGCTCGATATCGCGCCGCTGCGCAGCCTTGTCGCCGTCGCCGACTGCGGCGGTTTCCACCGTGCCGCCGCCGCTCTACACTTGAGCCAATCCGCAGTCAGCCAGCATCTGCGCCGGATCGAAGCCGTCATCGGCGAACCGATAGTGCAACGCTCGGGACGCGGGATCGTTTTCACCGATGTCGGCCACAAGACACTGCGACATGCCCGCACGATATTGGCCGCGCACGACACCGCGCTCGACGACCTGGGCGCCGCCGAACACAAGGTTCTGACCATCGGCGCCACCGAACACGGCGCCGATGTGATGCTGGCCGGCCTGTCCCGGGTGTTGCGAGAGCGACTCCCCGACCTGCGGGTGCGTTTCCGGCTGGACCGGAATGTCTCGCTGGCCGACTCGATCGATCGAGGTTCGGTAGATCTGGCCGTCATGCTGGACGGGGCGGGTCTGGACCGCGCTAACGCGTCGGGATTGGTGCGGTTGCAATGGGTTTCAGCGCGCACGCTGACGATCTCCCCGCGCGAGCCGCTGCCGCTGGTGATCTTCGCCGAGCCGTGCACATTGCGCGAGCCGGCCTTCGCAATTCTGGAAACCCACCAAATCGAGTACGAGATCACCGCCGAGTGTAGCGATTTGTCCGGCCTCTACGCGGCGGTGCGGTCGGGGCTCGGCGTGGCACTGCTGCCGATGATCGGCAAGTTCCCGGACGGCCTCGGCCCGACCGAGGGGCTGCCGTCTGCCAACAGCGCCTCGATACTGGTCCGCGGTCGTACCGGCATCGACCCCGACCTACTGGGCACCGTCGACAGCGCGGTGCGCGACTTACTAGCCGCCGCAACCTGATCCGGGCAGTCCGGCGTCGAACCGATTTCACCGCTTGCTGACGTCGCGCCCGCCGTCTGGGGTCTGCACCGCGGGGAGAATCAGCGTATCGATCACCTGCCGGATGAATTTCGCGTCGACGCTCTTTCCGCTGATAACGCGTAACAGACCCATTGCGGTCAGGACGTCGGCGACCAACGACCAGTCCCGGGTGGCTGAGATTTCGCCGCGGTCTGCGGCTCGGGCCAACACGGCCGACAGCACGCGTGTGCCCTTGAACAGGATCAGGTCGTTGAGCGCGGTGGCGAGGTCGGGATCGTGCGCGGCCTCCAAGGCAACTCGCAGCACAAGGTCATTGGTGATCAGGGAATTGTCACTGCGCTTGGCGCGCCTGACGACGGCGTCGAGGTCGCCGGCCAGACTGCCGGTGTCGGGGGCGTCGTCCTTGAGCAGGTCAGGCCGCCAGTAAATGAGGGCGTCCGTCATCAACGCGGCTTTCGATGACCACCGCCGATAGATTGCGGCCTTGCCGACGCCGGCCTGTGCCGCGATGTCGTTCATGTTCGCCGCGTCATACCCGTGCTCGGACAGCGCCGCCAAAGCGGCGTCAAGGATCGCAGGATCGCGGGATCGATCCAGGCGCCCCTCGGTGCGCTGGCGAAGTTTCGATTCAAGTTCTGCCATGGGTCCTGGTCTGTCAACTAACGATGTCGTTGTCGACAGCTTGGCAGACCCGCCGGCGTGTTTCACCTTGCCGTCAGCTGTGGGATCGGTGCGGTGTGCGCATCGTCGTCGCGATGTTCTCGATTTTTCTGCCTGGTCATCCGGATGGTGTTGATCGGCCACCAGAACCAGTGCCCGAGTGCAGCCGCGATCGACGGGGTCATGAAGGAGCGCACGATCAAGGTGTCGACCAGCAGGCCCAAGCCGATTGTGGTGCCGAGTTGTCCAATCACGCGCAGCTCGCTGACGATCATCGACGCCATGGTGAAAGCGAACACCAGCCCGGCGGCGGTGACGACCCGGCCGGAGGCTCCCATGCCGCGGATGATGCCGGTGTTGAGCCCGGCGGGGATCTCCTCCTTGAGTCGGGAGACCAGCAGCAGGTTGTAGTCCGATCCCACGGCCAGCAGGATGACGATCGACAGGGGCAGCACGATCCATTGCACGCCGAGCCCGATGAGGTCTTGCCACATCAGTACGGACAAGCCGCAGGCGGTGCCCAGGGATGCGGCCACCGTGCCGACGATGACCAACGCGGCGACGACACTGCGGGTGATGATCAACATGATCCCGAAGATCAAGATCAGGCAGGAGATGCCGGCGACCAGTAGGTCGATGATGACGCCTTCCTGCATGTCGCTGTACATCGAGGCGGTCCCGGCCAGATACACCTTCGAGCTCTCCAGCGGAGTTCCCTTGATGGCGTCGGCGACCGCGTCCTTGACGCCGGCGACGTGCTTGATTCCCTCGAACGAAGCGGGGTCGCCCTGGTGGGTGATGATGAACCGCACGGCGGTGCCGTCGGGCGACACGAACATCTTCAGGCCGCGTTCGAAGTCGGGGTTTTTGAAGACTTCCGGCGGCAGGTAGAACGAGTCGTCGTTCTTGGCTTCGTCGAAGTACTGTCCCATCAGCGTCGAGCCTTCGGCACCCTCCTGCTGGTGGGCCTGGATGCCGGCCATCGTGCTATGGGTCGACAGCATGAAGTTACGCATCGTCTTCATCGAGTCGATGGTCTTCGGGAAGTCGGCCAGCAGCTGCGGCATCAGGCGATCCATATGGTCGAGATCGATGGTGAGCCCCGATATCTGGTCGGAGAGCTCGTCGATGCCGTCGAGCGCATCGAAGAGAGAACGCATCGACCAACACACGGGGATATCGAAGCAGTGCTTTTCCCAATAGAAGTAGCTTCTGATGGGCCGGAAGAAATCATCGAAATCGGCTATGTGATCGCGCAATTCGTTGGTGGTGTCGACCATCTCGTGCGTCCTGCCGACCATGCTGTGTGTCGTCGCCGTGAGTTCTTTCATCACGCCGTACATGTGCTCCATGACGGCGATCGTTTTATCCAGCTCGTCTGCCTGCTCGAGCATGTTGGCCATCGTGTCGTTCATGAACTTCGCCGTCTGCAGTGTGCCGGAGTTCTGCATCGCGATCTGGAACGGAATCGAGCTGTGTTCGATCGGCGCACCAAGCGGCCTGGTGATCGTCTGTACGCGTTCGATACCGCGAAGGTGGAAGACGCTCTTGGCGATTCGGTCGATGACGAGCATGTCCGCCGGGTCGCGTAGGTCATGATCTGCTTCCACCATCAGCAGTTCGGGATTCATGCGGGCTTGGGAGAAGTGCCGTTCGGCCGCTGTCATCGCGACGTTGGCGGGCATATCTTTGGGCGTGAACTTCTGGTCGTCGTAGTTGGGCACATACGTCAACAGGCTGATGAATCCGATGACCGCGACAGCGGCGGTGACGACGATGATCGGCTTGGGCCAGCGCACCACTGCGGTACCCACTTTGCGCCAACCACGGACGTCGACAGCGCGTTTGGGATCGAACAAACCGAAGCGCGACCCGACCGCAAGTACCGCCGGCGCCAGCGTCAGTGCCGCGAAGACGATCACCAGCAGCGCGATGGCACACGGCAATCCCATGGTCTGGAAATACGGCAGCCGCGCGGCCGTCAGACACAGGCAGGCACCCGCGATGGTCAGGCCCGAGCCCAGGATGACATGCGACACGCCATGGTAGGCCGTGTAAAACGCCTCCTCGCGGCTCTGGCCGATCGAGCGCGCCTCGTGATAGCGGCCCAGCAGGAAGATGACATAGTCGGTTCCCGCAGCGATGCTGAGCATGGTGACCATGCTGACCGCATACGGCGTGAGGCCGATGATGTTGAGATTGCCCGCGGTCGCGGTAACGCCCTGCGCCGCAAAGAGTTCGATGCCGATCACCACCAGGCAAAGGATGGTTGTGACGATCGACCGATACACCACCAGCAGCATCACGAAGATGACGACGATGGATACCAGTGCCATCGTCGCCATGCTTTTATGGCCGACGATGCTGGTATCGGCGTTGAGCACCGTGTTACCGGCCACGTAAGCCTTGACTCCCGGTGGCGCGGGCGTGTCGGTGACGATCTTGCGGACGGCGGCGACCGACTCGTGGCTGGGAGTCGTACCTTGCGCACCATTGAGGAAGACCTGCACATAGGCCGCCTTGCCGTCCGGGCTTTGCGAGCCGGCCGCGGTCAGCGGGTCGCCCCAGAAGTCCTGGACATTCTGCACGTGCGCGCGATCGTCCTTCAACTTGCTGACGATGCGGTTGTAGAAGTCATGCGCGCTGTCGCCGAGTTTGTCTTGACCTTCCAGGACCACCATCGCCGTGGAGTCGGTATTGAACTCCTTGAACTTCTCACCGATGTGCATCATCGACTTGAACGCCGGTGCATCCCGCGGGGTCATCGGCACCGAGTGCTGGGCCGCCACGTCGTCCAGAGACGGCGACAGCACGCCCAGGGCGACGGCGATGAACAACCAGCCCAATGTGATCGGTAACGACAGGCCACGAAGCAGCCGAGGGATCCTGGGGAGCCGGGGCTGCAGCTGCGGGTTGCTCATACGGATTTCACCAAGCAGTAGATGAACGGTTGGTAGTCACTGGTTTTGCGGTCGTCACGAACCTGGTCATCGACGATCACACGACACCGAAGCGCGTGTACCTCGGTGCTGGCCTGAGCAACGATATTGGCCGACATCGACGGCAGCGTGGTCACGATGGTGAACGACCACGGTAACGGGGCTGCTTCGACGAGGTGGGGCTGACCGTTCTCGTCGAGGTAATTGGCGTTCACCGTACCGCTTGGTGAACCGGTTATCTCATACGTGATGTGCTTGGGGTGAAACGGTTTCGTGTTGTCGCCACCGCCTTCGCCGCTCGTGACGCCGCCGTGGGTGCCGAACGTGTCACGGATGCGGATCACCGCGTAGGCACCGACAGCGATCACGACGACGAGGAGCAGGGGAATCCATGCTCTGCGCGCAATGCCGAGCATCCGTTGCCTCCCTCTCACTCGTCGCGCGGCCGTGGCAGCGGCGGGGCATCCTCGCCCAAACGCCCCTGCGAACCCCCGGAAGATAGACGGAACTCAAGTTCCGTAGCCGGTCGTCGAGAACTGTACAGCATGGCTTGCCGAATCTCTCATCGGAGCCGGGGCGCGAAATGCCCCGCATTCGCATCGCGGCTTGAGTAATGCCAAAGAGGGGCGCCGCGCAGTCGGCATACGGTGGTTAAATCGCCTGCCACCAATGGTTTCCGCGTTATGTCAACCGGTTCGTCGGCTCCGCAGCACCGCTCAAAGCTTCATCGGCGCAGGCGCAGCGCGAGGAAGTACTCGTGCTGTCGGGTGCGGTCGACGGTATAACCCAGCGCCTTGGTGAAGCCATCGGTGTCGTGTTCCAGCCAACGCTCGGTGCGCTGGCGCTCGAATTCGGTCCAGGACGGCACCGTGAATCTTTCGAGGAACGTATCGGCCTGTCCGACGCTGTGATACAGCCGCCAACTGTGTCCGCCCGTGCGCAGTCGTGACCGTCTGACCGCGCGCATCGCGTCGGTGAAGTCATCGAGGTTCGCGGGCGGAACCTGGTAGCGAACCGTGACCAGCACCGGGCCGTCTGCGGGACATGGTTCGAACACGAGCGTGGGCGACGGCCAGGCGGTGGAAACGTCGACGCTCAGGGTCCCGGTGCAGGGCAGCAACGGAAGGACGAAAATGCTCAAGGCGACTACGCCGAGCGCAATGGCCGATCCGATCAGCGCAATGTGTAATCCCGCCCGCGTGGCGACCGCACCCCAGACGTAGGAGCCGATCGCCTGAGATCCCGTCGCGACGAGCAGATACACCGCCAGGCCGCGGGCACGAACCCAGCGCGGCAACGAGAGCTGCGCCGCGGCGTTCAACGTTGTCAGGGTGATCAGCCACGACATGCCGGAGAGCACCAGAATCGGCGTCGCCGCCGCGAACGGCAGCCAGGCCACCGCCAGCGGCGCTAGCCCGTACACGGCAGCGGACCCGGCGAGCAGGATGTTATCGGAAACCTTTTGGCGTAACCGCGCGGCGAACGCCACGGAAAGCACGGCTCCCAAGCCGATCGCCGCCAGCGCCACCCCGTAACCGCTGGCGCCCAGGTGCCATCGGTGTGCCGCGGCCACCGGCAACAGAGCCAGCACGGCCGACGCCGGGAACAGGAAAAGCACTGCGCGCAAGAGGATCCTGCGGAAGATGGGGCTGTTGTTGACATAGAGCAGGCCGGTGAGGATGGCGTGGCCGAAATGCTCTCTTTCCAGCGGGGCCAGTTGTTTCGAGCGTTTCCACCCCGCAAGGGCGACGATGATTCCCGCAAACGACACCGCGTTGATCGCGAAGGCGGCCGCGGGTCCGGACAAGGCGACCACGACTCCACCGACAGCCGGTCCGATCGCTCGGGCGGCATTGCCTGCGACGCTGCCCAGAGTCGAGGCAGCGGGTATCTGTTCGCGCGGGACCACCTCGGGCTGGATCGCCTGCCAGGCCGGCCCGGCCAATGCGGACGCGCAGCCGATCGCCACGGTGAACATCAGCAGCGACGCCGGGGTCATCCGGCCCAAATAGGTCAGGACCGCCAACGCCAGGGCGACCAGCACCGCATACGACTGCAGCACAAACAGCAGCCGCCGCCGGTCGAACAGATCGGCCAGCACGCCGGCGAATAGGCCTAGTACCAGTGTCGGTCCGAGGCTCGCGGTCTGGACCAGTGCCACGATGACATCGCTGCTGTGCTTTTCCACCAAGAACCATTGGGCCGCAACACTTTGCATCCAAGTGCCGACATTGGAGGCCAGCTGTGCGATGAACAGGCTGCGGTACACGCGGTCGCGAAGGGGTGCCCAAGCCGAGGGCTGCCCGGCATCGGCATGTTCACGATCCTGGATCACCATCGAATCGGCTGCGGGCGACCACCGTGCCGGGACTGCACACGACGAAGCTGATCGGCGATGACGCATACGATGGAGGCGTGAAATACCAACGGCGAGCCACGATCGACCTCTGGCATCGGAGAACGCCTTTCGCCTGGTATCGGGATTAGAAGCTTAAACCGGGACCAGCGCACCCGCCACGCGAGGCTTTACGGGACCAACGGGTCAGCCGTCTCGATGGCGGAGCAGCTCGAACCAGTTATGCGGCACCCGCCCGCGTGGCCCGGGGACCGACTGGTCCTCGGGACGGCACTCGGGTGGCGCCAGCTCGGGGCCGTCGTAATAGTCGTTGGCCTCGTAGTTCCAGAACCAGTCCTCGCCGGGCTCGAACGACCGGATGATCGGATGCCCGGTCTGCTGCCAGTGCTTGGTCGCATGGCGAGACAGCGAATCGTCGCAGCAACCGATGTGCCCGCACGCGGCGCAGCGTCGCAAGTGCACCCACCAACCACCGTGCTCATCGCACTCGGCGCAGCCCATGCCGCTGGGCGGCACCGAAGGGTCGACGGGAGCCGTCATCAGCGCCCTCCTCGTTTGTGGCAGCCGCTGGAGCGTCTGCGCGGGATGCTACCTCCATAAAGCGGGGCGACATCACGTCGAATTCCCACGGCCGACTGCTCGCCTCAATTTGCTGCGATACTTCTCACGTGAGTCCCAACAACCTTGGCCGCCTCCTGATGCGAGCCGCGCCTGTTTTCAATGCGCCGATAGCCGCGCTGGCCAACTCGCGCCACTTCGGCCGGCTGATCAATCGCAACATCACGATGCTGACCTACACGGGGCGACGCTCCGGACGCACGTACAGCATCCCGGTGGCCTATCGCCGTTCCGGCGACGACATCGTCGTCAGCGTCAACATGCCCGACGCGAAGACCTGGTGGCGGAACTTCCTCGACGCCGGTGGGCCGCTGACGTTGCGGCTGGACGAAACCGAGCGCGCCGGACACGCCGTCGCCACGCGGGACGAAAAGGGAGCGGTAACCGTCACGGTGCGGCTGGCCGAGACCAATTCGTGAATTCCGCCTTCCCCGCCCCGACGAACCGCTATCGGCCGCGTCGAGCGAAACCTGGATCAAGACAAAGCGTTTGAATCCTCAGGAGGTCGGAAACTGTTTTCCCGCCCGCGCCAGATACCTGTGACACCACTTTGGTTCACCACAGCGCTCGATCAAAAACCGGACCACTGTGACGTCGACGTCGACGGTTGCCGCATACACCTGCGCGTCTGGGGCGATGCCGACCAACCTCCGGTGGTGCTCGTCCACGGTGGCGGAGCGCATTCAGGGTGGTGGGATCACGTCGCGCCGTTCTTCTCCCGCACCCATCGGGTGATCGCACCGGATCTGTCCGGGCACGGCGACAGCGACGCACGTGGAAGTTACGACCTGCGAGTCTGGGCGAGCGAGGTGATGGCGGCGGCGGCAGCCGCCGGTCCCGCCGGGCGGCCGACGATCATCGGCCACAGCATGGGCGGCTGGGTGGTATCTACGGCAGCGATGCACTACAGCCAGCAGATCAACAGCATGCTGGTCATCGACTCGCCGTTGTGGGAGCGCGCGCCGGAGGAGGGACGGCTACGTAGGCGCAAACACAACCACTACCGGACGAAAGATGAGATCCTAGCCCGCTTTACGGCCGTGCCCTCGCAGGAGCTGATCCTGCCCTACATCCGACAGCACATCGCGGGAGAGTCGGTCCGCAGAACCGACGAAGGGTGGATTTGGAAGTTCGACCCGGCGATCTTCGGCGGTGAGTTTCTCGAGCCGACGCCCGCCGACGAGGAGTCGTTGGAATCCATGCTGGCCGCGATGCGTTGCCGCGTAGGGTATTTGCGCTGCGAAGCCGGTTTGGTGCCGTCCGACATGGCCGAGCGGATCCGCTCCTTGCTTCAGCTGCGTGGCCCCTTCGTGGAGCTGGCCCAGGCCGGCCACCATCCCATGCTGGACCAACCGCTGCCCCTGGTGGCGACGTTGCGGACCCTGCTGGAGTTCTGGTCGATCACCTAGGGCGTGAACTGGGCGATGCGGGCGTTAAGCCCTTGCGCGCCGGGCCAACTTCGCGGGTTGGTCGATGATGAGGGCCCTGCCCTGTTGCCGGATCCATCCGCGTTGGGTGAAGTCCGATAACGCCTTATTGACCGTTTCACGCGAGGATCCCACGAGTTGCGCGAGTTCCTTCTGCGTGAGGTGGTGCTCGACCAGCACCGAGCCTCCGTTGCTGGTGCCGAATCGCATTGCCAGATCAAGGATTTGCTTGGCCACCCGGGCGGGGACGTCGGTGAAGATCAGGTCGCACAGCGTGTTGTTGGTATGCCGAAGTCGGCGAGCCAACACCCGCAACAGCTGCTCGGCGATTTCGGGGCGTTCGACGATCCAGGTCCGCAACGCGTTCCGGTCCATCCGCACGGCTTCCACCTCGGTCAGGGTGATCACCGTCGAGGTTCGCGGGCCGGGATCGAACAGCGCAAGCTCACCGAACACGTCCCCGGGGCCCAGCACCGCGAAGACTGTTTCGCGACCATCGGTCGTCTGATGACGAATCTTCACCGAGCCCGACAGGATGACGTAAAGGTCGTCACCGAGCTCGCCCTCGACGAAGACGGTGCGCCTGCGCGGGAACGATACGTGCTGCAGGTGGCGAGCCAAGGCATCGACCGCATCGGGAGCGATCCCCTGGAAGATGCCGGCTCGCGCCAATACCTGGTTCACGCCGCCCCTTTCAACGCGTTTTGCACGGCGTTGCGCGCACTAGGCGCTGCTCCGAAGTGGGGGCGTCTTAGCTCGCGGTCCAGACCTTACACCAGGGGGCGGTTCCGTAACGTAGCAGGTCGCGCCCGCCGCCTCAGTGTGGAACGAGAGCCGGGTGAGCCATTCAGGCGGCCGGCGTGGCGACCGACGATGCGATGGTCACCTCGGAGTACAGGTTCCCGCATGCGTCGCAATCCACCTGATACTCGAGCTTGTCGTCATCGCGCTCAAGAAAGCGGTACTGCGCCCACGCCATGCAACGCGGGCACCGTGCACGACCGTGCTCGATTGCCATTCGCCACCCCTTAACTCGCCACAGACATACTGGAAGTACCCAGTGCGGAGCCGGGCTAACCATCGGGTGTCAGTTGCGCTCGGCAGCCGCGTCCGCGGGCGTTTGGACGCTAGTAGTTCAGCCCCGAGTACATGACGCGGCCGGGATCGTATTTCTGCCGTACGGCGCTCAGCCGGGGCAGGTTCGGGCCGAAGTAACGCGACGGCGGCTGGTTCGCCTCGATGTAGTTCACGTAGCCACCGACCGAATACTGTTGCACCGCTTGATGTGCCGTGTTGAGCCAGTTGGTCGCGGCCGCCGGGTCGCCCGTCTCCACGTACCACTGCACCAGCGCTGACTGCCGGCGCCACGGGAAGGCGGTGGCGCCGGGCGCCACCGTGGCGAGGGCGCCGTCCATCGCGTGCATGATGGCCAGCATTCGGCCGGCGCCGCGGGGAAAGGCATTGACCGCCGAGGCGATCCCCTGCGCCACCCCCGCGTTGACCGTGGCGAAGACGTCCGATCCGCCGACGTACCCGAGCGGCGACGGGTTGAGGTTGCCGACGGCCAGATAATTCACCAGGTCCATGTAGTTGAAGGTGTGGTTCTCGGTACCCGACGGCTGCAGTCCCACCGCCTGGGTGATCGCGGCCGCTGCGCTGTTACCCGACCCGGCCGGGCAGGTCGCGAGGATCCGGCAATGCACGCCCATCGGGTCGACGGTGGCGTCTGCCAGCGCCCAGCTGTTGCGGTCGGCGGTGCGAAGCCAGTTCTGCCAACCGACGAGGACCTGCGCGAACGACTGTGGTGGGAAGTTGAGGTTGACGACGTCGACCTCCTTGGTGGGGAATGTGGCGAAGGTCAGCGAGGTCGTCACGCCGAAGTTGCCGCCACCGCCACCGCGCAGTGCCCAGAACAGGTCCGGGTTGCTGGCGGCGGACGCGGTGACCGCCTGGCCACTGGGCAGCACCACCGACGCCGACGTCAACTGATCGCAGAGCAGGCCGGCGTGCCGGGATTGGGCTCCCATGCCACCGCCGAGCGCGTGTCCCGCGGCGCCGACCGACGGGCAGGTACCGGTCGGGACGCCGCGGCCGACCGCGGCCAGCGTCCGGTGCATCGTGTACAGGCTCGTCGCCGGCGTCACCGTCACCTGGCCGGTTGCGGCGTCGTAATTGGCATCCCCGGGCAGCTGGCGCAGATCCAGCACCATGGCGCCGTTGGCGGTCGACGCGCCGATGTAGGAGTGTCCGCCGCTGCGCGGGGCGACCTTGAGGTTGTGGGCGGCCGCGAAGGCCATCGCCTTCTGCACGTCGGCCGCCGATGTCGGGGTGACTACCGCAGCGGGTGTGAGCCCGTTGTAGTTGGTGTTGAAAACCTGCTTGGCCCCGGCAAATTGGGGACTATCGGGAAGCAGAACCTTCCCGCCGAGGGCGGTGGACAGACCCTCCCAACCGGTAGCCCTTGGATCGGCGGCGACCCGGGGTGCGCCGAGGACCGCTCCGGTGGCCAACGCGCCGACGGCGCCCCGCAGAAACGTCTGCCGCGAGAATTCACGCGCCATCGTCGGACTCCCGCGATTGCGTCATGCCCCGAATTCTCAACCACCAGAAGCGTCGTGCCGCACGACGTGTCGGGGGGTGATTGAAACGTGCCCGAACCGTTACCGCGGCCGGGTTTCTCCGGCTCGTCGCCGACACTCTCGACGATTGTTGGCTCAAATACCCCGCAGGGGTACGGTGGCGCCATGGGCGAAGCGCAGACAGTATTCGTCAGGTCACGATGTTGCATGCCATGATCGGCGAAACGGCGATGCGCTGGGTCGTCACCGTGCTGTTCGGTGTGAGCAACGCCATGTACGCGTACCTCGTTGTGGCACAGCACGATCGGTGGACGAGCCGACTCACTCATCTGCTGCACCTGACGATGTCGGTGGCAATGGTCTTGATGGTGTGGCGCGTGGGGCTCGACCTGCCGGCACTCGGTCCGATGCTCTTTTTCCTGCTGGCCGCCGTCTGGTTTGTCGGCGTTGCAGTCCGGGCATCGGCGCAATCGCGTCAGCGACTGAAGACCTGCTACTACGCGGCGATGATGGCGGCGATGGCGTGGATGTACGCGCTGATGAGCGGAGCCGTGCCGGGCGTTTCGACACACCCGCACTCACAACCGGATTCGGCGGTCATGGACATGCCCGGCATGACGCTGCCCTCACACGGCATGTCTTCGGCCGCCGCCGGCTTCCCCTGGGTCTCCGCGGCGAACTGGATCGGGGTGGCTGCATTCGCCGCCGTGGCGCTGTATTGGTCCTACCGGTTCATCGGCGAACGCCGGATGAACCGAGTGCCGACCACCGCGCGGGCGGTGTGGTGGGAACCGCTTTATCAGGCGTCCACCGCCGCCGGCACCGCGCTCATGTTCGACGCGCTCGTCGTCCGGTAACGAGGCTGCGCCGAAACTTCTCAACCCGCGCCTTTACCGTTGTCGACGCGATAGACGGCGCCGTGAACCGCGGCCGCGGCATCGCTGGCGAGGAACGCGATCACGTTGGCGACGTCGAGGGGTTGCATCATCCCGCGCGGCGACGCTGTGCGCATGATCAGGTCGTAGTTGGGATTGTCCGGCGCGCTGAACTGTTCAATCTGCGGCGTGAGCATGCCGCCGGGGCAGACCGCGTTGACGCGCAACCGATCCGCGGTGTACTCCACCGCCAACGCACGGGTGAGACCGATCAGGCCGTGCTTGGCGGCACAGTAGCCGGCCGAATACGCCTGGCCCTCGACTCCGGCGATGGAGCTGACGTTGACGATGTTTCCGCCGCGGTTCAGCAGATGAGGCAGCGCCGCCCTGCACAGGTAGAACGGCCCGTTGAGGTTGACCGCAAGGTCCTGGTCCCAGTCGTCGTCGGTCATCGACTCCGTCCGGCGCATCTGGTGGCGCCCCGCGACGTTGACGAGGATGTCCAGGCCGCCGAAATCACGGACGCACTGCTCGACCGCGGCCCGGCAGGCCTGCACCGAGCCGATGTCCACCGAAGCGAATCCGCCGCGTTCGATGCCCTCGAAGACGTCGGCCAAGCGGCCGGCGTCACGACCGATGCCGAAAACCGTTGCGCCCTCACCGGAAAACAATTTCGCCGTTTCGGCGCCCAAGCCCGACGATGCCCCGGTCACCAACGCCACTTTGCCGTGCAGTGCAGTCATGCCAGTGCACCTTAATAGGAACGCAACCGCAGCATGCCCCCGCGTCGAAATTGGAGGGGCGCAACTACTCTCAGCCCGCATCTGGCGGCCACGTCGGAGACGATGCGTTCGGCCCGGAAGCGCTGCTGGATCCGGCGCGCGGTGATCATCGCGAGCAGGTTGATGGCCTGCCTGCTCAGCGCGACCCGGCTGGTTCGCTTCTTCCAGCTCGGCGGGGCCGAGGCCGCGCGTCGTCCGAAGTAGTAGCCGATGCAGGCAGCTGCCGCGAGCGCGGCGATGACCGCGAATACCGTCACGTGTCGAGCGTCCTTCGTCGCCGTCGCGAAGAGATCACGCACCGGCTACACCTCGGCCAACAACTGCGGGCCGGCGCGCGGGTCACCGGCGGAAGACCACCCACCTCATCGCGCTGTACATGTACACCGCTTCACACCCGCCCGCCGCCAGCCGCGACAGCTGATACTGCAGTCCAATGACGGTCAGCGCGGTGGTCACCCCGAGGATGAATGCCAGGTAATTGACGACGACCACCACGACGTAGATCGCGATCTGCGGCCCCACGGGTGCGTGGGACCGGAAATTGAACATCCGATTGAGCACGTAGCTGAGCGCGAACGCGCAGACGTAGGCAACCGTGACCGCGATCGGCACCGGAAGGCCCAGCGCGCCACGCAAACCCGTGAGGATGGTCAGATCGACGCAGAAGGTGAGGCCGTTGATCACACAGAAGCCGACGAACGTCGGTGCGACGACTGCCGCAAGCCCCAACGGCAACCGCCCGACGAATGCCTCGCACCAGCTATGGAACCGGCCGGACAGGCGTGATTGTCCGGTCGCCGGTTCCGCTCGCACATGAGCACGGTGACATGACCAGGTATCCACCACGTGATCGGCGGGCCAACGCCGCGTTGTCTGCTTGCCCCGTTTCGCCGAACCGGAACCCTACGATCTGGGTTGTGGACCAGATGCCCCGGTACACGGGCCCGATAGATCCCCGCAACCGCAATATCTTCGGCGCTTGTCTGTCGCTGTTCGGGATGGCGGCGATGATGGTCGCGCTTCTTCTGTTGCTGACGGCCGAGAGCAATCGCGCTCTGGCGTTCAAATTGGAAACCGGCTTCTTCCCAATGTTCTCCGAATCCGCAGTGCAGTCGGCGCGCACCGAAATCATCATCGCGACGGTATCGACGGTCCTGGCGACCGCGTCGGCGGTGACGGCTGTGATTTTCCGCTCGACTACTGCGTGGCGGCTGATCGGTGTTCTTACCCTGTTGGCCCTGATCCTGGTCGGCCCACTGCTGTGGGTCTGCTACGACATGGCTTTTTGAAGGCGGCTGTCTGGCCGGAATCCGTATTGGGACCGGCGCAGCGCGCGGCCCTTCCGGTGGCCTGGTATCGGCGCGTTAGTGTGCGTGGGTCGGCATCCGTGAACAGGCCGATAGAAAAGTTGGGCAATTCATGACAGCAGCAGCAGAAACGTCGGCGCTCGAATCGCGGGTCGGCCATTACTACCAGATCGAGGACACTTACCAGGTCGGCCGCGAGAAATTGCGCGAGTTCGCCCGTGCCGTGCAGGACTATCACCCCGCGCACTGGAAACTCGCCGCCGCCGCTGAACTGGGATATTCGGACCTGGTGGCTCCGCTGACGTTCACGTCGGCCCCGGCAATGGCAGCCAACCGCCACCTCTTCGAATCGGTGGTCATCGGGTACGAGATGTATCTGCAGACCGAGGAAGTCTTCGAGCAACACCGGCCGATCGTGGCCGGCGACGAACTGCACATTGACGTCGAACTGTCATCGGTGCGCAGGATCGCCGGCAGAGACTTGATCACCGTGACCAATACATTCACCGACACCGCCGGCGAGCGGGTGCACACCCTGCACACCACCGTCGTCGGAGTCACCGCCGAGGATGTCGATCCGGCGATCAGGACCGTCGCGCAGCGGGTGATGATGCACGACGTGAACCTGGCCGGAATCGACTACTCCGAAGCGGAATACCAGAAGACGGTGCGCCCCGCGGACGAGGTTCGAATCGCCCACGGAGGCACGACCCGCACCCCGGGGACAGCATCCTTCGATGACGTGAAGGTCGGCGACGAGTTACCGGTCCACCACGCCCGACTGTCGCGCGGCGACCTGGTGAACTATTCCGGGGTGGCCTGCGATGCCAACCCGCTTCATTGGGACGAGAACCTCGCCAAACTGGCGGGGCAGCCCGACGTGATCGCACACGGCATGCTCACCATGGCATTGGGCGCCGGATTCGGCTCCGCATGGTCAGGCGACCCCGGTGCGGTTACCCGCTACGCGGTGCGGCTGTCCCAGCCCGTGATCGTATCGGCGACCGAGGGAGCCGACATCGAATACAGCGGCCGGATCAAGTCATTGGACCCGGAAACCCGCGCCGGGGTCGTGATCGTCGGCGCAAAGTCGGCTGGTCGCAAGGTTTTTGGCCTGGCGACGTTGAACATCCGCTTCCGCTGATGCCTGCCGTGGTGCAGAACGGGCCGCCACCAATTGGCTAAACCGGGCCGAACCGTCGCGCGCTGGTTTTCGCTGCTCGAGTATGTTTCGAACACGTGTGCGAGGGCTATTACCTCGTCGGAGGTGATCGCGACATGAGCGACAAGTTGAAACAAGCGCCTAACGAGACAGCGGAAAAGGACCCAGCCGACTGGGTCACGGGCGACGAGCCGATGACCGGACCGCAGCGGAGCTACTTGCACACACTGGCGCAGGAGGCAGGGCGTGAGGTCCCCGATGATCTGACCAAGGCCCAGGCGTCCGACCTGATAGATGAGCTGCAGCAGCATACCGGGCGCGGCAGTAGCTGAGGACAGTCGCTCGTCAGGGTCATCAGCATGGCGAACGCGAACGCCAAACCCGCGGATGTCACCACCCCTTGGTGGCGGTCCAAGCCGCGCCAAACCGATGTGCAGTCCGGCTACGCTCATTTGCTGTAAGACTTGACACGAGTAACGGTGCCTACGATCAACTTTCAGCCGCTTGGTGGTCGATGAACTCTAGCCCGGCCCGAATAGCGGGGCGGTGGCGCAGGATTCGGTAATGAGCGAGTCGGCCGAGCCCGCGCGTCGTCATTAATCGTGCGCCTTGCCATGACGATGCGAGCCGCTCACTGGCGGCGTAAGGGCTGTCCGGGTCGTCGGGGTCATGGATGAGAAGCAACGGCGGGTAGTTGGCTCGTCGACCGATCCGCGTCATGTTCGTCTCGTGCAGCGGCATTGCGATTCGTTTTTCCAGACGACGTTGCAGGCCCGCGCGGATCCGGCGGCCGAAGCCGTGGCGTGCGGCGAACAGGTCGAGATAGAGAGGGAAATCGCCCATAGGCGCCAAGAAGACCAAGCGCCCGACAGATGCGCCCTGCGCCGCCGCGAATGCAGTCGCGTTCGCTCCGAGTGAGTGAGCTATCACCGCATGGGCAGGGCCGTGGGTCTCGATTATCGCCGCGACGGCGTCGGCACACTCGATGGAAGTGGTACGCCCGGGCGCAAGTGCACCCGGATCCGATTCGTTGTGGCTTGGCAAGTCGAATGCAACGACCCGGTACCCCGCCTCCACCAGCGGTTTGACGAATACTGCCAGATGCGCGCGCTGCCCGCCCCAACCATGTACCAGATATACCGGCGGCCCCTCGCCCCATTCCTCACCAGCGATCCGATGCCCATCCCAATACGCTTCTATCGGCCTGCCCGGGGACACCCCCGGCGGCATGCGCAGACTCGACTCGAGAACCGGTGGGGTGCACCATAACTCGACTGCCCACCGCGATCCCAGACAGGGCGCCAACTGCTCGAGCAGCCAAAAAAGTCGGCGCACTCGGGCGGCGACCGGGGGTAGGACTCCGGAGCCGACGACATCGAGCGGGGCGATCTCGCCAGTCTGTGCTCGCGCCGACGCCGGTCCTTGTGCTCCTTCGGTCATGAATCGCAATCATAGGCAGGCAACACGCACCGACTATAGCTTCGCTGCACCCTCTGGACCGGAACGGACAACTCCTGAACCGCCGGGCTCATGCACAGGCGACCAACTCCGACGTCGCCCTCTGGATCTAGACTCCCACCGTGTGAACCGGGCAGCGCTGCGTTCGCCCGCGTCAGGTTGGAGGCCGACGATGCCCGTTTTTTCCGGCTACAGCTGTTCTGGCTGGCCGGCCTGAACGGTATGTGGATGGTCGTGCCCGCCATTTCGGGTTACCTGCTGCTCCAATTGACCAAAGATCCCCACTACGACGCGCGGGCAGCTGGCCGCGATCTGCTGGGAAAGCGGGACACTGCTCTAGAAGTGTTTGCCCGCAGCGCAATCCGAGCTTGATGGGCGGTGACCTCAATCCGACCAGGGGTAGACAAACAGCGGCCCGGTGATGCCGTATGCGAGCCATGCCAGTGCGCACAAGATCAGTAGCTGGATCGCCCACTTCAATAAATGGATCCGGTGTGCCGAATGCAACTCGAACCGGATGACGTTGTTGAGCCAGGCAAGATCGCCGGCACTCAGGAACACTTTCCCCGTTCCGACCCTGAGCACGTAGCCGATCGTCCCGCTGGGACGATTCACGCGGACCAGATGGAGTGGATTCCCGTCAACGTCTCGCAGGCCGATGAGGCTGGTTAGCTCCGATTGTCTCACGGTATGCCCACTTAGCTTGGGTTCCGGCTTCCTGCTGTTGGAAACCTCACGCTACTCCGCGCGGCGATTACACACAATATTCTGTCCCACAGGCAATTTCGTTGCACCGATGTTGTCCACTAGCACGCGTTCGGAGTGGCCTTGCACGTGACCTTTCCCACCGGTGGACTACCGAGCCGCCCTTCCATCCGGGCGCTTCTAGTTTCGCCGCTGTCGAGATGAAGGAACGATTGACAAGACACGCCTGCCTACCTTGACAAGAGTTCGGCGCGCCGCGGAGGCTACCAATCTTCGTTGCCGAACGCCTAGCTCAGGCGGCTCCAGCTTCGATCTGCGTGTAGGGTCTCAGACTCCGTATCCCCTTGTGATCGCTTGACCTGCGGTGATGCAGATTTTCTCACGCCGTGACGTAGGGGATTCGTCTCAATTTCGTGTCATTTCTTCAGGTCAAGCTCTTTGCTTCGCGATGCACCGCCCGCAGCGGAGGAAGTCTGTTCACTCGTTGTAACTCGTTGCAGTGATCGTGCAGCACGTCGTCAACGCGGCTCCGGTAACAGCAGCTCGTACTCGACACCGAGCAGGCGATACGTCGGTTCGGCCCGTCGGTCGCAGGTGACGAGTGACAGCTTGTGCTGACGTGCGGTCGCACCGACAAGGCCGTCATAGAACGCGCCTCCGGCCAATCCGACCTCGGCCATTTCCTTCAGTACGCGCTTGGTATCCGTCGCCGACAAGAAGCGGGACTCTGGGAAGTTCGTGTCTTCCAGACGTATTGCCGCGGCGGGGCTCAGGCGATGCGGCGCCGGCAATCGGGTGAGCACAGACAACAGTTCAACCGCGGCATGGCCCGACATGCCGCGGCGGCAGCTGAGGAGTCGGTCTATTGCCGCACGGTGGAACGGGTTCTCGCGCTGTACGAGTGCGAGCGCCGCGCTGGTATCGACCAGCACGTGTTCACCGTTGGTCGGCAAGCCGGAGCTCCCTGACCTCGTCAGAATCTAGTTCGGCTCCGCCTGTGGGCAGCAGGAGCAGGCCGTCTTGTTCGACCAGTTCTTCGCCCGCCACGCTCTCGATGCGGATGGCGGCCCCATCGAGTGAGACCTCTACCTCCCCGGCGGTGATACCTGCCTGATCGCGGAGCGCTTTCGGAACTACCAAACGCCCTGCCTTATCTATGGACGTACGCATACCACCAAAATTACCATTCAGATGGTAGATGACGGGGGGTGCGCTTAAGGGTTGCCGAACCGCCCTAAGCCAGCTCCTGACACGGCGGCCTCTTCGAAGAAGGGTGCGCAGGTACGATGCCGCCGATCGCTCCGCAGTCGACCCTGCCTGCGCCACTAGGAGTGCGACGAAGCCGACGTTCTGGACATCACTTGGTTAATTGATACGGGCCACTACGAACGTCTTCGTTTGCTGGCGTGGCGTCCCGCGTTTATGTCTAAACCTGTTCTAACTTGCCGACATTCGCGGCGAAGCCTATGAAGGGCTCCGATCGAGACGGCTGAACGCGAGATGGACGTCGCGCTCCTCGATTCGAGCACGATGACGTCGAAATCTTCTGCTGCCCTCCCTCGCCCGACGACCTCGCGCAATATCACCGTCGCCACAGCACTTCCTGTGCCGTACTGGCGATCCGGGTCCCATCACCGCCCAGCAACGCTCCCTGCACAAGACCACGGTTGTTGCTGTGGCTGACCGCAGTGACGTCGTAGCAATGCCACTGGTCGGGATCGTAGGGACGGTGAAACCAGATGCTGTGATCCAGGCTGGCCGAGAATCCGCAGTCATCGCGAGGGGTCACACCGGGCGGGTAGGCAGCCGGCACCGGACCGATGTCGGACAGGTAGGTCACTGCGCACGCCCGAATCAGTGGATCATCCTCGACAGGGTCGGGGCTGCGGATCCAGAATGGCGGCAGCACCCACGGCGGGGGGTTGTCCGGGCTGGCGCGGATATCGAAGGGCGCCGCGATGCCTGTGTTTGAACCCGCCGGTACGGCATCGGGAAACGCCAACGGCATCGGCGTTCTGCGGCAATGGTCAGGACCCGATTCGGGTCGCTGAAATGAGGAGGCCATTTCGAGAATGGTCGAACCCTGTTGGCTGACGGTGACTCGTCGGGTGGCGAACGACCGGCCGTCGCGGACCCGTTCGACGTCCAGATCGATGTCCACGCCGTAGCGGCCGCCGCGGACGAAATAGGCGTGCAGCGAATGCGCCACCAAACCGTCGCCGATCGTTGCGCCGGCCGCGCCGAGCGCCTGGGCGGCGATCTGGCCGCCGAACAGCCGGTCCTCGTCGCCGCACTCCGGGGCGGCCACACGGAATCGGTCGCCGTGGCGCTCGAAATCCAGCAGTGCAGCCACCCAGCTGCCCGGCGCCTCGCCAGGGTGGGGCGCGGCCATCACAGGGCCGCGCCGTCGCGGGGTGACGGCAGGGGCGGGTGGGCGAGCATCCGGTCCTTGTCGTCGCGGATCTCCGGGCGGTAGCAGTCGATCGGCTGTCCTCCGAAGCGGGCGATGCACCCGTTGTGGTAGCCGCACACCGGCGCGCCGGGCTCGAGTGTGCCGGTGACGTGGCGCCACAGGTACGGATCGGCGATGAACGCACGGGCTGCCGAGACGGCGTCGCAGCGCTGCGCCGCCAACGCGGCCTTCATCCCGGCGGCGGTGTGGAACCCGCCGACGCAGATCACCGGAATGGTCAACGCGGCGCTGAACTGTTCGGCTTGGGGCAGGTTGAATCCTTCCCCACCCGGGGCGACGCGCTCGGCGACCCGTTCCAGCAGCGGGCCGGCGGCCAGCCCGAACAGCCGTCGGGGCCGACTCATCTTGGTTCCGGAGCCATGAAGGATCTGGGCTCGGAAGAACCCCTGGTAGTGCCCGAGGATCATGCCGGGCCAGGATTCGTAATGCCCGCGGGAGATTTCGACCGCGTCGACGCCGTCGTCCTGCATTCTGGTGGCCGCGGCCACGAGGTCGGGGGTGGTTGCCCCGCGCCGCAGCGGCAGCATGTCGGTGCCGTTCATCTTCAGCAGGATCGGGTAGTCCGCGCCGACGCGTTCACGCACGGCGCGATAGACCTCACGCAGCAGCCGCATCCGGTTGTCCAGGGATCCACCGTATTGGTCGGTGCGGCGGTTGGTGTGCGGGGTGAGGAACTGTCCGAGCAGGTAGCCGTGCGCGGCATGGATCTGCACGCCGTCGAAGCCCGCCCGCTGCGCCCGTTCGGCGGCATCGGCGAAATCACGCACGACACCGGTGATTTCGTCGAGGCGCAGCGGGCGGGGCTTGGTGCCGTACAGCGGTTCACGCACCGCCGAGGCCGAGACGGTGCGCTGCTCAGGGATGGCGGACTGCGGCATCTGCCGGCCGCCGTGGTTGAGCTGCGCGATCAGTTTCGTGCCGCCGGCGTGGGCCAGGCTCACCCAGTCGCGCAGTCCGGGGATCTTGTCGTCGTCGTCGATGCCAGCTTGCCGGCCCGCCGACTTGCCCTGCAAGGACACGTATAGGTTGCCGGTGACGATTAGCGGAGTCGCCGCGGCCGCCATGGGTCGGTAGAACTCCAGTAGTTCCTCGGTGACGAATCCGTCGTCGGTGGCCCGGGTTTCGCTGGTCGCGGATTTGAACAGCCGCCCCGGTACGGTGAGCCGGCCGATGCTCAGTGGCTCGCGCAGCGGGTCGGCGTTCTCGGTCGTCACGCCGGGGCTCCTGGCTGCTGGCGGGACAGGGCGCGGGACACGACGAGGGCTGCGCCGCGCTGGTAAGCAGGCCCGAGCACACGGACCACCGCGTCGAGCAGTTTGGCTTCGCCGCCGACAATGACGCGCGGCTTGTTCTTGGCGACGCCGCCCACGATGATCTCGGCGGCCTGGGTGGCGCTGCGTTTGGCCAGGCTGCGGTCGTAGAAGTCGGCCAGCGCGGCGTGGTCTTCGCCGGCGCCGACGGTCGCGTTGCGGGCGATCGGGGTGCTGACGCCGCTGGGATGCACGCAGGTCACCTGAACCCGGTGGCGGGCCACCAACATTTCCTCCCGCAGCGCCTCGGTGAACCCACGAACCGCGAATTTCGATGCTGTGTAGGCGCTTTGGCCGGGCACTGCCATGAGCCCGAACAGACTGGACATGTTGATCAGA
Source organism: Mycobacterium colombiense (assembly GCF_001672755.1). Taxonomy (GTDB): domain Bacteria; phylum Actinomycetota; class Actinomycetes; order Mycobacteriales; family Mycobacteriaceae; genus Mycobacterium; species Mycobacterium colombiense_C. Next base: position 117,857 of record NZ_LZKI01000115.1, on the reverse strand, counting down.
TGCCCGTCGCCGGAGGCGATCAGATGCGGCAGGAAAGCCATGCTGCCGTGGACGACGCCCCAGTAATTGACGTCCATCACGCGTCGAAGATCGGCGATGTCGGCGTGTGCGAACGCGCCGTGATGTTCGATGCCGGCGTTGTTGTAAACCTGGTGCACCACCCCGAACCTGTCCGCGACGGTGTTGGCGTAGGTCTGCACAGCGTCGTGGTCGGCGATGTCGACGCGGTCGCACTCGACGCGGGCACCGTGGGCGCGGGCCGCGGTAGCCGTGTGCTGCACACCGGCGATGTTGACGTCGGACAGCGCCAGTCGTGCGCCGCGCTCGGCCAGCGCCAGTGCCAGCGCACGGCCGATTCCCGACCCGGCGCCGGTGATCACGGCGACCTTACCGTTGAATGTGCTCACGATGTCCTTTCTCCGCCTGGTCAAAGCCGGCGGTGAAAGCATGTCCGGTCCGCGCGGTGGTGCGGGATGACGGTGTGTGCCCTGGTGGGGGTCACGGCGCGGCCGTCCGGGATGTCAGGTCGAGTGCGATGTCGACGAGCATGTCTTCCTGGCCGCCGACCATGCCGCGGCGGCCGGCTTCTTCGAGCAGGCTGCGGGCGTCGATGTCGTAGCGGGCGGCGGCGGCTTCGGCGTGGCGCAGGAAGCTGGAGTACACCCCGGCGTAGCCCAGCGTCAGCGTTTCGCGGTCGACGCGCACGGGCCGGTCCTGCAGTGGCCGGACAAGGTCGTCGGCGGCGTCTTCGAGGGCGTGCAGATCGCAGCGGTGCCGCCAGCCGAGTTTGGTGGCCGCGGCGATGAACACCTCAAGCGGGGCGTTGCCGGCGCCGGCGCCCATCCCGGTCAGCGATGCGTCGACGCGGGTGGCGCCCCGCTCGACGGCGACGATGGAGTTGGCGACCCCCAGTGACAGGTTGTGGTGGGCGTGGATCCCGATTTCGGTTGCCGCGTCGAGGGTTTGGCGCAGTGCGTCGACGCGGTCGGCGATATCGCGCATCGTCATCGCTCCGCCGGAGTCAACGACGTACACGCAGGTGGCACCGTAGCCTTCCATCAGTTTGGCTTGGCCGGCCAGTGCGTCGGGGGTGCTCATGTGGCTCATCATCAGGAAGCCCACGGTGTCCATGTCGAGGTGACGGGCGGCCTCGATGTGCTGGCCGGCGATGTCGGCTTCGGTGCAGTGGGTGGCCACGCGCACCACCGTGGCTCCAGCGCGGTGGGCGTCCTTGAGGTTGTGCACGGTTCCGATTCCGGGCAACAGCAGGGTGGCGACCTTGGCGCGGCGCACCGCGCCGGCGACGGCTTCGATCCATTCCAGGTCGGTGTGCGCGCCGAATCCGTAGATGCAGCTGGAGCCGGCCAAGCCGTCGCCGTGGGCGACCTCGATGGAATCCACCCCCGCCTCGTCCAACGCGGTAGCGATGGCGACGGCCTGCTCCACGGTGTACTGGTGGCGGATGGCGTGCATGCCGTCACGCAGGGTCACGTCGCTGACGTAGAGGTCGATCATCCTGTGGCTCCGGCTGTTTGGGTGACGTGGGCGGCGATGCGTTCGGCGGTGGCTTGGGCCGCCGAGGTCATGATGTCGAGGTTTCCGGCATAGGCGGGCAGGTAGTGCGCGGCTCCGGTGACCTCGAGCATGGTGGTCACCCGGGTGCCGGTGAACTTGCCGGCCTCGGGGATGAAGAGCGGGTTGTCGGAGCTGAACGTCTCGAACTGCACGCGTTGTTTGAGCCGGTAGCCCGGCACGTAGGCGTTGACGCGGGCGACCATGTCAACGATGGAGTCCTCGATGGCGCCGTGGTCGCTGTCGCCGTCGACCAGGCAGTAGACGGTGTTGCGCATCAGGATGGGCGGGTCGGCGGGGTTGAGGATCATGACGGCCTTGCCGCGTTGCGCACCGCCGACGGATTGCACTGCCGCTGCGGTGGTTTCGGTGAACTCGTCGATGTTGGCCCGGGTTCCCGGTCCGGCGGAGCGCGACGAGATGGAGGACACGATCTCGGCGTAGGAGACGATCCCGGCCTCTGATACCGCGGCGACGATCGGCACGGTGGCCTGCCCGCCGCAGGTCACCATGTTCAGGTTGGGGGCGTCGAGATGCTCGTCGATGTTGACCACCGGCACGCAGTACGGTCCGATCGCGGCCGGGGTGAGGTCGAGCACCCGCACACCGGACGGCTGCAGCTTGGCCCAGTTGGCGCGGTGCGCACCAGCGGAAGTGGCGTCGAAAGCCAACTTGATGTCGCCGAATTCGGGCATCGCGAGCAGGCCGTCGACGCCGTCCGCGGTGGTGGCGACCCCCATCCGGGCGGCGCGGGCCAGCCCGTCGGAGGCCGGATCGATGCCGACCATCGCCGCGACCCGCAGCGGTCCGTCGCTGCGCAGGATCTTGATCATCAGGTCGGTGCCGATGTTGCCCGACCCGATGATGGCCACCGGATAGGAAGCCGGTGTTGTGTTACGAAGCATGTGTTTTCGCTTCCTGATCGAATTGGACGGAGACGCTGCCCAGTCCGGTGATCGTGGCTGCGGCGTTGTCGCCGGGATGGACGAACACCGCAGCCGTGTAGGACCCGGACATGACGAATTGGCCGGCGGCGATCTCGGTGCCGTAGTTCGCCAGGGTGTTGGCCAGCCACGCCACGGCCGCGGCTGGGTCGCCGAGTACCGCCGAGCCGCAACCGGTGTCGACGTCGGCGCCGTTGAGCTGCAAGGTGGCGACAGTGGCGGCGAGGTCGATGCTGTCATCGAAGGGGACCCAGTCCCCCAGCATCACCGCGCCGGAGCTGGCGTTGTCGGCGACGGTGTCGGCCAGGGTCAGTTCCCAGTTGGCGATGCGGGAATCCACGATCTCCAGTGCGACAGCGACAGCCTCGGTGGCAGCGTGCACGTCGGCGACGGTGACACCAGGCCCACGCAGGCTGTGGCACAACAAGAATGCCACTTCAGGCTCGACGCGGGGGGCGCAGAACCGGGCGGGATCGGCGACGGCGCCGGGGCCGATCACCATATTGTCGAGAATGTATCCGTAGTCGGGTTCGTCGACGCCGAGCAGGGTTTGCATCGGCGCGGAGGTAAGTCCGATCTTGCGGCCGGCCAGGGCTGCGCCCGCGCCCAACCAGCGCCGCAGGTTGACCTGTTGTATCGCGTACGCGGCGTCCACGTCCAAGCCGGGATAGCTCCTGGTCACCGGGCAGATCGGTGCGCAGTCGCGTTGCGCGGCCCATAGGTCGGCAGCCGCGTCGGTGATCAGGTTGTTGCTCATGCGGCGTTCTCCTCGAGCATCTGGGTCGCCGTGTGGTACATCGCGCGGGCGTGCATCTGGAACAGGGCGGCCAGATCAACCCGTTCGCCGCCGATCTCCTTGGCGATGAACAGCCCGTCGGCGCCGGCGATGGCGAACGTGGCGAGCAGGTGGATCTGATCGTCGGACAGGCCGGGAGCGAGCTGCGTAATTCCCTGTGTCAGAGCGTAATACGCCTCGGTGCGTGCGTTGAGGAACATGGCGCGGGCGCGGGGTTCGACCGGTCTGCGTTCCAGGGTCAGCATCAGGCCCAGTCGCAGGAAGTCCGGGGAGGTCATGAGTGCGGCCGCGATCTGCGCGGCGACCGCTTCGGCTCGGCGCAGCGGTTGGCCGTGCTCGGGCAGTTCCCAGGCCGTCATCCAGCCTGTGAAGCTGTGCTCGATGACCGCGGCCAGCAGGTCGTCCTTGTCCCTGAAGTGCCAGTAGATCGAGCTGGCCGGAAGGCCACACGTGGCGCTGACGAGCGCGATGCTGGTGCCCTCGTAGCCGCGCTCGGCGGCGATCGCGGTGGCCGCGACCAGGATCCGATCGCGGGAAGCCACCCCGTTGGGACGTTTGCGGCCGCGGCTGGTCGTGGTATCAGCCACCGTGGGACCCGCCCAGGGTGGCCAGATTCGTCGGCGCTGTGTCGTCCTGCGTCTTGGCCTGCGGAATAGATTGCCGTGCTGCAGATGTGGTGCGGATGACCGCAACGGTGCGGTCCACGGTATGGGCGTAGAGCCCGACGCAGCTGCGATGCTGTGCTTCCACCACGGCGGCGAGGGCCGGTGAGGCCAGCAGCTTTTCGACGTCGTCGCGGGTGTCGGTGCCGAACACCACTGCGCCGTGCTGGCGGCGGTGCGGCGGGTTGTGGTGTGAGACGCCGAACGTGCTGTGTGCGCGGACCACCATGGGCAGGAAGGTGTAGCTGCGGACGTCGCGGGCGCCGGCGGTGTGCAGTGCGGCACCCAGCTGTTGGTGGACGAAGGACCGGAAGGCGCGGCCGGTGACGCCGCGGCGGCGACGGATCAGCACGGCGGTGCGGTGCCCGACGGTGTCGTCGTGCCCGTTGGTCCACCAGCGGCCGCCGCCGGGCCCGCTCAGATGGCCCAGGCAGTGTTCGAAGACGTTCTGTTCGTCGAAGAGGATTTCTCGCATGTGCAGCGGGATGCTCATGGACGTCAGCAGGCCGGGGAGCCGGACCTCGGTCATGCCGTCACTGCGCCAGTCGTCGGGGATGCGGGTGCCCACGGTGTCGGTGCCGGGCCAGTAACTGTGGTCGGTGGCCGAGAAATGGTACTGGTTGTATTCCAGCAGATTTGGTAGCCGGGCGGCGATCTGGGCGTGCGTGCCGGCCCAGTAGGTGTAGGCCGCGTCGCGGTCCATATCGGCCCGCAGTCGCAGCGGGTAGAGCGCGGAACTGGTGGTGGTCGGTGGCGTGGCGGGTGTCATGGGCACTCCAGGTGTCGGGCCGGGCATGGATCAGTAGTCGGGGATTCCGGCGCCTGCCAGGGCGACGACGGGGTTTTCGCGGTGCAGCAGCGAGCGGGCGCCTCGGCGGAACTGGGCGAGTTTGTCCAGGACGGTTTCCCCGACCGGGGTGTGGCCCCAGATGCTGATGCCCTGGTGAGTCGTGGGCTCCCAGGTGTTTTCGTCGACGACGATGGGGTTCCAGCCCATCTCGAACTCGAACCCCGACGGGGTGATGGCGTAGAAGGACAGTTCTTTGTCGTTGGTGTGCTGTCCGACCGACCACGCCATACCGAAGCCGAGGTCGGTCACACGCCGGTAGGCGGCCAGCATGTCGTCGAGGGCGGCGGCCTGCACGTTGACGTGCTGGATTCGGGTGCGGATCGGGTTGAGCGCCAATCCTTTCAGCCCGGCGATGGCGATGCTGTGGTGGCGTTCGTTGACCCGCAGGAACCGAACCTTGAGTTTCACCCCGCTGATGGTTTCGTCGATGTAGTCCGACAACCGGGCGTCGAAGACGGTGTTGTAGTAGCCGCGCATCTGCTGGGGGTGTTTGGTGGTGATCGCGACATGGCCCAGGCCGCCGGCGCCGGTGACGAATCCGCCTGGAGAGGCCAGCGTCAACGGTGTCGTCCCGGCGGCGGCGTCGGCGAAGATCTCCTGGATCATGCCGTTGGGGCCGGGGAACCGGACGAGGCGTTGCACGCCGCGGATCGCGGCGTCCTCGGCGCCCACTTCGACGGCGGGCACGCCGTGACGGGTCAGTCGGGCCAGCACGGTGTCGATGGTGGTGTGGTCGTCGAGATGCCAGCCCAGTGCGGTGACATCCTCGGCCGGCCCGCGCTGCAGGACGAATCGGCAGGCATGGTCGTCGAGGCGGAACCGCAGAACGTCGGGCACGGTGTCATCGAGGTGCATCCCGATGGCGTCGCGCCCGAACCTGGTCCAGTCGGCGAACCGGTTGGTCTCGACGACCACGTAGCCCAGATGGACGTTGCCGAAGACACTCGCGGGTGCGTCAGGCATGGCTGCGGTCTGGGTCGTAAGCGAGAGTGGAGTCGACAGTGAGGAATTCGGTGACGAGGCGGTTGAACAGTTCGGCGCGTTCCCACTGCATCCAGTGTCCGGTGTGCGAGGTCATGACCAGTTCGGCGTTGGGCATTGCGTCGAGCAGCGTCGGGCCGCCCGAGGGCCGGTTGACCTTGTCGTCGCGGCCCCATAGCACCAGCGTCGGCGTCTGCAGGCTCTTGAGCCGCGCATCGCGGGTGAGGTCCATGCGCCACAAGGTCCGCAGTGCCCACGGCCCGCTGGGGCGACGCAGCGGCGGATCGGCCACCACCTCTGGATCGATCGAAGCCTGATAGCGCAGATCGATCAGGTCGTCGGGAACGGCCGCGCCGTCGAACACGAGATAGGTGCGGACGAAGTTTTCCAGCTTCGCGCGGCTGGGCCCCTCGCCGCCGTAGTAGGACAGCAGGCTCTTGAGGCCGGCGGTGGGAGCGCCGCGGGTGGTGCCAATCCCTCCGGGGCCCATCAGCACCAGGCGGCCCACCCGGTGCGGGGTGTCCATCGCCAGGCGCACCGCGGCGGCGCCACCGTAGGAGTTGCCCACCAGATGCGCGGTGTCGATGCGCAATTCGTCGAGCAGCCCGCGGATCATGTCGCCCAGATAGCCGAACGGATCGTGTCCGTCGATACCTTTGGAAGAGCGGCCGTAGCCGGGCATGTCGGGAACGATCACCCGGAAGTGTTGCGCAAGCGTGTCGATGTTGCGCGAGTAGTTCGACACTCCTGAGGCGCCGGGACCGCCACCGTGCAGCAGCACCACCACTGGCCCGGTACCGGCCTCAGCGTAGAAGATCGACTTGCCGGCAACGTCGACGGTGCGTTCGGTCAGCGTGGCGGCGCTCATGCATCTGCTCCTTGTTGGATCGGGAAGGACGGGTGGGATTCGCACGCTGCCCGCAGCGCGGCGGGCGGAGCGGGCAGCGTTGCACCCGCAGCTGAAGCCGCATAGACGAAGCCGTCCGGACGGACAACCACGGCTGCGGCGTTCATCCGGCCCAGCCAGCGCAGAAGGGTGCACTCGGTGTCGCGCAGGCTCTCGGCGCGAGCGGGCTGGTCGGGGCCGGTCAGGTAGTACGCGCGGGCGCCCAGATTGGTCCACGCCGTGGTCCCCAGCGGCGCCGGGCCCACGTGCAGCACTGCCCATTGGCCACCGATCACGTCGTCGAGTCGCACGGTGACGTCCTTGCCGTCGGTTACCCACGGTTGCGGGGTCTGCCAGCCGGCAGCGGTGTGTCCGGTCGCGAAGAACCCGTGTGGGTAATGAGAATCGGGAATCCAGTACAGCTTCTGCCCGCCGGCTTTGACGGCCTGCGACTTCGTCAGTGCCCGCAGCGTGTGGTTGCGCAGGGCCGCGACGGCCGGGCGACGCTCGGTGATCACCCGTCCGACGAAGACCGCGCGTCGCGTCACCTCGACAACGTGCGGTTTGCGTTCTGTCTCATAAGAATCCAGAAGCGATTCCGCGGCGCTACCCGCCAGCACGGCGGCCAGCTTCCAGCACAGGTTCGCCGCGTCGCGCACCCCGGCCGACATTCCCTGACCGATCCAGGGCGGCATCGCGTGCGCGGCATCGCCGGCCAGGAACACCCGCCCTATCCGCCACCGGTCGGCGGTGCGCACGTGATGGCTGTAGATCACCGCGCGCAGGATCTTGACCTGTTGCTCGGTGATGCCTTGGTCGTGCAGTACTTCCCAGATCGCTTCGTCGGTTACCAGTTTCGCCTCGTCCTCCCCCGCCCGGGCCGGAAACTCCCAGCGGTGATGCCCCAGCGGGGTCGGGCAGTCCACGGTCGGGCGGCGCGGGTTGCAGTGGAACCGCAAGCGGTCGTGGCCGTCCCACTCTTGGATGACCTTGGTGTCGATGACGACCCACCGCTCTGCGTACGTCCGCCCGGTATAGCCCACCCCGAGCAGCCCCCGTGTCGGTGAGGACCCGCCGTCCGCGGCGATCACATACGACGCCCGGATCCGACTGACGGTGTCCGCGCGCAGATCGGCGACCAGAAGTTCGGCGTGATCGTCGCGGTTGGCCACCCGCAGACATTCGTGTTCCAGCAGGATCTCGACATTCGGGAACCGCGCCACACCATCGCGCAGCACGTGATCCACCGCCGGCTGGTAGATGAACTGCTGTGGCGGATGCCCGCACCCGCGGCCGGTGATCGTCGTCTCGATGAACGGGACCCCGTCGGCATCGACGAACGCCACCGGGCGGTCGGGCAGCATGTCGGCCTGCAGTCGGTCAGCCAAGCCGACCGACTGCCACACCCGTAGTACCTCCTCATCGGTGGAGATCGCCCGGGCCCGGCCGTAGACGTCGGGATCGCGTTCGATCACCACCACCCGCAGACCGCGCTGACCGAGCAGGTTCGCCGCTGTCGCACCCGTCGGCCCGTACCCCACGATGGCCACGTCATAGTGCTGCGGCTCCGTCACAACGAACCCCATCCGGTCAGGCCCATTCAAGGCACACGTACTGTAGCGATCACTACTGTAGTGATCGCTACGCTAGATGGGGAGATGCGGCCTGTCAAGATCGGGCACGGTGCGGATCTCCAACCGGATGCGGGCGGCGCGAGGTAGCCCAAACGCCTCCTCTTGCAGCGGAACCAACACCGCCACCGACCTCCGCTAGCATGAATCCGCTGGCAACGCGGACACGTCCGAACTGTCCGGGGCACTTCAGGAGGCAGTGACGGTGACCACGACCGGGGACCGACCCCGCCGGCAGCGCGCCAAAGGGGAGGTCTCACGGCGCAAAATTCTGGCCGCCGCAACCGAGATCGCCGCCGAGCGCGGCTACGAAGGCACGTCCATCGGCCTGGTCAGCGAACGCTCGGGATTGCCGGCAAGCTCGATCTACTGGCACTTCAAAGACAAGGACGCCCTCATCGGCGCCGTCATCGAGCACAGCTTCGAGCAATGGCTCAGCGGCGCCGGCGGGTGGACTCCACGCGCCGCCGACGAAACCGTGCCTGAGCGGCTGCAAGCCATGCTGACCCGCACAGCAAAGTCCTTGAGGGACTCCTCGGACTTCCTGCGCCTGGGCCTGATGCTGGCCCTCGAGCGCCGCGACCCCGAACCCACCGCACGGCGAATGTTCCTATCCGTCCGCCAGGAAGCACTCAGACGCACCGCCGCCTCCTATTCCGAACTGTTCTCCGACCTCGACGCCGCAGCCATCGAACAACTCGCGGTCTACACCATGGCCCTGGCCGACGGACTATTCATCGCCACCGCCGTCGGCGGCGACGGCAGCGGCGTCCCCGACGCAACCGAGATGCTCGGCGCAGCTCTCCTCGGCGCCGTCGCGCATCTTCGGGACGAGAAGGCGTAGCTCGTAGCCCACGGGTCACACCCGTAGCGCACATCCCATTAACCCGCGGTTGATTCGGTGACGGTACCGGCAGTACAGCGCTGTGGGCCGACGTGAACTCGCTCAGAAGAATCCGGTGGCCTCGCAGGCGTTTACCCGTTCACTCGGCGTCGCTGCCGATGGCGTCGGACACGAATTCGCCTGCGGCACAGTGGGTAGGTGCGTTGCCGCGTCGCCGCACGGCGATAAGTCCGCCTCGGGCAGGGGCGGTGGCTATCCCACGGGAACGGTGGCGCTCCGGAGGCACCGTGGTTGGCTGAATGTCGAACTGTTGCAGCAGCATTCGCAAGGTGACGTCCATTTCCAGGTTGGCGAACGCGGCCCCGATGCACCGTCGCACGCCGCCGCCGTAGGGGATCCAGGTGTGGGTGTCGGGGCCGGCGTCGCCGAACCGATCGGGATCGAATATGTCTGAGTCACGGCAAGCCTGCTGGTGGGCGAGGGTAAAGCTGACCAACACTGCCTGATCTTGTGGCAGCACCCACGGGCCAAGGCGGATACGGCGATGCGTCTGGCGCGGGGCGCCGCTGATGACCGGCCGGGTGCGTTGGACTTCCCAGATCACGCGCTGACGCAGGTGCGACTCGCCCGCATCCACCTCGTCGCGGAGACGCTCGAGAAGACGGGGATGGCGGCGCAGCCGTTCTACGGCCCAGGCCAGTGTCGTTGCTGTCGTTTCGTGCCCGGCCGCCATCAAGGTGGTCAGTTCGTCGACGATGTGATCGTCGGTGATCGGTGAACCGTCGTCGTAGCGGGCTTGCAGCAATAACGCCAGCACGTCGGCGCGCTGCGTCAAGTTCGGATCTCGGCGTGCTTCGCCGATCAGGGACAGCGTGGCCTCGTCGCAGCGGCGCCGCAGCCGCTTGAGACGCCCCCCCGGGCTGTAACGCCCGAGGTCGCGTTGCAGGGCGGACGGCAACATCGTCAGATGTGACGCCAATAGCACTGCTGGTGGCAGGGTGTGGCGAAGTTCCTGCAGCGCTGCACCTTCAGCGCCAAAGACGGCGCGCAGGATGGCGTTGAGCGTAATGCGCATCATCGACGGTAAAGACGCGAACTCATGACCGTCGGGCCAACCGGCGACTTCGCGCAATACCTCTTCTTCGACCAGTTGTTCGTAGACGTGCATGCGCTTGCCGTGGAACGGCGGAATCAAGAGCTTGCGCCGGGCACGATGGTCGGCGCCGTTGAGGCTGAATGTCGATCCGGGTCCGATGACGTCACCGAGAAAGCTGGGCGCGCCGATGAAGTCACCGCCGGTGGTGAAGATTTCTTTCACCATCGGGGCGCCGCTGACCACCACCAACGACCCCAAGGTCGGCAGCTGGAGGGTGAATTCGGGTCCGAAATCCCGTAGGGCTCGGCGCAAGAAGCCGTCCCGATTGACCAGAAACGCTGCCCCTTGAACGGCCATGGGAAGCCGTGGGCCCGGGGGGAGTCGCACCGGATCAGTTGTTTCCTGGGTCATCGCCACCTCCTGGTTGGTACATCCCTGTACCGAAAAGACGGTACACAGGTGTACCAATCGGTGCAACAATGGAGCCGATGCACCGTAGACATTCAGGCGCGAAGCCCCGAGCGGCGAGGACCTCCACGCTGTCGGATAACGACGGGCTGACGCCGCCTCGAGGTGGCGCCGATAACGATTTTCGGCGCCGACTGCTGGAAGCGATGGCGGCCTCGGTCGCCGAAGTCGGCTACAGCGCCACTATGGTTGCCGATATCGTGCGCCGAGCGCACACGTCCCGCCGGACCTTCTACGAGTACTTTCCCGACCGCGAATCATGCTTGGTGGCACTCCTGTCGGAGGCCAATGAAGCCAACATCGCGGCGATCGCGCAGGCCGTGGACCCCGCTGCGCCGTGGCGCACGCAGATACGACAGGCGGTGCAAGCGTGGGTGGCGTGCGCCGAAGCGCATCCCTCGCTGACGCTGGCCTGGATCAGGGATGTGCCGGCGCTGGGTGCCCACGCGCGCGCACTGCAGCGGAGCGTGATGAGCCGGTTCATCGAGCTGGTCCAGGCCCTCAGTGACACGCCAGAGCTGCGTGTCGCCGGGATTGAACCGCTTTCGCGCGCCCGGGCGATCATGGTGCTCGGCGGCCTGCGCGAGTTGACGGCGATGACGGTCGAAGAAGACCAACCACTGGCCGGGATCGTCGAGGAGGCGGTACGGGCGGCGATCGGTGTGGTCAAACCCGACTCGTGAATTGACCAGTCGCAGCCACCCGCTTTCCGCATCATTGCTGCGGGATTGACGAACAACGCCACGCGATCTAGCGTAGTGACCACTACAGTAATTTGCCGGTGAGCGAACTCGACCGGATGGGTTGCTAACTTGGGTGCCCACGCCCGGCTGCTGTGGCCGGGATGCCAGGTCGACCGCGTTTCTCGGACAACCGCTTGCCCTGCACCGCAACGGTTCTGATCGACAACACAGTGGAGGACACATGAATCCGCCCACCACGACGAGTTCGGCGCTGTACCCGCTGCGTTTGCGCGCCGATCTGGACCGCGACGCGGCCTACGCGTACTGGACGACCAAACACGCGCAGTTCGCCGCACACCTTCCACATGTGGTGGAGTACAACCAGTACCACTTCTCGGCCACCGATTGCGGGTACTGGCCGGTCACCCCGACCGTGGGCACGACGATTCCAGACGACTGGCGGACCGACGGGATCAGCGAAGTGCGGTTACCCGGCCTGCTGCGCGCTGCGGCGATGCCGTTGCACATGCGCGGAATCATTTTCGACGAACAGAACCTCTTCGAACACAGCCTGGGGTATCTGACCGGGCCGGGCGGTGGCCGCTGGTGGACCAACGGCCATGACGACGACCTCGGTCACCGCACCGCCCTGCTCATTCGCCGCCGCCGCGGTGTGAGCTTCCGGGCGTTCCGGACATTCGTGCACCACCGTTTGGGTCCAGCCCTCCACACCGCCGGTGCACGCGACACGCGCAGCTACACGTTCTTGCCGGGGACGGCGCGTACGCACGCCACCGTCGGGGTGTCCCATGACAATCCGCCGCACCGGCGTCACCACGGAGCGATCGTTTTCGGCACCGACTCCCGTGACGCCATGGAACAGTTGCTGGCCGCACCGGCGCTGGCAGCGGTGATCGCCGATCAACAGCAGACCTGTGTGGGCATGTACGCCTACACGGTGGTCCGTACCGTCCCCGTCGTCCGCACCGCAACGGCTGTTCGGCAACGAATCCACAGTGAATCCGACACCAGATGACGCTGCTGGATGGGCTCGTCGTCAGCAGACCGCTGGTTAACACGACACCACAGAGAGTGAGACGGCAGTAAACGCAACGAACGCGCCCGGTGGCGAAACGCCACGCGCACAGCAAATCCGTTGATCGCGGCCACCGGACATCCCCGCGCAGTCAGCACCGGGGTGTGGCAGGTGTGGGCGCGATCAGATCTCCCCCGCGACGCGGTGAGTTCCTATTGGGCTGGCCCACACGCCCGAATCGTCACCCGTATCGCCGGGGTCAGCGACTATCGACAGCACCACCTCTCGGCCAGCGCGCATGGCTTCTGGCCGGCGCAGGGCCCGTTGCTCAGCACCGAAATCCCCACCGACTGGGTCATTTCCGGAGTGCCTGAAGTGGAGTTCGACGGCCCGCTCGGGTCGATGAAGGGCCTCGTCACCAAAGCCACCCGCGCGCTGTACCGCGATGAAGCCAACATCTTCGATCGCGTCCTGGCGAACCTGTCAATACCGCAGGGCAGCAGAGTATTCGGTGCGCATTCGGATGATGAGGCAACGACGGCGGTGGTGTTCTTCCGTCGGCGCGCCGATGTCATTGCCGGCGCATTTCGCTGCCTGGTGCGCGACGAGCTCAGTCGGTCACTCATCACCCAGAACGGGGTGCAGGAGGTGCGCGCGCATGTCTTCCTGCCGCAAGCGAAATGGATGTGGGCCACACCCGGGGTCGCGCACGACAACCCGCCGCATCGCCGCTACCACGCGATGCTGTCGATACGCGCCGACACCCGGGAGGTGTTAGACGCGGCCTTGCGCCGGGCCAGCGAGGCCCACGCCGCACAACAGCGTCGGCTGTGCCTGGCAGCGCATGCCTATCTGGTCGACACCACCCGGCACATCGTGGCCAACGGGGTAGCCCAATGATCTCCAGCGCCGTGGTGACCGGCACGGGCGGTACGTGACGCGGAGGTTGGATGCGCGATGTGGGGAGCTGAGCTGGCCCAGGCAGACGGTCCCGGTCGCATCTACATCGTGGTAGCGGACGGCGATCTTGAGGACGACCCAAACGTGACACACAAGAAGCTTCCCGGCGATCCAACCAGTCCTACCGGACCCGAGAGCCGGTGAGAATAGGTGGCGAGATCATCGACTGAATGGGTATTCACCCGAACAGCCTGAGGCTGTGCGGAACACCGTGGCCAAACTTCAGCGCCAAGGACTTGGCGTCATCCACGACTGACCGTGAGACCCAACCATCCAGCCGGATCCACATGGCTGTGGCGGTGCCTTGTCGAAATTCCACGGTGGGTGGCCATCCTGCACCAATCACCCTGAGGGAATCAATATTTGGGTGGCAGTGCCAGGATGTCGCTCGGGTCAGTCGGCCGCAGCGGGGATATCCGTTATCACTGCGACCGCCTTGGGTGTCGTGCCGACCATGTAGGTCAGCGTCGTTGCAGCCCCCACGCTGTGGCCGCTCGGACCGGTGTGGACGAGGACCTCGACTTTATCTCCGGGCGCGACCGGCGCGATGTGTTCGACCACGACCCTGAAAGGACTCTCCCGTCGCGGTTGACCACGTAGGTATTCCTCTACGACAGCCCAGTACACCGAGTTGTTGACATGGTTGAAAATATCTATATCGGTCGCTCGGACAGGGAAGTCGAACGTCGCGTCAGCAGTGTCGCGCTCCCCCAGAGGCTCCAGGATTGGTTTCCAGCGCAGCCGGTGGGTGTCTGTTGTGCTGTTGAGCCGAGACAGGAACTCTTCTCCGATGATCGACGGCATCATCGTGTCGCGATTCATATTGATCCAGAAGCCTTCTGACTCGATGCGTCCTCCATCGTTGCCGTCGATGCGCACCCGCATCTGGCACCATCGCGTGGAGGTTCCCGAACACCATCGCCGAAGCCGCAGATCGCTTTGGAAGGTGATCGGCGACATTACGTCGATGATGGTGCGGCGGATGATCCACAGCGGGTGGAGCTGATCGGCACCCCAGGCGCGGGCGTGGTCTTGGGCCGCGTCCTGGATGTGACGGGCGGCGGCATCCAATCGCAAGTGCCCGTCGGCATCAACGTCAGCGACACGCAGCGGCCACCGCGTCTCGAATATTTCGCCGTAACCGTCGGGTATTTGGTGAAGAGTCCGGGCGAGATCCATCGCTGTCCAATCTGGCGTCTCCACGCCGTCTGAGGGCTTGCTGACCCCAAACTGTTTGGTGCATAGCGGAGTCAGATGATCGTGTCACGCGGTGCGGCGGGCGAGATTGATGGCTTCAGTGATGTCGCGGTCATTGAAGCCGATCCGTTCGATGATCTTTCGGAATAGTCCGGGTGCTTTGGCGACCAGGGCGTTGCGGCCCGGGACAACGATCACGTCCGACCGACGCTCGATTCCGTTGACGGCGGCATCGACCACCGCAGGCAGGGGAACCATCTTCCAGATGCCGCTCGTGTTGCCGCCCCACAGTTTCAATCCGGCGGGGTCGGCGTGGACGTGCTCCATCATCGGGGTCTGGAAGAACGTCGGGTGCAAGGTGCCGACGCCGACGCCCAGAGACCGCAGCTCCAGGCGGACGCTGTCGCTCATCGCCCACACACCGGCCTTGCTAGCGGTGTAGGGCGACTGCAGTGGGGAGTGTACGAACGCCGCCATTGATGAGGTGGCCAGCAGGTAGCCCTGGCGTGCTTGGACGTGCGGCAGTGCGGCTTTGAACGTCCGCCAGACGCCGTTGAGGTTGATGTCGATTACGGCGTCGAAAAGCTCGGGATCCAACGTGGACAGGGAGCCGACGGATTCGATGCCGGCGTTCGCGATGACCACGTCGATTCCGCCGAAATGCTCGGCGGCGCTATCGAATGCTCCTTGGACGCTGCCGAAGGAACGGACGTCCGCGGTCCAGCCGCAGGCGGTTTCCGCATTTCCCAGTGAGGCGGCCTGGGTGCTGGCGGCGCTGCCGTCGAGATCCAGCAGGGCCAGTCTTGCGCCTTTGGCGACGAGTGCGGCGGCCAGGGCCGAGCCCAGTCCTCCGGTGGAGCCGGTGATCGCGACGACGCGGTCAGCCAGGTTGTACGCGACCATGTCAGCGGCTCCGATCGGAGGTGGGCAACGTCGGTTTGTCGACGGGGACGGTGCGGTGCAGGAAGTCGATCTGGTCGGCGACGACCTTCTCGAAGGCCTCACCGACGTAGATGTCGAAATGCCCTTCGGGGTAACGGATTATCTGCCCGTGCGGTGCTTTGGCGGCGTGGCGAAGGGTCGCTTTGGCGGGGGCGACGGAGTCGGTGTCGCACACGCAAAACAGGACGGGACAGGTGATGCCGGGGGTGCGCCGGCCCGGGAAGTGGCGCGGGATCTGCAGTGCGACGCGGGCGGCGACCTGGTTCTGGAAGGGGCTGTTCTGGGGTAGCAGGCGCAGGTAGCCGGGTTCGGCGTCGGGCGCGGTCATCAAAGCGATCGAGTGCGGCGACCCAGCCGTGGCCACCATCACCGGCGCCCTGCCCACCGCGGAGCCGACAACGTCGCGCAATGCCACTGCGGTCAGTTTGACTGATGTCCATGGGTCCATCGCGAGGCCTGAGGAGAGGCCGTCGGTGAACGGGCACTGCGCGACCACCGCTGCGATGCGTTGGTCCTCTGCGGCGGTGATCAGCACGTGCCCCCCGCTGAAAGATGTCCCCCACAAGATCACCGACGACCCTCCGACATCGGAGCGGCTGCGCACGAACGCCACCGCGGCAGCCCAGTCCTGTAGTTGGCGTTTGATGTCCAGCAGCTGGCGGGGCTGCCCGCCGCTGTCACCGAAGTGCCGGTAGTCGAAGACCAAGCAGGCATACCCCGCCGCCGCGAAACGCTCGGCATACGCGTCCAGGCGCATCTGGCGTACCGCACCCAGTCCGTGGGCCATCACGATCACCGGGCGCGGGGTTACGTCGGGCAGGTACAGCCAGGCGGCGCAGGTCGCTCCCCCGGAGTCGAATTCGACGTCGAGCCGTTGCGCCACAGGCCAACCCCATCTCGTTGAACAAATATATGGAATATGTTCCATTATTAGAATCGAATACAACCATAGATGTTGGTAAAGTCAACCCATGAGTGCCTCTACCGCCGCCAAGGCCGGCCTGACCCGGACTCAGCGCCGCACCGCTGAAATGCGCCAAGCGATCATCGTGGCCGCCGAAGAACTCCTGGTGGAACAGGGACAGGCCGCTCTGACTAACGAGAAAGTCGCCGAACGCGCAGACGTGTCGGTGCAGACCGTGTACAACCGCGTCGGCGGCAAGTCGGCTCTGTTGATCGCGATTGCCGAAAAGGCTCTCGAAGCAAACCGCGCATACATGGACAGCGCCTATGCCGCCGACGGCACGCCCGAGCAGCGCATCCGTCGCGCCGGTGAGGCCTACGTGCGCTTCGCGACTGATAAGCCACACCAATTCCAGATTTTGGCCAACCCGCCCGACGAACCCGACGCGGTGGGGCGCGTCGCTGAACTCCTACGCGAACAGAACGGCAAGCTCGCCGCCGCCCTTAGAGACGGCATCGACGCCGGCGCGGTGGACCCACGAATCGAGCCGGATACTGCCGCGTCCGCGTTGTGGGCCATGATGAACGGCGCCTTGACCGCCATGCTGCGCACCGACGATCTGCGGCCCCCGCCCACTCAAGTGGACAACTTGATGGCTACGGCAATGACGATCATCGAAAACGGGCTACGCGCAACAGAGAACGAATCCTGACACGCAGCGCCGCCGGCGATACCACAGTCAATCCCGGTAGCTATCCCGGATGCTGTACCAGCGGGTGACGTCTTGGCTCTGCGCTTCGGCGTCGTACCAGTGTGCGCTGAACGCCGGGGTACGCTGGCGCTCCGGCGATGAAATAGATCCTGGGACAACGCAAGTCGCCGCACCATCATGGCGATCTACGATCGTGGGACGTCCCGCAAAGCGTGCGATCGAAGGCCATCGAATCACCAACGGCTCCGCCACGGTTGGCAACTGGCACGTGGTGAGCAGTTCGCCGGGCGTGGTGGCGGCCCGATGGTGCGGACCGTGACGCGAAGTTCCGAAGCTTTGGCCGCATAACGCTCCATCAACGGGCGGTGGGGATCGAATTCGGCTCGCGGCTCTCCATGGCCAGCTAACTCAGCATGGCCCGAGCGGGATCCGGTCACAACCTCGCGGATATGCGCTGCCCGAGTGCGGACCACCTCCAGCGCGACATCCGGATAGGTCAGCGAGTATCACCTCTGCTGTGTCTTCGGCATCGTCTCCGCCCGCATCGTCACCGAGGATGCGGGCGCGGCCACCGTCCAGCAGTTCACGCGCTACCGCGCCAACTATTGCACCCAATCGCTGGCCGGCATGTAGCCGAGGCCGTCGCCGCAAGGGGTGCACAACGTCTTGGCCCAGTATCGGGTTCTCCGCAGGATCCCGGGGTCACCGCAGCGTTCGCATGTGAGGGCGGAGAACCGTTCGGCTTCCTCGGTGACGGCATCAAGCGCGTCCAACACCTCGCGTCTGGGGTCGTCGCTGCCGGCAGCGCAGTAGTAGCGCAGGGTGCCGAATTTCTCCTTGATCTGGTGAACGACGTAACCGGGGTCGATCTCGGCGAGGCGACGATCGGTGGCGATGACCAGGGGGTACCAGCCGGCGTCGACGCTGAGCCACCGGCCCCATCCGTCGGGGACGCGGCGCAGGATCGCCTCGATCGCCGCGGCGTGCTCGCCGGCATTTGCCGGGATGTGCAGGGCGGTGCGGACACCACACCGTGGCCGCCCGTGAGAGTCGGGCCTCGAAGTCGGCGGGCAGGCAGCGGTCTGGGCTCCACACGTCGGTGAGGAACGGCCACTGGCCACCCCGGTAGAGGGGCAACCCGAACCGTTCCAGGGTACGGCGCGGCAGCAGGTGAAACAGCGGGGCGTACTCGAAGTAGCGGGTCTTGGTGCCGGGGGACGAAGACCACGTTTATGTCACCCTGGTCGATGATCTTGGGCATCTCCGGTGGGCACTCGTCGTCGGTGAAGAAACGCCGGCGGTACTGGGCAGCCTCCCAAAGCGTGTTCCATTTCGACACAGCGAGCTGCTTGGTCAGCCTCGCCTCGCGGTCGGCGGCCTGCATCGGGATCGTGACGTACTCGGGGCTAGCCGGGACGTCCGGTCGGATCACGGCGCGGAACATGAAGGCCGCCGACATGTTCATCAGCCGCGGATACCACTCGGGGCCCGGCCATCTCGTCGTCAGGATGGAGGAGCACCTCGTAGCGGTCCTCGTCGCCATCATGCGAGGTGTCGATACCGTCATCTGGGTCAGGCATGGTGGTTGTCGCAGAGCCTGTCGTGGTGATTGCCATGTACTAGTTACGACAATTTTGCGCGGTTTCGTTCCCTGCGGATTCGCTTTTCAGGGGGCAATCACGGTGTCCAGCCAGATCACCGCGCCGGCGAAGGCGGTGCCGGCTGCGATGATCGCCACAGCCATGTTGTGGCCGCTGCTGAGGTAGGTCAATCCGCCGGCGGCGCTGCCAATGAGCATCGCGAACAGCAGCACCACTACCGAGCGAAGAGGCAGTAACGGGTCCTTGTCAGGCCTGGGGTTAGACATGCCGAAGACGCTAGAGACCGAGGGTGCAAACAGCGTCGCCCCAAAAGTTCGCGACGATGGGGTCCTGATCTTCTGGGCTGAATCGGGGCCAACCAGATACAGCTCGAATCTGGACCTGCGGCTTCGACCACTCGTCCCAGCGAAGTGAAACAGTCGCCCTCTGACGTCGCCGACCACTATTCCGACACGGCGGTCTCATCTCCACCGCTCTCCGCTCCGTGGCTAGTGGAGGATGGCTCTTCTCGCTTTCATGTCGCAAGCGACATTCGGACGGCAAATCAAATGAGAAAGCGACATCGGATCTGGGAACCTACAATTCTCATCGAAATGTCCAATTGGACATCAGATGGACATTTGATATGAGAATTGGACATCAAACTTGAGAAGCCACACTGCGCGACCCCTATCGCGCCATGTTGGTGAAGCGCGACAGGTGCAGCTGGTGCGCGACGGTGACCGTCTTGGTGGGGCCGTTGCGGTGTTTGGCGAGAATGAAGTCTGCCTCTCCCCCGCGCGGATCGTCGCGCTCGAACGCATCCGGCCGGTTCAGCAGGATCACCATGTCGGCGTCCTGCTCCAGCGATCCCGACTCACGGAGGTCCGAGAGCATCGGCTTCTTGTCGGTGCGCTGCTCGGGACCGCGGTTCAGCTGGCTGATCGCGACGACGGGGACCTCGAGTTCCTTGGCCAAAAGCTTGAGGTGGCGCGAGAATTCGGAGACCTCGAGCTGGCGTGACTCAACCTTCTTACCCGACGACATCAGCTGCAGATAGTCGACGACGACCAGACGCAGGTCGGATTTCTGCCGTAGCCGGCGCGCCTTGGCGCGGATCTCCATCATCGTCAGGTTGGGCGAGTCGTCGATATACAGCGGCGCCTCGCTGATTTCGCTCATCCGCCGCGCCAGCCGCGTCCAGTCCTCGTCGCTCATGCGGCCTGACCGCATATCGGCGAGCTTAATCTTCGCTTCCGCCGACAGCAGCCGCATGACGATCTCGGACTTGCTCATCTCCAGCGAGAAGATGACGCTGGCCATCCGGTGCTTGATCGAGCACGACCGCAGGAAGTCCAACCCGAGGGTGGAGTTATGCGTGGGGACCATTGCCTTGCTCGCCAGGTACATGTGGCTGTCGTTGTCCACCTCAACACAGCGCACCGGTACCGACTCGATTGGCCGGACGTCCACGACGAAGCGAGACCCGGAGCGTTGTGTGTTGACGGCTGCCCGACGCTCCTTATGCACCAGTACTTTCCGCTGCAAGCCGAACACCGTGTCGTCGGTGGAGAACGTCAGCGTGTAAGCGATGCTGGACGACTCGTCGCGGCCCCTCATCCGCTTCGTCGAGGTCTGGCAGCGATAGCCGAGGCTCACGACTAGTTCAGTGACATCCGACGCCAGCCGCTGGTTAGTGACGGAGAATTGGACGGCCCCGCCCGCCGTCACCGTTCCGTCGGTGTCGAGCAGGCCCGCAAGCAGAGCGCGCCGCTGGGTCTCAGACCCCCGCAGGTATTCCATCGGAATGTGCTTATTACCAAGCACCCCCAGGGAGCGCAGTCGCGCCTGCAACGTCCCCACAGCGGAATGGCAGCTCTGGCACAACCGCAGCCCGCACGACGGTCCCCCACAACGCACGCAGGTTGGGCTCGGCATCGGAGCAGAGATAAACCGCGCGCGGCCACCGCAGGAGCGTCCACAGGTCCGCACCTGACTGGTATAGGGAACGAACGACTTGCCGCACACCACGCAAGCGCGCGGAGCCGGCTCGGCCTCTGCAGGTAGGCGTAGGTAATAACGGTATCGAGCGGAGCTCGACGGAACCGCGACGAGCCCGTCCGCTTCGATCCGCATGACGATTTCAGGATCGGCCGTGGTGACCTGAGCGGACGCACTGGTGCCATCCCCCAGCCAGGCACCGAGAGTATATGCGGGAACCGGTAATTCGCCATCCGGCAGGTCAAGTGCACGTGCGTTGACCACGCTGTGGTTCAGTCGCCGGTCCAGAGTGTCGCAACGCAGTGTTCCGGCGATCTCGGCCGTCGTGCGCACTGCGGCAAAGGTGCGCTGATTCTTGGTGCGGTTGTAGCCCACCGCGGCAGCCTGTGCTGACTTCCGGGAGGCGCGGGTATCGGTCAGCCACTGATGCTCCGCGTCGGCGACTATCACCGTCCCGTCGGAGAACTCGACCTCGTAGCATGGCCGGTCCAACATCACGTCGGTGGCGGCCACCACCCGGGTCGGCCGTCCGTCCGCACCAAGCAACTCATCGCCGACCGCGACATCGCGCATTGTCGTCCACCCCGTCGGCGTGGGCAGCGGTGTGTCCAACGCGAGCGCCTTCCCGACGCCAGGCCGGGCCGCCACGATGATCATCTGCCCGGCGTGCAGGCCGTTGGTCACCTCGTCGAGCTCGGTGAAACCGGTCGGCACGCCGCGCGCGACGCCGCCGTTCGACGCGATGGCGTCGATCTCGTCCATGGTCGGCTGCAGCAGGTCCTCGAGCGGAACGAAATCCTCCGACGTCCGGCGCTCGGCCACCTCGTAGATTTCGGCCTGCGCGCGGTCGACCACCTCGGCCACGTCGGCACCCTCGGCGCCCGCGTACCCGTACTGCACGACCCGCGTGCCGGCCTCCACGAGGCGCCGCAGGAGCGCCTTCTCGGCCACGATGGTCGCGTAGTAGCTCGCGTTGGCCGCGGTCGGCACCGTCGAGATAAGCGTGTGCAGATACGGTGCCCCGCCGATGCGGCGCAGCAGGTTGCGGCGATCCAGCTCCGCGGCGACCGTCACGGCGTCGGCCGGCTCGCCACGCCCGTAGAGGTCGAGGATGGCGTCGTAGACGTTCTGGTGAGCGGGGCGGTAGAAGTCGCCGGGCCGCAACCGTTCCAGCACGTCGGCGATGGCGTCCTTGCTCAGCAGCATGCCGCCCAGCACCGCCTGCTCGGCCGCCAGGTCCTGCGGTGGCTGCCGGCCGAAGTCCTCGCTTGGCGGCGAGGAATCCATGCCCGACGCCAAGTCATCGACGACCGCCACGGATTCCCTCCTCCCCTGACTCACGCATCCGAACATACATTCGATAGTCGACATCGAGCGTAAGTCAAGGTGCTGACAACCTGCGCCCCAGAGCACCCGCACGCCCGGCGCCGGGACGACGTTAAACGTTGCTGGCTAGTACGCAAAGGGGGTGCTGTTCATGAAGCTGTGCATCGTGTGTGCATATCCGTCGACACCTGTGTTGAGCGGGGTGTGGAGAACCTGTGGATTAATGCAAACGGCTAGGACATCAGTGCAGATACGGGCCATACAACGGCATGGAATTCGTGTGGACAAGAATCTCTACGGCGTGTCGGGCCAGGTTACTGCGCCGGGCGTGTTGGCTTTCGGCCGTGTTTTCCCAGCGTTACGGGCCGGTAAAGCACCCCGGCGAAATACACCCCAGAAATAGTTCGCCAGGGAGCACGTCCGCGATCGCTGCCAGCGGAGTGTGGCCGCGTGTCCGCAGCACAACGACGCCCGGCGGCGGCCGATCAGGCCACCGCCGGACTCCGAGCAAATGTTGGGCGCTTAGCTCTGCGCGACGACCTCGAGCGCGACCTCGACGTCGACCTCGGGGTGCAGGTGCACCGCTACCGGGTGGGTCCCGACGGCCTTGATGTGCGATTTCGGCAACCGCACGATCCGCTTGTCCAGGTTGGGGCCGCCCGCCTTCTTGATCGCCGCGACGACGTCGCCGGCCGTCACCGAGCCGAACAGCTTTCCGGAATCGGCCGCGGTCTTCACCGGCAGCGAGACCGGGCCGAGCGCCTCGATCGCCGTCTTGAGTTCGTTGGCATGCCCGAGGTCGCGGACCGCCTTGGTTTCGCGGGCGCGGCGGATATCGTCGGCCTGCCTCTGCGCGCCGCGTGAGGCCACGATCGCCAAGCCGCGCGGGAGCAGGAAGTTACGGCCGTAACCGTCCTTGACCTCGACAGTGTCGCCGACGGTTCCAAGGTGGTCGACGTCAGCCGTCAGAATCAGCTTCATCGTTTCGTACTTTCGGTAGGCCTGCGGCGACTATCGCGCCGAGGAGGTAAAGGGCAGCAGCGCCACTTCGCGAGCGTTCTTCACCGCGATGGCGATGTCGCGCTGGTGCTGCACGCAATTGCCGGTGACGCGACGCGCACGGATCTTGCCGCGCTCGCTGATGTACGTACGCAGCAGCGCGGTGTCCTTGTAGTCGATCGCTTGATCCTTCTTGGCGCAGAAGACACATTTCCGTGCCTTGACCGGCTTTTCCGGAGCCGGCCGCCGCTTGTTGGACTTGGCCATGTCTGTTTTTCTTTCCGTTCTCTATTACTGAAGTTTCTTCGAATCAGAAGGGCGGTTCGTCGTCCCCGCCGCCGAATGAGCCCGATGCGGGGGCACTGCCCCACGGGTCGTCGGCGGGCGCGCTGCTCGCCGGTGCCGACTGCTGGCGGGATCCGCCACCACCGCCACCGCCGAAGCCGCCGCCACCACCGCCGCTGCGGCTGGCCTTGTTGACCTTGGCCGTGGCATACCGCAGCGAGGGGCCGATCTCGTCGACCTCGACCTCGAAGACGGTGCGCTTCTCACCTTCACGAGTCTCAAAAGAGCGCTGCTTGAGCCGGCCCGTGACTATTACCCGGGCACCACGCGTGAGGCTTTCCGCGACATTCTCGGCGGCTTCCCGCCAGATGTTGCACCGCAGGAACAGCGCCTCACCGTCTTTCCATTCCCCGCTCTGGCGGTCATAGATCCGGGGGGTCGACGCCACGGTGAAGTTCGCGACGGCGGCACCCGACGGGGTGAACCGCAATTCGGGGTCGGCGGTCAGGTTTCCGACAACGGTGATAGTGGTGTCACCAGCCACAGTTTCCTCCTCGTTCCAGCCTGTTCCTCGCCGCTCGGGTGGTGGGTGTCATGAGCGTACTTTCGCTGAGCTCTCCACAGCCTAAGCAGGTGCGCCGACGAGAAGCACGCGACGCAGCCAAGGCTGTTAGTGCTTGTCGGTGCGCATCACCTTGGTGCGCAGTACCGACTCGTTAAGGCTCAGCTGGCGGTCGAGCTCGGACACCGTCGCCGGTTCGGCCTTCAGGTCGACGACGACGTAGATGCCTTCGGCGTGCTTGGCGATCTCGTAGGCCAGACGGCGCCGGCCCCAGATGTCGACCTTGTCGACGGATCCACCATCCTTGCGGACGACGTTGAGGAACGTCTCCAAGGACGGGGCAACGGTGCGCTCGTCGAGCGTGGGGTCAAGAATGACCATGATTTCGTATGGACGCATGGAAACCTCACCACCTCCTCTGGTCTGTGCGGCCACGGACGTTCCGTGGCAGGAGGGTCGCCTGCGTCGGCAACCGCATCAGGGTACCGGATAGCGGACTGACCAGAAAAATCCGGCCGATTGGGCAACCGCACTACTGTCGGGCGGCCAAGTATTCCTCGGCCCTCGCCACCGTCGCGGGATCGGCCTTGGCGAGCGCGCCCGAGTCGAACGGCGGCTGCGGGTCGTATTCGATGAGCAGCTGAGCCGCCTGCGCGGCCTCGCGATCGACGAGCAGCTCCACCAGGCGTAGGGCCATGTCGATGCCGCTGGACACCCCGGCGGCCGTGATGATCCGCTGCGGCAAATGCTCGACGACTCGCCCCGGCACGTAGCGGGCCCCCAAGTGGTTGAGCAGGTCGGCGGCCCGCCAATGGGTGGTGGCGGTGAGCCCGTCCAGCAGACCGGCCGCGGCCAGGAGCAGAGCACCCGTGCACACCGAGGTGGTGAACGTCGTGTTGGGGTGTACCGCTTGCAGCCAGGCCCGGATGGCCTCGTCGTGGATGAGCTGCCGGGTGCCGATGCCGCCGGGGAACACCACCACATCGGGTGTGTCCACCTCGTCGAAGGTGGCGTCGCAGCTGACACCGAGCATCCCGTTCTCGGTCCGCACCTCACCGCGCTGGTGCCCGACGAACACGACGTCGATCGACGGAATGCGTTGCAGCACCTCGTAAGGACCCACCGCGTCGAGTGCGGTGAATCGCGGGAAGACCGGGATCGCGACCTGCGTCATGGCGTCGGCGCGACTCCGCCGGCCACCGCGGGTTGCTCGTCGGCGTCGTGGGATTCCGGGACGCTCGAGCGGCGCGAACCAACCGGTCGCAGCCAGTCCGGCACCCACCCTGGTGGCGCGTCGGGTGCGCGGTCGAACGGCCCGCCCGCCGGATCGTCCACCCGGCCGCCCCAGCGCACCAAATCCTCACCGGGCCGGTAGATCTGGCGAATCACCAACGCGCACAACACGATAACCGCGACATCCCGCAGCAGCACGGTCGTGGTGAAGAACTGTGCGGGCAGCGAACGGTTGGGGTTGCCGTACAGGTAATACATCCGCGGCACCCACACCAGGGCGTCGACGGTCATCCATGCCAGCAGTAGCCGGCGATGCGGCAGTGCGAGCACCGCCAGCGGCACCAGCCACAGCGAGAACTGCGGGCTCCACACCTTGTTGGTCAGCAGGAAAGCGGCGACCACCAAGAACAGCAGCTGCGCCACCCGTGGCCGTTGCGGGGCGGTCAGCACGATGAATGCGATTGCCGCACAACACGCCACGAACAGCACCGCGACGACGGTGTTGAGCACCGTCGGCGGCTGCCAGAACCCGAGCTTGGGATCGAACCCTCGCCAGCCGGTGAACGACTTGATGACGTTGTACACCGAGTCCATGTCGTCGCCGCGACGCGTGTTGAGCCGGAAGAACTCCGACCAGCCGCGCGGAAAGAACACCAGCACGGGCAGGTTCACCAGCAGCCAGGTCACCCCCGCCGCCACCGCGGTGCGGGCCCACGCACGCAGACGTCCGGTCCGGAGTCCGAGCAGCAGCATCGGGCCCAAGAACAGCAACGGATACAGCTTCGCCGCGGCACCCAATCCGATCAGCACCCCGGCCAGCACCGGTTTTCGTCGCGCCCAGGCCAGCAGCCCGGCCATCGCGAAAGCCGTTGCCAGCGCGTCGAAGTTGGTGAATATTTGAAAGATCAGTATCGGGGAGCCGGCCACCAGGGCCGCATCCCAGATCCGCCGCCCGGCCAGGCCGGCGCTCGCCCAGACGGTGGCCAGCCAGGCCAACGCCAGGCCGAAAGCCGCGACATCGAAGAACATCACCACCTCGGCGACCACCGGAAGCGGGGCGAGCTTGCTCACCGCGGTGTAGGTCTTGGCCAGGGCCATCGACACGTACTGATAGATCCCGGTAAGCACCGGATACTCCATGTAGCGCACCGCGGGCTGGCCGTCGTAGCGAATCTGCTGGGCGCCGGTCGAGTCGGTCTCGACCCAGCTCGACTTGTACGGAAACTTGCCCTGGCTCAACAACTCT
This sequence comes from Mycobacterium colombiense, assembly GCF_001672755.1. Taxonomy (GTDB): domain Bacteria; phylum Actinomycetota; class Actinomycetes; order Mycobacteriales; family Mycobacteriaceae; genus Mycobacterium; species Mycobacterium colombiense_C. The sequence goes on along the minus strand of NZ_LZKI01000115.1, from coordinate 91,461 downwards.
GCGCCGTAGAGCGGCACGGTGTCGGAGTAGCAGAGCTCGTAGTAGGCGCGCTGGTTGTCCCAGTTGGCCACCCGCTGATCCGCGGTGCCGGTGCCCTTGCTCTGCAGGCAGGCCGCCTTCGTCGACCAGCCGAGCGCCAGGAATACCAGGGCGATCAAGAACATCACCCGCAGCGGGGTCATCAGCCGGGAGCGGCCGATGAGCGCGTGCCGGCCGACCGGTCCTCCGACGACGTCCGCGAGCGCGGCACCCAGAAAGTCGGTGCGGCTCGGGCAGTCTCGGTTGTCGGCGCTGCGCAGATCCGCGGCGAGCCGCTGCGGCGAGGTGGTCGCGCCGTGCTCCGCGGCGTCGGTCACGGTGGCGGTGGCGGCGCTTGGGGTCCACCCGGCGGGACGCCACCACCCGGCGGGCCACCAAACGGCGGGCCACCAAACGGGCCACCAGGAGTGCCGCCCGGCTCCGGGCCACCCGGCGGGCCGCCGGGCGCTGGCGGCGCGTTGGTGACCGTCGTCGGCGGGCCGACCGGGATGGTAATGCCTGGCGCCACTTCGATGGTGGGCTGAATGACGGTCACCGAAGGTGCCGGCGGCGGAGGCGGCGGCGCCGGGACACCCGCGTAGCCGCCGATTTCGGTCGGCTTCGGGAACGACTCGTTGGACGTGCCCTTCAGCGCGCCGTCCATGGTGGACTTCCAGATGTCCGACGGCAGCCCCGAGCCGTAGACCGGTCCGCCCGAAGCCGTTACCAGCGGGCTATCGCCTTTGGCCGTGCCCACCCACACTGCCGTCGACAGGGACGGCGTGTAGCCGACCATCCAGGCGTCCTTGTTGGAGTTGGTGTCACCGAGCTGGGTGGTGCCGGTCTTGGCCGCGGACGGCCGACCGCCGGACAGGGCGTGGCCGCGGGAGTAGGCCGCGATCGGTGCCATGGCCGCGGTGACGTTGTCCGCGACGGCCTTGGGGACGCGCTGCTCGTCCTTGTTGTCGGAGTTGGCGGCGTCGAACAGGACCTGACCGTCGGAGTTGACGACCTTTTGCACGAAGTGCGGGCGGTGGTAGACGCCGGAAGCCGCCAGCGTGGCATAGGCCGAGGCCATGTCGAACACTCGGGTTTGGTACTGGCCCAGCACAATTCCGTTGTTCGGTGGTCCGCCCTTGCCGTCCTCGGACAGGGTGTGGGCGACGCCGGGGAAGCTGGTCGCGACGCCGGCTTGGTGCGCCGCGTCCGCGACGGCCTGCGGTCCGCCCTTGAGCTTGAGCATCAGCCGGTAGTACGAGGTGTTCAGCGACATCTTGAGCGCCTGGGCGAGGTTGCAGGTCCCGCAGCTTTCGCCCTCGACGTTGGTGATCTTGATGCCGTCGACCGTCAACGGGGAGCTGTCGACCTGATAACCCAGGCCGATGCCCTGCTCGAGCGCGGCGACCAATGCGAACACTTTGAACGACGACCCGGTCTGCAGGCCGGCCTGAGCGAAGTCGAAACCGAAGGCGTCGGCGCCGCCGAAGTAGGCGCGTATCGCGCCGTCGTGCGGGTCGACCGAGACTGCGGCCGAACGCATGTCGGGGTCTTGGCCGTCGAGGTACTTCGACACCGCTTTTTCCGCCGCCTGCTGGGCCTTCGGGTCGATGGTGGTGGTGACCTGCAGGCCCTGGGTGTTCAGGGTCCGCTCGTCGATGTTGAACAACTCCATCAACTCTTTGGTCACCTGACGCTCGATCAGCCCGTTGGGCCCGGTCGTCTGGTTCTGCGCGCGCGCCTGATCCGGCGGCACGGTCGGCGGGAACTCCTGCGCCGAACGATCACTCGGAGACAGCGCCTTGGTTTCCACCATGCCGTCGAGCACCCACGCCCAGCGGGCACGGGCGCCCTGCGGATCGATCGCCGGGTCCAGTGACGACGGCCGCCGGATCAGCGCCGCCAGCAGTGCGCCCTCGGAAACCGTGAGCTGCTCGACGGGTTTGTTGAAGTAGGCCTTGGCGGCGGCCGAAATCCCGTAGGCGCCCCGCCCGAAGTAGATGATGTTCAGATACGCCTGCAGCACATCGTCTTTCGACCACTCCCCCGACATCTTGGTGGCGATGACGAGTTCCTTGGCCTTGCGCATCAGGCCGCTGACTCCGTGCTGGGCCGAACCGACCAGCGCGTTCTTCACATACTGCTGGGTGATCGTCGACCCGCCCTGCAGATCACCGCTGCCGAAGAGGTTGTTGTTCACCGCGCGCACGAAACCGCTGAAATCGAACCCCGGGTTGGAGTAGAAGTTGCGGTCTTCGGCGGCAATCACCGCCTGGCGCACATGCACGGGAACTTGGTTGATGTTGACGTCGACCCTATTGCCCTCCGGCGGGATGATCTTGGCTATCTCCGAGCCGTCGCTGGCCAGGATCGTCGAAACCTGGTTGGTGCGAAGGTCACCCGGCTTGGGGATGTCGACGATGAAGTAGGCCATCGCGAACGTGACGATCGGCAACAGCACCAGCACCGCCGCGCAGATGTACGCCCCGCGCCGGACCCACAGCCAGTTGATCTGCTCGGTCCAGGCCCAGTCTCGCCAGGGTGGGACGGGCAGCCCGCCGGGACCGGCGGGTCCTCCCGGACGTCCCGGTCGTCGCGGCGGCGGGGGCGGCCCGGCCGGCGGACCACCGCCGAGGCCGGCCCGCTCGGGCCTGCCGGGCGTCGGACCCCGGCCGTCGAGTGCGGCTTTGACCTCGTCGAGCGCGTCCCGTCGTGAGGTTGTCGACGGGGGGCCGGCCAGCGCGGCTTTGACTTCCTCGATGGGGTCGGAGCGCCGGGGCGTCCGCTCGTCTTGGACCGGCGGCAGGATCGTCGTCAGCCGATCGTCGGGCGGGGCCTTACGGCGGCGGTTGATCGTCGGCGGCGCCTCCCGGCGTTCGGGATCCCGACGACCGGCGTCCGGACGGTCGGGCTCCGGGCGCTTGTCAGAACTCTGATTGCCTCCATGCTCAGTCGCGGGCCCACGTTGGTCACCGGACGACTGGCTGTGGCGTCCTTCGTTATTCAATGGCCGTGCGGGCGTTGTTGCGCGCTGTCCGCGTGCGTCCGGTGCCCCTGGGAGGAGGTGCCGTGCGCGCCGCGCCGAGCACATAGGACTTGACGAGGTGGTTCCAGCTGCAGGTCCGGCACACCTCAACCACGTGGACGGCGAACTCCTCGAAGCGGGTTGCCAGCATCACCAGTTCTTCGGCCGTGCGCGCCGAGCCCGACACCGCACCGAGGTGCTCGCCGAACACCCACGACACCAGCGTCAGCTGCTCCTTGCGGCAGATCGGGCACATGACCTGACTCGGTTTCCCGTGAAACTTGGCGGCGCGCAGCAGATACGGGTTCGCGTCACAAACCTCGGACACACCCGTGCGGCCCGAGTACACCTCGGCCAGCAGTGAGCGCCGTCGGAGCGCGTAGTCCACCACTTGTCGCTGCAGTCGCACGCCCACCAGAGTACGTCGCCATCCCGACCAGTGATACGCAACCGAACCGTGGCGGTCCGTGCCGGGCGATCGGGGGCGGTTTCGGCGCCAAACCGGACTCGGACTTCTACGATCATCCCCGTGGCGAAATGGCTCGGGGCACCGCTGGGAGGCGGGGTGACGACGACGACCCGCGCCAAGGACAGTGACCGCCAAGACACCTGCACGGTCCTCGATGACGCCCTGGCCGACGGCGAGCTCTCCGCCGAAGAGCACCGGGAGCGGGTCAGCGCGGCCACCAAGGCGGTGACGATGGGCGACCTGCACGCCCTGGTGACCGATCTGCAGACCAACACCGGGCGGCAACTGCCCGCCCTCGACTCGCGCCCCAAGCTGCCGCGAGTCGGCGGCTGGGGAGTGCCGGCCGCCGCCTTCGTCGTGTCGGTGCTGCTGGGCGTGGGCATCGGCTGGGGGCTGTACGGGAACACACGCTCGCCGCTGGACTTCACCACCGACCCGGGGGCCAAGCCCGACGGCGTCAGTGCCGTGGTGCTGACGCCGCCCACCCAGCTGCACTCGGTCGGCGGGCTCACCGGGCTGTTCGAGCAGATGCGCAAGCGGCTGGGGGACACCGTCGGCTATCGGTTGGTGATCTACCCGACCTATGCGGTGTTGGACCGCCCGGACCCCTCCGACGATCGCCGGATGCTGGCCTATACCTACCGCGGCGGGTGGGGTGATCCGACCAGTTCGGCCAAGAGTTCCTCGGACGCCGCCGTTCCCGTCGACCTGAGCAGATTCGACGTGACGAAGGCCGTGGGCATCATGCGCGGCGCCCCCGAAACGCTGCACATGAGGCCGTCCGACGTGAAATCCACGTACCTGATCATCGAGCCGGCAACCGATCCGACCACACCGGGCTCGCTCTCGCTGTCGCTGTACGTCTCGAGCGACTACGGAGGCGGGCATATCGCCTTCGCGGGTGACGGCACCGTCAAACAGATGAGTCTGCCCACGTAAAGCCCGGTCTCACGGCTCATTTCACACCCTGCGCTGTGACGAACGGCAAACCAACAGTCAGTGGTGTTGTGGCTAATATATCGAGACGATACGATTGCGCGAGGCGTCGAACCGTCGTAACCAGCCACGCAAATCTTTTTCAGGGAGGTGATTCGATTGCTGGAGCTTGCCATCCTGGGTCTCCTGATCGAGTCGCCGATGCACGGCTACGAGTTGCGCAAGCGGCTGACCGGTCTCCTCGGTGCGTTCCGGGCGTTTTCGTACGGATCGCTCTACCCCGCCCTGCGGCGCATGCAGGCCGAGGGGTTGATCGCCGAGGATGCCGCCCCGGCCGGAACGCCGGTCCGGCGGGCCCGGCGCGTCTACCAGCTGACCGACGAGGGCCGTCGGCGCTTCGGTGAGCTGGTGGCCGACACCGGTCCGCACAACTACACCGACGACGGCTTCGGGGTACACCTGGCGTTCTTCAACCGGACTCCGGCAGAGGCGCGGATGCGCATTCTGGAAGGCCGCCGCCGTCAGGTCGAGGAACGACGGGAAGGCCTGCGCGAAGCGGTTGCGCGGGCCAGTAGCTCGTTCGACCGCTACACCCGTCAGCTTCATCAGTTGGGGCTCGAGTCCAGTGAGCGCGAGGTCAAGTGGCTCAACGAGCTCATTGCTGCGGAGCGGGCTATGCCCGGCCTCTCCGAGCAAACGTAAATCCCTGCACGAACCCAGCATCCCAGTCAGTGGTTAGAGGTTAGGAGAACGCCCATATGAGTGAGCAGAACGCGCCGCAGGCGTCGACGGAGGTACGAGTCGCCATTGTCGGCGTCGGTAACTGCGCGTCTTCGCTGGTTCAGGGCGTGCAGTACTACTACGACGCCGACGCGAACAGCACCGTGCCCGGCTTGATGCACGTGAAGTTCGGTCAGTACCACGTTCGCGACGTGAAGTTCGTCGCGGCGTTCGACGTGGACGCCAAGAAGGTCGGCTTCGACCTGTCCGAGGCGATCTTCGCGTCGGAGAACAACACCATCAAGATCGCCGACGTGCCGCCCACCAACGTGACGGTGCAGCGCGGCCCGACGCTGGACGGCATCGGCAAGTACTACGCCGACACCATCGAGGTGTCCGACGTCGAGGCCGTCGACGTGGTCCAGGCGCTGCGCGAGGCCAACGTCGACGTCCTGGTCTCCTACCTGCCGGTCGGCTCCGAAGAGGCCGACAAGTTCTACGCCCAGTGCGCCATCGACGCGGGCGTGGCGTTTGTCAACGCGCTGCCGGTGTTCATCGCCTCGGACCCGGTGTGGGCCAAGAAGTTCGCCGACGCCGGCGTGCCGATCGTGGGCGACGACATCAAGAGCCAGGTCGGCGCGACCATCACCCACCGCGTGATGGCCAAGCTGTTCGAGGACCGCGGCGTGCAGCTGGACCGCACCATGCAGCTCAACGTCGGCGGCAACATGGACTTCCTCAACATGCTCGAGCGCGAGCGACTGGAGTCCAAGAAGATCTCCAAGACGCAGGCCGTGACCTCCAACGTGCAGCGCGAGTTCAAGACGCGCGACGTGCACATCGGCCCGTCCGACCACGTCGGCTGGCTCGACGACCGCAAGTGGGCCTACGTGCGGCTGGAAGGCCGCGCCTTCGGTGACGTGCCGCTGAACCTGGAGTACAAGCTCGAGGTCTGGGACTCGCCGAACTCCGCGGGCGTCATCATCGACGCGGTGCGGGCCGCCAAGATCGCGAAGGACCGCGGCATCGGCGGCCCGGTGATCCCGGCATCGGCGTACCTGATGAAGAGCCCGCCGCAGCAGCTGCCCGACGACGTCGCGCGCACCCAGCTCGAAGAGTTCATCATCTCTGGCTAAGCCCCGACGTTCGACAGACTCCTACCGTCGGGCGTGGGCCCTGGGGACGAATTCCGGGGCTATCCCCTACCCAGGGCCCACACTCGACGCATCATCCGGAAATCATCGACATGATGCTGTGCAGGTGCTTAGCATCATGTCTCGATGACCGTTCAACCCGCAGCGTTCCTGCGCACCGCTCTCCCTCTTGACCTGTCCGGGCTCGCGGGACTCGACAGCGGCCGGTACCACTCCATCTGGCTGCCCGATCACATGGTCAGCTTCTGGCCGGACTCGATCTGGACACCCGAGTTCACCGACCTGGCCACCGCTTCCCCGTCGCCGCACCGCCACCTGGACGGGCTTGCGGTGGCGGCCGCGGCGGCCGTGCTGACCGAGCGGGTTCCTCTGGTCAGCGCCGTGGTCGACACCGTGCGCCGTCATCCCGCCATGCTCGCGCAGACGGCGCTGACCATCGATCACCTCGCCAAGGGGCGTTTCATCCTGGGGCTGGGCAGCGGCGAGGGCGAAAACACCCTGCCCTACGGCTTCGACTTCTCGCGTTCGGTCAGCCGTTTCGAGGAAGCGCTGGCGGTGATCCAGTTGCTGTGGCGCAGCGACGGCCCGGTCGACTTCGACGGCCGGTTCTATTCGCTGCATCATGCCCGCCTGGACACCGAACCCTACGAGGGCCGGCTTCCCCCGATCTGGATCGGCGCCAGCGGCCCACGAATGCTCGACATCGCGGGCCGCTACGCCGACGGGTGGTGGCCGGCGGGCGCCTGGACTCCCGAGCACTACGCCCAGATGCTCGCCGCGGTAAGGACATCCGCGGATCGCGCCGGCCGCGACCCGATGGCGATCACCCCGTGCTTCATTCAGGTGTGCCTGATCGGTGCGGACGACGCCGCGCTCGCCGAGATCCTGCGGGCTCCCCTGGTCAAGGCCTTTCTGCTGCAGGTCTCCGCAAAGACGTTGCGCGACTTCGGGTTCGAACACCCCATGGGTGAGGGCTGGCGCGGATTCCAGGACATCGACCCGGCCGTGCTCACCCGGGAGCGCATCGTGGAGTTTCTGGGCAGGGTACGACCCGAGATGGTCCTGGCCGTCGTACCCCATGGCACGCCGAAAGAGGTCGCCAAGATCGTCAAGACATACGTCGACGCCGGCCTGCGCGTGCCCAAGATCCTCGACTACAGCGCGATGGCCGGCGTGGAATACGCGCAGGCGTCGGCGGCCAACGTCCGCGCGGCCGAAGACGAGCTGATGCGGCTCTGCGGAGACCTGCCGTGACGGCACGCCTGGACGCCGCGGAGATGCTCGCCGCCGCCGAGGCAGAGACCGGGCTGCGCGACTACGGCGATCCCACCCTGCCCGAACGCTTCGCCGTCGCCGTCGACCACCTCAACGGTCTGGGCATGGATGCCGACGGCCGCTTCGAAGCCGCGCAGGTGTGTCGATGGCTGCTGACGTCGCGCCTTGAACTCATCGAAGACCGCAACCGCTACCCGATCGGTGCTGAGGTGATCGAGTCGCCGATGTTCGTCACCGGCGAACCCCGCTCGGGGACAACGCTCATGCATGCCCTGATGTCCGTCGACCCGCGCGCCCGCGCGCTGCGGTTCTGGGAGGTGATGTATCCCTCCCCGCCGCCGGGGCTGGCCGCACCCGACGACGACCGCCGGGCGCGCGCCGACGCGGACTGGCGTGAGATCAACGCAAAGATGCCGAAGTGGCTGCACAGCCACCCCTACAACGACATGCTGGGCGACGGCCTTCCCGAAGACGAGCGCACCTGGGCATTCGACTTCCGGGTGATGACGCCGACGGCGTGGTGGCGGGTGCCCATGCAGTCCCTGGTCGGCGGTCTGGCCACCGACCCGGCCGCGCAGTACCGGCTGCACAAGGCCATGCTGCAACAGCTGCAATACCAACGACCACGAAAATACTGGGTGCTGAAAGGGTTTCACGGCTTCCGGCTCAAGGAGATGTTCGACGCCTACCCCGACGCCACCCTGGTCTGGCTGCACCGGGACCCGGTACAGGTCGCGGCCTCACGCACGATGATGATGGCCGACATCGCCGAAGGCATGGTCGGTTCCGTCGACCTGCACGCCCTGGCGAAGATGCATCTGGAGTTGACGCGCGAGGGCGTCGCCAACACCATGCGCAACCCCATGGTCGACGATCCGCGCATCCTGCACATCCGCTACACCGACTTCGTCGCCGATCAAATCGCCACGGTCCGGCGGTATTACGAGTTCGCCCGACGCAAGCTCACGCCCGAGGCAGAATCGGCGGCGCGCCACTATCTGGCCAACAACCGCGGCGACCGCTACGGCAAGTTCCGCTACTCCACCCAGCTGCTGATCGACATCGGCGAAGACCTCGATGCGCTGCACGCCGAATTCCGGCCATTCCGTGAGCGATTCGGCGTCGAGATCGAGACCCGGGGCTGACGTGGTGGCGCCGCACAAACGCCTGTCGGTTCACGACGTCACCTTCCTCGGCGCGCCGCTGGCCGAGGTGGCACAGCATTGGGCTGCCCTCGGCGTGTCTCGACTCAGCGTCTTGGACAGCGAGCTGCTCGATCCCCAATTTCCAAAGCTGTTGCAGTGCAACAGCTACACCGTCGAGGCGGTGTGCCACATCTTCGGCGGTGGCCGACTTGACGCACCCGGGCCCGCGGCGCGGAATGCGCTGCTGGCGGTGATCGATGCCGCGGCCGCAGTGGGCGCGCGGGTGGTCTACATGCTCACCGGCGGCCGGGGCGCACTGACCTGGCCGCAGGCCGCCGATCGCTTCAGCGCGTTGATCGCTCCCTGCGTCGAGCACGCAAGGCGGGCGGGGGTGGCGCTGGCGATCGAAAACGCGTCGAGCCTCTACGCCGACATTCATCTCGCGCATACCCTGCGCGATACCGTCGCGCTGGCCGAGATGAGCGGACTTGGAATCTGCATCGAGCTGTTCCACTGCTGGGCGGAAGGCGATCTCGACGCGATGCTGCAGCGGGCATTGCCACGAACCGAGCTCATCCAGCTCAGCGATTACGTGCTCGGTGACCGGGCGCTCCCGGGCCGCGCCGTGCCCGGCGACGGCGCGATTCCGCTCGAAGCGTTCGTCGCCCAGGCGCTGGCCGGCGGCTACGCGCACGGATTCGACCTGGAACTGATCGGGCCCCGCATCGACGCCGAGGGCCGCCTGCAATCCGCGCGGCGCGCCTGCGACGTCGTCGGCGCAATGCTGAACAGATTGGGTGCATGACAATGGGTTTCGGTGACGGCCCGGACGACGCGAAACTGCAATCGGCGTGGGCCGAATTCTGTTCCCAGCTGGAGCGCGCCGGCCGACAGGTGTTCAAAGACGCCAACCCCGCCGCCGCGTCGCAGCGCGTCGACGCGTACCGGTTTCTCACCCAAAACCTGGGCCAAGCCTTCGATTTGGCGCTCGAGACACGCGATCCCGGCTACCCGGTGCTGCACGCCTTCTGCGGCCCCACCCGCAAACTCGGTGGGGACTGCGCCGACTTCACCTATCAACAAGCATGGATCGACGGACACTCCACTTACCGGCTCACCGGCACTCGCGGCACCTCTCGCTTCTTCAACATCACCGTGCAGGGACGACGCACGCTCGGCCCGGGCGTCCTGCACGAGCCATTCGGCGACGCACCGGAGGCCAACCTGCTCGGCCACCAACTCGACGTCGGCGAAGACGGACGCTTCGAGCTTTACCTCGGAGGTCCCGAACGCGGCCCGAACTGGCTGCCCACCACACCGGAGTCCCGAAAACTGTTCATCCGCCAGGGGTTTGACCGCTGGGACGAGTCGCCGGCGCAGATGCGCATCGAACGCGTCGACATGGCATCCCCCAAGCCGTTGCCCACCCCCACCGACATGGTCGAGGCGATGCGCTGGGCCGGCGATTTCGTCACCGGCCTGATGTCGGATTGGCCCGAATTCCCCTTCAACTACGGCGGCGTCGACGCCGAGCACCCCAACACGTTCCCGCGCGTCGGCGCCACCGCCGCCGACAACAAACGCGGCCGGGCCGCCGCCAACATGTACTGGGAACTGGCGTCCGACGAGGCGCTGATCGTCGAGTTCGACGCCCACGACGGGCTGTGGATGTTCACCAACATGGGAGTCTTCTTCAACAGCATGGACTACCTCTACCGCCCGGTGAGCTATACGCCCAGCCGTACCAAGGTCGACCGTGACGGCCGCATCCGCCTGGTAATGGCTCACCGCGATCCGGGCGTGCACAACTGGCTGGACACCCAGGGCTTCGAACGCGGCAACCTGACCTACCGGCACATGCTCGAGGGCGCGCCCGCTGTGTTGGACACCCGGGTGGTCAAGCACGACGCGCTGCTGGGCGCCCTGCCCGACGAAACCGCCATGGTGAGCGCGCCGGAGCGCGCCGCGGCGATGTGGCAGCGCTTCCATGGCGTTCGCAGGCGCCACGTCCTATAGCTAGTGTCAAAGATCGTGACCGAGATCTCCGAAGACGAACTGGCCGGGCTGTCCGAATTCTCGCTGCTGTCCGAAAACGCCGAGCAGGCTGGAGTCTCCGGTCCCCTGCCCGACGCGGAACGCGTCGAGTCCGGCACGGGCGAAAGCAAAATCAGCGCCTTGCGCTGGGGCAGCACTCCCCCACGAATCGTGTTCGTGCACGGCGGCGGGCAGAACGCGCACACCTGGGACACCATCATCGTCGGCCTCGGTGAACCCGCGCTGGCGGTCGACCTTCCCGGTCACGGCCACTCCGCCTGGCGCGAGGACGGCGACTACTCGCCGCAGCACAACGCCGACGCCTTGTTGCCGATCCTGCGCGAACACGCCACGTCGGCCGGCCTCGTCGTCGGCATGTCACTGGGCGGACTGACCGCGATCCGGCTGGGCGCGGTAGCACCCGAACTGGTCAAAGAACTCGTGCTGATCGACGTCACCCCGTCGGCGCTGCAACGGCATTCCGAGATGACCAAGGAGCAGCAGGGCACCGTGGCTCTGATGCACGGGGAACGCGAATTTCCCAGCTTCCAGGCCATGCTCGACTTGACGGTCGCGGCGGCGCCGCACCGCGAGGTGAAGGCCCTGCGCCGCGGGGTGTTCCACAACTCGCGCAAGCTGGAGAACGGCCAGTGGACGTGGCGCTATGACGCCATCCGCACCTTCCCCGACTTCGCCGGCCTGTGGGACGACGTCGACGCCTTGTCCGCACCCGTCACGCTGGTGCGCGGTGGCACGTCGGGTTTCGTCAGCGACGACGACGCGGCCGAGCTGGCCCGTCGCGCAAAGCATTTCCGCTCCGCGCACGTCGTGGAGAATTCGGGCCATTCGGTGCAAAGCGACCAGCCACGCGCGCTGATCGACCTGCTGCGTGGGGTGCTCGACGCACGCTGAGCCTACGGTGGGGTAATGACTTCTGAGTTCCCGATCCGTATCGGTGTCCAACTCCAACCGCAACACGCTCCGCAATACGGCCAGATGCGCGACGCCGTGCGCCGCTGTGAGGACATCGGCGTCGACATCGCATTCAACTGGGACCATTTCTTCCCGCTCTACGGCGATCCCGACGGTGCGCATTTCGAATGCTGGACGATGCTCGGGGCCTGGGCCGAGCAGACGTCGCGCATCCAGATCGGCGCGCTGGTCACGTGCAACTCGTACCGCAATCCGGAGTTACTGGCCGACATGGCACGCACCGTCGACCACATCTCCGACGGCCGCCTCATCCTCGGCATCGGTTCGGGTTGGAAACAAAAGGACTACGACGAGTACGGCTACGAATTCGGCACCGCCGGCAGCCGCCTCGACGACCTGGCGGCCGCACTGCCCCGGATCAGCGCGCGGCTGGCAAAGCTGAACCCGGCTCCCACCCGCGACATCCCGATCCTCATCGGCGGCAAGGGCCCGCGGAAGACGCTGCGCATGGTCGCCGAATACGGCGACATCTGGCACGGCTTCACCACCGTCGAGACGTATCCGGGGGCGGCGGCCGTGCTGGAAGAACATTGCGCCGCCGTCGGGCGCGACCCGTCCACCATCGAAAGGTCGGCCGGCGTCGAGAACAACAGCGGCGTCCGGCGCGGCGAGGGCCTCGACGGGCTGATCGCCAACGCCGAAGGCCTCACCGCCCTGGGCGTGTCGCTGCTGACCGTCGGCGTAAATGGACCCGATTACGACCTGACCGCCGCCGAAGCGCTATGCAAGTGGCGCGACAGCCGCTAAACCGCCGTATTCAGGTTCGTCGGCCAAACACCTAAACGCGGGCGTCAATTCGTGAGAAACTCTCACCGCTGGATTGCCGAACCGGGTGTGAAAGAGACTGAAACAAAAAGATGCCGAAGAAATACGGGGTCAAAGAAAAGGACCTGGTTGTTTCGCACATCCTCCACCTGTTGTTGACCGGGAAGCTGCGCAGTGGAGACCGCGTCGACCGCAATGAAATTGCGCTGGGCTTGGGAGTGAGCCGGGTGCCCATTCAAGAGGCACTGGTCCAACTCGAACACGATGGCATTGTGTCCACCCGATATCACCGGGGCGCGTTCGTCGAGCGGTTCGATGAGGCCACCGTCCTCGAACACCATGAGCTCGACGGAATGCTCAATGGGATTGCGTCCGCACGCGCGGCGACCAGTCCCACGCCACGGATCCTGGGACAGCTCGACACCTTGATGCGCTCGCTGCGCACCGCCAAGGACTCGCGCGCCTTCACCGACACCGCCGCCGAATACCGGCGCACCGTCAACGAGGAGTACGCCGGTCCGCGGCTGCATGCCACGATCCGCGCGTCGCAGAACCTCATCCCCCGCCTGTTCTGGACGACCTATCAGAGCGGGCGCGACGAGATGCTGCCGTTCTACGAAGACGAGACCGCGGCGATACAGCGTCGCGACCCGGAAGCCGCGCGGGCCGCGTGCGTCGACCGCTCCTATCTGATGGCCCAGACCATGCTGGCCGAACTGGTCCGGCGACGGGTCTTCAGCCCGCCCGACGACGTCGGTCGGGTCGTTCCCGGCCCGCTACGGGTGATCGCCGAAACGGACACGATCTGCGACCAAGCGTCGCTGGTGTTGTGAACCGACGCTGAGCGGGCCGCGTCGCCGTCAAGTCGTTACGGTGACACTGATGAGTTCGCGCGTGGGCCGGCGCACCGAGCGCCGCGGAAGGGTCTTCGGCCTGGCCGCGACAGTCCTGATGGTGTGCGGCGTGGCGCTGGGTGGACCTGTCGCGCCGGCGGCCGCCGACTGGAATCAATGCGCTCCGGCCGGCGTGGACAGCGCGCGGACCCTGCCCAAAGACCTGACCGAGAGCCCGACCACCGGCGAGGACGACCGGGACACCACGGCCTCGGTCGAGCCGCTCGACGCCGTCGACATCGGCGCCCTGGGCCTCGGCGTGCCGGGTGTCCTGACCGTCGGCACGCTGTCGGACGCCCCACCCAACATCTGCATCAACCCCACCGGCGAATTCAGCGGCTTCGACAACCAACTGCTGCGCGCCATCGCCGGCAAGCTGGGTCTGCAGGTCCGCTTCGTCAGCACCGACTTTTCCGCGCTGCTCGCCCAGGTGGCATCCGGGCGCTTTGACGTCGGCTCGGCGGCGGTGAAAGCGACCGACGCCCGCCGGCACACGGTCTCTTTCACCAACGGCTACGACTTCGGGTTCTATTCGCTGGTGGTCCCGCCCGGTTCGGCCATCCACAAATTCAGCGACCTCGCCCCCGGCCAGCGGATCGGCGTCGTGCAGGGCACCGTCGAGGAGTCGTATGTCGTCGACGTGTTGCATCTGCAACCCGTGAAGTATCCCGGCTTCGCCACCCTGTACGCCAGCCTGAAGTCCCGGCAGATCGATGCATGGGTGGCGCCGGGGACCCTCGCGGCGACCGTCATTCGCCCCGGCGATCCGGCAGTGGTCGCCGGGAATACCTACAGCCCAGGCAATTTCGTCGCCTATGCGGTGGCCAAGGGCAACAAGCCGTTGATCGATGCGCTCAATTCCGGGCTGGACGCCGTCATCGCCGACGGCACCTGGACGCACCTGTACACGCAATGGGTGCCGCGGACTGTGCCGCCCGGCTGGAAACCCGGGTCCAGAGCCGCGCCCATCCCCAAGCTGCCGGACTTCGCGGCGATCGCGAAACAACACCGCTCGCCCGCGGGACCGCCCGCCCCGAAATCGCCACTGGCCCAGGTGGGTGAATCGTTCTTCGACTGGGATATGTACCGGCAGGCCATTCCCATGCTGTTCACCACCGGTCTGCCCAACACGTTGATCCTCACCAACAGCGCCCTGGTGATCGGCCTGGCGTTCGGGATGGTGTTGGCGATGGCGGGGATCTCGCACCGGCGCTGGCTGCGCTGGCCGGCCCGGGTGTACACCGACATCTTCCGGGGACTGCCCGAAGTGGTGATCATCTTGCTGATCGGGATGGGCATCGGCCCGTTGGTCAGTGGGCTGACCAACAAGAACCCCTATCCGCTCGGCATCGCCGCGCTGGGATTGATGGCCGCCGCCTACATCGGCGAGATTTTGCGCTCCGGCATTCAAAGCGTCGATCCCGGACAACTGGAAGCGTCCCGGGCGCTGGGCTTCAGCTACGTCACCGCCATGCGGCTGGTGGTGGTGCCGCAGGGCGTCCGCCGCGTGCTCCCCGCCCTGGTCAATCAGGCCATCGGGCTGTTGAAGGCCTCCGCGCTGGTGTACTTCCTCGGCCTGATCGCCGACCAGCGAGAGCTGTTCCAGGTGGGACGGGATCTCAACGCGCAGACCGGGAGCCTGTCGCCGTTGGTGGCCGCGGGTCTCTTCTACCTGCTATTGACCATCCCGCTAACGCATTTGGTGAACTACATCGACACCCGGCTTCGCCGCGGTCGCCGCGCCGCCGTGCCGGAGGACGACGCCGACCTGCTCGGGACGACGTTCGGCCAGGAGATCACGTGACCTCCGGCATCCACGGGCGCGCGTCAGTTTCGCTGGCGGCCAAGGACGTTCACCAAACCCTGGGCGGAAGCAAGGTGCTGCGTGGCGTCGATATCGAGGCACCCGCGGGCAGCACCGTGGCGATCATCGGGCCGTCCGGTTCGGGCAAGTCGACACTGCTGCGCACGCTGAACCGCTTGTATGAGCCCGACAGCGGCGACATTCTGTTGGATGGCCGATCGGTGCTGCGCGACGATCCCGACGAGTTGCGTCAGCGCATCGGCATGGTGTTCCAACATTTCAATCTCTTTCCCCACCTGAGTGTCCTGGCCAACGTGGCGATGGCACCACGAAAGTTGCGGCGCCTGCCGGCCGACGAGGCCCGCGACCTGGCGATGACGCAACTCGACCGAGTTGGCCTGAAACACAAGGCCGGTGCCCGCCCCAGCATGCTGTCCGGTGGGCAACAGCAGCGGGTGGCGATCGCCCGCGCGCTGGCCATGGGGCCTCAGGTGATGTTCTTTGACGAGGCGACCTCGGCGCTGGATCCCGAAATGGTCAAGGGAATACTGCAACTCATTGCCGACCTCGGCGCCGATGGCATGACAATGGTTGTGGTAACCCACGAAATGGGTTTCGCGCGGTCGGCATCCGACGCCGTGGTGTTTATGGATCACGGCAAGGTCGTGGAATCGGGCCCTCCCGAGCAGATATTCGATGCCGCAGAGACCGAACGGCTGCAGCGGTTTTTGTCCCAAGTGCTTTGATCTCCACTAACTGGTGGGCAATAGCTACCTTGTAAGCACCTCATATCGGGATAGACTCCCGATTTATGGCAGACAGCGAATCGAACCCGGCCGAGGTAGCCGAGCTCGCCGAGGGTTTGCACCGAGCGCTGTCCAAATTGTTTGCGATTCTCCGCCGTGGAGACCCCAGCGGCGCGGCGGCCGGGGAGCTGACCCTGGCACAATTGTCGATCCTGGTCACGCTGCTCGACCAGGGCCCGATCCGGATGACCGATCTCGCCGCACACGAACGGGTGCGAACCCCCACCACGACCGTGGCGATCCGGCGGCTGGAGAAGGTGGGGCTGGTCAAGCGTTCCCGCGATCCGTCCGACCTGCGTGCCGTGCTGGTGGACATCACCCCGCGCGGACGGGCGGTGCACGGTGAATCCCTGGCCAATCGGCGCGCCTCGCTGGCCGCGATGCTGAGCCAGCTCCCGACGTCCGACCTCAACACCCTGATGCAGGCACTGGCGCCGCTCGAGCGGCTGGCCTCCGGTGACCCGACGTCTGGACCCGCCGGCGTACCACCCGCGCGCAAGGAAGCCTGAAAAGAACCAGCCTTCAACGCTTTTCGCTCGCATTTGCGGCGTCGGTAAACTGCGGGGCATGCCCAATGCACTCATCACCGGCGCCGGCGGCGGTATCGGATCGGCCATCGCCACAGCGCTGGCACCCACGCACACCCTGCTGCTGGCGGGCCGGCCGTCCGATCGGCTCGACGCGGTCGCGCGGCGGCTCGGCGCCACCACGTTTCCACTGGATCTCACCGACTCCGGCGACATCGAAGCCGCCTGCGAAATTGTGGACGAGCTCGACGTGCTCGTGCACAACGCGGGGCTGGCCATCCCCGGCAGCGTCGCCGACTCGAACGTCGACGAGTGGCGTGCCACCTTCGCCGTGAACGTTTTTGGACCGGTAGAACTTACGCTGGCGCTGTTGCCCGCGCTGCGACGGGCGCGCGGCCAGGTGGTGTTCATCAACTCCGGCGCGGGGCGCACCGCCTCGCGGGGTATGGCCTCGTATTCGTCCAGCAAGTTCGCGCTGCGCGCCTTTGCGGACTCGCTGCGCAGCGACGAACCGGAGTTGCGGGTGACGACGGTCTATCCGGGCCGGACCGACAGCGACATGCAGCGCGAACTCATCGAGTTCGAGGGCGGCACCTATGACCCCGCCAACTTTTTGAAGCCCGAGACGGTCGCCGCCGCGGTCGCCCATGCGGTGGCCACCCCGCGCGACGGTCACATGTACGAGGTGGTGCTGCGGCCCGCCGGGCAATAGGGCGGGGCTACACGACGAGGTTGACCAGCCGGCCGGGGACCACGATCACCTTGCGCGGGTTGGCGCCCGCCAGAAACGCCTGGACTTTTTCGTCGGCGAGCGCGGCGGCCTTCACGGTGTCCTGATCGGCGTCGGCGGCGACCAACACCCGGCCGCGCACCTTGCCGTTCACCTGCACCGGGTACTCCACCGTGTCGTCGACCAGATAGGCGGGGTCGGCGACCGGGAACGGGCCGTGCGCCAGCGGGGTCTGGTGGCCCAGTCGCAGCCACAACTCCTCGGCCATGTGCGGGGCCAGGGGCGCCAACATCAGCACCAGCGGCTCGACCGCCGCGCGGGCCACCGCGTCGCGGTGCTCCTTGGTGAGATGGTTGGTGTATTCGATCAGCTTGGCCGCGGCGGTGTTATTGCGCAGTGCGGCATAGTCTTCCGCGACTCCGGAGATGGTGCGATGCAGTGCCCGCAGCGTGTCGGTTGACAACTCGGGTCCGTCGACCACGCGGGTGTCACCCGTCTGCTCGTCGATCACCAGACGCCACACGCGCTGCAGGAAGCGGTGGGCCCCTACGACATCCTTGGTCGCCCAGGGTCGGGAGGCCTCCAGTGGACCCATCGACATCTCGTAGACCCGCAGCGTGTCGGCGCCGTAGTCGTCGCAGATCTCGTCGGGTGAGATCGAATTCTTCAGGCTCTTCCCGATTTTCCCGAATTCTTGGAAGACTTCCACCTCTCCCTCGGGCCCGGGGTAGACGAAGCCACCGTCCCGTTCGACGACATCCTCGGCCGGCACGTACGAGCCGCGCGCGTCGGTGTAGGCGAAGGCCTGGATGTAGCCCTGGTTGACCAGTCGGCGATAGGGCTCCCGCGAGCTCACGTGGCCCAGGTCGTAGAGGACCTTGTGCCAGAACCGTGCATACAGCAGGTGCAGCACCGCGTGTTCGGCGCCGCCGACGTACAAGTCGACGCCACCGGGATCCTGCGGCCCATGCTCGGCCGGCCGCGCGCCCATCCAGTAGGCCTCATTCTCCCTGTCGCAGAACCGTTCCGAGTTATGCGGATCGGTGTAGCGCAGTTCATACCAGGAGCTGCCGGCCCACTGGGGCATCACGTTGGTGTCCCGGCTGTAGGGCTTGAGGCCGTCGCCGAGGTCCAGCTCGACGTGCACCCACTCCGTCGCCTTGGCCAGCGGCGGCGACGGCTCGCTGTCGGCGTCGTCGGGGTCGAACAGCACCGGTGAGTAATCCGGGACGTCGGGCAGCTCGACCGGCAGCGCGGCTTCGTCGAGCGCATGCGCGCGCCCGTCGGCGTCGTAGACGATAGGGAACGGCTCGCCCCAGTACCGCTGGCGCGCGAAAAGCCAGTCACGCAACTTGAATTCGATGCGCGCCCAGCCACGGCCCTCGGCCTCCAGGCGGGCGGTGATCTTTTCCTTGGCCGCAGCCACATCCAACCCGTCGAGGTAGCCGGAGTTGACCAGGACCCCGTCGCCGGCGTAGGCGGACTCCGAAATATCGCCGCCGGCAATGACTTCCACGATCGGCAGGCCGAACTCGTGGGCGAAGTCCCAGTCGCGGTGGTCGTGGCCGGGGACGGCCATGATCGCCCCGGTGCCGTATCCGGCCAACACATAGTCGGCGATGAAGATCGGCACCGGCTTGCCGTTGGTCGGGTTGGTCGCGTAACTGCCCAAGAAGACGCCGGTCTTGGCCTTACTCTCCTGGCGCTCGAGGTCTGACTTCGACCCGATCGCCTGCCGGTAGGCGGCGACGGCCTCAGCCGGTGTGGCGGCGCCGTACTTCCAGCGCGGATCGGTGCCGTCTGGCCAGGCGGCCGCCACCAATTCGTCAACCAGGTCGTGCTCGGGCGCCAGCACCAGGTAGGTGGCACCGAAGAGCGTGTCGGGCCGGGTGGTGAACACCTCGATATCGACCGTCTCGCCATCGGCCCCGGTCGCCGCGAACAGCGCTTTGGCGCCGGTGGACCGGCCGATCCAGTTGCGCTGCATGGTCTTGACCGGTTCGGGCCAGTCCAGCACGTCGAGGTCGTCGAGCAGCCGATCGGAGTAAGCGGTGATCCGCATCATCCACTGCCGCAACCGTTTCCGGAACACCGGGAAGTTGCCGCGGTCGCTGCGGCCGTCGGCGGTCACCTCTTCGTTGGCCAGCACGGTGCCCAGACCGGGACACCAATTCACCATCGAGTCCGCCCGGTATACCAGTCGGTGGCCGTCGATCACATCGGCCCGCTCCCCCGCCGACAGCCCGGACCAGGCGCGCCCGTCCTCGAGGCGGCGCGCACCGGACTCGAATTCGGCGACCAGCTCGGCGATGGGGCGGGCCTTGTTGGCAGTGGTGTCGAACCAGGCGTTGTAGATCTGCAAGAAGATCCACTGGGTCCACTTGTAGAACTCGGCGTCGGTGGTGGAGAAGCTGCGCCGGCTGTCATGGGCGAGGCCCAGACGTCCGAGCTGGCGCTTGAAGTTGACGACGTTGGCCTCGGTCCGGGTGCGCGGGTGGGTGCCGGTCTGTACCGCGTACTGCTCGGCGGGCAGCCCGAAGGCGTCAAACCCCAACGCGTGCAAGACGTTACGGCCGATCATCCGGAAATAGCGGGCGTATACGTCCGTCGCGATGTAGCCCAGCGGGTGGCCGACGTGCAGCCCCTCCCCCGACGGGTAGGGAAACATGTCCTGCACGAACAACTTGTCGTCCGGGATCGGGGCTCCGTCTGCCGGAGCCAGCGAACCGACCGGGTTGGGCACATTGAACGTCCCGAGCTTCGCCCAGTTCTCCTGCCACGCGCCCTCGATACGCCCCGCCAGCGCCGCGGTGTAGCGATGCGGCGGCGCATCAGAGTCGGGCACGGCGGCGCCGGAACTGCTTGCCGGCGAAGCGGTCGGGGAGTCGGTCACCTGAACAGGGTATAAGGGCCGACACGGCGGGTCCCCAGGCCACAGGTTGGTCTCGGTTCCGTCGCGCGCCGATCAGAGGTTCATCCCAGGTGTGTTTCGAGCCTGTTCACCGCCTTTGACCTCTAGTTACAGTCAGCCACTATCGACGGCTTCTGGTACTGACGCCTTTTGGAAGGACCGACGCAGATGATTGAGATCGTCCCCGTCCACCGGGCACTCCTCGGCGGTATGGTCGCTGGTCTGATGGGCCTGGCGGTTGTTGCGGGCGGCACGGCATCGGCAGACCCGGTGCCCCCAGCGCCGGCGCCCGTCCCCGCGGTTCCCGCCCCGGCGCCGCAGAACCTCGGGCCCGAGTTGGTGCCGCCGAGCAGATACCTCGCGGCCCCGCCGGCCGGCAACCAGATCGCCCCGCCGGCGACCGCCACCGCCCCGGGAACCGCCGCGCCGGCCGCGGTCAACCCGCCGGCCCCGGCTCCGGCTCCCGCGACGTCGGGCACCATCCACGAGTTCCTGCAGTCGAAGGGCGTGAAGCTCGAGGCGCAAAAGCCTGAGGGCTTCAAGGCGCTCGACATCACCTTGCCGCTACCCGCACGCTGGACGCAGGTGCCTGATCCCAACGTGCCCGACGCATTCGCGGTGATCGCCGACCGGCACGGCAGCAGCATCTACTCGTCGAATGCGCAGGTCGTGGTGTACAAACTGGTCGGCAACTTCGACCCGAAAGAGGCCATCACCCACGGTTACGTCGACAGCCAGAAGCTTCTGGCGTGGCAGCCCACCAACGCCGCGATGACCGATTTCGGCGGCTTCCCGTCGTCGATCGTCGAAGGCACCTACCGTGACGGTGATTTGACCCTCAACACGTCGCGGCGTCACGTCATCGCCACGTCCGGGCACGACAAATACCTCGTGTCGCTGTCGGTGACCACCGACCGCGCGGTGAGCGTCGCCGACGCACCGGCCACCGACGCGATCATCAACGGATTCCGCGTGAGCGCCCCTGGCGCGGCCGCCCCGGCACCCGCCCAGGTCCCCGCCGCTTCCCCGGTCGGGCTGCCCGCCCAGCCTCCCGCCGCCGCTCCGGTCGCGCCTGCCGCCCCGGCACCCGGTGTGGCTCCGGTCGCGCCCGTCGTCCCGGCTCCCGTTGCTGCCCCGGTCGCCCCGGTCGCCCCGGCCGCTGTGGCTCCGGTCGCCCCCCCGGCTCCCGGCGCGGCTCCGCTGGTACCGCTCGCCCAGACGTCCCTCGCGGCCCCGGGCGGGCTCCCCGCGCAGGCGCCCGTGACGAACCCGCAGCGCACCCCCAGCCTGTTGGCCATGGTGCCGGGCCTGCCCCCGCTGCCGAACTTCTCGTTCCTGCAGCACTAGAGGACGGCGGCGCCGGCACCCATCGAGCCGGATGCGCGGGCCGCTGACCCGGCTCGTATTGTGAGCCCATGCTGATTGCGGGCGTGCTGTGCATGTGTGCGGCGGTGGCCTCGGCGGGGTTCGGCACCTGGTCGCTTGCCCACAACCGGAATTTCGGCGCCACCGCGTTGGCGCTGCGCGCGATGGCGCCGACCCAGTTGGCGGCTGCGGTGATGTTGGCAGCCGGCGGCGCGGTGGCCATGGCCGCCGTCCCGAAAACGGCGCTGGTCGTACTCATCGTCTGTGTGGTGGGCGCGCTCGGAACGCTGGCCGCGGGCTCGTGGCAGACCGCGCGCTTCGCGCTGCGCCAGGAAGCGGCGGCGCCCGTCTGCGCCGGCAGCTGCGCCGGCTGCACGCAGTCGTGCCAGTGAACTAGAGGGCCGGTGGGCCCGACGTCAGCAGCCCTAGTTCCGGCTGATGTCGATGGGGTGGGTGGCCAGCAGCGAGAGCGGCAGCGGCTGGCGACGCAGGACTTGGCCCCACAAGTCGGATCTCGGTCCGACGAGCACGTCGGATGGCAAGGCAGACAACACGATCCAGTCGTCGCGCTCGATCTCGCCTTCCAGCTGACCGATCGTCCAGCCCGAGTACCCCGCGAAGATTCGCACCCCTTCGACCAGCGGCGCGATCACGTCTGGATCAGCGTCCAGGTCGACCATGACCACCCGGCCGTCCACGTGGCGCAAGCCCGGCACGCCCTGGGGATCGGCGCCGACCCGCAGCGTCGCCAGACACAACGCAGCGTCACGCTTCACCGGCCCCCCGATGAACATCGTCTTCGGCTTCGCCGACAGCTTGGTCCACTGGGGCAACACGTTGTAAACAGCGGTTTCGCTGGCGCGGTTCAGGACGACACCCAGAGTGCCTCCGTCGTTGTGCTCGACGATGTAGATCACACTGCGCCGGAAGGTCGGTTCGAGGAGATCGGTGTTGGCGAGCAGCAAAGTGCCCGCACGCACCCGTTGCGCGGCAGGTGCGACGTAGTCCTCTGGATCCTCCGGCGGCGGCACCCCACCATCATCGCATCCGGCGCATCGTGGCCCAGGGCAATCGAGAGCGTGGGCCAAGGAGATTTGTACTGTGGTTGAGACGCTCTGATCGCGCGAGCTTTGCCAGCCCCCAATCGTGGAAGTCGGTTTCGGTGATCCCAACCCGGATGCAGTCCAGTGCACCCGTCGAAATTTGGCGGTCCGTGCGTGGTTTGCCGGATTTCTGGCGGCTGCTGCAGGTGCGCGTTGCGAGCCAATTCGGTGACGGCTTATTCCAGGCTGCCCTGGCCGGCGCCCTGCTGTTCAACCCGGATCGGGCCGCCGATCCTCTCGCCATCGCGCGCGCCTTCACGGTCCTGTTCTTGCCGTACTCGCTGCTCGGTCCGTTCGCTGGTGCGCTGATGGATCGATGGGACCGGCGGCTGGTGCTCGTCGGCGCCAACGTGGGCCGACTGATCCTCTTCGCCGCGATCGGCACCATCCTGGCGGTGCGGGCCGGTGACCTGCCGCTGCTGCTGGGCGCTCTGTTCGCCAACGGCTTGGCCCGCTTCGTCGGGTCCGGGCTGTCGGCATCGCTGCCGCACGTGGTGCCGCGCGAGCAGGTGGTGACGATGAACTCGGTTGCCACCGCATCCGGGGCCATCGCGGCGTTCCTCGGCGCAAACTTCATGCTGGTGCCCCGGTTCATCGTCGGGTCCAGCGACAAGGGCGCCTCGGCGACCGTGTACCTCACAGCGGTTCCCGTGTCGATCGCGTTGCTGCTGTCCCTGCGGTTCGGGGCGCGGGTACTGGGGCCCGACGACACCCGGCGAGCGATCCACGGGCCGGTCATCTACGCGGTGATCACCGGCTGGCTGCACGGCGTACGGACGGTGGCGCAGCGCCCTACGGTGGCCGCCACTCTGTCCGGCTTGGCCGCCCACCGGATGGTCATCGGCATCAACTCGCTGCTGGTCTTGTTGCTGGTCCACCACATGCCCAACCTCGAGGGCGGGGGATTCGGCACCGCCTTACTCTTCTTCGGCGCCGCGGGGCTCGGCGCCTTCCTGGCCAACGTTCTGACGCCGCCCGCCATCCGCCGCTGGGGGCGCTACGCGACCGCCAACGGCGCGTTGGCGACGTCGGCGATCATCGAGGTCGCCGGCGCCGAGTTGCTTCTCCCGGTGATGGTCGCGTGCGGCTTCCTGCTCGGCGTCACCGTGCAGATGGTCAAGCTGTGCGCCGACACCGCGATCCAGATGGATGTCGACGACGCTCTTCGCGGGCATGTGTTCGCCGTGCAGGACGCGCTGTTCTGGGTCGCGTTCATCGTCTCGATCACGGTGGCCGGCACCTTGATTCCCGACGACGGGCACGCACCCGCATTCGCGCTGTTCGGATCGGTGCTCTACCTGATCGGCCTGGCATTGCACAGCATCGTCGGGCGCCGCGGGGAGCAGGCGAACGATCGTTAAGGTACAGACGTGACGTGTCCGACGGCCGCAGCCGACAGTCGAGGGCTCCGATGACCGGGCCCGCGCCCATGGTCGACGACCTGCGTGCCGAAAGCGACGCGCTCGACGAGCTGGTCGCGCCGTTGCCGCCCGACCGCTGGGGGGACCCCACACCGGCGCCGGGGTGGACGATCGCACACCAGATCGGCCACCTGCTGTGGACGGACCGGGTCGCACTGATCGCGGTCACCGACGAGGCCGGCTTCGCCGAGGCGTTGGCCAGCGCGGCCGCCGACCCGGCGGGCTTCGTCGACAAAGGCGCCGATGAGCTGGCGGCGCTGGCGCCGGCCGAGTTGCTCGCGGACTGGCGGGTCACCCGGGGCCGGCTGCACGACGCGCTGCTCACGGTGCAGCCCGGTCGCAAGCTCCCGTGGTTCGGGCCGCCGATGAGCGCGGCCTCGATGGCCACCGCGCGCTTGATGGAGACCTGGGCGCACGGCCTCGATGTCGCCGACGCCCTGGGTGTGACGCGGCCCGCGACCGAGCGCCTGCGGTCGATCGCTCACCTCGGGGTGCGTACCCGCGACTTCGCCTTCGCCGTCAACAATCTGACGCCACCGGCCGAGCCGTTCCTGGTCGAGCTGCGCGGGCCCGCCGGCGATACCTGGTCCTGGGGGCCAGCCGGTGCCGAGCAGCGGGTCGGTGGCTCCGCGGAGGATTTCTGCTTCCTGGTTACCCAGCGTCGCCCGTTGAGCGCCCTCGACGTCACCGCCCAAGGCGCGGACGCGCAGCGGTGGTTGCAGATCGCGCAGGCTTTCGCGGGCCCACCCGGCGCCGGTCGATGAGCGCGCGATACGCGTCAGTGCAGCGGGCCGCCGTAGCTCGCCCGGTTCTCGGCCTCTGCCTCCTCGCGCAGTGCGGTAATCGCGAGGTTCAGTCTTTCGGCCAGCTCCCCGTGGCCGTACCCGGTCATCACCCCGGGATGCAAAGTCAGTTTGAGTAACCGGCCGTCGGAATTCGCGACCGCGTGGACGTCACCCAGGTCGACGCTGTAGGTGACGGCTTCGGCCTGCGCCACAAGGGCTTCCCACTTGTCGGCCGCCTCGCTCAGTTCCCGAAGAACCGATTCGACGAGATCCTTCTCGCTGAGATTCGCGCGACTGCCCGAACCCGCCACCATGACAGTATCGTCGACCCCTCCGACCAGCGTCAATTCATGCGCGAGCAGGTTTGCGGCTTGCCCGCCGCGCGTTCACCCGCTGAGCTTTTGATACCAGGCGAGGTGGTAGTTCGCGGACACCGCGTCGCCGCTGGCGATGCCCTCGGTGGCGGCCATCAACAGGCACTTGAGCAGGAGCGCGGGATTGACGTTCGGGTACTGAACGAGGAGCTGGTAACGCGCGGTATCGAGGTGTACCCGCAGCACGTCGACCTCCTGGTCGACGACGACCGTTCCGGCGGCGGCGGCCTCCGCCAACCTCGGCACGATCTTGGGCAGATCGTCACGCCTGCGGGTGGTCGCGCTGAGCACGCTCGCCAAATCATCGATCACAGGCAGGGTGCGCGGCTCGACCGACGACCTGGTCGCGGCGAAGTCGACCGAGCGGCGCAGCGAATCACCGGGAGCGTAAGTGACGACGCGCGCCGTTTCGCCGATCAGCGCGGTCACCCTGCCGGGGCGCCGCTCGGGCTCCAACAACTGCACGCCCGCCGGAAGGGTGATGCCGGACGGTATCCATCCGTGAGCGAGGTCGGTGACGAGTACCGTCGTGCCGTCGGCGCGGTCGCCGATCGCCCAATTCACGCGTGGCTCCTGCCGGACCACGAACTCGAGCAGCCGATTCAGCCGCTCGTTGTCGGATCCTGTTGGCGGCGTTTGCTTTTCGGTCCGCGGCCGGGCCGCCGCGAAGGCGGTAGTTTCTGCCTCGGCGACGGGCGTGACATCAACCGGGGGGTCCTGCCGGGGCGGCTCCGCCTCTGCGACGGACGGCTCGTCGACCACCGCGTGGTGACGACCGGAATCGGTCAGCTCTGGGGCCGGCTCGGGCGCGCGCTGCGCCGGCGCCCCGAATACCGGCTCCGCCTGGGTGACCAAGGGGATCACCTGCGTCTCGTCGAGATGCGGCGCTTCGGCGGCGACAGGCTCGTGCTCGTCGCCCGGCTCGACCACCGCGTGGTGACGACCGGAATCGGTCAGCTCTGGGGTCGGCTCGGGCGCAGGCTCCGCCGCCGTCGGCGAAACCGGCTCGTCCCTGACCACCGGAATGACTTGCGTCTGATCGAGATCTGACGCGTCGGCGGTACGGGTCTCTTCCGCGGACTCTCGACGACGGCGCCTTCTGCCCGGTCGCGGGGTCGACTCGGGCCTACTCGGCGGAGGCGCCTCGGCGGCGGGCTTCGTCTCGCGGATTACGGGCAGCACCTGCGTCTTTTCCAGGTCCGCGTCGGACGGCTCTACCCGCGGTGGGGGAGCAACGCGGGCCTGCACTCCACTCTGCACCGCATGCAAATAGCGGATCGTCGATTCGACTCGGCGCACGGCACGTCCACGGGCGGCGTCGATGACCCGGGCCTCCGCCGCCTGCCGGGAAGGGTCCGTCATTCCCGATCGCTTGAGCAACTTCAGTTCGTCGTTGGCGGCGCGGGCAATTCGTTCCAGGTCAGCCTTGAGATACTCAGCGAGGGTGGCGGTTTCGGGCGTCACCGTCGACAATTCGGCAGGCCACAGCCCGCCTGTCACCCACGGGGTGCAGTCGATAGGGGAGCTGAAAGCCGGCATCGCCAGTGATTCCCGGGTAGCTCTCCGGAGGCGCTGGCGCGCCGACATCCGACCGAAGACCGCCACCGGCTAAGCGTACCGGGACCCGGCGGGCGACTTGTGCGGTCAGTGAATTGTGCGGTCGCAAGGCCCTGGGTAGCGTAAGGCCATGGCTGATTCTGCACTGCAGCAGCAACTCGACGAGGTGCGCGCCTTGCTCGCTCGCGCGCGAGAGTTGTTCGGCCCCAATCCAGTAGAGCCGCCGACCGGTATCGCGCCCGATCCCAGCGTGGCTAAGCCGTGGTTGCGCTAGGCCGGCAGCTCGCCTCACAGCCCTTTAAAGCACACCGTTTCGGCGACGCAGTTTGTGCGCCAGCAACTTTTCGATGGCCGCATCGAGATCCCGGGGAGTCGGAACCTCCGCGGACGGGGTGTGCCCGGCCGCGACGATCTCGTCGCGAATTTCCAGCAACGCTTTGAGGCACGACACGTCGGCGGTCAGCAGAATGCCCTGCGCCAACGTCTCGGCATCGGTTTCCATCGCCTCTTCGCTCAGCGCGACGCTGTGCATATAGCCGCCGCGGCAAGAGCGGACGAGGATGTGTCCACTCGGGTGAACGGTGTCGAAAGCGGGATTCGCGTCGGTCATCGACCGCGGTCGACGATGTCGCCGAACTTCCCTGCCGCCTCCTGCTCGTGCTGTTCCCACATCGTCGCCGAAACGGTCAGTTTGTCGGCCAGATCCGCGTGGTCAGCTGCTTGCTGCTCATAACACTGGCGTCGAAGTTCCAGCAGTTCCCGGCCCGCGTCGCGCAGTTCACTGAAGATCGGCCCGAGCGAATCGAGGCTTTCTTGGATCGCGGCGTGCGACGACGGAACGGTACGCAAATATTCCGAGGTGTCCTGGTGGTGCGCGGCGGCCTGACGTAGGTGCGCAGGCACTACATGAATCGAATCTGCCATCCGCTGTCTCCTGTTGACGACCGCCGGTTGTGCCGGCGGATTCATTTTTGTCAGGTGGTCGACGAGGTCGCCGGCCGGGTGGGTGTCGGTGGGTCAGGCTTGGCCGGCGTCGGTACTGCCGCGGCCGCCGCCGGCGGATGCTCCCAGCCTAAGAAGGTCGGCCCGCTCACGGTGGCGATGTGTTGAATTTGGCCGTCGTAAAGCGCCTTGCCGGAGCCGAGGGCGAGTGCGTGGCGATCGGTGAACATCCCGATATCGCCGGGTACCACCTGCAGGGCATCGATGGGGCTGGGCACCGCGGTTCCCGGTGGGGGAATGGTCATCCCCTGCTGTTGGAAAGCCTCCGCTATCGGGGTGCCGGCGACGGCGGCCGTGATCGCGGCCGCCAACTGGGGACTGGCGGCGGTCACCGTTTCCCCGTCGGGCAAGGTCACCGGTGTCGGACCGGCCGGCGGCTCATCGGACGACGTGCCGTGCTGGGCGTCGGTGCCACCCGCCACCTCGTCCGAGGCGTCGCGCGCTCCCGGGTCCTGGTCGTCCGGCAGTTCCTCGTCGGCCAGATCTTGAAGAGCCGGATCGGCCCCGTCGCCACCTTCTGGTCCGGAGAGCGGAAGTCCGCCGGGCTCCCAACCGGCCATCGACGGCGTGGAGCCGAGCCCCGGCAGTGAGCCACCACCGAAGTTGGGCATGGTGGGCATGGTGGGCACCATCGGCGGCTGCGGTACGGCCGGCATCGCCGCGCCCGCGCCCGGATTCGGCCCCGGCACATCCCCGGACAGGCCGTCATCGTCGGCAAACAAGGAGTCCAGCAGCGGATCCCAATCGGCGTCGAGATCATCGGTCGCGTCGCCGGCGGGTGTATCACCAACCGGCACCGCCGTCCCCGGCCGTTCGCCTGGCGCATGCGGTTCCCCTTTGGAGGCGTCGTACAGCGACGTCCAGGCGGCCATCAGCGCTGACTTCGACGTGTCGTCCAGGCTGGCGTTCAGGACGATCTCGCGGATGTCTCGGAGCTTGCCGATGAGAAACCGCTGGAAGTCCCGGGCCCCCGCCGGGGTGTCCAGGTCTGATCTGGTCCGCACCGCGGCTTCGGTTTCGTGTTGCAGCTTGGTCAGAGCTTCTCTGCCGTCGACCGCACGCAGGTGCGCGTTCAGGATCGCCGAGACCACCTGCATGTCCAGCTGCGAGCTCGTCGAATTCTGTTGCGCAAGAGCGGCTTCGGCATTGGCAATGGCCTCGGCCGCGGCGCCCGTCTCGCGATCCGGCAGTGCCGAGGTTTCGGCGGACGGCCGCTGCACGGGCGGATTGGCCGCCGTTGCGGCGCCGAAGACGCCGGCGTGCTGCTGGCGGATCTTGCGCAGGATCGCCTCGACCTGTTCGGGCCGAGTGGTCGGCGTGATCACGGCGGTCACTTCGGCGGGCGCCAATCCCGTCTGCCATGCGTTCGGGTCGCCGGTGCGGTCGCGGACGTATCTGACCGCGGCGAGCAGGTCGTCATATGCCGACATCAGCCAGCCAGGCGGCGCCACAGCCTGCTCGAAAGCTGCTGCAGGAAACGACGCGACCCCTCCATGTTCGGCGACAGTACTCAGGGGCACCGCCGCCGACAATTCACTGCATCGCACGGTGTGGACTAGTTCCGGCTAGCCTCGGTCGGCGGCGTACCGGGCCCGGAGGCTTTGCAACACCGACCTTTTCGACTGGCCGAATTCGCGTGCTTCGGCCACGACCGAGGCGATCTCGCGTTGCTTGGCCATCAGGAATTTTTGAAACTCGCGCGCCCCCATGGGCGTATCGAGCGCGAGGTCCGCCTGGTTCACGGTCGCGTGGTCGATCTGCTCGGCGATGGAGTCCAATCGCCGGACGCTCTCGCGCGCTGCCTCGTGAGCGCTCGTCAGCACCTCGGTCAGCACCCGATCGGCTTCCGACGCCGTTCCGTGCTGACTCGCCAGCGCGGCCCGCCGTGCCTCGACGGCCTCTAGCGAGGGCCCCGGTTGTTGTTCCGGCATCGGCTCACCCTATTCGTCGTGCCCGCATTACCGGGCGGTCTTGGCTTGTCATATCGGTCGGCGGATCGCAACGTTGTTGCCCATGCGGCTTATTCGCACCGAGGCGCCCGAATAGGGCGCTTCCACAACCAGGTTGTTCCCGATCGCCAGCTGCACGTGGCCGGCGTGCGGGAACACCAGATCACCGGGCCGCACCTGCGCACGGGTCACCGGGAAGCCGTCGTTGATCTGTTGATACGTGGTGCGATCCAGGTGCACGCCGGCCTGCGCGTAGCTCCACTGCACCAGCCCGGAACAGTCGAACTGGTCGGGTCCGGTCGCGCCCCAGACATACGGTCGGCCCAAGCGAGACAAGGCGGCGCGCACGGCGAGTGCGGCCCGCCCGTTCGGCAGTCCCGCCCGCCCGAGCCGACGGTCGTGGCGGAGCCGATAGCGCAGCGCCAGCAGTTCCGCGTAGCGCTGTCGCGCACGCGAGCGTGCCGACACGACGTGCGCGCGTTGGGCACGCAGGCGAGTCGCGCGGCGCCGCATCGCCTCCCGCTGGGCCAGCGGCGTCGCGGGCCGATCGGCGTCCGCGCGGGCCGCGTCCAGCACGCTTCGAGTCAGGTCGCGGGCCTGTGCCCGATCGCGGTGCGCGTCGGCGATGACGTCAGAGGCCGCGGCGTCGGTGCCGGCCGCCGCGGTGAGCCGTTGCCGGCTGTGGTCGACCGCGAGTTGGTAACCGCCGTGCGCCATCTTGTCGCTCAGTCGGGCGGCCTGCTGCAACATGTTGCGGTAGTGGGCGGTGCCTGCGTCCAGGGAGGAGGGATGCGTGCTGCCGGCGAACAGCTGATGGGCGCGGCTCAATGCCTCGACTTCGGTTCGACTCACGGCGCCCCCTCGTCGTCGGCTTGGCTTTCCTCTTTGGCGTTGGAATCGACCGCCTCGGTGAAGGCGCGGACGCGGGGCAGAGCACCCGGCGCGATCACCCCTCGGTTGCGGATGTCCCACATCTCTTCGACGTCCACGCCGACCAGTGCCGCGATGATGGTCTCCGGCAACGACGACTGCGCGCACGCGCGGTCGAATCGGGCGCTCAAGCTGGTAGGCATCCGCTCCAGCAGCGCCGCGCGCGTCGCCTCCAGGGCTTGCAGATGCTCCATCAGCCGGCCGGTCGAGTCGGCGCCGGCGTTCACGGCCACCCGCCAGGAGCTGGCGGCGAGCATCTCTGCCTTCACGCACTGCGCGATCACAGACAGAATATACGTCTCATATTCGTTTGATGTTGTCGCAGGCAATCGATCGATGACGGATTTGAGGGCATCGAGCTGCGCTTCGGCGTAGCCCTCCAGCACTTCCGTGTCGCTGTGGCGGTCCACCACCACCGGTCCGCTGCGCCGCGTGGGCATGGGCGCCGGCGGCTGCGCGGCCATCAGACGCGCCAGCTCGGCGTCCGGGTCGGCGGCCACCAACAGCCGCGAGTAGGTGCCCGGCGGCAGCCCAAGGCCATTTTCGATCTTCTGAACTGTGCTTTTGTGCGGCTTGCGGGCTCCGCGCTCGAGGAAGCTCAGTCCCATGATGCTGACCCCGGTCGCGGCAGCAAGGTCGGCCAGCGACCAATCGCGCGATTCACGCAGCGCCCGGATGGCCGCACCGGCCGATTCACGGGTCACCGCACGCTCCGGCCATGGGCCGGATATTACACAGCTAGCGCCCCCACTATCGGTATATACGTTTCTGTCTCGTTTCTCTTGCGCCGGGCCGCAGATTGCGTATACGCTTCCGTCTACGTTTCACGCTCGACCAAGGAGACCGACATGGGACACCCCTGCGCAGCCAATCCGGAACTGTGGTTCGGCTACCCCGACGACGACGGTGGTGACGGCGCCGCGAAGGCACGCGCATACGAGCGGTCGGCCACCGAGGCGCGGATCCAGTGCTTGCGCCGCTGCCCACTGGCACAACAGCGCCGCTGCGCCGCCCACGCCATCGCACACCGCGAGGAGTACGGCGTGTGGGCCGGGGTGAAGCTGCCGGGCGGTCAATACCGCAAGCGGGACCAGCTCGCTCACGCACACGACGTCCTCCGGCGTATCGCCTCCGGCGAGATCAATGCCCGGCAACTTCCCGAGAATGCCGCCCTGCTGGCACGCCACGAACACGAAGCGGTCCCGGTGGCCGCGGTCGTGCTGCACCTGCCGCTGGCGCAAGTCAAACCCCGTTCGGCTGCCTGACATTTCGCCGAGAGGCCGGGGCGGCAGTTTGCTGGGCCGGTCAACGGGGTAGTCGGGGTCGGCAAGACCAGTCTGTCGACCTAGAGGCGCACCCATGACGTTCGACCTGACCCCGACGGCGGCACAACACGACCTTGCCCGGCGCACGCACGAGTTCGCCGAATCCGTAATACGCCCAGTCGCGCTCGACTACGACCAGCGACAGGAATTTCCCTGGGCGGTGCTGGAGGAGGCGGCACAGCAGGGTTTCTACAGCCCGCTGTTCTACCGCGATCTGATCGGCGATCCGACGGGTATATCCCTGCCGATGTTCATGGAGGAGTTGTTCTGGGGCTGCGCGGGCATCGGCTTGGCGATCGTCATGCCGGCGCTGGCACTCTCCGCCATCGGACAGGCCGCGTCGCCGGAGCAGATGCTCGAGTGGGCGCCCGAATGTTTCGGCACACCAGGAGATCTCAAGCTGGCCGCCCTGGCCATCTCCGAGCCCGAGGGCGGTAGCGATGTGCGTAACCTGCGCACCCATGCGCGCCGCGACGGTGACGACTGGATCATCGACGGCCACAAGATGTGGATCGGCAATGGCGGCATCGCCAACGTGCACGTGGTCAACGCCGTGGTCGACGAGGAGCTCGGCCATCGCGGTCAGGCACTGTTCGTGGTCCCGGGCGGCGCGCCCGGACTGAAGATGGTGCGAAAGCTGGACAAACTGGGCTGTCGGGCCTCTCACACCGCCGAGCTGCTCTTCGAAGGCGTGCGCGTTCCCCGCGCCAATCTGCTCGGCGGTGAAGAAAAGCTCGAGCACAAGCTCGCCAAGGCCAGGGAGGTCGTGGCGGGCGGAAAGCGGTCCGGTTCAGCCACATTGGGCACCTTCGAGCAGACCCGGCCCATGGTCGCCGCCCAGGCCATCGGCATCGCCCGCGCGGCGCTCGAGTACGCCACCACGTACGCCACCGAGCGAGAGGCCTTCGGCGGGCCCATCATCGACAACCAGGGCATCGCGTTCCCGCTGGCGGAGCTGGCCACCCAGATCGACGCCGCCCGGCTGCTCACCTGGCGTGCGTCGTGGATGGCGGCCAACAACGTCCCCTTCGAACGGGGTGAGGGTTCGATGTCGAAGATGGCCGCCAGCGAAGTCGCGGTCAAGGCCACCGAACGCGCTATCCAGACCATGGGCGGCTGGGGTTACATCACCGATCATCCGGTGGAGAAATGGTATCGGGATGCCAAGCTGTACACCATCTTTGAAGGAACAAGCGAGATCCAGCGGATGGTCATCTCCAACGCGCTGGGTGCCGCCGTCGGTACCCCGCCGCTGCATGTGGTGCTCGAGCCGTCCGGGGGGCCGCTGAACCGGGTATTCGGGCGGGGCACCCCGCTGCGCTCCCGCGCAGCCGAAGGCGCCCTGTCGATGAAGGATCGCGTACCCGAGCCCGTCATGCGACTGGCCATGAAGGCGCTGCGACCCCCGCGCAAGTAGGCGTGGCGGGTACGGTCGCGGAAGACGGCGCTCGCGCGAGGGCCCCGCGACGGAGGGTGGACGATGAGCAATCTTGAAGCCGCGCCGGCCGAAGTCGCTTGCGCCGCTTCACAACATCTGGATACCTCAGCAATGGTGGAGGTGCTCCAGCCGCGAGAGGTTCCGTTGGGCGGCCCTAGGGCGATCCGGGTGCAACGCACCCTTCCGCAGCGACAGCGCTCGCTCGTCGGGGCGTGGTGCTTCATCGACCGCTACGGTCCCGTCGCCGCGCGAATGGACGTCCCTCCGCACCCCCATACGGGACTACAAACCGTCAGCTGGTTGTTCAGTGGGGAAGTGGAGCACCGCGACAGCGCCGGCGTGCACGCGGTTGTCAGGCCCGGCGAGCTGAACCTGATGACGGCGGGGGCCGGCATCTGCCATTCGGAAGTCTCACTCGATTCCGGTGCCCTGTTGCACGGCGTCCAGCTCTGGGTCGCGCTGCCCGCAGCCGATCGCGACACCGGACGTGACTTCGCCCATTACACGCCCGCGCCCGTGGCGCTTCCGGGCGCCACCGCGCGGGTCTTTCTCGGCAAGCTGGCCGGCGACCGATCACCGGTGCCGACGGCTACGCCATTGCTGGGTGCCCAGATCGATCTCGACGCCGGGGCCGCCCTGGACATCGACGTGAACCCGGCCTTCGAGCACGGGGTGCTCTGCGATTCCGGGACCGTACACGTGGACGAGGTGGTCCTGGCGATCGCCGAATTGGCGTACCGCAGTCCCGGCCGCGCGCGGCTGCAGGTACGCAATGCGGGGGAGGGCCCCGCGCGGGTGCTGCTGCTCGGCGGCACACCGTTCACGGAAGAGTTGGTGATGTGGTGGAACTTCGTCGGCCGAAGCCACGAGGACATCGTCGATTACCGACAACTGTGGGAGGACGCCGACGACCGATTCGGCGCCGTCCAGGGATACCGGGGAGCGCTCGCCCGACTGCCCGCCCCGCCGCTGCCGACCGCCCGGCTGCGGCCCCGACCGACACCGCAAAGAAAGGGGAGCACAGATGACAACCGATAAGACCGGCGCCGAAGCCACGGTTCGCCTCGAGGAGGGCAAATACACGATCGCCGTCGAGGGTAAGACGGTGGGGCTGGCCGATTTCGCCGACCGCGGCGATCAGCGCGTCTTCTACCACACCGAAATCGATCCGGCTTACGGCGGACGCGGGCTGGCGACAATCCTTGTCGAGGAGGCGCTCAACGAGGCGCGGGATGAGGGCAAGCGCATCGTTCCGGTGTGCTCGATGATCGGCACGGTGCTCAAGAAGCATCCCGAATTCGACGACATCACGGATCCGGTGACGCCAGAGATCACGCAGTGGGTGCGCTCGTAGCGGGGTTGCGAATCATCGGTTGTTGAGCCGATACACGTCGCTCGGCCTCGGTCGTGCAATCAGCAGGGTGAATACTTTTTCGAATCTTATTACGTTGCGACGGGCGTTTGGCACGCCTCGACCCTGAGCTTCACCCCTAAATCACGCCGGCAGTCCGTAGCGCCAGGAAACAGCGATCGTTTCCGACAGCCTCGTGAGATCAGCAGTTGGGGGTCGCAGCTAGTTTGCTTCGTCTGGTTTCGGCCATCCCCACTTTTTTGATGAGTTCGAAAGGCGCAAAGTGGCAAGCTCGTCGCACACGCGCGACGCAGTCGGCTTATCCGCGAACAGCTCCTCAACTTCGTTTAAGTTCTGGGACAGCCAATTAGCCTGCTCCATAGGCTGAGCCACTCCTGCGTCGTCGCTGCGCTCCAAGTACTGACGGATGAGTGAAAGCGGAAACCAATCGGGGCTATCTTGATGTACTGGCACTGCTGCGAAGTAAATGATGCCACGATCATTAACAACATCCCATTTGAGTTGCTCGCTGGAAAAGGAAATCGACGCATCGATATCCGCGAGGCCTCGGTTAGAAGAGTCCGTGATTCTGTATTTAGGGTTGAGATAAAGAAACTCGACGTAACGCACGATAAATTCCAAAAGCGTCTTCACCGCTAATCTCCGATCTTGGGGGGTACGAGAGTATAGCCATCGATCACTTGGTATCCGTGCGCCTTCAGATAGTTGAGCTCGGCGGCCGTATATGTGTTGTCCAAAACCCTATCGATAGAAGTCGACAATCTAATAGTGTCGCGATTCGCGATTGCAATGTCGAGGACATGCTGGTTGGCCGCAAGTCGCTCAACGGGCGTAGCCGAACCCCACGCGTCGCCGATGTCGAAGTAGCTTGCCCCCCGCTGTTGAGCGACGTCGATGTAGGAAGGTCCACCCATGGGGTTTTTAAACGGTCCGAGGACGGTTTCTCCGCTCCCGGTCAGGTGCTGTTCCGATAGCGCCCGCAACTCGGGTGGCATGTAGTTGAGAGGATTGTCGAGGTGGAACTCCGGATGCGCCGGATCAATCGCAACGGGTGGCGGGCTGTCGGGCAACACAGGTGCGTGAGGCCCAGCTGGCGCATGGTCGAGGGGTGCATCGGCGGCCGGCGGAGCTTGCTCGACCGGAGGCGGCTCAAGAGAATGCGTGCCGGGGACGGGTTCACCTCCAACCCCAGGTGCACCGTGCGGAGGGAGATCCGCCTCGGCCAGGGCGGCACGCAACTCTGGCCCGCTCATCCCACTGGCCGTGAGACTTTCGGACGTCAGGCCCTCAAACGCTTCTCGACCGAATAGCGCCTTCGCGCCCTGTAAAAGCGCCTCCCCGCCAGCCTTCAGCCCCGGCCCCCCGACCGCCAGGGTGATGGCGGTCCATAGCGGTTCGGGGGTGGCTTCCACTTGCCCGGGATCCGGTGTGCGCATGCCGGTCAACTTGCCGCCGTTGAAGCTGTAGTAGGTGCCGGTGGCCTGGTCGAAGAACTCGCCCGTTCCGTTCTTGAGCTGGCCGGTGACCTGTACGGGCTGTCCCTTCTCGTTGTAGGTGAACATGAAATGCCCGTCGGGGGTGATGCTCACCGACGCGGGATCGATGCCGGTGTAGTCGGGTATCTTGCGCAGGTCGTCGAGAGCCTTCGCAAGATCGTCCTTGAGCTTGGGCAGCCTGGCATTGGCGGCCTCGGCTTCCGGTGACCCTGGGCCGTGGGTGTACGCGTCGGCCGCGGCCTTATTGAGAGCGTCCCGCGCAGCGCGTACCTTGGCCAGCTGGTCCGCCACCGCCTGTTTGGTGACTTGGCGGATCTCCGCCAGTGCGGCTTGTTGGGCGGGAGACGGCGGGGCGACACCGTCGGCGTCGGCGCCATGAAGGGGCGCGCCGTCATATCCTTCGGCATGAAGGCTGTTCAGCGATTTCTGCAGGCCGTCGGAGTAGCCGTTGCGAATTGACTGCAGTGCAGCGAGCGCCGCCTTGGTGTCCCGGAGGGCGTCGCCTTCGAGCGTGTCGATGAGGGCATGCAAGGCCTGTTGGTCCGCCGGACTGAGGCTCTTGTCCTGGTTCAACATGTCGACGGCCTCGGCAACCAAGTCCGAAATATTCTTCAACTGCGCATCTAAGGTGGCGATCCGCGCGGCCCCGGCCTTTTGCGCGTCGGCCAACCCCGCTGCGATGCCCTCCAGGTCCGCTCCGATCTTGGGCAGCCGCAAGGACTGCGCTCCCAATGCCTTCGTCACCCGCTGGACCTCTTCGGAGTCGTTGATCGGGTGACCGCCATCCTGGTGATTCCAGGCAGCTTGGAAGCGCGTACGGGCTTGCTCGAACGCGTTGTTGGCCTCCTGGGTGCACCGGCCCGCGCGATGAAAGGCTTCAGCCAAATTCGAAATTTGCAGCGGGCTGCCCGCCTGCAAACTTGCGTTGATCGCCCACGGGTCACCACCGGCTTCGGCGACCAACGCCTGCTCATCTATATAGGGAAGGCCCACGGCTCCGCCTCTGGTTGCGCAGCCCCAAGCATCCGCCCCGCGGATCCCGTCCCGAGCATTTCCGACCCTTCCTGAGCTGGTCATCAGGGTACTAACACCGACACTCCCGTCAATTCACTTTCGTCGTATCCGGCCGCCAGGGAAGTTGGACACCGCATAAAATGGGCCTGCACAGTGGCCGTCGGATGAAGCGATCTGCTATTTGGCGCGTTCCATTGCGCGACAACCAGATCCGGCCCATTCGGGCGCCGTTGCCTTCACACAACTATCGGGATTTGAAAAGATGGTCGGGTGACAGATCCGTGTGCGGGTTGCGCGTTCGTCTACGACCTGCGTCAAGCCGGGACCGCCGGTGTTTATATCTGCGCCCGGGCGGCCGCAGTCGTTGAGATACTGCGCGACAACGCAATTGACGTCCGGTCCCGCCCATGTCCCGACGTCTGGTCTCCACTGGAGTATGCATGTCATCTGCGCGATGTGTTGCTCGTGCAACGCGAACGGGTGCTCGCGGCGCGGCGCGTCAACGGCGCCGACTGCGCGTCCATGGGTCGCGAAGAGCGTGCCGAGCACGACGGCTACAACGAGCAGGATCCGCTCGCTGTCGCCCGCCAACTCAGCGACGCCGCAACGCTATTCAGCAATGTACTGGCGCGGCTTGCCGGCGACGACTGGGAGCGCACGGTGGTCTATCACTATCCCGAAACGAGTGAGCGGTCGTTGCGCTGGGTTGCGGTACACACCGCACACGAACTGCAGCACCACCTCCTCGACATTCGCCGCCAACTCTGAGCCGGCGCCGGCGTCTGCAGCCCGGCGCTAGAGTGCCGGCATGAATGTCGATGCGGCCGCTTTCAGCGACCGGTGGGTGCGCAACTGGAACGCCCACGACGTCGAAGCCGTTCTCGCCGACTTCCACGACGACGTCGTGTTCACGTCGCCGGTGGCCGCCAAACTTTTCCCGGAAACGCGCGGCGTGGTCCGCGGTAAGGCCGCGTTGCGGCGATACTGGACCGAGGCCCTCGCACGCATTCCGGATCTGCGGTTCTCCGTTGACGGCGTTTATCAAGGCATCGACACGATCGTCATCGCGTACCGCAACCAGAACGGCGACCCAGTCAACGAGGTCTTGAGCTTCAGGGACGACGCGGTCATCGAGGGCCACGGAACGTACCGGGTATCCGACTGGTAGCGCTCCGCCAGACCCACCCACAAAACACGAAAGTCACGACCTCTTTTCGAGGCCGTGACTTTCGTTGAACCGCTCAGTGTGGGCGAAGGGGGACTTGAACCCCCACGTCCCGAAGGACACTGGCACCTGAAGCCAGCGCGTCTGCCATTCCGCCACTCGCCCGGAAAAACAACCGATGGACCATATCACTCTAATGGCCCAATCCCCGAACCGCCGAAGTGGGCCCCGAAGCCGCGCCGCACCGCGCACCCGTCGACCCGCACCGGCCTGAGCTGCGCCGATGCGATTCTCACGATTTCGAAAGTGCCGCGCCGGCACGGTGTCCCGATACCATGCGAAAGTGATCCAGCTCCGGGGTGGTTCGTTTGCCGTCCACCGGCAATACCTGATGGCAAGTGCACGCGAACGGTAGGACATGAGTAGCCAACGGGGGCTGGTTGCGCGGATCGAGCGCAAACTCGAGGCGACGGTAGACAATGCCTTCGCCCGGGTATTCGGCGGATCGATCGTTCCGCAGGAGGTCGAAGCCCTGTTATGCCGCGAAGCGAGTGCCGGAGTCCAGAAGCTCCACGGAAATCGCCTTTTGGCCCCCAACGAATACATCATTACCCTCGGTATGCACGACTTCGAGAAGGTGAGCGCCGATTCGGATCTCACGTCGAGCGCTTTCGCGAGGTACTTGGCTGACTACATCCACGAACAGGGGTGGCAAACGTATGGTGAGGTGGTCGTTCGGTTCGACCAGGCATCGAACCTGCGCACCGGCCAGTACCGCGCCCGCGGTGCTGTCAACCCCGATGTCCAGCCCCGCCCGACGGTCGACGACCCCGTCCGGCCACAATCAAATAACGCGTTCGGCGAAGAACGAGGAGTAGCACCAATGACTGACAATTCTGGCTACCGCGGGGCTCAGGGGCCGGGGCGATCCGGCGACGAGTATTACGACGACCGCTACGGGCGTCCGCAGGACGACGCGCGCGGTGGCCCGGACCCGCAGGGAGCACCCGACCAGCGAGGTGGATATCCACCCGAGCAGCAGGGCTACCCGCCACAGCAGGGCTACCCGCCACCCCGCCAACCCGAGCAGGGTGGTTACCCGGAACAGGGCGGCTACCCGGAACAAGGGCACGGTGGCGGCTATCCGCCGCAGCAGGGCTACCCGGATCAGCGCGGCTACCCCGACCAACAGGGTCAGGGCGGCTACCCCCCACAGCAGGGCTACCAAGACCAGCGCGGCTATCCCGAGCAGGGACAGGGCGGCTATCCGCAGTCGTACGAGCAGCGTCCGCCCGCTCCCGGCGGCTATGGCGGCCAGGGTTATGACCAGGGCTACCGCCAGGGTGGCGGCTACGGCCCTCCCGGCGGCCAGCAGGGCGGCGGTCAGCAGGGCTACGGCGGTTACGGCGACTACGGTCGCGGTCCGGGCCGCCCGGACGAGGGCGGTTACGCCCCGCCCGAACACCGACCCGGCTACCCCGAGCAGGGCGGCGGGTACGACCAGGGCTACCAGCAGGGTGGCGGGTACGGCCGCCAGGACTACGGTTCCGCCGAGTACACCCAGTACTCCGAGCATGTGCAGGGCGGAACGTACGGCGGCCAGGGCGGGGGCTACCCCGACGCCGCCAGCCCGGAGTACGAGTACGGCCAGCAGGCGGAGTACGGCCAGCCGGCCGACTACGGCCAACAGGCGGACTACGGTCAACAGGCTGACTACGGCCAACCCGCCGACTACGGCCAGCAGGGCGGTTACGGCGGCTACGACCAGGGCGGCTACGGCGCCGGCGGGACCACGATCACCCTTCAGCTCGACGACGGCAGCGGCCGCACCTACCAGCTGCGCGAAGGCTCCAACATCGTGGGCCGCGGGCAAGACGCCCAGTTCCGGTTGCCCGACACGGGCGTGTCACGGCGTCACCTCGAAATCCGCTGGGACGGACAGGTCGCGCTGCTGTCGGATCTGAACTCGACCAACGGCACCACGGTGAACAACGCACCGATCCAGGAGTGGCAGTTGGCCGACGGCGACGTGATCCGCTTGGGCCACTCGGAGATCATCGTCCGGATCCACTAAGCCACTGGGCTTAACGCTGCCGTGCTTCGCCCCGTGTCGTCCGCCGTCCAAGTATCGTGACGTAGCCGATGTGCTCGGAGTCACGGGCGCCAGGGATGCGACGCTAGGACGGAAAGGACGCCAGATGCAGGGACTGGTACTGCAGCTGACGCGCGCCGGCTTTTTAATGCTGCTGTGGGTATTCATCTGGTCCGTGCTGCGAATCCTTCGGACCGACATCTACGCGCCCACCGGTGCTGTCATGGTGCGACGCGGTTTGGCGCTGCGGAGCACGCTGTTGCCTTCGCGCCAGCGCCGCCACGCGGCTCGGTACCTGGTGGTCACCGAAGGCGCGCTGGCCGGCGGACGCATCACGCTGAGCGGACAGCCGGTCTTGATCGGTAGGGCCGACGACTCCACGCTGGTGCTTACCGACGACTATGCCTCGACGCGGCACGCCAGGCTGTCTCAGCGCGGCTCGGAGTGGTACGTCGAGGATCTAGGATCGACCAACGGCACTTACCTTGACAGGGCGAAGGTGACGACTGCGGTACGAGTTCCGATCGGAACACCGATTCGAATCGGCAAAACGGCGATTGAGTTGCGCCCGTGACCCTGGTCCTGCGATATGCCGCGCGGAGTGATCGCGGCCTGGTACGCGCCAACAACGAAGACTCTGTCTATGCCGGCGCACGGCTGCTCGCGCTGGCCGACGGCATGGGTGGTCATGCCGCCGGCGAGGTGGCATCCCAGCTGGTGATCGCCGCGCTGGCCCACCTCGATGACGACGAGCCGGGCGGCGACCTGCTGGCCAAACTCGACAATGCGGTGCGCTCCGGCAACGCGGCCATCGCCGCACAGGTGGAGGCCGAGCCCGAGCTGGAGGGGATGGGCACCACGCTCACCGCGATCCTGTTCGCGGGCGACCGCATCGGGATGGTGCACATCGGCGACTCGCGCGGCTACCTGCTGCGCGACGGGGAGCTGACCCAGATCACCAAGGACGACACGTTCGTCCAGACCCTGGTCGATGAAGGCCGCATCACCCGGGAAGAGGCTCATAGCCACCCGCAGCGGTCGTTGATCATGCGGGCGCTCACCGGCCACGAGGTCGAGCCGACGTTGACCATGCGCGAGGCGCGCGCCGGTGACCGTTATCTGCTCTGCTCGGACGGGTTATCGGATCCGGTCAGCGACGAGACCATCCTCGAGGCCCTGCAGATTCCCGACGTCGCCGAGGCCGCCTACCGCCTCATCGAGTTGGCGCTGCGCGGCGGCGGCCCGGACAACGTGACCGTCGTGGTCGCCGACGTGGTCGACTACGACTACGGGCAGACTCAGCCGATCCTCGCCGGCGCGGTGTCGGGCGACGAGGATCAGATGACCCTGCCCAACACCTCGGCCGGCCGCGCCTCGGCGATCCGGCCCCGTGAAGAGTCCGCCAAACGCGTTGCGCCGCAACCGGAAACACCGAATCGGCCGCGCTGGTCGCCCCGGAAGATGTATATGGCAGTCGGCCTGGCGGTGCTGTTGGTGTTCGCGGGCCTCACCGTCGGATGGTGGATCATTCAGCGCAACTATTACGTCGCGGAGTACAGCGGCCGGATCTCGATCGTCCGCGGGATCCAGGGCACTCTGCTGGGCATCCCGTTGCAGGAGCCCTACCTGGTGGGCTGCCTCAACGCCCGCAACGAGCTCTCCCTGATCAGCTATGGGCAATCCAGTGGCCACCCCAATTGCCAGCTGATGACGCTGCAAGATTTGCGACGCCCCGGACAAGTGCAAGTCCAAACCGGACTGCCGGGCGGCAGCCTGGACCAGGCCGAGTCGCAGCTGCGGCAGCTTCTGGCCGAGTATCTGTTGCCGATCTGTCCGCCCCCGCGCGCGACGTCGCCGCCCGGCTCACCGGGCGCCCGCAGCGGAACACCAGAATCCGGCACCACAGCACCGCCCGCACCACCGACCACCAGCTCTTCGAGCGCCAGCCCCTCACCGAGCACGAGCGCCAACGGCCCCGCGAACTCTGCGCCGGCAGGTCCGACGACCACGTCGCAGACAGTCACCGCGCTTCCCGGGCCGCCACTTCAACCGGGCATCGATTGCCGGACGGTGGCATGACGACCCAACTTCAGCCGCCGGTCGCGGTCACGCCCCCGTTGCCTACCCGGCGTAACGCCGAGTTGCTGCTGCTGGGCTTCGCCTCACTGATCACCGTCGCCGCGCTGCTGATAGTTGAGGCCAACCAAGAGCGCGATCTGCACTGGACGGCGATCAGCTACGGGCTGGTGTTCCTCATCGTCTTCGGGTCGGCGCACATGGCCATCCGGCGCTTCGCGCCCTACACCGATCCGCTGCTGCTGCCGATCGTGGCCTTGCTCAACGGCCTTGGCCTGGTCATGATTCACCGGCTCGACCTGGTCACCAACCAGCTCAGCGGACGGCACCACCCCAGTGCGACCCAGCAGATGCTGTGGACCCTGATCGGTGTGGTGACCTTTTCGCTGGTGGTTACGTTTCTGAAAGACCATCGGCAACTGGCGCGCTACGGCTACATATGCGGACTGGTCGGCCTGATCTTCCTGGTGATCCCCGCCCTGCTGCCGGCATCGCTGTCCGAGCAGAACGGCGCCAAGATCTGGATTCGCTTCCCCGGCTTCTCAATTCAGCCCGCTGAGTTCTCCAAGATCCTGCTGTTGATCTTCTTCTCGGCGGTGCTGATCGCCAAACGCGGCCTGTTCACCAGCGTCGGTAAGCATTTCATGGGATTGACCCTGCCCCGCCCTCGCGACCTCGCGCCGCTGCTGGCCGCGTGGGTGATCTCGGTCGGCGTG
Source organism: Mycobacterium colombiense (assembly GCF_001672755.1). Lineage (GTDB taxonomy): Bacteria > Actinomycetota > Actinomycetes > Mycobacteriales > Mycobacteriaceae > Mycobacterium > Mycobacterium colombiense_C. The sequence goes on along the minus strand of NZ_LZKI01000115.1, from coordinate 48,079 downwards.
ATGGCGTTCGAAAAAGACCTCGGCACATCGCTATTGCTGTACACGTCGTTTCTGGTGGTGGTCTACCTCGCCACTCAACGCTTCAGCTGGGTGGGGATCGGCCTGGTGCTGTTCGTCGCGGGAAGCGTTGTCGCGTATTACATTTTCGCCCACGTCCGGGTCCGCGTGCAGATGTGGTGGGACCCGTTCTCCGACCCCGACGGCAGCGGCTATCAGATTGTCCAGTCGCTCTTCAGCTTTGCCACCGGCGGAATCTTCGGCACCGGCTTGGGTAACGGTCAGCCCGACACCGTGCCGGCCGCTTCGACCGACTTCATCATCGCCGCGTTCGGCGAAGAACTGGGGCTGGTGGGTTTTGCCAGCATCCTGATGCTCTACACCATCGTGATCGTGCGGGGCCTGCGCACGGCGATCGCCACCCGCGACAGCTTCGGCAAGCTGCTGGCCGCGGGCCTGGCGTCGACGCTGGCCCTTCAGCTGTTCATCGTCGTCGGCGGGGTGACCCAGCTCATTCCGCTGACCGGGCTGACCACGCCGTGGATGTCTTACGGGGGCTCATCCCTGCTGGCCAACTACGTGCTGCTGGCCATCCTGGCGCGCATTTCGCACAGCGCCCGTCGTCCCCTGCGCAGCCGCACCCGCAAGCCGCCGATCGCGGCGGCCAGCACAGAGGTGATCGAGAAAGTATGAACGCCTCTCTGCGCCGGATCTCGGTGACCGTGATGGCGTTGATCGTGTTGCTTCTGATCAACGCCACGATGACGCAGGTCTTCGCCGCCGACTCGCTGCGTGCCGACCCGCGCAATCAGCGGGTGTTGCTCGACGAGTATTCGCGACAGCGCGGCCAGATTGTGGCGGGCGGCCAGCTGCTGGCCTATTCCGCCGCCACCGACAACCGCTACCGCTTCCTGCGCGTCTACCCCAACCCGGCGGAGTATGCGCCCGTCACCGGCTTCTATTCGCTGCGCTATTCCAGCAGCGGCCTGGAACGCGCCGAGGATCCACTGTTGAACGGGTCCGACGAGCGGCTGTTCGGGCGCAGGCTGGCCGACTTCTTCACCGGCCGTGACCCGCGCGGGGCGAACGTCGACACCACCATCAACCCACGGATCCAGCGCGCCGCCTGGGACGCGATGCAACAGGGCTGCGGCGGCCCGCCGTGCAAAGGCGCCGTCGTTGCCCTCGAGCCCTCGACCGGCAAGATCCTGGCGATGGTGTCCTCGCCGTCCTATGACCCCAACCTGCTGTCGTCGCATGATCCCGATGTGCAGGCGCAGGCGTGGCAGAAGCTGCGTGACGACCCCGACAACCCGCTGACCAACCGTGCTATCTCGGAGACGTACCCGCCCGGATCCACCTTCAAGGTGATCACCACCGCGGCCGCACTGCAGGCCGGGGCCTCCGACACCGAACAGCTGACGGCCGCGCCCTCCATTCCGCTGCCCAACAGCACGGCAACTCTGGAGAACTACGGTGGGGAATCGTGTGGAAACGAGCCGACGGTGTCCCTGCGGCAGGCCTTCGCCCTGTCCTGCAACACCGCATTCGTCCAGCTCGGCATGCTCACCGGGTCCGACGCGCTACGCAACATGGCGCACTCGTTCGGGCTGGACAGCACACCCAGCGTCATCCCGCTGCAGGTCGCGGAGTCGACCGTGGGGATCATTCCGGACGCCGCGGCGCTGGGAATGTCGAGCATCGGCCAGAAAGATGTCGCGATGACACCCCTGCAGAACGCCGAGATCGCCGCGACCATCGCGAACGATGGGGTGACGATGCAGCCCTACCTGATCGACAGCCTCAAGGGGCCAGACCTGACCACGATTAGCACCACGGCACCGTATGAGCAGCGGCGCGCCGTGTCACCGCAGGTCGCCGCTAAGCTAACAGAGCTGATGGTCGGCGCCGAGAAGGTCGCACAGCAGAAAGGGGCCATTCCCGGCGTGCAGATCGCATCTAAGACTGGTACCGCAGAGCATGGCAGCGATCCGCGGCACACCCCGCCGCACGCGTGGTACATCGCTTTCGCGCCCGCACAGACCCCGAAGGTCGCTGTGGCGGTATTGGTGGAGAATGGCGCCGACCGCCTGTCCGCGACGGGGGGTGCACTCGCCGCGCCGATCGGACGGGCTGTGATCCAGGCCGCGCTACAGGGAGGACCATGAGCCCGCGAGTTGGTGTGACGCTGTCTGGCAGGTACCGCCTACAGCGCCTGATCGCCACCGGCGGCATGGGTCAGGTGTGGGAGGCGGTAGACAGCCGGCTGGGCCGGCGTGTCGCGGTGAAGGTGCTCAAGCAGGAGTTCTCCCAGGACCCCGAATTCATTGAGCGGTTCCGCGCCGAGGCGCGTACCACCGCGATGCTCAACCACCCGGGGATCGCGGCCGTCCACGACTACGGCGAAAGTCAGCTGGACGGGGAGGGCCGCACCGCCTATCTGGTGATGGAGCTGGTCAACGGCGAGCCGCTGAACTCGGTGCTCAAGCGCACCGGCCGGCTGTCGCTGCGCCACGCCCTGGACATGCTCGAGCAGACGGGACGCGCGCTGCAGGTGGCGCACGCGGCGGGGCTGGTGCACCGCGACGTCAAGCCGGGCAACATCTTGATCACCCCGACCGGCCAGGTGAAGATCACCGACTTCGGTATCGCCAAGGCCGTCGACGCCGCACCGGTGACCCAGACGGGGATGGTGATGGGCACGGCCCAATACATCGCACCCGAGCAGGCCTTGGGCCACGACGCCACCCCGTCCAGCGACGTGTACTCGCTGGGAGTCGTTGGCTACGAGGTTGTTTCGGGCAAGCGGCCGTTCACCGGTGATGGTGCGCTGACGGTGGCGATGAAGCACATCAAGGAACCGCCGCCGCCGCTGCCCGCGGAGCTGCCACCCAACGTGCGCGAACTCATCGAGATCACCCTGGTGAAGAACCCCGCGATGCGATACCGCAGCGGCGGCCCGTTCGCCGATGCCGTGGCCGCGGTGCGCGCAGGTCGTCGTCCGCCACGCCCCAGCGCGACACCGCCCGCCGGCCGGGCCTCGCCGGCGGCAATTCCGTCCAGCCCGACCACCCGCGCGGCCGCGGTGTCGCCGAGCCGAAGCGCGGCGCCCCGTCGGTCGCGGCCGACCACCGGAGGTCACCGCCCACCCCCGGCCCGGCGCACCTTCTCCTCCGGCCAGCGAGCGCTGCTGTGGGCGGCCGGCGTGCTCGGCGCGCTGGCGATCATCATCGCGGTGCTGATCGTCATCAATTCGAAGGCCGACCAGCAGCAACAGCCACCGACGGTGACCGACACCGGCACCCCGCCCGCCTCGGCTCCACCGCCGCCGAGCAAGACACCGAGCGGTTCGGGGGCCCGGCCCGAAATGCGACTCGATTGGCCGGATGACGGGACAATAGGAACCTCCGCCTTCCACACCGTGGCGGCCCGACACGGAACACATCAATGACCACGCCGCAGCACCTGTCCGACCGTTACGAATTGGGCGAGATCCTCGGCTTCGGGGGTATGTCCGAGGTTCACCTGGCGCGCGATGTCCGTTTGCATCGCGACGTCGCGGTCAAGGTGCTGCGCGCGGATCTGGCCCGCGACCCCAGCTTCTACCTACGCTTCCGGCGGGAGGCACAAAACGCCGCCGCGCTGAATCACCCGTCCATCGTCGCGGTCTACGACACCGGCGAGGCCGAGACACCCACCGGGCCGCTGCCCTACATCGTCATGGAGTACGTCGACGGCGTCACCCTGCGCGACATCGTGCACACCGATGGCCCGCTGCAGCCGCGCCGGGCCATCGAGATCATCGCCGACGCGTGCCAGGCGCTGAACTTCAGCCACCAGAACGGCATCATCCATCGAGACGTCAAGCCGGCCAACATCATGATCAGCACCACCAACGCGGTCAAGGTGATGGACTTCGGTATCGCCCGCGCGATCGCCGACAGCGGCAACAGCGTCACCCAGACCGCCGCGGTGATCGGGACCGCGCAGTATCTCTCGCCCGAGCAGGCCCGCGGCGACACCGTCGACGCCCGTTCCGACGTGTATTCGTTGGGCTGTGTGCTCTACGAAATCCTCACGGGCGAGCCGCCTTTCACCGGTGATTCACCGGTTGCGGTTGCCTACCAACATGTTCGGGAAGACCCGGTCCCACCGTCACAGCGGCACGAGGGTATTTCCGCCGAGCTCGACGCCGTCGTTCTCAAGGCGCTGGCGAAAAATCCCGACAACCGTTATCAGACCGCGGCGGAGATGCGTGCCGACCTTATTCGGGTGCACAACGGCGAAAAGCCCGAAGCGCCAAAGGTGCTCACCGATGCCGATCGGAGCTCGCTGCTGTCGTCCGGTCCCGGCGCCGCCGGCCCGTCGCGAACCGATCCGCTGCCGCGTCAGGTTCTCGCCGATGCGGGGGAGGATCGCAGCGTCGGCTCGGTCGGCCGCTGGATCGTTGCGGTCGCCGCGCTGGCGGTTTTGACGATCGTTGTCGTGATCGCCTTCAACACGTTCGGCGGCAACGCCCGCGACGTGCAGGTGCCCGACGTGCGTGGGCAGGTGTCCGCCGACGCCATCGCGGCGCTGCAGAACCGCGGCTTCAAGACCCGCACCCTGCAGAAGCCGGATTCCACGATCCCACCCGACCACGTCATCGGCACCGACCCGGGCGCCAACGCGTCGGTCAATGCGGGCGACGAGATCACCATCAACGTCTCCACCGGGCCCGAACAGCGCGAGGTGCCCGACGTGTCCTCGCTGAGCTACTCCGACGCGGTAACCAAGCTCAAGGCCGCGGGATTCAGCAAGTTCAAGCAGGCCAACTCGCCGTCGACCCCGGAATTGCTGGGCAAGGTGATCGGCACCAACCCGCCGGCCAACCAGACATCAGCGATCACCAACGTCGTCACCCTCATCGTCGGCTCCGGGCCGGAGACCAAGCAGGTTCCCGATGTCGCGGGCCAGACCGTCGACATCGCGCAGAAGAACCTGACCGTCTACGGCTTCAGCAAGGTCACCCAGGTGCAGGTGGACAGCCCCCGTCCGGCCGGTGAGGTGATCGGCACCAATCCGCCCAAGGGACAGCCGGTTCCGGTCGACTCGGTGATCGAGCTGCAGGTGTCCAAGGGCAACCAGTTCATCATGCCCGATCTGTCCGGCATGTTCTGGACCGACGCCGAGCCACGGCTACGCGCGCTGGGCTGGACGGGCATCTTGGACAAGGGCGCCGACGTCGACGCCGGTGGCTCCCAGTCCCATCGGGTGGTGTATCAAAACCCGCCTGTCGGCTCCGGGGTCAACCGGGACGGCATCATCACGCTGAAGTTCGGTCAGTAGCCGTCGGGTCGGCCGGGATATAGGGTCGCACCGCGGCGTGCACCTCGTTCTCGAGCCGCCGCACCAGCGTGTCGTTTTGCTCCCATCCGCAGTCGGCGAGCCAATTCGCCAGCATCCGGTGGCCGCCCTCGGTCAGGATCGACTCCGGGTGGAACTGGACACCGTGAATCGGTAATTCGGTGTGCCGCACGCCCATGATGACGCCGCTTTCGGTGTGGGCCGTGACCTGAAGCGCCGGCGGCAGCGACTCGGGCAGGATGGTCAGCGAATGGTAGCGAGTCGCCGTGAAGGGGTCTGGAAGTCCTTGCAGCACACCGATATTGCCGTGATGGACGCTGCTGGTCTTGCCGTGCAGTAACTCGGGGGCACGGTCGACAACGGCGCCGAAGGCGACGCCGATGGCCTGGTGCCCCAGGCAGACGCCGAGCAGCGGGGTCCGCTCGGCGGCACACGCGCGAACCATCGGAATCGACGCGCCCGCGCGTTCCGGGGTGCCCGGCCCCGGACTGAGCAACACCCCGTCGAACTGGCGGGCGACGGCGGCCTCGTCGGAGAGCCGGGTGTCGTCATTGCGCCAGACTTCGGCGTCGACACCCAACTGACCGAGGTACTGCACCAGGTTGAACACGAAGCTGTCGTAGTTGTCGACAACCAGGATCCGCATCGTGCCAGGTTACCGTCCGCCGGTGCTCGCGCCGCTGGTCAGTAGCCGATTGGGTCGTTGGGCTGCGCGAAATGCAACCGGTCGGGCTCGAAGTGACCCACCACCTGCACGTCGGACTTGACCTCTTCGGTGTAACCGAGGCCGAAGCGAACTACGTACTGCTTGTACAGGATCACCAGCGGCGCGGCCGCCAGGGCAGCCTGCATCGCCGTCGCGTTGCCGATCGCGGTGATCGTGTACGGCGGGCTGTAGGTGCGCCCGTTCAGCAAGAGGGTATTGCCGACGCAGCGGGGCACCGAGGTCGCGATGATCCGCTGGTCCTGCATCTGGATCGCCTCGGCGCCGGCGCTCCACAGCGCGTTGAGCACGGCCAGGATGTCTTGCTGATGCACCACCAGATCGTCCGGGGAGGCGTCGCGGGGGAAACGGCCGTTGGCGTCGCGCTGTGCGTCCGCGAGGGTGACCACCAGGCCCGGCCCATGCACCGGGCTCATTCCCGCCTCGCCGGCAAGCTGGCCGGAGCGCCGCAGCATGGCCGCCAGCGCGGCATCGGACGACCGCCCGTGCGCGGCATCGATCTTGCCCGCCAGCGCCTCGCGCTGGGCGCTGAGACGGTTCACCGACGACTGGGTCTCGCGGACCAGGTCCACCAGCCGCGGGGCGTCACTGCGGCGGATTTCGGCGCCCCCGGAGACGCCGTGGGTGGCGGCGAGCAGCAGTCCGGCCAGCAGGCACACGACCGGGACGCCCCAACGCCATGGCGACCGGCGCGTCTGGATCATCGCCTCTCCATTTCCTGGTCACCGCCCCAGGTGAGTTAGTCTCGTAGCCAAGCTATGGGTGCAGCTGCAGTGCTTATCGTTGCACCCCGTCCCGCTCACCGTGTCGTTGAGGTAATCCGCGAGGTAATCATGCCCAAGTCCAAGGTCCGCAAGAAGAACGACTTCACCGTCAGCACGGTCAGCCGCACCCCGGTGAAAGTCAAGGTCGGACCCTCGAGCGTGTGGTTCGTCGCGCTGTTCATCGGTCTGATGCTGATCGGCCTCGTCTGGCTGATGGTGTTCCAGTTGGCCGCCGTCGGGAGCCAGGCACCCACCGCTCTCAATTGGATGGCCCAATTGGGCCCGTGGAACTACGCGATCGCGTTCGCTTTCATGATCACCGGTTTGTTGCTCACGATGCGCTGGCACTGAGCGCGGCGACTACTCTAATGAATTCATTTTCGGCCTTATTTGTCACCGCGTCAGCAACTATGTAGCCACCCAATCACACGCGTGTGATTTATCCCCACTGTTGATAGCTGATGTGGATAACTGCATAGGCCGTGGTGGGAGGGGTTAAGGACCGCATGCAGCAAACACAATGGCAGCCGCACACGGCGGGAATCGCTGGTTGTGGAGCTGCGGGTGTTCTGATGGCTATCGCGGCTGTGACCGTGGTCACAGATCCACCGGGGCGCATTCTGGCGGGCGTTGCCGCGGCGGGTCTGATTCTGTTTGCCGGCGTGTCGTGGCACGCGCGTCCCAAGCTGGCAATCACGCCCGGCGGCCTGGTGCGCCGCGGCTGGTTTCGGACGCAGGTATTGCAGCATTCCGACATCAAGATCATCCGCATCATCGAGTTCCGCCGCTACGGACGCAAAGTGCGGTTGCTCGAGGTCGAGACGGCCGACGGCGAGCTGGCGTTGTTCTCCCGCTGGGATCTCGGAACGGACCCGCTGGAGGTGCTCGACGCGCTCACGGCAGCGGGCTACGCGGGCCGCCAGCAAGGCTGATCGGCCCGCGGCCTACCGCCGGCTCAGGAGATGGTGATCGACTCGATGACGACCGGCTCGGTGGGACGGTCGTTGCCGTCGGTGCCCGTCGTCGAGATCGCCTCAACGACCTGCTGCGAATCGGGGTCGGTCACCTCACCGAAGATCGTGTGTCGCCGGTTCAGGTGCGGGGTTTGGCCGACCGTGATGAAGAACTGCGAGCCGTTGGTGCCGGGGCCCGCGTTCGCCATCGCCAGCAGGTAGGGCTTGTCGAATTGCAGTTCGGGGTGGAACTCGTCGGCGAACTTGTAGCCGGGGCCGCCGCGACCGGTTCCGGTCGGGTCGCCGCCCTGGATCATGAAGCCCCGGATCACCCGGTGAAAGACCGCGCCGTCGTAGAACGGGCCGGACGAGCCTCCCGATGCGTTCTGCGTCGAGTACTCCTTGGTGCCTTGTGCCAGGCCGACGAAGTTGGCGACGGTCTTGGGCGCGTGGTTTCCGAAGAGGGCGACCTTGATGTCGCCGCGATTGGTGTGGAGCGTGGCGGTAGCAGTCTGAAAGGGGCTGTTGGTCACGGGATCAGAGTCTGCCACTACGGGCGGGCGTTGCCGCACGCGGTGTCACCCAAGACGACGCCGGCGTCCTTATGCTGGCAGTCTGTTCAGATAGCGGGCCGGCTCCACGCCAGGCTCTACTTACGGGACAGAAAGGCGACAGATGAGCGCGAAGACGGATTCCCGGCTGACGCCGCGGCAGCGACTGTCCCGCGGCCTGACCTATTCGGCGCAGGGACCGGTGGACGTCACCCGGGGAGTGGTCGGCCTGAGCGTCCAGTCCGCGCAGCAGACCGCCTCGCAGCTGCGTCGCCGGTATCAAGAGGGGCGGCTGGCCCGAGACCTCGCCGCGGCCCAGGAAACCCTGGCCCAGGAGTTGGCCGCGGCGCAGGAAGTGGTCACGAGCCTGCCCCAGGCGTTGCAGGACGCGCGGCGCGCGCAGCGTCGCGGCAAGCGTCCGTTGGTCTTTGCGGGGGCGGCCGTCGCGGTCCTCGTCGGGGGCGCCGTCGCGTTCAGTCTCGTCCGGCGCTCCGTGCGGGCGAAGCCTCAGGACCCGCAGTCGCGTCCGCCCAGCGTCGACGTGCAGCCGCGTCCGTAGGATCACCGCACAGCCAGCTGAAGCCGTTCGCGGCGCCGGACCAGGATGCTCGGCAGCCATTCGCCGATGTCGGTCGCGTCGATCCATGTGGTGCGCTCGAGCAACATCCGCAGCACGATGTGGGCCTCCAAACGGGCCAGCGCGGCACCTACGCAGAAATGCACGCCCCTGCCGAAACTCACGTGGCTCTTGGCGGCCGGGCGGTCGAGCCGAAACTCGTTCGGATTCGCAAAGTGCGTCGGGTCGCGGTTGGCTGCTCCCCACATCAGTAACAAGTGCGCGCCGGCCGGCACCTCGACCCCAGCCAGCGTGGTGTCGCGCCACACGTGGCGGTAATGACCGCGAAACGGCGACTCGAAGCGCAGCGTCTCTTCGATGAAACTGCTTAGTAATTCTGGGTTTTCGCGAAGCTGCCGCTGGACCGCGGGGCGATCGGTGAGGATCCAGGCCGCGCTGCCCAGCAGCGACGCCGTCGATTCGCCCGCGGCACTGAAGAGGGTCAGCATGATCCCGAGCGCCGGCAGCTGTTCAAGTTCACCCGAGGCGTAGCGGGCTGCCAGGTCGGCGATCAGACCGTCTTCACTGTTGTCGCTTGCCTTTTCGAAGTGCTCGAGGACATAGCCGGAGAGCTCCATCGCCGCGGCCCCGGCCGCTGCGAGCTGATCGGGCGTGACGATCCCGTCGAGCAGCGTGGTGGTGGCGTAGCCGAGGCGAATGAGCCTGTCGACATCGTCGTCGGGCAGACCCAGCAGCTTGCAGACCACCATCATCGGCAGCCGGTTGGCTATCGCGCTCATCCATTGGATCCGTCCATCGCGCAGGTTCTCTTCCCAGAGACGGTCCGCGGTCTGGGCGGCGAATTCTTCAATGATCCGAACACGTTTGGCCGACAGGTGGGGCAGCAGAATCTTGCGGTGCATCGCATGTACCGGATCGTCCGCCGTGGCCAGCGCATGCATCGGGGCGCCGGGCGGGCCCATGTCGAGGGGGGTGACGGTTCCGTCCTCGTGGAAGACCACGGTGGCGGTGAGATTCGAGGAGAAGTCTTCGACGCGGTCGACTGCCTCCAGCACGGCGTCCCAACCGCATATCGCGTAGAACACGGAATCGCCGATGCGGTGCAGCGGCGCCTCGGCACGCATGCGGTCGAACAGCGGGTAGGGATCCTGGATCGCCTCGCTGCTGAAGAATTCGATCGCACTGTCCAATACCGCCATGTGTTTCAGGCTCGATGCGGCTCACCGCGGCGTCAACGGGATGCCGACAAGTTGAGGAACCCTCGCGCCTCCGGTCGACGGGAGACGACCGCGTGCACCCGCCGCCAGCAGCCAGTTCGCGTGATAAGGAGTACGTAGAATTTCTCAAGCTGCGAAAAGTATTTCTGCATCGTGCAATTTGGTGGAGCATGGGTAGATGCCGCGTGACGACTGGTTGGTGGGTCGCGATCGCCGTAGCGAAGCCGCCGAACGGATCTACACCGCGGCGGCCGACCTCATCGCGCGCCAGGGATACGAAGGATTCACGATCGAGGCCCTGGCGGCCCGGGTGCACTGCTCGCCCGCAACGATCTACCGGCATGCCGGCGGCAAGGCGACCATCCGCGACGCCGTCGTCGGTATTCAAGCCGCTCGCATTGTCGACGCCACGCGGCAGGCCATCAAGAACCTTCGAGGCCCCGAGCGGGTCGTGACCGCCACGATGATGGCATTGGAACGCCTGCGATCCGATCCGCTGGCTCAGCTCATGCGGTCGATCCACGCGGCCCCGGTCAGCGATTGGGTCATCAGCTCACCCGCGGTGACCGCCTTGGCCGCCGAGATGCTGGGGCCCGACAACGACGACCCGCTGGCCGCGCAGTGGCTGATCCGCGTCTTCCTGGCACTGTGGGCCTGGCCGCTCAAAGATCCGATCGCCGAGCGCGCCTTGGTCGAACGCTTTCTCGGTTCGTCCTCCATGTAGGCCATGCAGGAAGATTAGTCACGGGCGGCCGAGGGGCCGCTTCTATTGCATCGCCTCTGCCCACGCAATGTGTCCTTCGAAGCCAAGCGTTCTCGCCAGGTCGCGGTAGCGATCCCTGAAGCGGGTATAGGCGCCGCCATCGCCTTGAGCCCGCGCCAGTAAGGCCCGCGACCGCTGCAGCCAGATCTCCCTTATCAGCAGGCCCTCGTCGGCCGGCGCAGTCGCCAACCGCTCGATCGCGGCCTCGGCTTCGGCGACATCAGGCTCCGTCCCGCGTTCGAGCAGTGTCTCCACCAGAACACCCGTGGCCAAAATGCCCCACGACAGTAGTTGTCCCGCCCGAGCGAGATGGTCGACGCCCGCACGCATCAGCGCTATCGCCCGGTCGTGGTCTCCACGCCGCGCTGTCTCGCGGGCCACGTACACGTCAATCATCGGGATATCGCACAAGAAGTGCCCCCCGCGCAGGAACACATCGCGGACCTCCGCCAATAACTGCTGTCCGCGATCACGCTCGGCATCCGAATGCCGGTGCACCAGCGCAAGGCCCAGGGTCAACCAGGCGACCCCCAACTGGAGGTTGTCGCCCGATCGTTCGGCAATCGCCAAGGCATCCTCGATCTCGCGCAACGTCGAATCGTGGGGCCGCAGCGCGCCAGCCGGTACCGCCGCGGTGTACACGTAGCTGACGACGGTGACGTAGGACAACGAGTCGGCGCCCTTCGCCACGGCCAGGCCGCGCCGCTGGTCATCTCGCCACCCGGGCCGTCCCAGTGCGTAACGGGCGGTAGCCCGCTGCGCAAAGGCGAGCGCCAGGGGGCACCCGAAGAGGAAGTTGCCCTTCGTGGGGTCTCCTTCGGCGAGATCAATGACTCGCTGTGACAAGCGCAGCATCTCGGACCACTCGCCACTTGCCATCTTGGCGCGGATAGGCGTGAAGGACAGCCCGACCGTCAACGTCGGATCGCTGATGGACTCGATCAGAGTGACGGCTTCGGAAGCCAGCCGCGACGCCTCGCGCACCCTGTCCTGGAACGCGTGATCCACCACCAGCCCCGCCATCGCAATGGCCAGTGACGGCTTGTCCCCCGCGGCGCTGCACAATTTCCGCAACTCGTCGAAACGGTGCCCGACGTTGCTCACATGCAACCGCCACGCGATCCCGCACAGCATGGTGCGGGGAGCAATGCACATGGCCGCCAGGTCTGGGTCTGCGGCGGTCAGTGCGTCGGCGATCCGCGTGGCACTTTCCCAACTCAGACGAGCCGCGGCGATATCGCGGTATCTCGCCCACATTGCCGCGCGCATGTGCCAGCCGTAGGCGTCCCGCAAGTCACCCGCGGCTTCCAGATGTTCGGCGATCAGCGCCGCGTTCTGGTCGCTCGATTCCGGCTCGCGGGCCTTGATCGCGGCGGCCAGACGGCGATGCATCTGGGCGCGATCGGCTTTCAGTTGTGATTCGTAGGCCACAGCGCGAATCAACGGGTGGCGGAACGCGAACTCGGTGCAGGGTGTGAATCGGACCTGATCGATCAGCGCAGCCTTCAGGAGTGCTTCGAGAGCAGGCGCATTGCCCACCGCGGCGAGTAGTTCGGGCGTGAAGCGCGATCCGATCACCGCCGCGGCGTTCAAAGTCTGCTTGGCGTCAGGATCCAACCGGTCGATGCGCGCGGCGATGGTGGCCTGCAGGGTGGCCGGAACGGTGACCTCGGCCAGATCTGTGGCGCAGGTGAAACCGCCGCGATCACCCGTTAGCACGGCACGCTCCGCCAGCTCGCGCACCATCTCCTGCGCGAAAAACGGGTTTCCGCCCGCCCTTTCGGCGACGAGCGCTTTGATCCCGGCGACCGACGGATCGGTGCCCAGCATTTCGTCAAGCAGCACCGCAGCTTCCGAATCGCTCAGCGGCGCCAGCGAGATTGTCTGTGTGCCAGGTACTTCCGCTAACGCACCACGATAGTCGGGACGGTAGGTGACCAGCACCATCGACGGCGTTTGGGGTACGACGGTGAGGAACTCGGCCAGCATCGACTCACTGACCTCATCAATCCAATGCACATCCTCGATGACGTAGAGAACCGGTTGGGTGCGGTTCAATGACAACGAGTTGATCAAAGCGCTCAACCGTCGGCGCCGTGCATCGGGATGGATTGTAGGGGGCGGTGTGTCGGGGTCGCGGATTCCCATCAGGTCGTAGAGCAGCAGCACATCTTCATCGGAAGCGTTGGGGACGCCGGCGCGCACCTGTATGCGCGCTGCCTCGTCGTCGAGACCGGTTATCCGGGCGGCTTCGCGCAACAGCCCCGCTGCCACGAGAAAGGGGACATCGCTGGTATGCGACTCGCAGAAAACCGAAGACACCACAACACCGCGACTATGGGCCATCGCGACCGCCTCATCAGTGAGTCGCGTCTTGCCGATGCCTGCCGGCCCCGCAACACAGACGACACACCCCCGCCCGCTCATCGATCGATCCAGGAGACCGGCGATCGTTGTCACTTCGAGCTCTCGCCCGACCAATGCGCCTTGCAAGTCGTCACTTCGCTGGGAACCGCCGGTCAGGCCGAGAAGACGGCGGGCCAGTACCGGAAAGGCCTTGCCCTTGATGCGCACCTGCTCCGTTTCGCCCAGCAGGGCGCCCTGCTGAACGAGCCGGGCGGTGGATTCGCTGAGCATCACACCACCCGGCGGTGCCACAGACTCCATCCGTTGCGCCATCCCGACTTGCGCGCCGATTGCGGTGTAGCCCAACGGCCCAGAACCGACGTCACCCGCGATGACCTGACCCGAGTTCAGTCCCACCCGCAACTGAAGGTCCACCCCGTCGCGCTGTTGGACGTCGGCCGCAAGCTGCTTGATGTCTTCCTGAACGCCCAAGGCCGTCAGACAGGCGCGAAGAGCGTGGTCTTCCATTGCTACGGGAGCGCCGAACACCGCCATGATTCCGTCGCCGGTGAACTTGTCGACCGTGCCCCCGTAGCGGTGCACTACCTTGCTGCAGCGGTCGACCAGCTCGGCCATGATTTCGCGCAGCCGCTCCGCACCAACCGCCGCGGCGATGTCCATGGAATGCACCACGTCGGCGAACAGCACCGACACTTGCTTGTACTCCGCACGTGCGGCGGGGTCGGTGACGGGCGAGCCGCATCCGTGACAGAACCGTGCATTCTCGAGGAACTCGGTGCCGCACGTCTGGCACGCCGCTTCGGCCGTCATCCGACCCTCCGCCAACTCCGACCCCAGACGTTTGCTGGGGTCTTCAAAGAATAAGCCGTTGGACCGCCACCCGGCAGCCCGAGTTTCGCTCGCGGTGACGCCGAGCCGAAGCTTCGGACAACCGCGCCTCAATCCTTGACGAAGCAGAACAACCGGTACGACGCCTCGCCGCTTTCCAGCCTGCGGTAGATCAACGACCCCGGCCCACCCGCGTAGTCATTGGCTATGCCGCGCACCAACGCGATATTCGGTAGCCGACGAATGATCTGGTCGAAGAACCGATTCTTCTCCAGCCCGCGCATCACCTCAGCGTTGATGGTCTGCTCCGACACCCGGCGCATTGGGATGTTGGCCAGGTCCGTCTCCCAGGCGCCGATTTCGTCGGCGTAGCGGATATCGGCGTACAGGAAATGCCCTCCCGTGCGCAGCACACGCTCCACTTCGGCGAAGAACTTGGGCACGTTCTGGTAGTTGATCGCGGCTTCGACATTGATCACCGCGTCGAAGGACCGATCGGGAAAGGGCAGGCTCTCGGCATTGCCCGGCACGAAGTTCAGACCGGGCAGGTTGTGCCTCTTCTGGCAGAATTCGATGCCGACCGTGTTCAGATCCAGGCCCGTGTAGCAGGCCGGGCGCAGCGTCCGCATCAGATACGAAGCCCCGCCGCCATGGCCGCAACTGACCTCGAGCACCTTTTTGCCGGCGAGCTCCACCTGGGTCGCCGTGCGGTGGTAGAGCTGGATGGGAAATCGATCGGGCTCATCGGACGCCGCCAGTGGCAGGGCCATCGGCGGGCTCTCCTCGTACCCGTAATTGAGGAACAGTACGTCGTCCCTTATGAGCAGGCGGCTGAGGAACCGGTAACCGTATTTGAACCGCAAATTCAACATTTTCAGCAGGATTGGGTTGCTGTTCAGCCGGTCGATCAGGCTTTCCACTGGCGTCCGCTGGAGCCGCCCATCGTCTCTGGCGCAAAACCGGCGCAACGGTAATCGCCGAGGTAACCTGACGCCCATGCTTAAGTGTCCCATTCCGACACTGCTGCGCGAACGTGCCAGTCTGCAGCCCAACCAGACGGCGTTCACATTTATGGATTACGAACAGGACCCGGCCGGAATTGCCGAAACCCTGACGTGGTCGCAGCTGTATCGACGGGTGCTTAATGTTGCACAGGAGCTCAGGCTGCACGGAACAAATGGCGACCGCGCTGTGATACTGGCGCCGCCAGGACTTGACTACGTCAGCGCGTTTCTCGGCGCATTACAGGCCGGGCTGATCGCGGTCCCGCTGGGTGGGGCCAGCGATGAGCGTATTGATGCGGTGCTGGGTGACGCATCGCCCGCGGTCATTCTCACGACTTCCTCTGTCGCGGGCGATATCGCCGCGGGTCTCGAATCCAAGTCCGGGGTGGCCGCCCCGTCATTCATCGAAGTTGATTCGTTGGACCTCGACTCGAAGAAGGCGTCCGCTGCGCGGGTCGAGAATTCAACAGAGACAGTGTATTTGCAATACACGTCCGGATCGACCCGTACCCCCGTCGGCGTCATGGTTACGTACAAAAACGTGATGGCGAATTTCGGGCAGATCAATGCCGACTTCTTCGGGGACCATGGAGGCGTTGCCCCGCCGGACACCACTGTGGTGTCCTGGCTGCCCTTCTACCACGACATGGGTTTGCATCTCGGAATCATCTTTCCGGTGCTGACCGGATTTCGCACCGTCCTTGCCAGTCCGGTCGCGTTTCTGCAGCGGCCGGCCCGGTGGATGCAATGGCTGGCGGGAAACAGTCACGCACTGTCGGCAGGACCTAACTTCGCTTTCGAATTGGCGGCGCGAAAAACATCGGACGATGACCTGGCCGGTCTCGATCTCGGAAACGTGCTCAGCATCCTCAACGGCAGCGAGCGGGTGCAGCCCGCGACCCTGCACCGCTTCACCGAGCGGTTCGCGTCGTTCAACCTGCACGACAGGGTGCTACGGCCGTCGTACGGGATGGCAGAGGCAACGTTGTATGTCGCGACCCGCGAAGCGGGTCAACCACCCCGGATCCTTCATTTCGACTCCGAAGAGTTGACTGCGGGACATGCGAAGCGTCGCCCAGACGGGGGCGGGACAGCGCTCGTCAGTTACGGCGTTCCGCAGTCGCCTATGGTGCGAATCGTCAATCCCGAGACCAGTATCGAGTGTCCGGCGGGAACGACCGGTGAAATCTGGGTGCACGGGGACAACGTCGCAACCGGCTACTGGCAGCGGCCCCACGAGTCGACGCAGATATTCGGCGCAACGCTTGTCGCTCCGTCCGCCGGCACCCCGGAAGCGCCCTGGCTGAGAACTGGAGATTCGGGCTTCATCTACGACGGCGAGCTGTTCATCATCGGCCGTATCAAGGATCTCTTGATCGTGTACGGGCGTAACCACTCTCCCGACGACCTTGAAGCAACGATTCAGAGCATCACGCCCGGACGATGCGCGGCGATCGCGGTTCCGGACGAAGGCACGGAAAAGGTCGTCGCCATCATCGAGCTCAAGGATCACGCCGGCTCCCACGAGGACGCGGCTGACAAGTTCAACGTCGTCAAACGTAAAGTCACTTCTGCGATTTCCAACACGCATGGCCTCAGCATCGCGGATCTCGTTGTGGTAGCGCCTGGTTCGATTCCCATTACCACTAGCGGCAAGGTGAGGAGAGCAGCCTGCGTCGAGCGGTATCGCCAGAATCAGTTCGCCCGCTTGGACACTTAGTGCCGCGACGGCGGGCGGTCGCGCTGCGGACCGAATTCGAGCGCACCTTGGCCGTCGCGCAACACCGGCTGGACCGCAACGCTTTACGCTTCCTGTGCGAAAGCCACCTGGGGCTTCCACCGCAGCCTCCGTCGGGTCGCCGCACGCTCGTTCTGTTCGCACACTTCGATCCTCAGGGCATCGTCGATCCTTACGTCACCTATTACCTGAAGGCGCTGCACGGACTCGGCGCGACCATCGTCTTCGTCTCCGGCTCGCCCACCCTCTCGGCGGAATCGGTCGCACCCATCCGGCCCTTCTGTGCTGGCATTTACACTCGCCGCACGCTCGCCTACGACTTCGGCTCGTGGCACCTCGCCTGGTGCATCCTCCGGCAGCGCGGCTGGTCGCTCGATCAGTTCGACCGGTTCGTCATCGCCAACGACAGCGTGTTCGGCCCCCTCTTTCCCCTCGAGGAGATGTGGAACTCGTTCCACGATGCCGACATGTACGGCGCCATCGAAAATACCCAGATGGCCCCCCACCTCCAATCTTTCTTTCTGGGATGGGATCTCAACTCACGCACTCGCGCCTTCCTCGACGATTTCTGGGACAACTTCCAGTACGCCGTCCATAAAGGCAGCCTTGTCTGGCGGTACGAGGTCGGCTTATCCAAACGCGCTCGCAAAGCAGGGCTGCGAATCAAACCGTTCGTGTCCGCCGCGACGGTCAAAACCACCTATGGGTGCCCATCGGCGCGGCTGTGGGCCGGCGAGCGCTCCGCGCGAAATAACAGCACTCTCTATTGTTGGAACGGCCTGATCGAGGATTTCCAATTCCCTTTCCTCAAGACGAACCTGGCGCGGTACGACATGCCGTGGCACGCGTCGATGGCGGACCTCCGCGCAGTCGTCGAGCAACGCACCTCCTACCCCTTCCCATTCATCCAATCGAACGTGGACAGGCTCGGACGGAGAGCGCCCCCACTAGTCAGCGGCTATGCCCGCCCAACGGCTCGGTGGACGCACCCCGAAGCGCGCAAGACCTCGCCGCGGGCCGGCGGGTCACGATGAACGCCCTTCGCCGCTCAAATGCTGCTTATACCAGCGCTCAGCAGCATTAACCCGGCGACGGCGGGGACGGCGATCAGAATCCGCCGACGGTTGACGAGGGCCCACCTCTGCAGCTGCAGCATGGCGAACTCGGTTTTCGCCGGCATTACCAGACAGCTGACAAGCGGGACCTCAACGAGAACAAGAACCATGACGGTGAATATCACGACTGCGCCGAGCTGAGTTCCGATTCCGGCTCCCGAGGAGACGATGATGACGAGCACGAAGAGGTAATCGATGGGCGGCATCGTCGATACCACGCCAATCCCAAACGCCACCCACGGATTTCCGCCTTGCAGCGCATGACGCATGCGGGCAAGTACCCAGGCGGATGGGGTCTGTGTTGGCTGCAGACTCGGGGCCGACGGAGCGCCCCCGTAGGGCCCCGCCGACACGACTGCCGCGATCAACAGCATGAGCACACCGACGACGATTTGGAAATACCCACTCGTGAAGCGTGCGAGCGTGGACCTCGCATTTTCCATATCCTTCAGCAGCGAACCGTGCAGCAGGACAAGCGCGCCAACGCCGGGAGCGACACCGGCTGCCAGACCGCCCAACCAGTAGGCAACAAGGTTGTGCCGGGCCCGCGGCCGTGACATCAAGACTCCGCCGATGACCAGACGCGTGGGGTCGATCGACACCCAGAGTGCGATCGCCAGCACCGTGCCCCACATCATCCGACGCCCTCCCCGCGGGCGATATTCTCTATCAGATCGGCGGCCGCGCTGACGCTTTCGGCAGGCTTGGTCATTCGGGTCGCGATTTCGCCGGCGCGGGCCATGTATTGCGGCGCTCGAATACGACGTAGGTGTGAGATCAAGGATTGTTGCGTGATGGTCGATAAGCGCTGAGCACGAGCGACTTTCATGCGCGTCGCCTGCGCTGCCCACAGCGGCTGATCGGCTACGTCCCAAAGGATCAGCATGGGTATTCCTGCCCGTAGGCCCGCAGCCGTGGTGCCAGCTCCGCCGTGGTGGACCATCGCGCGACAGATCGGAAGGATGGACGAATAGTTGAGCAGATCAACAAGTTTCACGCGCTCGGGAGGTGACATGCAGTTGGACCCGCTCGCACCGGAATAAATCAAAGCCCGTTCGCCGACCTCGGCGCAAGCTGCGGCGATCATGGCGATCGTGTCGACGGGAGCTTGGACCGGCGTGCTGCCGAAACCGAAGTAGATGGGCGGCGTCCCGGCGGCAATCCACGAAGCGACCTCACCGTCGGAATCCGACGGCAACTCCATGGTCAGCGCGCCGACGAAGGGGCGCCGGCCATTCCATTCGGCTGCGAGGCCCGGAAAGCAAGCCTCGTCGTAGGCCTGGATTTCGAGCGATCCACGTTCCGCCATCCGCTTCGCCGCGGGGGCCGCCGCGCGCGGCAGGCCGAGTTCACGACGTTGCGCAGCGTCGGCGTCCTTGGTGATGCGCCAATACAGCCGCCACGCTGCCCGCAGAGTGGAGCGGACCAGGGGCGCCGGCGACGGTATCGATGGCAGGGCGAGTTGTCCATTGACGCAGATCGGCATGTGGTGGAGCGCTGCCAGCGGAATGTTGTAGTACTCCGCAACATTGGCAACGACGCCGTGGTACGTCTGGCCCGTTACGAGAAGGTCGGCCCCGTCCGCCAGCGAAGTCAGCGTCCTGCTCATCTGCGCCCAACCCTCGACGAAGAGCTCCTTGCCTGCGCGCACCACATTGACGGGATTCTGCGGCCTGAAGGCGTGATGAACAAAGTCCGCGACCGCCCTGACCTGCTCCTGCGAATCTGGTCCGTAACCGACCGCGGTAAGGCCGGCCGACTCCACGAAGCCGAGTAGGTTGGGTGGTGCCGCTATGCGCACTTCGTGGCCTCGGCGTAGCAGCTCCAAACCGACTGCGGCGCACGGTTCGACGTCGCCGCGAGTGCCATGGGCGGCCAACACGACTTTCATCCGGATAGTTCGATTGCTTGATTTGCGCGACGTCCATCCGCTACGCGCTTCAGGACGGATTTCATCGCTTGCAGGTAGCGGGTCACGGAGTCTTTGGCGATCGGATTCTTCGGGAGGTTCACCCACATCGACACCTCATCGAACAGCCGGATCACCGAGAAATAAAGGTGCGCCGGATCCCTGGGGTCGCAGTAGATGCTGACGTTCGCGTCCTTCATGTGGGAGGCAACGGTGGCGGAGAAGGGAGGAAGACCCGCATCCATATAGTTGACCATCGTGCAGTTCGGGCCCCATGCCCTGAGCCAGGGCGCCAATTTCAATATTTCGTTGAACGACACGTTGGCGAGGTCCAGATTCGAATCGAAGGAAGCCTGCGCGGCGCGGGCGGTCTCTTCGAAGGATGTCGGGTTGACAGGCACAGTGAACGGCACCACGCCGGTGAACCAGCCCATTGTGGAGAATTCAGCCAGCGACCTGCGCTTGTCGGTTGGCGCAAGGCCATAATACGTTGTGGCGCCGGTCAACTCATGCTGCGCGAGAGCTATACAGGCAAACAAGCCGCCGCTGACGCGTGCCCCCGCCGCGATGCAGCGGGATTCGAATTCGGCCGTCTGGTCCTGATCCATCAGCCGATCGACTACCAGGTCGCCACCCGTGGCCTGCGACAGATCACCGAGCGGCAGTGGGAAGTCCGGAAGTGTTCCGCCGTTGTTCTCGGCGAACTCGATCCACCTGCGCACCTGGGCGGAATCCAAGGTCAGAGACGATACGTGCTGCTGCTCCCGGATGCAGAAATCGTCATGGCTGGCCGCGGGCGGTGCCTGAACGAGCGCACGACCGGCTACCAGGACACGGTAGTTCATCACGATTTCGGTGTATAAGCCCGCGATGATTGTCGGGTCACAGTGCAGGTGATCGACAATCGCGAAAATCGTGAAGTGGTCCTCACGCTGAATAATGCCGAACCTGAAGCAATCCCACTCCACCGGATCCGGAGTGGACAGCACAAACTGGTGCCACTCGGTTGGCGTCATGTTGCCCTGCCGGATCGGGACGAACTCGATGTCGGCCGGCTCGACGATCGTGTGCCGCACAATGTTGTCCGCGTCTTCGTACTCGAACCAACTGTGATACGTCTTGTGCCGCCGCAGATGCGAGTTGATGACGTAACTCATGGTGCGAATGTCGCATCGACCGGGCTCGTCTCCGGTGCCGATTACCAAGCGCGCATAGTCGAGGCCGCGGGCCGCGTACCGGGAAAAGCCGCGAAGGTGCGCTTCTTGCATTGCGCTGAGCGGTACATCACTTATCGGGGCTTGCCGGGCCTTCGCCAGCGAGGTGGGCGATGCTTGCCAGGACACGATTCTGCCCGTCTCCGGCGCCCAGTCATACACCGTTCCCACGAACAGCCCGTGCGCTGGACCTGCACCTACGAACACCCGGCCCTCCTCTAGTCGGCTTGCGGCTCGGCCGGCGTTTCGAGGTGCTGGCCTGTTGTCACGGGTCCGAGACTGCCTGTGGGAGCCAACCTTTCGCATAGCAGCCCGGCCAAGCCCTGAATGGTGGTGATGTCGTTGGTGGTGACGCGTATCCCTGTTTCGGCCTCGACGCGGGTGCGCAGCTCGAGGTTTCCCATGGAATCAAGGCCATATTCGGAGAGCGGGTGGTCAGGATCGATGGTGCGGCGCAGAATCAGGCTGACCGCATCGGAGATCATGCGACGTAGTCGGACGGGCCACTCCTCCGATGGCAGAGCATACAATTCGTTGAGCAATTCGCCTGTTTCCGATGCGCTTTGATCGTTGGACCGGAACAATTCAGCGAACCGGCTGCGCTGCGCGTAGGCGCCGAACCACGGCGTTCCCGTCAGCTTTGCATACCCGGAGTACGCGCGGTCATGGCACAGCAGGGCCTCGAATGCGTAGCCACCCTCGTCGGCGGTGAACGCGGTGTCACGCCAGTGCGCGATGGCGGTCCCTTCTCCGTCGCGCCCGGGCGCCATCGCCTCGCCGGCCTCGGCTCGAAGTTCTGCGGCGCGGCCCACCTCGGCCCACAATGCCCACCCGATCCCGGTGGCGGGTAGGCCCCGGGTTCGGCGCCACCGCGCGAATGCGTCCAGCCAGCCGTTGGCGGCGGCGTACGCCCCTTGCCCGGGCGAGCCCACCAGACCTACCGCCGAGGAGAACAAGCAGAACCAATCCAGGGGCAGAGTGGACGTGGCGTGGTGTAAGTTCCACGCGCCGTGCACCTTTGGAGCCCAGTTGCGGTCGATGAGCTCGTCGGTCATGTTCGCCAGCATCGCGTTTTCGAATACCGCAGCGGCGTGCAGCACCCCACGCAACGGAAGGCCGGTGGCGGTCGCCGCGCCTACCAGACGCGGCGCTGTGTCGACTTCGGTGATGTCGCCGCATTCCACCGCGATGTCGGTGCCCATCGCCCGGATGAGCTCGATCGTCTCCAGCGCCTTGGGATTGGGCTGGGAACGGGAGCTGAGCACGATGCGCCCACAGCCGGCGGCGGCCATTTTCTCGGCGAGAAACAATCCGATGCCACCGAGGCCGCCGGTGACGATGTAGGAGCCGTCCTGCCGGAAAGGTCGTGCCTGCTCGGGCGGTACCACGACGCTGGTGTGTCCGGACTGGGGCACGTCGAGCACGATCTTGCCCGTCTGCTCGTCGGCGCTCATCGTGCGGACGGCCGTGGCCGCATCGCCGAGGGGATGGTGAGTGCATTCCGGTAATGGCAACTCACCGTCTGCGACGAGCCGGTACACCGTGCCCAGCAGGTCGCCGATCCGCTTTGGATGGCTCTGTGACATCAGCGCCAGGTCGATGTAGTGGAACGTGAGATTGCGATGGAACGGGAAGAGCCCCACTCGGGTGTTGGCGTAGACATCGTGCTTACCGATCTCCACAAATCGTCCGCCGACGGACAGCACTTCCAGCCCGGCGCGCTGTGCGGCGCCAGGAAGCGAGTTGAGCACGATGTCGACGCCTTCTCCGTCGGTTTCACGCCGGATATGCTCGGCAAAGTCGGTATTGCGGGAGTCGTAGATATGCTGGATATCCAGGCCGCGCAGGAGTTCTCGGCGCTGCTCGCTGCCGGCGGTAGCGAAGATCTCGGCGCCCGCGGCACGGGCGATCGCGATCGCCGCCCGCCCCACGCTGCCCGTGGCGGAGTGGATCAACACCCGGTCACCGCTGGTGATCCTGGCCTGATCGTGCAGGGCATACCAGGCGATGGCGTGCGGGGTGCTCACCGCCGCCGCTTGGGCCTCGGTGAGGCCCCGCGGCAGCGTCACGGCCAGGCGCGCATCACATGTGATGAACGTGGACCAGCAACCGTTCTTGGAGAAACCGCCGACACGGTCGCCCAAGCGATGAGTTGTCACGTCGGAACCGACCGCGGTCACAACGCCGGCAAAATCCATACCAAGCTGCGGTACATCCCCGTCGATACTGGGATACCGGCCATCGGCCAAGAGGACATCGGCGAAGTTGACGCCAGATGCCCTCACCTTTACTTCGATCTCGCCGGGCTGCGGCGAAACCCGTTGGAAGGCTGCGAGTTCCATGGTTTCCAAGTCACCGGGCGTGCGGATCTGTATGCGCATGCCATCGTGCCGGTGGTCCACCACGGTGGTTCGCCGTTCCTCAGGGCGTAGCGGTGCGGGACTCAGGCGCGCCGTATACCACTCGCCGTTCCGCCAGGCCGTCTCGTCCTCCTCCGAGCTCCCCAGCAGTTGCCGTGCCAGCCGCTCGGCCTCGCCGTCCTCACCCATGTCGATCTGGGTGGCGCGCAGATGCGGATACTCCGTGCTGATCGCTCGCATCAGCCCGCGGAGCCCAGCCTGCTCGAGGTTCGGCACGTCGCCCGGCAACACGGTCTGAGCGTTCCGCGTTACGAGGTAAAGTCGCGGGGGCTCTTCGTCAATGTCCGTGATTTTCCGGGCGATTCGCACCAGGTGACGCACATAGTCGCCGCCGAGCAGCCCACACTCCTGCTCCGGGTTGCCATTCTTGGGGCCGGTGAGTATGACGGCCCTGCTGACCTGATCGGCAAGATGCGTGCCGAGCAATTCGGTGTTCGCATGGTGATCGGCATGCTGCGGCCATGTCATGGTCGCGCACCTGGCGCCCTCGGCCTTCAGTGCGTCGGTCAGGCTTGTCGCCATGACATCTGCAGTAGCGGAAGTACTGATCAACAAACACGTTCCGGGGCCGACGTGATCCACATCTGGCAGGGTTCGCTGTTTCCACTCGATGCTCAGCAGCCGCTCGTTCAGCACGCGATCACGGTTTGCGCTCTCCGGGGACCCGGTCCCGAGTTGCAGTCCGCGCACGGCCAGCAGGACCGTCCCGTGCTCATCGAGCACATCGAGGTCGGCCTCCAACCCGACCCCGTCGGCCCGAGTCAACGTCGTGTAGCAATAGCGCGCGGTGCGAGCAGAACCATAGGCACAGACTCGACGTACGCCCAGCGGCAGCAGCAACCCGGCGTCACCTGCGACCTGAGCGCCGGAATGAGCGGCGACCGACTGAAAACAGGCGTCCAACAAGGCTGGATGGACGCCGTAGGCGCTGTGTTGCGAGCGGATAGGGCCGGGTAGGCCCACCTCGGCCAGCACTGTGCCGATCGACTCCTCTGCACCGTGCGCTGCGGCCAGTCCGGCGAACGCCGGACCGTACTGCAAACCGTGTCCGTCGAACCGCTGCCGCAGTTCGGCCCCGTCGAGCCGGCATGAGTGGGCCGTGAGTAGGGCGGCCATGTCGTGCGCCGGTGGCTGGTCCTCATCCATTCCGGCGTGTAACACCGCTGTCGCCCGGCGAATGTGCGTGCCGTCCTGGAAGGTCTCCACCACGAAGTCGGCAGCGCCCGCCGCGGTCACCGATGCGACCGCCGATACCGGCGTCTCGTCGTCCAGCAACAGCATCGCCTCGAAACGGATATCGCGAACCTCAGACTTCTCGCCATGGATCGTGCGAGCCGCGGCCAGTGCCATCTCGCAGTAGGCCGCCCCCGGAAGGGCCGCCACATTGTGTATCCGGTGGTCGCCCAGCCAGGGCTGGGCCGCGGTGCCGACCTCGCCCTGCCAAACGTGACGTTCCGGCTCCTCGTGCAATCGCACATGCGCCCCCAGCAACGGGTGCGCGGCAACCGTGCCGGCCCCGCGCCCCCGCGGATCCGGGGCTTTGCGGGTCAGCAGCAGCGGGCGGTGACTCCATGCCGGCAGCGGTGAATCTACCAGCACGCCGCTCGGGTAGATCACCGAGAAGTCAATCGCTGCACCGGCACTGAACAAATCCGTCAGCAAGCTGCGCAGGCCGTGCGGTAGCGGTTGCTCGCGGCGCATGGCGGTGAGCGCGGCCACCGGCATACCGGCGCCGCCGGCTGTCTGCTCGACGGCGTGGGTGAGCAGAGGGTGCGGAGCCAATTCCGCGAAGACCCGGAAGCCGTCCTCCAACGCCGCCTGTACAGCCGCGGCGAAACGCACCATGTGACGCAAATTGTCCGACCAGTACCAGGCATCGCACACGGGCTGCTCGCGCGGGTCGAACGCGGTCGCGGAGTAGAACGGCAGCTGTGGTGTCGTGGGCCTAATCTCGGCGAGCACGTCGCACAGTTCGTCGAGGATGGGATCGACCTGGGGGGAGTGGGAGGCGACATCGACGGCGATCTCGCGTGCCACCAAATCCCTTTGCTCCCAGGCAGTGACCAAATCCCGCACCGTCTGCGCGGCGCCGCCGATCACC
Organism: Mycobacterium colombiense; assembly: GCF_001672755.1. Classification (GTDB taxonomy): domain Bacteria; phylum Actinomycetota; class Actinomycetes; order Mycobacteriales; family Mycobacteriaceae; genus Mycobacterium; species Mycobacterium colombiense_C. The sequence goes on along the minus strand of NZ_LZKI01000115.1, from coordinate 22,491 downwards.
GTGGAACGTGGCGAGGCCACCACCGCCAGCACGACGTCTTCGACGCCGCGGGCCGTCAGTTCCAAAAGCACTTGCTCGGCGGGCAGTTCCACCGACGCCATCGCCCCGGAACCGGCGATCGTGGACATCAGCCGCGAGCGGCGGCAGATCACGCGGACCCCGTCTTCCAGCGTTAGCGCTCCCGCCACAACCGCGGCCGCGGCCTCGCCCATCGAGTGGCCGATCACGGCGCCCGGCTGAACGCCGTATGCCTTCATCGTGGCCGCCAGCGCGACCTGCATGGTGAACAGCGCGGGCTGAATCCGATCGATCCCGCTCACCGTCTCGCGCGCCGAAATCGCCTCGGTGACAGAGAATCCCGACTCAGCGGCGATCATCGGCTCGACCTGGGCCACGGTCGCGGCGAACACCGGCTCGGTTGCGAGCAGGTCGGTGCCCATCGCCGCCCACTGCGAACCCTGCCCGGAGAAAACCCATACCGGGCCTCGATCGTCCTGCCCGACCGTGGGCTGATACGGGAAATCGGTTTCGGCGACCTTGCGCAGACCCTCGTTCAGTTCCTTGATGCCTGGTGCGATGACCGCTGTGCGCACCGACCGGTGCGCACGCCTACGCGCAAGCGTGTACGCCAGATCCGTTGCCGCAAGGTCCGCCCCGTGCACGTCGACCCAGTCAGCGAGGCGCCCGGCCGTTTGCCGCAGTCCGCCGGCCGACGTGGCCGACAACGCGAACAGCAGCGAGCCGTCAAGGGCGGGAGTGGTTGGCGCGGCGTCCGGTACGACCGTCTCGGGTGCCTGCTCCACAATGGCGTGCACGTTGGTTCCGGAGAACCCGTATGACGACACCGCCGCTCGCCGGGGTCCATGGTGACCATTGCTGGGCCACGGGGTATTCTCCTGCGGCACAAAGAGATTGGTCTCGATCCGGGCCATCTCATCAGGCAGTCGGGTGAAGTGCAGGTTGCGTGGAATCACACCGTGCTGCAGCACCAGGACCGCCTTCATCAGCCCCAGCGCTCCGGCAGCCGATTGGGTGTGGCCGAAGTTGGTCTTCACCGATGCCAGCGCGCATGGCCCGTCAAGGCCGTACACCTCTGCCAGGCTGGCGTATTCGATGGGATCGCCCACCGGGGTGCCGGGACCGTGTGCCTCCACCATGCCGACGGTGCGGGCGTCCACACCGGCCCCGGCCAGTGCTTCCCTATAGGCTTCGACTTGTGCGGCTCGCGACGGCGTCACGATATTCGGCGTGTGGCCATCCTGGTTGGCGGCGGTGCCGCGTAGCACAGCCAAGATCCGGTCGCCGTCGCGCAGCGCATCCGCTAACCGCTTGAGCAACAGCACGACACAACCCTCGCCGGCCACGAACCCGTCGGCGGCGATGTCGAATGCGTGGCAGCGTCCGGTTGCGGACAACATTCCGATCGCGGAACCCGAACAGGATTTGCGCGGTTCAAATGACACCGAGACGCCGCCGGCCAGGGCCATGTCGCTTTCGCCGTCATGCAAGCTGCGACAGGCCACATGCACCGCGGCCAGGCCGGACGAGCACGCGGTGTCCACCGTCATCGCCGGACCCTGCAGGCCCATCGTGTAGGCGATCCGCCCGGAACCCATGGCGAAGCTGTTGCCCATGTATCCGTACGGCCCCTCCAAGGCGTCGGCTTCGGCGTGTACGAGTTGGTAGTCGTCGTGCATCAATCCCACGAACACGCCCGTCCGCGAACGGGCCAGCCTCTTGCGCGTCAGGCCGCCGTGCTCCATGGCCTCCCACGCGGTCTCCAGCAACAAGCGGTGCTGGGGATCCATCGCCGTCGCTTCTTTTTCGGTGATGCCGAAAAATTCGGGGTCAAAGCCAGCCACGTCATCCAGGAAGGCGCCCCACTTACACACCGATCGACCCGGCACGCCGGGCTGGGGATCGTAATACTCGTCGGCGTCCCACCGGTCGGGTGGAATTTCGGTGACCAGGTCGTCGCCGCGCAGCAGCGCCTCCCATAGCCGTTCGGGAGAGTCGATGCCGCCGGGGAGTCGGCAAGCCATGCCGATCACCGCAACCGGGGTACAGGATGCCTTGACTACGGGGACCACAGACACAGCCGGTCCTGAATCCGCCCCCGATGATGAATTGGCCCGAACAAACCCGTTCCTCCTCACAGCAACGGTCGAGTTGCGCTGTGGGCTGCCTTATCGCTGGGTAGCAACCGGTCAGTTGTCGGGCATGCTAGCGGATCGCAGCCGGTTTGCGGCGCGGGTTAACCGCGAGCCGAGTGCGAAGCGAGAGTTAACTGAGTGCGGGAACGACTGGGCGACCCCGCCAAACGCGAGGTTGCAGGGAAGGGACTTGACTTGTGGAGCCTAGGGGAATCGAACCCCTGACACCCGCCTTGCAAAGGCGGTGCTCTACCAACTGAGCTAAGGCCCCTCACCGTGACTGAGTGGCTGACCTTGGTCATCCACAGCCACGTGCCAGACCTCGACTCCACGTCGTGACCACGCCACCGCTGCCAATACGGCGATGAGTCCCAGTGGCAGTGCGAGCCTTACGCAACGTCTTGACGGGCACATGGTTGTGGGCCTAGGAGGACTCGAACCTCCGACCTCTTCGTTATCAGCGAAGCGCTCTAACCGCCTGAGCTATAGGCCCGTACTCGCGTACGGCCGAGCGACGAGATTACCGCAATCCCTGCCCTACTCCCAAAAGCGCAGCATCCACTGCTAGTCGCGGTCCGCCAGCGTGACCTCGACGCCACCGATCAGATCGGTCGTCAGGTTGTAGACGAACGCCGCGATGGTCGCCATCGCGGTCAGCAGCACGATGTTGACCAAGCCGATCAGGACGGCGCCGCCGAAGATCGTGCCGCTGGACACCAGTTCGCCGCTGCTGCCGCTGGTGTTGTTCAGCAGGTCACCGACGTTGCTGTTCAACTTCGACCACACACCCATGCCGCCGAGCACGAGGTAGAGAAACGCGACGGCGATCATCCAGACGAAGAACAACGCCACCGAGAGCAGCAACGACACCTTCAATGTGCTCCACGGGTCGATACGGCGGATCTGCATACTCGCGCGTACCGGACCCCGCGTGCGCCGGGACACCTGCACCCGGTTGTCGCGGCTGTCCCGTCCCTCCCGGGTTTCGGCGGTAGCCGAACGTCCGGCGCCCGACGAGCTCGACGACTCCGCGGGCCGCTCGGGGGTGGGCTTGCGGTGCGGGCCGCGTGGCAGCGGGCCGGACAGATCCGGTAGCTCGCTGGCGTAGGCCTCCGTCGGTGATGCCTCACCACGCGTGGACTCGGGCTCTTTGGCATGCGACGGAGCGCCGGGTGCCGCAGTGCCGGAGATGAAACGGTTCAGCCGGGCTTCGACGCCGCCGGCCTGACCGGATGGCCGCTTCTCGGTGGGCGGCTCACCCTGCCGAGGTCCCGGCTGCTGGGGACGGGCGCCGCCGCGCTGCCAGGGCGGCCCATCCCCGCCCTCTTGGCTGCGGCCACCCTGCGCAGGCGGCGCGGCGCGGCGCACCCCGGCACGCTCGACCGAACCATCCCCGTTGGGGCCGTCCCCCTTATTGGGGGCGCCCGGCTCGTTCGGTGAGGTCACCCCGACTCCTTAGGTCTCCTACCCTGGCCGCCCACGCGGTGGCAGTCGCATTATGTCTGGTCGGGCTGAGTCTAGTGGCTCGGCGCCGGCTAGCTGTCCGACTCCGCGGCACCGGCGCTTTCCTCGACGACTTCGTCCGCGTTTTCTTCCGCGTTGCGGGCGATGGCCAACAGCGTGTTCTCCTCACCCAGGTTCATCAGGCGCACGCCCTTGGTCTGCCGTCCCGCCTTGCGAACCTGGCCCGCTGCGGTGCGGATGACGCCGCCTCCCGAGGTGATTGCGTACAGCTCGCTGTCCTCATCGACAATCAACGCACCAACCAGCCTGCCACGCCGGCGGTCGTACATCACCGTCAGGACTCCCTTGCCGCCGCGGCCCTGCACCGGATACTCCTCAATCGCGGTGCGCTTGGCGTAGCCGCCCGACGTCGCCACCAGCAGGTAAGTGTCCTCGCGCACCACGTTCAGCGACAACAGGTAGTCGTCGGCGTTGAACCGCATGCCCTGCACGCCGGAGGTCGCGCGGCCCATCGGGCGCAGCGCTTCGTCGGTCGCCGAGAACCGGATGGACTGGCCGTTGGCCGAGACCAGCAGCAGGTCCTCGTCGGCGGAGCAGAGCACCGCGCCGACCAGTTCGTCGTTGTCGCGCAGGTTGATCGCCACGATTCCACCCGAGCGGTTCGAATCGAAGTCGGTCAGCTTCGTCTTCTTCACCAGACCGTTGCGGGTCGCCAGCACCAGGTACGGGGCGTCCTCGTAGCCCCGGATCTGGATGACCTGCGCGATGCGCTCCTCGGGTTGGAACGCCAGCAGGTTGGCGACGTGCTGACCGCGAGCCGTCCTCGAGGCCTCGGGCAGTTCGTACGCCTTGGCGCGATACACCCGCCCCTGCGTGGTGAAGAACAGGATCCAGTCGTGCGTGGAGCATACGAAGAAATGCCGCACGATGTCGTCCTGCTTCAGGCCGGCGCCCTGCACGCCCTTGCCGCCGCGTTTCTGGCTGCGGTACAGGTCGGTCTTGGTGCGCTTGGCGTAGCCGGTCTCGGTGATGGTGACGACGACGTCCTCGCGGGCGATCAGGTCCTCGTCGTTGACGTCGCCATCGGCCGCGATGATCCGGGTACGACGCTCGTCGCCGTGCTTGTCGACGATCTCGGACAGCTCGTCGTGCACGATCGCGCGCTGCCGCTCGGGCTTGGCCAGGATGTCTTCCAGGTCCGCGATCTCGGCCTCGATCTTGGCCAGGTCGTCGATGATGCGCTGGCGTTCCAGGGCGGCCAGCCGGCGCAGCTGCATGTCCAGGATCGCCTGCGCCTGGATTTCGTCGATATCGAGCAGCTCGATCAGGCCGGCCCGCGCGATCTCCACCGTCTCCGACGCGCGGATCAGGGCGATCACCTCGTCCAGCGCGTCGAGCGCTTTGACCAGACCGCGCAAGATGTGCGCGCGTTCGTTCGCCTTGCGCAACCGGTAGGTGGTGCGCCGGACGATGACGTCGAGCTGATGCGCGACGTAGTAGCGGATCATCTGGTCGAGTCGCAGCGTGCGCGGCACCCCGTCGACGATCGAGAGCATGTTCGCACCGAAGCTGGTCTGCAGCTGGGTGTGCTTGTAGAGGTTGTTCAGCACCACCTTCGCCACGGCGTCGCGCTTGATCTCCACCACGATGCGCAGACCGACGCGGTCGCTGGACTGGTCTTCGATGTTGGAGATGCCGGCCAGCTTGCCGTCGCGGACCTGCTCGGCGATCGAGGTGATGAAGTTGTCGTGGTTCACCTGGTAGGGCAGCTCGGTGATCACCAGCGAGGTGCGGCCACGTGAATCCTCTTCCACCTCAACGACTCCGCGCATCCGGATCGAGCCACGGCCGGTGGTGTAGGCGTCGTGGATGCCTTGCGATCCGACGATCAGACCGTGGGTGGGGAAGTCCGGGCCCTTGACCCGCTCGCAGACCGCTGCCAGCGTGGCCTCTTCGTCGGCCTCGTGATTGTCCAGGCACCAGTAGACGGCTTCGGCCAACTCGCGCAGGTTGTGCGGAGGGATGTTGGTCGCCATGCCGACCGCGATGCCGCCGGAGCCGTTGGCCAGCAAGTTGGGGAACCGGCTGGGCAGCACGGTCGGTTCCTGCACACGACCGTCGTAGTTGGGGATGAAATCGACTGTCTCCTCGTCGATTTCGCGCAGCATCTCCATCGCGAGCGGGGTCAGCCGCGCCTCGGTGTACCGCATGGCGGCCGGCGGGTCGTTACCCGGCGAACCGAAGTTGCCCTGCCCGTCGACCAGCGGATAACGCAGCGACCACGGCTGCGCCATGCGCACCAGGGTGTCGTAGATCGACGCATCGCCGTGCGGGTGGTAGTTACCCATCGTCTCGGCGACCGAACGCGCCGACTTGGCGTGGCTGCGGTCCGGGCGGAACCCGGAGTCATACATCGCATAGAGCACCCGGCGGTGCACCGGCTTGAGGCCGTCGCGCACCTCGGGCAGCGCACGGCCGACGATGACGCTCATCGCGTAATCGATGTAGCTGCGCTGCATCTCCTGCTGGATGTCGACCGGCTGGATGCGGTCGACGGAGTCGTCACCTGGCGGCAGCGTGGTGTCAGTCATGTATTCCTCGTTGGTTGGTCAACGGTGGGCCGGGTCTGATCGCTCAGACGTCCAGGAAGCGAACGTCCTTGGCATTACGGGTGATAAAGCTGCGGCGCGCATCCACGTCCTCGCCCATCAGGATGGAGAACAGTTCGTCGGCGGCCGCGGCGTCGTCGAGCGTGACTTGGCGCAGCACCCGGACGCTGGGATCCATTGTGGTTTCCCACAATTCCTTGGCATCCATTTCGCCGAGACCCTTGTAGCGCTGGATCCCGTCGTCCTTGTTGATCTTTTTGCCCGCCTTCTGCCCGGCGTCCAGCAAGCCGTCGCGCTCGCGGTCGGAGTAGGCGAATTCGGGATCGCTGCGCTGCCACTTCAGCTTGTACAGCGGCGGCTGTGCCAGGAACACGTGTCCGTGCTCGATCAGCGGCCGCATGAACCGGAACAGCAGCGTCAACAACAGGGTCGAGATGTGCTGGCCGTCAACATCCGCGTCGGCCATCAGCACGATCTTGTGATAACGCAGCTTGGTGATGTCGAACTCGTCGTGGATACCGGTGCCCAGCGCGGTGATGATCGCCTGGACTTCGGTGTTCTTCAAAACCCGGTCGATGCGCGCCTTTTCGACGTTGATGATCTTGCCGCGCAGCGGCAGGATGGCCTGGAACATCGAGTCGCGGCCACTCTTGGCCGAACCACCGGCCGAGTCGCCCTCCACCACATACAGTTCCGACTTCCGCGGGTCGGTGGAGCGGCAGTCGGCGAGCTTGCCGGGCAGCCCGCCGAGATCGGTGGCGCTCTTGCGGCGCACCAACTCTCGCGCTTTGCGCGCGGCGATGCGGGCCTGCGCCGACGACACCGCCTTATTGACCACGACCTTGGCGTCCGCGGGGTTGGCTTCGAACCAGTGCGTGAGTTGTTCGTTGCAGACCCTCTGCACGAACGACTTGACCTCGGTGTTGCCCAGCTTGGTCTTGGTCTGGCCTTCGAATTGGGGTTCGCTGACCTTGACCGAGATCACCGCGGCCAGTCCTTCACGGATATCGTCGCCGGTGAGGTTCGGATCCTTGTCCTTCAGCAGCTTCTTGTCTTTGGCGTACTTGTTGACCACCGTCGTCAACGCACTGCGGAAGCCCTCTTCGTGGGTACCGCCCTCGTGCGTGTTGATGGTGTTGGCGAAGGTGTGCACCGATTCCGAGTAGCCGCCGTTCCACTGCATGGCGATTTCGATCTCGTGGCCGGGGCCCTTGCCGTCGAAGTCGATGATGCTCTGCTGGATCGGGCTCTTCGTGCGGTTGATGTGTTTGACGAAGTCGACCAGCCCACCGGGGTAGTGGAACGTGCGGTGCTTAACCTTGTGGTGCGCAGTCGATTCCGCAGCTTTTTCCTCAGCCGACTTGGGTGCTTCGGCGGTGTCGCTGACGACCTCGTCGACGACCTCCTCCTTGGTCACCCGTTCGTCGGTGAGGTTGATCGTCAGTCCCTTGTTGAGGAAGGCCATTTCTTGCAGCCGGCGCGCCACCGTCTCGAAGTCGTAATCGGTGGTTTCGAAGATGTCGGGATCGGCCCAGAACCGAATCGTCGTGCCGGTCCGCTTCGTCGCCTCACCCTGCTTGAGGGTTCCGGGCACCGCGCGGTCGTAATACTGCGACCATTCGTGGCCGTCGCGCGCGATGTCCACCTCGAGGCGGGTCGAGAGGGCGTTGACCACCGACACACCGACGCCGTGCAGACCACCGCTGACGTTGTAACCGCTGTTCTCACCGCCGAACTTGCCACCCGCGTGCAGCTGGGTCATCACGACGTCGACGGTGGGGGCGCCGGTCGCGTGCATGGCCACCGGGATGCCACGACCGTTGTCGGAGACCTCGACGCTGCCGTCGTCGAGAATGCGAACGTCGACCTTGTCGGCGTAGCCGGCCATCGCCTCGTCGACCGAGTTGTCGACCACCTCCCAGATGAGGTGGTGCAGACCACGCTCACCGGTGGACCCGATGTACATACCGGGGCGTTTGCGGACGGCTTCCAGGCCTTCGAGCACGGTGATCGCTGAAGCGCCGTATTCGTCTTGCGCCTTCTTCTTCTGGGCAGCCACGGTCGGAATGCTCTCCTTGGGGTTTCATGCGGGCGGTTCCAGTCACCGCAACAGTCGCATCCTGCCAGTCTAGCGTGATCAACCGTCCGCACCGATTTTCTGGCCGCGTTTCTACCCAGCTAACCGCGCCGTGCGCACGATTTCTTTATTCTGGCCGCGTCCCGACGTGCGTCGAGGGGCTCCGCGTCGTCCTGGCGGATTTCAGGGGCCTGTGGACGAACCCCCGTCCGGGGATCCGCGGACGGGAATCAAACTCCCTAACCGTAGGTGTCGCGCGGGCCTCTTCCAGCGATGTGACGCGGCCCCTTGCGCCACGAGGGCGCAGCCGGGCCGGTGATTTTCAACGATGTCACCACATCGTTGCCGACGGCGGCGGCGATCTTGGCCAGTAACTGCGACTGGATCATCCGCAACTGGGTGGCCCATGCCGTCGATTCGGCGGCCACACTCAGCACACCATCATTGAGGGCGGTCGGCGTCGCATGGTCGGCGATCTGGTGTCCGACGACGGTCGACCAGTTGCCCAGCACGGTGCCCTCGGCGACTTGCGCCGACCAGCCGCGTTTCTTCGCCAGATCACGCGCCAGACTGCCCAGCGGTTGGGGATCGCGAGCATCGGGTCCTGGTCCCGACCAACTGCGCCGCTGGCCCGCCACCCGGCGCGCAGCGGGGGCCACCGCCCGGCCACGACCGGCGTCTTTTCCCTGAGCCCGCGCGGCGGCACGCGCCTCCTCGAGGGTGCGCCGCACCAGATCGATCCCACTGAGCGCACTCAACGGCTCGGTAGGACGCGGACCGTCATCCGTGCCGGTCACGAGCGCATCTCCGATATCCGTCCCGAGTCGCTGTCCCGTAAGTCGACGTATACCTGCCGGGCCTCCCAGCCCGCCGGAATGTCTTCCAGCACCGCCGCGGTGACCAACACCTGTTCGGCCGACTCGGCCACCGTGGCCAGCGCCCGGCGCCGCGCCGCGTCGAGTTCGGCGAACACATCGTCGAGCAATAACACGGGATCGCTCTCTTCGGCCCGCAGCAATTCGTAAGCGGCCAACCGCAGCGACAACGCGAACGACCACGATTCCCCGTGGCTGGCAAAGCCTTTCGCGGGCTGGTCGCCGAGCCACAATTCGAGGTCGTCACGGTGCGGGCCGATGAGGCACATGCCGCGTTCCAACTCCGCGTCGCGGCGCGCCGACAATGCCGCGAGCAAGGCGGCTTCCAGGAACTCGCGGTCGGCACCGGCGATATCCGCCGCGGCCTCGGCGCCCAGGCTGGATCGATAGCCGATGGAGGCGGCGCGCGATCCCGGCGCCAGCAGCTGATAAGCCTTCTCGACCTCCGGTGCCAACTGGTTGACCAAATCGATACGGACGGCCATCAATTGGGCTCCGTATTCGGCCAGCCGGCTGTCCCAGACGTCCAGCGTGTCCAGGGCGCTCTGATCGCCGCGGTAGCGCGCACCGGACAGGGATTTCAACAGCGCCGTGCGCTGCCGCAAGACTTTTTCGTAGTCGGCACGCACCCCGGCCACCGCCGGACGGCGCACCGTCGCCAAATCGTCGAGGTAGCGGCGCCGATCGGACGGGTCCCCGCGGACCAGGGACAGATCCTCTGGAGCAAACAGCACCGCACGCAAAACCCCGACCACCTCGCGCGTACTGCGCACCGGTGAGCGATTCAGTCGCGCCTTGTTTGCCCGGCCGGCCGCGATTTCCAGATCGACCGCGCACTCCCTGCCTTCGTTGACCACGATCGTGGAAACCACCGCCCGGTCGGCGCCGGCGCGGATCAACGGCGCATCCGTGCCCACCCGATGCGAGCCCATGGTGCTCGAATACCACAGAGCTTCAAGTAGATTCGTCTTCCCAAACCCGTTGGACCCGATGAAGACCGTCCGACCAGGCTGCAATTCGAGGTCGGCGTGTGCCCAGGACCGGAAATCGCGCAGTCCCAAATGCCGGACGTACACCTAGCCAGGCAACCGGACGGGCATCAGCAAGTAGACGTAATCGGTCGGCAGGGCGCTGTAGGGCCCCGTGCCGGTCGGGTGGCTGTCGTCATTCAACGCCGGACGCAGCAACGCCGGCTTGCCCGGCGTCGTGAAACCGAACGACACCCGCTCAGAATGGACCGATCCCAGTCCGTCGGTCAGATACGTCGGGTTGAAGGCGATCGTCAGCGGCTCCCCGACGAAATCGACCGCCAAGTCCTCCTCGGCTCGGCCGACGTCATCGGCGCCCGCGGACAGCCGCAGCGATCCCTCGCTGAATTCCATCCGCACCTGGGCGCCCCGGTCGGCCACCAGCGCCACCAGCTTGATCGCCTCGGTCAACTCCGCGACGTTGATGGTCGCGACCGCGGTGTGCTCCGCCGGCAACAACTGACGGAATTTCGGGAATTCCGCATCCAGCAGGCGGGTGGTGCTGCGCTTGCCGTTACCGCTGATGCCGAGCAATCCGTCTTTGCCGACACCCGACCCCGCACCCAATGACAGCCGAACCTCGGAACCGTCGGCGCCGGTCCGCGCGGCCTCGGCCAGCGTCTTGGCCGGGACCAGGACCGCGGCTTCGATGTCGGGCGAGCCCGCCGACCAGGTCAGCTCGCGAACTGCCAGGCGGAACCTGTCGGTAGCGGCCAAAACCACCGTGTCACCCGAAATCTCGACTCTGATTCCGGTCAGCATCGGCAACGTGTCATCGCGGCCGGCCGCGATGGCGACCTGGCTGATCGCCTCGGCGAACAGGTCGGCCGGCAGCGTCCCGGTCTCTTCCGGCAGCGCCGGCAGCGTCGGGTAATCCTCAACCGCCATCGTCGGCAGCGAGAACCTGGCGTTTCCGCAGTGCAGCGCCACCCGGTTACCGTCGACGTAGAAGTCGATCGGCTTGTTCGGCAGCGCCCTCACGATGTCGGACAACAACCGACCGGATACCAAAACGCTTCCCGGAGAAGCTATTTCGGCTGCAACCTGCGCTTCGGCCGAAACCTCGTAATCGAATCCGGAGATCGTCAGGCCCTCATCGGTTCCCGAGAGCAGCACACCGGAAAGCACCGGCACCGCAGGCCGGGACGGCAGGTTCTTCGCCACCCACGACACCGCGTCTGCGAAAGAGTCCCGCACCAAACGAAATTTCAAGTCGCTGAGGCCAGCCGTTGTCGTCGCCGCGTCCATAGCGTCCCTTCACCTACCCAGCGTTTTTTCGAATCCATTGGCTAGCCGCCCCCGCTAGCACGGGGCTCCGCCACGAACGCCGATGACACGTAATGCCAACGACGATCGCAACGGCAGTCGAAGAACAACCGTAGATCCTCCGACGCCATCTTGAAAGCTAATCGCAAAGCCCGACAACCCGAGCCGACGAAGCCTCGGCCGGCGAGTGTGCGCCGCGCGTCCCCAAGCCTGTATTTCAAAGAAGAACCGATGAAGAGATCTCAGTACCAGTATTAAGGCCTGTGCATTCTGGGGACAGCACCGTCTCGGCGCAGCTAGCGCCACGATCGGGTTGTGCATCACGGCGGGAAGGCCTGTGGGTGACATGTTGGGCGGATGGGGACGGACGGCGGCTGTGCACGCAAGGCTTGTTACTACACCGGCGTTTAGTTGCGTTGTGCACAGCCCTGCGCACATGCCGTGGGTGTGGCGGATGTGACAGGCGGGTGTGAAGTTTCTCGAAAAAAATTACAACAGAGGGCAGCGGAAGCACGAAATTCGGTGCTCGCAGCGCCGGGGGAGCGGGGAAGTCAGCGCTTGGAGCGCTGACGGATGCGAGTGGTGAGCTCCTTGACGTGATCAAAAACCTCACGCCGCTCGGCCATCTCGGACAAGATCTTGCGCTGCGCATACATGACCGTGGTGTGGTCCCGGCCGAATGCCTGCCCGATCTTGGGCAGTGAGAGGTCGGTGAGTTCGCGGCACAGATACATGGCGATCTGACGAGACTGGGCCAGCGCCCGTGTCTTGCCGGGCCCGCGGAGCTCTTCGACGGTGGTGTCGAAGTATTCGGCGGTGGCCGCCATGATGGTGGCCGCGCTGATCTGCATGGTGCTGGCATCGGCGATCAGATCGCGCAGCACAATCTCGGCGAGCGACTTGTCGATCGGCGTCTTGTTCAGCGACGCGAACGCGGTCACCCGGATCAGGGCGCCCTCGAGCTCACGGATGTTGCGTTCGATGCTGCTGGCGATCAACTCGAGCACGTCGTCGGGGACCGCCAGTCGCTCCATCTGCGCTTTCTTACGCAGGATGGCGATGCGGGTTTCCAGCTCCGGGGGCTGGACATCGGTGATCAAGCCCCACTCGAACCGCGTCCTGAGCCGGTCTTCCAGTGTGGCCAGCTGTTTGGGCGGCCGGTCCGACGAGATGACGATCTGCTTGTTGGCGTTATGCAGGGTGTTGAAGGTGTGGAAGAACTCCTCTTGGATCCCTTCCTTGCCCTCGATGAACTGGATGTCATCGACCAGCAGCACGTCGACGTCGCGGTAGCTGCGCTTGAACGCCACCTTGCGGTCGTCGCGAAGCGAGTTGATGAAGTCGTTGGTGAATTCCTCGGTGGAGACGTACTTGACCCGCATCCCGGGGAAGAGCCGCTGCGCGTAATTGCCGGCGGCGTGCAACAGGTGGGTCTTGCCCAGACCCGACTCACCCCAGATGAACAACGGGTTGTAAGCCCGGGCCGGCGCTTCGGCGATGGCCAGGGCGGCGGCATGGGCGAACCGGTTCGAGGCGCCGATGACAAAGGTGTCGAAGGTGTAGCGACGGTTGAGGCTCGTTCCGGCGGCGACGGCCGGATCGATGGCGTGCGGCCGTTCGGTGAAGTAGTTGGGCCAGCCGGGCTGGTTGTCGTTGACGGTCTCGCTGTTTTCGAAGGCTTCCTCGGTCTCGACGGCTGCGGCGTCAGCGGTGAACGACGGATCGGATTCGGGGAACGGTTCCGCCGCCGAGATGAGCGCATCCTCGACATCGTCGGGCGGGGGAGCGATGCGGACGCCCAGCTGGATCTGCTGCCCGAGCCGGCGGCTCAGCGCGTCGGTGATCGGGGCCCGCAGATGTCGTTCGATCTCGTTTTGGACAAAACTGCTCGGCACCGACAGCAGAGCAAATCCCTCGACGATGGTCAGCGGGCGGACCAGATTGAGCCACGCTCGTTGCTGTGGGGTGAGGGGAGTGACCAGAGTCGTGCGGTTGGCGGCCATGCCGTCGGCGGTGGGCTCTCCGTTGAGTTCGGAAACGACCGCATTCCACACTGTCGTGAAACTGGAACCGGGGTCATCGGTCAACGACGCATCTCCCTGGTTCTCGAACGTCCCGACCCGAGTTACACCACGCTTGGCGACAAAACAACTGTCCACATAGTTATACACAGGTGTGGACAGGATGATCGTAGGCGAGCCACAACCTACCGGCGACGGCTCGCGATCTCCGCGCTGGAAGAGAACCTCGAAAGGTTGTCTAGGCAGCTAGTCGATCCACCATCCTCGCTTCGTTGTCGAGCGCTGCTTCAGTCTAAAGCGACTTCGCAGAAGCTAACAGTTTTCCGTTCGGCTGCCAACCGTTCCGCTGCATTCCAATCGGGTCGTTTAGGGTACGTGGGGCCTGCTTCGGCTCGTTATGGTAGCCACCTCGATAGCGGGTGTGACCGAAACGGAAATCTTTTTCTGGCCGCCGCGCGGGTTCGTTGCGGGAAGCCAGGTTTGACCAGGCGAAGGCTCGTCAGTACCCTCAAACAGTCGCCCGAAAGTCGGCGATACGGCTGCGACCCGAACCACTTGGGGACCGCGCCGGCCAGCAGCACCAAGACCACCTCCGGTCGAACCGCAGACGAGCCCGATGCGAAACGTCTGAGCGGCCGGATGGCAACACAACGAGGAGAACGTCGTGGCCAAGGGCAAGCGGACCTTCCAGCCGAATAACCGGCGCCGAGCCCGCGTGCATGGTTTCCGCCTGCGGATGCGCACTCGTGCCGGACGCGCGATCGTGTCCGGTCGGCGCCGCAAGGGTCGCCGCGCGCTCTCTGCCTGATCGCAACGTCAGGTCTTTCGGCGGTGCTTCCCGCACGCAACCGCATGACGCGGTCAATTGACTTTGACGCGGCGGTGAAGCACGGGATTCGGGTGGCGCAGCCCGATGTCGTCGTGCACTTACGCCGCGGAGTGGACTGCGACGAAATCGGTGCGCCGCGCGTCGGATTGGTTGTGGGCAAGCCCGTCGGATCCGCCGTGGAACGCCACCGGGTCTCCCGCCGGCTGCGGCATGTGGCCCGCACGCTGCTGAGCGAGCTCGGCCAATCCGATCAGTTGGTGATCCGTGCGCTGCCCAGCAGCCGCACCGCATCCTCGGCCCGGCTCGAGCAGGAACTGCGCCGGTGCTTACGACGCGTGCCGACGGCGGGGAGCAAGTCGTGACGGCAGCGGCGCGGCTGCGCGCGTTCACCCGCACGACCGGACGGGCCGTCGCGCGCGGAGTGATTTTTCTGATCCAGCTGTACCGGCATATGGTGTCGCCGCTACGGCCGGCAACGTGTCGCTTCGTTCCGACCTGCAGCCAGTACGCGGTCGATGCGCTCAACGAGTATGGCCTGATTCGGGGGAGCTGGTTGGCTGCGGCCAGACTCGCCAAGTGCGGACCATGGCATGAAGGCGGATGGGATCCGATACCGGACCGCCCTGAAAGCCACGTGAATTGCCAAAACGCCAGCGACGCTTGGGTTGTCCGGGCGGCGCGAGGGGAGAGTGGATCTTTTGTTTGATTTCTTCAGCCTCGACTTCGTCTACTACCCGGTGTCGTGGATCATGTGGGTTTGGTACAAGTTGTTCGCCTCCATGCTGGGGCCGTCGAACTTCTTCGCCTGGGCGCTGTCGGTGATGTTCTTGGTCTTCAGCCTTCGGGCGCTGCTCTACAAGCCGTTCGTTCGGCAGATCCGGACCACGCGTCAGATGCAGGAGTTGCAGCCGCAAATCAAGGCGCTGCAGAAGAAGTACGGCAAGGATCGGCAGCGCATGGCGCTCGAGATGCAGAAGCTGCAGCGCGAGCACGGCTTCAACCCGATCCTGGGGTGCCTGCCGATGCTGGCGCAGATCCCGGTGTTCATCGGTCTGTATCACGTGCTGCGTTCGTTCAACCGAACCACCGGCGGCTTCGGCCAGCCCCACTTGTCGGTGGCCCAGAACCGCCTGACCGGAAACTACGTCTTCACCCCGACCGATGTCGGACACTTCCTGGACGCCAACCTGTTCGGCGCACCCATCGGCGCCTTCATGACGCAGCGCACCGGGCTGGACGCGTTCACGTTCTTCAGCCGGCCGGCCGTCATCGCGGTGGGCCTGCCGGTGATGATCCTGGCCGGCGTCGCGACCTACTTCAACAGCCGGGCATCGGTCGCCCGGCAGAGCCCGGAGGCGGCGGCGAACCCGCAGACCGCGATGATGAACAAACTCGCGCTCTATGTCTTCCCGCTCGGCGTGGTGGTCGGCGGGCCGTTCCTTCCGCTCGCGATCATCCTGTACTGGTTCGCCAACAACATCTGGACCTTCGGGCAACAGCACTACGTCTTCGGCATGATCGAAAAAGAGGACGAAGCCAAGAAGCAGGAAGTGATCCAGCGTCGGGCGGCCAATGCGCCGGCGCCGGGAGCGAAGCCGAAGCGGAGTCCCAAGGCCGCATCGCCGGGCGGCAACGGCTCGTCGACGGCCGACCGCGATACCGATACATCCGGTTCGGCGACGGTGGATTCCGATGGAGCCGACGGCCCGGCCGCCGACGCGAGCAACGAGCCGACCAACCGCACGCCGCGACCCGGGGCGCGACCGAAAAAACGCAAACGCTGATCCGGACGCAATAGCTATCGGGGGCCGCCCGGACAGGGCGACCCCAATTGGGCAGGAGCCCATGGAATGAGGGAGAGAAGACATGACAGACGCCGACACCACCGAGCGCGACGTCGACACGGAGCTCGACACGCAAGCGGCCGCCGAGGATGCGGCGGAATCCGGTGCGGAGGAAATCGATGATCTCGAGGAGCGGTTGGTCGCCGAGGGCGAGATAGCCGGCGACTACCTCGAAGAGCTGTTGGACCTGTTGGACTTCGACGGTGACATCGACTTGGACGTCGAGGGCAGCCGCGCGATCGTCAGCATCGACGGCAGCGACGACTTGAACAAACTGGTCGGCCGGGGCGGTGAGGTGCTCGACGCGCTGCAGGAACTCACCCGGCTCGCGGTGCACCAGAAGACGGGCGTGCGGAGCCGGTTGATGCTCGACATCGCGAGCTGGCGCCGGCGGCGGCGGGAGGAACTGGCGGCGCTGGGCGACAAGGTGGCGCGCCGGGTGCTCGAATCCGGGGACCGTGAAGAGCTGTCGCCGATGACCCCGTTCGAACGCAAGATCGTCCACGACGCCGTCGCGGCGGTCGCCGGGGTGCACAGCGAGAGCGAGGGCGTCGAGCCCGCGCGCCGCGTGGTCGTTCTGCACGACTGACCGCCCATAGTTACAGCCGTGTAGTTCCCGTCGCCGTCCGGCCTCCGAAGGTTGCAAGTGCACGCTCCAACTAGAGGATGTTTCACGTGAAACATGTCGGTCCCGCCGACGCCGCGGCGGGACCGCCGGGGGAGAGCGCCGGGGTCGGCGCGGCCCCTGACTCGGCGGCCGCGATCTTCGGCGACCGGCTCGCAACCGCTCAACGCTATGCGGAACTCCTTGCCACTGCCGGGGCGGAACGCGGGCTGCTCGGTCCACGAGAGGTGGACCGTGTCTGGGACCGCCACATTCTCAACAGCGCGGTCCTCGGTGAACTACTCGGCTCGGGCGAACGGATCATCGATATCGGCAGCGGGGCGGGCCTGCCCGGGATACCGTTGGCGATCGCACGCCCCGATCTGGACGTGGTATTGCTCGAGCCTCTGTTGCGGCGCAGCGAATTTCTCAACGAGGTCATCAACGAACTAGGGTTAGCCGTCGAGGTGGTCCGTGGCCGTGCGGAGGAGCCGGTAGTGCGCAACCGGTTCGGGGAGAGGGATGCTGCGGTGTCGCGAGCGGTTGCGTCGTTGGACAAGCTGACGAAGTGGAGCCTGCCTCTGCTACGCCCTGACGGGCGGATGCTCGCCATCAAGGGGGAGCGGGCTTTCGATGAAGTTGAACAGTACCGGCGTGTGATGGCAGCATCGGGCGCCGCTGATGTCAGGGTGGTGACATGTGGCGCGAACTATTTGCGTCCCCCCGCAACCGTAGTTTCAGCGCGACGCGGAAAGCCGCCACACCACAAGCCGGCACGGACCGGGAAGGCCGGAACCCGATGAGTTCTTCAGGAGATTGGCCGGTGGCTCCGCACGCGCCGGCAGACGTTCACCAGGCGGCAGCGCCAGCTCCAGCGTCGGCGAGTCCGGACGTATCCGCGCCGCCGCCGGTTGCCCTCCCGCCGACCGCAGGGACGAATGTTTCACGTGAAACAGCGGACGAATTCGACACCCCGATCGGGGCCGCCGCCGAGCGCGCGATGCGGGTGCTGCACACCACCTACCCGCCGCTGCGCCGGCCGTCCCATCGCCGGGTGTTCACGGTCGCGAATCAGAAGGGTGGCGTCGGGAAGACGACGACCGCCGTCAACCTCGCGGCCGCCCTCGCGCTCCAGGGACTCAAGACCCTCGTAATCGATCTCGATCCCCAGGGCAACGCCAGCACGGCGCTCGGCATCACCGACCGCCAATCGGGGACGCCATCGTCGTACGAGGTTCTGCTCGGCGAGGTCGCGGTGCAGGACGCACTCCGACAGAGCCCGCACAACGAGCGCCTGTTCTGCATCCCGGCGACGATCGACCTGGCCGGCGCCGAAATCGAATTGGTCAGCATGGTGGCGCGCGAGAACCGGCTGCGCACCGCGCTGGCGGACCTCGACAGCCTCGACTTCGACTGCGTCTTCATCGACTGCCCGCCATCGCTCGGGTTGCTGACCATCAACGCGCTCGTCGCCGCGCCGGAGGTGATGATCCCGATCCAGTGCGAGTACTACGCCCTCGAGGGTGTCTCGCAGCTGATGCGCAACATCGAGATGGTGAAGGCCCATCTCAATCCGAGACTCGAGGTGACCACTGTCGTGCTGACCATGTACGACGGCCGCACCAAACTCGCGGACCAGGTCGCGGAAGAGGTACGCCGGTACTTCGGAAGCAAGGTGTTGCGCACAGTGATTCCGCGCAGCGTGAAGGTTTCCGAGGCGCCTGGCTACAGCATGACAATCATCGATTACGACCCCGGCTCACGCGGGGCGATGAGCTATCTCGATGCGAGCCGCGAACTCGCCGAGCGCGATTGACCACCATCCGCGAAGGGACGACTATGACGCAGCCGCTACGCAAGAAGGGTGGCCTCGGCCGGGGCCTGGCTTCGCTGATTCCGACCGGCCCCGCGGAGGGTGACTCCGGGCCGGCGACGCTCGGCCCGCGGATGGGCGACGCCGCCGCCGACGTCTTGATCGGGGGACCGCCGCCACAGGACGCCTCGTCGGTGGGAGCGGTCTACCGCGAGATCGCGCCGGCCGACATCGAACGCAACCCGCGTCAGCCCCGGCAGGTCTTCGACGAGGAAGCGCTATCGGAACTGGTGCACTCCATTCGCGAGTTCGGCCTCTTGCAGCCGATCGTGGTGCGGGCCGTCAAGGACTCCGCGAGCGGTGCGCGTTATCAGATCGTGATGGGGGAGCGGCGCTGGCGCGCGGCCCAAGAGGCCGGCCTGGCGACCATCCCGGCCATCGTGCGCGAGACCGGCGACGACAATCTGCTGCGCGACGCCCTCTTGGAAAACATCCATCGGGTGCAACTGAACCCGTTGGAAGAGGCGGCCGCCTACCAACAGCTGCTCGACGAGTTCGGGGTCACCCACGATGAACTTGCCGCGCGCATCGGCCGGTCGCGGCCGTTGATCACCAACATGATCCGGTTGCTGAAGCTGCCGATCGCGGTGCAGCGTCGAGTGGCCGCCGGCGTGCTGTCCGCCGGTCACGCGCGCGCACTGCTGTCGCTGGAGGCGGGCCCGGAGGCGCAGGAGGAGCTGGCTACCCGGATCGTCGCGGAGGGGCTGTCGGTGCGGGCCACCGAGGAGGCAGTCACCTTGGCCAACCGGGGTGGTGCGGCCACGCCGACAGCTCCGCGTCGCAAGCCGATCCAGATGCCGGGCCTGCAAGACGTTGCTGACAAGCTCTCGACAGCCTTCGACACCCGGGTCACGGTCAGTCTGGGCAAACGCAAGGGCAAGATCGTCGTCGAGTTCGGTTCGGTGGACGATTTGCAACGGATCATCGACGTCATGTCCCCGCCCAAGGCATGAACTAGGACACCGTGTAATTACGTCACTGTGACACCGAGGCCGCTTTTGCGGTGACTTCACACGCGTCAGGTGTTCCGGGTCGACGAATCGGCATGCGTATCAACAACTTTCGACCGTAAGCGCGATGCGGCGGCATGGCACCGGTCGTTTCGGGCCCGCCAACCCCCGTGGCCGGGCCAAAGCTGGCCCGATCACGACAACCTCTCCTATTCTGGAGGGGTTGCCGGCGCAGATCGCGGCAGTACCGCACAGGAGCCAGGAGGCTAGTGTCCGCTCGAATCATGCCGCTACGGCTCGAGGCGTTCGAGCAGCTTCCCAAGCACGCACGCAGGTGCGTCTTCTGGGAAGTCGACCCCGCGACCCTCGGTAATCAGGATCACCTCACCGACCCCGAATTCGAAAAAGAAGCGTGGCTGTCGATGGTGATGCTGGAGTGGGGCTCGTGCGGACAGGTCGCGACCGCCGTCCCTGACGAGCGAAGTCAGGCCGAGCCGCCGTGCTTGGGTTACGTGTTCTATGCGCCGCCGCGGGCGGTGCCGCGGGCGCAACGATTCCCGACCGGTCCGGTGTCCGCGGACGCGGTGCTGCTGACGTCGATGGGCATCGAACCGGGGCCGGCGGCCGACGACCTACCGCACGGCTTGATCGCCCGGGTCATCGACGAACTGGTGCGCCGCGGCGTCCGCGCGCTCGAAGCATTCGGCCGGACCCCGGCGGCTTCGGAATTGCAGGATCCGCGCCTCGTCGGTCCGGACGTGCGGCCGGTCCTGGAAGCCGTCGGCGACTGCTCGGTGGATCACTGCGTCATGGATGCGGAATTCTTGAAGGACGCGGGTTTCGTTGTGGTGGCGCCACATACGTACTTCCCGCGGCTGCGCCTCGAGCTCGACAAGGGCCTCGGGTGGAAGGCGGAAGTGGAGGCCGCGCTGGAGCGCCTGCTGGAGAACGCACATTTGGAGCAGCCGGTGGGCGCGGGGTCTACGACAGCGAATGCGTTGAAAACCACCGAGGGTGGTGAGAACCTAGGAACCGCCGAGTTGGCTGGTTCGCTCCACCGACAGTTCGTGGGCCAGTAATTCGGCGAAAGTGAATGTGCCGGTGGGCCGGTCGTTCTTGCCCAACAGGTAGAGCCGCTTGACCGCGGCCAGGATCCCCTCGGCGATGGCGTCACGGGTCTGGGTCGAGACCAGCATCGAGCGATCCCGCGGGTTGGTGATGTAGCCGACGTCGACCTGCACCGTCGGCATCCGGGTCAGGCGCAGCAGGTCCCATGTCCGGCCGTGCGTGCGGCAGTCTCGTAAACCGGTGCGGGCCACGACTTCTCGTTGGATGAAGTCGGCGAGGTTACGCCCGATGGTGGAGACCGATCCGTGCGAGTTGCCGAAGTGAAAGGAAGCCACCCCGTTGGCGGCGGTGCTGATCTGACTTTCGCAGCGCAGGCTGATCATCAGGTCGGCGCCGACGTTGTTCGCGGTGGCCGCGCGTTCGGCATCGAGGGGGCTACGGCTGACCGGTCGGGACAGGAAGGTTTCCATGCCGATCGCGGCCATCCGTCCCTCCAGGCGGCTGGCCAAGTCCCACAACACATCTGCTTCACTCACGGGTCCCGACGGGCCCTGCATGATCGTGCCGTGGTCCGCGCCGCCGCGGCCCGGATCGATGATGATCCGCTTGCCCGACAGTTTGGGACCCGATGAGCGAACCAGCTCCTCCTCACGCAGCGCGTGCGGAGATCCGCCGGTGACCCGTGAACTCAGGAAGTGAAAGGAGCGCAACGTTTCCGGGCCGCAGATGCCGTCGGCGGAGAGCCCGTACTCGCGCTGATACGACATCAAAGCGTTGTGGGTCTGCAACCCGAAATAGCCGTCGACCAGACCGGTGTAGAAGCCGAGATCCTGCAGCCGTGCCTGCAGTGTGGCGACATCATCGCCGAACAGCGGGGCGCCGAATTGGTGGTACAGCGTGCGGGCACCGAGCCGGTACGACGCCTCCTTCAGTGCCCGGTAGGTTGCCTCGCCGACGATGCCGTCCACCAGTAGACCGCGATGCTGTTGAAAGGCGCGAACCGCCTGGTCAAGTTCGGCGTCGAAAAGTTCGAGGGCCACGTGCCGCCCGGGGGCCACGTGCCGCCCGGTGTTGAGATCGTCCTCGGAGCTATCCAGCAGGCCCAGTGTGGCCAGCGTTGCCCGGATCTCCGTCACAGCTGCGCTGCGGTCACCACAGCGCAGCGCGTCGCCGTATTCGCGGCGCGGACTCGACATACCAAGGGCCCTCCGGGACTAACTGACAAGCTCAGATGTAGGCAACAGCTAACCGTATTGTCGCAGATGCTTCGTAAATTCGGGAAAACCCCAGGCCATGCGCGGGGCGTGGTGCGACGAATTAAATGTATGTCAGCCGAGGTCGGGAACCGCGTCCGCGAGCTCACGCAGTAAAGACGCCTTGCCTTTCGCGCCGACGATCCGCTTCACCGGCTGCCCGCCTTTGAACAGGATCAGGGTGGGGATGGAGACCACCTGGAAGTTCTGCGCGGTTTCGGGGTTGGCGTCGACGTCGAGCTTGGCAACGGTGAGATGTTCGCCGCGCTCGCTGGCGATCTCCTCGAGAACCGGCGCAACCATCTTGCAAGGGCCGCACCAGGTCGCCCAAAAGTCAACCAGCACAGGCTTACTGCTGGACAACACGTCGGAGGAGAATGACGCGTCGGAGACTTCTATTGTGGCACCGGCTTTTTCGGCGTCGGTCATTGTGGCGCTCCAATCAATGTGTCGGTACTGCCGGGAAATTCGGTGGCGTCGCCCTGTGCGGCGACGCTGTCTTCTTCGTTGTCGGCGAGCCAGCGTTCGGCGTCGATGGCGGCCGAGCAGCCGCTGCCCGCGGCGGTGACGGCCTGCC
>NZ_LZKI01000114.1 GCF_001672755.1 Mycobacterium colombiense | reverse complement strand
CCGCGATGCGACTCGTCGCCGCAATCAACACCGAGCTCGACGCCGGCCTCACCGTCCGATCGCTGTTCGAGGCGCCCACCGTCGCCGAGCTGGCGCCGCACGTGGAGGCCGGCGCCGGTCGCACGGACCGGTTGGTGGCCGCCGAGCGCCCGGCGCTGCTGCCGTTGTCGTTCGCGCAATCTCGCTTGTGGTTCATCGATCAATTCCAGGGTCCGTCGCCGGTGTACAACATGGCGGTCGCCCTCAAGCTCAACGGGCCGGTCGATACCGACGCGATGGCCGCCGCCCTGGACGACGTGGTGGCCCGCCACGAAAGCCTGCGCACCCGGTTCGTCGCCCCCGAAGGCACACCCCAGCAGGTGGTCGTCCCGCCCGAGCGCAGCGACGTCGGCTGGCAGGTCGTCGACGCCACACGCTGGCCTGCGTCGTGGCTGGCGGAGGCAACCCAGGAGGCGGCGCGCTACACATTCGACCTTGTGAACGAAATCCCTTTGCGGGCATGGATTTTCCAGACGGGCGACGACGAGCATGTCTTGGTGGCGGTGGTGCACCATATCGCCGCGGACGGGTGGTCGGTGGCGCCACTGGTGCGCGACCTCGGGGCGGCCTATGCCAGCAGGTCGTCCGGGCGGGCACCGGATTGGGAACCACTGCCGGTGCAATACGTGGACTACACGCTGTGGCAACGGGCCCAGTTCGGCGACCTCGAGGATCCGGGCAGCCCCATTGCCGGGCAGCTCGCCTACTGGGAAGAGGCCCTGGCCGGGCTGCCCGAACATGTTGAGCTGCCCACGGATCGACCGTATCCCTTGGTGGCCGACTACCGCGGATCCAGCGTGGACTTGCACTGGCCGGCCGAACTTCAGCAACGGGTCGCCCGCCTGGCGCGCGCACACAACGCGACCAGTTTCATGGTCGTCCAGGCCGCGCTGACCGTGCTGCTGTCCACGTTGAGCGCGAGTTCCGATGTTGCGGTGGGCTTTCCGATCGCAGGACGGCGTGACCCGGCCCTGGACGACGTGGTCGGATTCTTCGTCAACACCCTGGTGCTGCGAGTCGATCTGAGCGGCGACCCCAGCGTCGCCGAACTCCTTGCCCGGGTACGGCAGCGCAGCCTGGCCGCCTACGAACACCAGGACGTGCCCTTCGAGGTGCTGGTGGAGCGGCTCCATCCGGTCCGCAG
>NZ_LZKI01000113.1 GCF_001672755.1 Mycobacterium colombiense | reverse complement strand
CAGCGCAGCCTGGCCGCCTACGAACACCAGGACGTGCCCTTCGAGGTGCTGGTGGAGCGGCTCCATCCGGTCCGCAGCCTGGCGCATCACCCGCTGGTCCAGGTGGTGTTGGCTTGGCAGAACTTGCCCTGGCAGCACGACGGCCCCACCGCCGGGCTGGAACTGGGCGACGTGCGGGTCACTCCGCTGCCGCTGGACACCCAGGTCGCCCGGATGGATCTGGTGTTCTCGCTCGCCGAACGCTGGACCGACGACGGCCGGCCCGCAGGCATCGGCGGCGCGGTCGAATTCCGCACCGACGTCTTCGATCCGCCCACCATCGAAACCCTGATCGAGCGGTTTCATCGGGTACTGACCGCCATGACCGCCGATCCCGCGCAACGGCTTTCGTCGATCGACCTGCTCGACGACGCCGAGCGTCAGCGGCTCGACGCCGCGGGCAACCGCGCGGTCGTCACCGTGCCGGCCATGGGGTCGGTGTCGATTCCGGCGTTATTCGCCGCGCACGTGGCTCGCGCCCCAGGGGCCGTGGCGATCACCTGCGGTGCGCGATCGCTGAGCTACCGCGAGCTGTACGAGTCCACAAACCGGTTGGCGCACTTGCTTTCCGAGCGGGGAGCGGGCCCGGGTGAGCGGGTGGCGGTGGTGATCCCACGGTCGGCCGAAGCGATCGTCGCGATCCTGGCGGTGCTCAAGACCGGCGCGGCCTACGTGCCGATCGACACGGGCGTGCCGGCGGCGCGGTTGAACTTCGTGCTCGGCGATGCCGCGCCGATCGCGGCGGTGACCACCGCCGAGGTGCGCTCGCGGCTGGACGGGTTCGACGGGCTGATCGTCGACATCGACGACCCCG
>NZ_LZKI01000112.1 GCF_001672755.1 Mycobacterium colombiense | reverse complement strand
TCGACGGCGGTGGCCGCGCCCAGCGTCGCGCCGCCGCTCGCCGCGGCGCCGCCGACGGCCGCGCTGAACCCGCGCACCGTGCTCTACAGCGTGAACGGGACCAAGCAGTTGCTGGACCTGGTGAACATCGTCTACACCGACGCGCGGGGCGTGCCGCAGACCGAGTTCAACGTGTCGCTGCCGTGGTCGAAGGTGGTGGTGCTGAATCCGGGCGTGCAGACCGAATCCGTCGTCGCGACCAGCTTCTACGGTCAACTCAGCTGCTCGATCTTCAACGCCGCAGGTCAGCGGATCATCGCGTCGACCAACGCCTCCAACATGGCGACCTGCGCGAGCTGATGCGGCTGAGGCTCAGCTCAGGCCCAGTTCGTGCATGCGCCGGTCATGCGTCTGCTGCATCCGGTCGAAGAACGCGTTGAGCTGACCCAGCCCGCCGGCGCCCGACATCACCAGATCGACCAGCTCGTCGTGGTCGGCCAGCAGGTACTGGGCCTGCGTGATCGCTTCGCCGAACAGGCGGCGTGACCACAGCGCCAGGCGGCTGCGCTGCTTGCCGCTGGACGTCACCGCGGCGCGCACCTCTGCGACGACGAACTGCGAGTGCCCGGTTTCCGACAGCGCCGCACGCACCACGTCGGCGACCGCGTCGGGCAGGCCGTCGGCGATCTCCAGGTACAGATCGGCCGCCAGGGCGTCGCCCACGTAGGTCTTCACCAAGGCCTCCAGCCACGTGCTGGGCATTGTCAGCCGGTGGTAATTCTCCAGCGCCGAGACGTACTTGGACATCGCCGAGACCACGTCGACGCCGCGGCTTTCCAGCGCGTCGCGCAGCTGCTCGTAGTGCTGCATCTCCGCGGCGGCCATGCTGGCCATCGAGATCCGTCCGCGCAGGTCGGGGGCCATCCGCGCCTCGTCGGTGAGCCGGTAGAACGCGGCGATCTCACCGTAGGCCAGGACCGCGAACAACTCGTTGACACCCGGGTGTTCGGCCGACAGCCGCGGGGCGGGCGAATCGTCGATTTGGTCGGCGGCAGCGGGCTCGCAGGAGGGCCGGGTCATGGCAACACTGTAGTCGGCTGACTTAGCGCAAAATGGGACCCAGCTGTCGACCAGCTATCATGTAGGTAGATGGCGGCTGTATTTGTGCCGTAATTGTTTTTTCAAGCCGCTATCGGCGAAATGTGCGTGCACAGCTGGCCCGCCCTGACTGGCCCTCCCAGACTGAGCCAGGGCCGGCGACTCGGCGACGTATTCGGAGTCGGAACTCGTGCGCGCGTGACCGCGACAGAGAAATACCGACACAAACCGATACGTCACCGAGAGGCTACTCACCCACGCATGACCACACTCACCAGCACAACTGAACTGACCTTTGCGCAACTCGGCGTCCGCGACGAGATCGTGCGCGCGCTCGCCGAAAAGGGGATCGAAAGCCCTTTTGCCATCCAAGAACTGACCCTGCCGATGGCGCTCGCCGGCGACGATCTGATCGGCCAGGCCCGCACCGGCATGGGCAAGACCTTCGCCTTCGGGGTGCCGCTGCTGCAGCGCATCACCTCCGGCACCGCGGCGCGCCCACTCAACGGCACGCCGCGGGCCCTGATCGTGGTCCCCACCCGCGAGCTGTGCCTACAGGTCACCGATGACCTGACGCTGGCGGCCAAGTACCTGACCGCCCAGAAAGGCGATGCCGGCCCTGAAAGGGCACTGTCGGTGGTCCCCATCTACGGCGGACGCCCCTACGAACCGCAGATCGAGGCGCTGCGCGCCGGCGCCGACGTCGTGGTGGGCACGCCGGGCCGGTTGCTCGACCTGAGCCAGCAGAACCACCTGCAGCTGGGCGGGCTGTCGGTGCTGGTGCTCGACGAGGCCGACGAGATGCTCGACCTGGGCTTCCTGCCCGACATCGAGCGCATCCTGCGCCAGATTCCGACCGACCGGCAGTCGATGCTGTTCTCTGCGACCATGCCGGACCCGATCATCACTCTGGCCCGCACCTTCATGAACCAGCCCACCCACATCCGGGCGGAAGCGCCGCACTCGGCGGCGGTGCACGACACCACCGTGCAGTACGTCTACCGGGCCCACGCCCTGGACAAGGTGGAGTTGGTCAGCCGTGTGCTGCAGGCCGAGGGCCGCGGCGCGACGATGATCTTCACCCGCACCAAGCGCACCGCGCAGAAGGTGGCCGACGAGCTGGCCGAGCGCGGCTTCAAGGTCGGCGCGGTGCACGGCGACCTGGGCCAGGCGGCCCGCGAGAAGGCGCTGAAGGCCTTCCGGACCGGAGACATCGACGTGCTGGTCGCCACCGACGTGGCCGCCCGCGGCATCGACATCGACGACGTCACGCACGTCATCAACTACCAGATCCCCGAGGACGAGCAGGCCTACGTGCACCGCATCGGCCGCACCGGCCGCGCCGGCAAGACCGGCGTCGCGGTCACCCTGGTGGACTGGGACGAACTTGCCCGCTGGGCGCTGATCGACAAGGCGCTGGGGCTGGACTGCCCCGAGCCCGCCGAGACGTACTCCAACTCGCCGCATCTCCGCACCGAGCTGGGAATCCCCGCCGAGGCCGGCGGCACGGTGGGTGCCGCCCGCAAGGCGCAAGGCCAGCGCCGCAGCGCCGACCGGGACGGCAAGAAGCCCGAGCAGAAGTCGGAGAAGCCCGCGCGGCGGTCCGGCAACCGGCGCCGGCGCACCCGTGGCGGCCAGCCCGTCACCGCGCACCCGTCCAGCAACGGGGCCGCAAGCAGCAACGGTGAGGCCACCGCGGAAACCCCGGCCGCCTCGCCCCCGGGCAACGCCGGCTCCACCCGGCGCCGCCGCCGTCGTCGCAAGCCCGCTGAGGGGCAGACCGCCGCGGCTACCGCCACCTCGACGCAGAGCAACTGACGGCTCGCGCCGCCGCATGGTCAGACCCGAGCGCCGCACCAAGGGTGACATGCTCGCCGCCGCGGCCATCGCGGTCGTCGTCGCCGCGGTCGCGGCGCTGATCTGGTGGAGCAGCGACGCCCGGGCCACCAGCAGCCGGCCCGCGGCCGTGCCCGCACCCAACCCGGCGCCGGCCAAGCAGGTGCCGGCCGGGCTCAAGCTGCTGTGGAGCGCCGCCAGTCCGGCCACCACCGCCCCGGTGGTCGCCGGCGGGGAGGTCGTCACCGCGGCGGGCCGCCGGATCGACGGGCGCGATCCGGACAGCGGCCGGTCCCGCTGGAGCTACGCCCGCGACATCGACCTGTGCGGGGTCACCTGGCTGTACCGCTACGCCGTCGGGGTCTACCGCGACGACCGCGGCTGCGGGCAGGTGAGCACGCTGGACGGTTCCACCGGCCGCCGGGGGCCCGCCCGCAGCGGCTACGCCGATCCGCGGGTGCGGCTTTCTTCTGACGGCATGACGGTGTTGTCGGTCGGCGACACCCGGCTGGAGCTGTGGCGTTCGGACATGGTCCGGATGCTGGCCTACGGGGAAACCGACGCGCGGGTGAAGCCGTCGACGCGCGGACTGCACTCCGGATGCAAGCTGATCTCCGCCGCGGCCAGCTCGCAGGCGGTGTCGGTGCTGGAGAGCTGCGCGAACCAGGCCGACCTGCGGCTGGTGCTGCTGCGTCCGGGCAAGGACGACGACGAACCCCAGCAACACATCGTGGCCGAACCGGGGATCGCGCCGGATTCGGGCGCCCGGGTGCTGACCGTCGCGGAGAACACCACCGCGGTGTACCTGCCCGCGCCGCAGCCCCGAGTAGACGTCATCGACCAAACCGGGGTGACCGTGTCGAGCACCCCGCTGCCCAAGCCGCCGTCGCGCTCGGCGGTGGTCTCCCATCCGGGCAGCCAGTTCACCTGGTGGACGGGCGATTCGCTGATGGTCTTCGACGCGAACACGCTGGCGCTGCGCTACACCATCGCCGCGGGTGACAGGACGGCGCCGTTGGGGCCCGGGGTGATGATGGCGGGCCGGCTGCTGGTGCCGGTCACCGGCGCGATCGGGGTCTACGACCCGCTCAGCGGCGCCAACGAACGCTACATTCCGGTGGACCGCTCGACGAGCGCCCCGCCGGCCGGCAAACCGGTGTTCCCCGCCGTGATCGGGTCGCGGGTGCTCGAGCAGCGCGGCGACACCCTGGTCGCGCTGGGCTAGATGTACTGCCCGGGCAGCTAGACCTCGACGGCGAAGGTCGGCAGCGGCTTGCCGCTCTTCCAGTGCTTGAGCAGCGCCGCCGCTAGATCGCCGTAGGCCACCGCGCCCTTGTTCTTGCGACCGGCCATCACCGACGAGCCCGAGGCGCTGGCCTCGGCGAATCGCACGGTGCGCGGGATCGGCGGGGCCAGCACCGGCAGGTTGTACCGGTCGGCGACGTCGAGCAGCACGTCGCGGGTGTGCGTGGTGCGCGAGTCGTACAGCGTCGGCAGGGCGCCGAGCATGCGCAACTCCGGGTTCGTGATCTGCTGGACATCGGCGACCGTGCGCAGGAACTGGCCGACGCCGCGATGCGCGAGCGTCTCGCACTGCAGCGGCACGATGACCTCGTCGGCGGCGGTCAGCCCGTTGAGGGTGAGCACACCCAGCGAAGGCGGGCAGTCGATGATCACCACGTCGAACCGGTCGTCGAGCTTGGCCAAGGCGCGCTTGAGCGCGTATTCGCGCCCGGCCCGCATCAGCAGCATCGCTTCGGCGCCGGCCAGGTCAATGTTGGCCGGCAGCAGCGTCATTCCCTCCGCCGTCTCGACCAGCGCGGCGTTGGGCTCGACCTCGCCGAGCAGCACCTCGTGCACGGACACCGGTAGCTTGTCGGGGTCTTGGCCCAGCGAGAAGGTCAGGCAGCCCTGCGGGTCGAGGTCGACCAGCAGCACCCGTTTCTTCTCGTCCACCAACGCCGCCCCCAGCGACGCGACCGTGGTCGTCTTGGCGACACCACCTTTTTGGTTGGCCACCGCCAATACCCGTGTCTTACTCACCGGCGCCGCCACCTCATCGCTGCCTCCCCACTGCATCGTCGCGTGCGGTTTACAAGTGCCATCCTGGCATGTTCGCCCGCCGTGCGCTTCGGCCTGAGCAACCACCGCGAGTCGTCCGGCAGAATCAGTCGATATGGGCTTGCACAATCACCGCCTGGTGCTGCTGCGCCACGGCGAGACCGAGTGGTCGAAGTCGGGCCAGCACACCGGCCGCACCGAGGTCGAGCTGACCGACGCCGGCCGAACGCAGGCCAAGCTGGCCGGCGGAACGCTCGGTGAACTCAAACTCGTTGACCCGCTGGTGATCAGCAGCCCGCGGCAGCGTTCCCTGACCACCGCGGAGCTGGCCGGGCTGTCGGTCGACGAGGTGTCCGAGCTGCTGGCGGAGTGGGATTACGGCTCCTACGAGGGTCTGACCACGGAGCAGATCCAGGAGACGGTGCCCGATTGGCTGGTGTGGACGCACGGCTGCCCGGGCGGTGAGACCGTCGCCCAGGTCAGTGATCGCGCCGACGCGGCCGTCGCGACGGCGCTGCAGCACATGGAGTCGCGCGACGTGGTGTTCGTCAGCCACGGCCACTTCTCCCGCGCGGTGATCACCCGCTGGGTCGAGCTGCCGCTGGTCGAGGGCAGCCGGTTCGCCATGATCACCGCGTCGATCGCGGTCTGCGGGTTCGAGCACGGGGTGCGGCAGCTGCGCGCGCTCGGATTGACCGGTCAGTGAGCGGCGAAGACGACGATGCGCGCCGCGCAGCGGCGCGAGAAGGAGTCGAGCATCGACACCACGAACCGCCGTTCGCGCTGTGCGGGCCGGCCGGAACCCTGATCGCCGACGGGGTGCGGCGGCGCTACGCCGACGTGGGTGCCGCGCAGGCGGCATTGCGCTCGGGTGAGGCGCCGATTGTGTTGGGCGCGTTGCCTTTTGACGTCACCAGGCCGACCGCGCTGCTGACGCCGGAGGCGGTGAACGCCACGGATGGGCCGCCGGACTGGCCGGCCGACGGGCTGCCGCCGGTGCGGGTGGCCGAAGCCGTGCCGGCGCCGGCGGACTACCGGGATCGGATCCGCCGGGCGTGCGGGCAGCTCGCCGCGGCCGACAACCCGCTGGACAAGGTGGTGCTGGCCCGCGCGCTGCGGCTGGTCGCCGGCGCCCCGCTGGACGCGCGCGTGATCCTGCGCCGGCTCATCGCCGCCGACCCGGCGGCCTACGGCTACCTCGTCGACCTGACCGCCGCCGGCGACGAGTACGCCGGTACCGCGCTGGTGGGCGCCAGCCCTGAGCTCCTGGTGGCGCGCAGCGGCGACCGCGTGGAGTGCCGGCCGTTCGCCGGCTCGGCGCCGCGCGCCGCCGACCCGCAGACCGACGCCGCCAACGGCGCCGCGCTGGCCGCCTCGGCCAAGAACCGGCACGAGCACCAGCTGGTCATCGAGACCATCAGGGCCGCCTTGGACCCGCTGTGCGACGACCTGTCCATCGCCGCCGAACCGCAGCTGAGTAGCACCGCCACCGTCTGGCATCTGTGCACGCCGATCACCGGCCGCCTGCGTGACACATCAAGCACCGCAATCGATTTGGCGCTTGCGCTGCACCCCACCCCGGCGGTCGGCGGCGTCCCGACCAAGGCCGCGATGGGGCTGATCGCCGAACTGGAAGGTGACCGCGGGTTCTACGCCGGCGCGGTGGGCTGGTGCGACGCCCGCGGTGACGGCCGCTGGGTGGTGTCACTGCGCTGCGCCCAGCTGTCGGCCGACCGGCGCAGCGCGCTGGCGCGGGCCGGCGGCGGCATCGTCGCCGAGTCCGATCCCGACGAGGAAGTCGCCGAAACGACAACGAAATTCGGCACGATCCTCAACGCCCTGGGAGTAGGGCAATGAGCCGGCACATCCGTCACGCCGCGCCGCAGGACGCCGCCGCGATCACCGAAATGATTTACGCGCTGGCCGAATTCGAGCACGCCGCCGATCAGTGCACGGTGACCGAAAGGCAGATCTCGGCAGCGCTCTTCGGTGACGTGCCGACGGTGTACGGGCACGTCGCCGAGGTGGACGGCGAGATCGCAGCGATGGCACTGTGGTTCGTCAACTTCTCCACCTGGGACGGCGTGCCGGGCATCTATCTGGAAGACCTGTTCGTGCGTCCGGAGTTCCGCCGGCGCGGGCTGGCCCGGGCGCTGCTGGCCGCGCTGGCGTCCGAATGCCTGCAGCGCGGCTATACCCGGCTGTCCTGGGCGGTGCTGAACTGGAACGCCGACGCCATCACCCTCTACGACGGCATCGGCGGTGAGCCGCAAAACGAATGGACGACCTACCGGCTGTCCGGTGCGCCGTTGGCGGGCCTGGCGGAATCGCCCTGATCGCCGGCGGCCCAGCGCACCGCGGCGGGACTGAACAGCAATCCGAGCACGATCAGCGCCACCGCGCCCGCCGGAATCCCGAATTCCGGCTGATGCGATCCGACCGCGAGGTACCAGGCCACCGGCAGCAACAGCAGTTGGGTGATGACGGCCAGCCCACGGCCCCAGCGCTTGCCGAGGATCAGCGCGCGCCCCGCGGCGATCACCCCGGCGCCGACCAGGACGAACCAGCCCGCCGTCGCCAGGCCGTTGACCACCTGCTGGTCGGCCCCGGCGATGCCCCGCACCACCAACACCGCGGCCACGATCAGCGCCGCGATCCCCTGCAGCACAACGATCTGGCCGGCGCGGCGAACGGGGGTCGGGGCGGCTGGCGGTGTCACAGCGTCAGCGTAGTCAGGGCGGCCGCCCGTCCCCCGGCGGTTCCCCCACAGCGTGGCCTTAGGCGGCCCGCATAAGCTCGTGCCTCATGCGGGCCGTGCTGATCGTCAATCCCACAGCTACTTCCACCACCCCTGCCGGTCGCGACCTGCTGGCCCACGCGCTCAAGAGCCGCCTGCAGCTCACTGTCGAACACACCAACCACCGCGGTCACGGCACCGAGCTCGCGGAGAAGGCCGTCGCCGACGGTACCGACCTGGTGGTGGTGCACGGCGGCGACGGCACGGTGAGCGGGGTGGTCAACGGCCTGCTCGGCCGGCCGGGGCCGCTGCCGAGCGGTCCGGTACCGGCGGTGGCTGTGGTGCCCGGCGGTTCGGCGAATGTGCTGGCGCGGTCCCTGGGCATCTCCGCGGATCCGGTCGCGGCGACCAACCAGCTCATCCAGTTGCTCGACGACTACCAGCGGCACCGCACCTGGCGGCGGATCGGGCTGATCGACTGCGGCGAGCGCTGGGCCGTGTTCAACACCGGCATGGGCGTCGACGCCGAGGTGGTGGCCGCGGTCGAGGCCGAACGCGACAAGGGCGGCAAAGTTTCGGCGTGGCGCTACATCCGCGCGGCGGTGCCCGCCGTCTGGGCCTACACCCGCCGCGAGCCGATGCTGACGCTCGAACTCCCCGGCCGCGAACCCATTACCGGGGTCAGCTTCGCGTTCGTGTCGAACTCCAGCCCGTGGACTTTCGCCAACCAACGGCCGGTGTGGACCAACCCCGGCTGCAGCTTCGAGTCGGGCCTCGGGGTGTTCGCGCCCACCACCATGAAGCCGATCCCCACCCTGCGAATCGTGCGGCAGATGTTCGCCAAACGGCCCACATTCGACTTCAAGCACCTCATCACCGAGGACGACCTGCCCTGCCTGCGAGTTACCTCCACCGGAGGCGCCGTCGCCTGCCAGTTCGACGGTGATTACCTCGGCGTGCGCGAAACCATGACGTTCCGGGCGGTCCCGGATGCGCTCACGGTGGTCGCTCCCCCTCAGCAGAAATGGCGCTGAACTGCGGCGATGACGCGTCACGGGCGCGTGCCGGGAAAAGTTTTCGGGAGCCGGCCCGTGGAGTGTAGTACAACGGAGTAAGGGCTTGGCTACGAGATGATCAAAGTGAGATAGCCCACGAGCGAACTCACGCTATTGACATCTGTTGAGCCTGTGAAACGATCAAAAGGTTGCATGCAGAAACTACGTAGGGGTGCGGACTCCTTTTCTTCTGCACGCGTTTAACAGCCGAAGAAAATGGCCGTGCGCTTTGCTGCGCACTTAGTGAGGAGTAAAGACTTATGGATTGGCGCCACAAGGCGGTCTGTCGTGACGAAGACCCGGAGCTGTTCTTCCCGGTAGGGAACAGCGGCCCGGCTCTCGCGCAGATCGCTGACGCGAAACTGGTCTGTAATCGGTGCCCGGTGACCACAGAGTGCCTCGGATGGGCTCTGAACACGGGCCAGGACTCGGGCGTCTGGGGCGGCATGAGCGAAGACGAGCGGCGTGCACTGAAGCGTCGCAACGCCCGGACGAAGGCCCGCAGCGGGGTCTAACCCACGTAACGCAAACAGTGCGGCCTCGACGAAAGTCGGGGTCGCACTTTTGCGTGTGGGGTTCAGCACGACGCGCGCCTACAGCAGCAAACGGGTTCGCCGGCCGATCGGTACCCGCAGCACCACATCGGTGCCGGTGACCGGCGCCTGACGCATGCCCAGGGTGCCGTCCAACTCGGCCGACACCAGGGTCCGCACGATCTGCAGACCGAGGCTGTCCGAGGTCTCCAGGCTGAATCCCTCCGGCAGCCCGCGACCGTCGTCGTGCACCACCACGTCGAGCCAGCGCGCGGAGCGTTCGGCGCGAATCGTCACCGAACCTTCCGGGGCCGCCGGGTCAAAGGCGTGTTCGATCGCGTTCTGCACCAGTTCGGTGATCACCATGATCAGCGCGGTGGCCCGGTCGGAGTCCAGCACACCCAGGTCGCCGACCCGGTTGATGCGGATCGGCCGGTCCACCGACGCCACGTCGTTCATGATCGGCAGGATCCGGTCGATCACCTCGTCGAGGTTGACCTGCTCGTCCACCGACATCGACAGCGCGTCGTGCACCAGCGCGATCGACGACACCCGGCGGACCGACTCGATGAGGGCCTCCCGCCCCTCCGCGTTGACGGTCCGGCGGGCCTGCAGGCGCAACAGCGCCGCGACGGTTTGCAGGTTGTTCTTCACCCGGTGGTGGATCTCCCGGATGGTGGCGTCCTTGGAGATCAGGGCCCGGTCGCGGCGCTTGACCTCGGTGACGTCGCGGATCAGCACCGCCGCGCCGGCGCTGACACCGTCGACCATCAGCGGC
Organism: Mycobacterium colombiense; assembly: GCF_001672755.1. GTDB lineage: Bacteria > Actinomycetota > Actinomycetes > Mycobacteriales > Mycobacteriaceae > Mycobacterium > Mycobacterium colombiense_C. Next base: position 10,109 of record NZ_LZKI01000112.1, on the reverse strand, counting down.
AGCGTGCGCAGCAGCACGGTGGCTCCCCCGGCGTCGACCTCCATGCGCATGCTGCGCCCGCCGGCCACCAGGTCGCGCACATGCTCGGCCACTTCCTGCGCCTCGAACGGGTCGGAGATCAGCGGGCGGGTCACCTCGATCAGGTTGTGCCCCTCCAGCTCGGTGGTCAGGCCCATCCGGTGGTAGGCCGACAGCGCGTTGGGACTCGCGTAGTCGACGACGCCGTGCACGTCGAGGCGGATGAAGCCGTCGCCGGCCCGCGGGGTCGAGCGCGACATGACCACGTCGCCCACGTCGGGAAAGGTCCCCTCGGCGAGCATCTGGACCAGATCGGTGGCGCAGTCCCGGTAGGCGATCTCCAGCTGACCGGACGCGCGGTCGGCGGCCAACGCGGTCTGATGATGGGTGAGAACGGCCACCACCTTGCCGCCGTAGCGCACCGGAGACGCCTCGACGTGGGTGCCGGGCAACCACGAATCTTCCGGTCCCGCAACGTCATTCCGCCTGGCGGTGCCCGACGCGAACGTCTCGGCGACGAGCTCCAAGCGGTCGGACCCGACGGCGGTGCCCACCGCGTCCGTCTGCAGCGCCGTGGGCGCCGTGTTGGGCCGGCACTGCGCCACACAGACCAGCACGCCGTCGTCGCGGCGCACCCACATCAGGTAGTCGGCGAACGACAGGTCCGCCAGCAGCTGCCACTCCCCGACCACCGCGTGCAGGTGGTCCACCGCGTTGCCCGGCAGCATGGTGTGTTCGGCGAGCAGATCACCGAGAGTTGACATCGCTTACTCCCCGGGTCGTTTCCCCGGCGGCTGGTCGAGACGGCCCGACGGCTAGCTGATCACCGCGATGAGGTCGCCCGCCTGAATGACGTCGCCGACCGACACGCTGACCTTGCTGACGGTGCCGCCGACTTCGGCCAGGACGGGGATCTCCATCTTCATCGACTCCAGCAGCACGACGATGTCGCCTTTGCCGATCTGGTCACCCTCGTTCACAACGACTTCGAGCACGCTGGCCACGATCTCGGCACGCACATCCTCCGCCATCTTCACCCCACTCGTCTCGGCCTTCGCGCAGGCTGGCTGCTGGTCATCACGGTTCTTTTCCGCCCATCAGGCTCGGATACATCGAACCACAGGACCACTCGGGGCCGCGGCGCACGTGCCCGGAGTGGTCCACACCAGGGCGAAGACACTGCATAGGACGTCTCGTGAGAGGATGGACGTCAAGCCGACGGGCGCCGGGCGCCTCGTTCGACAAGCAATCACGGAGGTTTACATCATGGCCAAACGAGGCCGGAAGAAGCGCGACCGCAAGCACAGCAAGGCCAACCACGGCAAGCGCCCCAACGCCTGACGGACGCTACTGCGTACCCCGGATGATCGTGGTGCGCCGGATTTCGAGCCGTAGCCGCTCGCGCAATCCCTCGGGGGCCCTCTCGCCCCGGCATTTGGTGGCGATCAACGCCTTGATCCGCTCTTCGAGCCCGTAATGCTTGAAGCAGCCGGGGCACGCCTCGAGGTGCTGGCGCAGTTGCTCGCGGGTGTCCGGGCCGCATTCACCGTCGAGCAGCAGCCAGACCTGGCGGATGACCTCCGCGCAGCCGACGCTGCCGTGGGATTCGTCGTTGGGGCAGGCGTCGGGCGAGGCACCGCCCTGGCCGGAGAGCTCGCTCATGACGACACCTCCTCGTGCGTCTGCCGACCGCGGTTGAAGCCGCGCTCCTTGGCAACGTCGGCCAGCAGGCCGCGCAGCTGCCGTCGGCCGCGGTGCAGCCGTGACATTACCGTTCCGATCGGCGTATCCATGATCTCGGCGATTTCCTTATACGGAAAGCCTTCGACGTCCGCGTAGTAGACCGCCATCCGGAATTCCTCCGGCAACGCCGCCAGCGCCTCTTTGATCTCCGAGTCAGGCAGCGCCTCCAGGGCCTCGACCTCGGCCGATCGCAGGCCGGTGGACGAATGCTCGGCGTTGGCGGCCAGCTGCCAGTCGGTGATCTCCTCGGTCGGATACTCCGCGGGCTGGCGCTGCTTCTTGCGATAACTGTTGATGTAGGTGTTGGTCAGGATCCGGTACAGCCACGCCTTGAGATTGGTGCCGGCCCGAAACGAGCGGAATCCCGCGTACGCCTTCACCATGGTTTCTTGCAGCAGGTCCTCGGCGTCCGCGGGATTGCGCGTCATGCGCAGCGCGCCGCCGTAAAGCTGGTCCAGCAGGGGAATCGCGTCGCGTTCGAATCGCGCCGTTAATTCCGCGTCCGTCTCTTCGTGCGCTGCGGGCTCTGCAATCTCGGGCCCGGTCGCGCCGTCGCGGCCATCGTCAGAGTCGGCCATGTCGATCAACCCGGTCCCTTCTGCGGCGGTGTTACCGGAGAGCATCGAAAGCGCCACCGGACTCGCAAGGAAGCCAGCCAACTGCTCCTCGCCTAACAGGCTCGTCGCCGTTGACACCACGCTGCTCCTCCCAATCTAAAGGCTGACCCCGACACTGTCCGCCCGGGTCCGCTCCACCGCATGTGAGACCGATTGGATCAACACCGCGGGTGACCGCGCTATTTCCGCGGCGCGACCCGCCCGAATGCCGGCCCGCCGCCACGATCGGACCCCGATCCGGCCGATTCGGGCGTGGCGTTAGTGTGACGCCATGTCCCACGCCACATCCCTTCAGGGCAAGACCATGTTCATCTCCGGCGCCAGCCGCGGTATCGGCCTGGCGATCGCCAAGCGCGCCGCGCAGGACGGCGCCAACATCGCGCTGATCGCCAAGACCGCCGAGCCGCACCCCAAGCTGCCGGGCACGGTCTTCACCGCGGCCAAAGAGCTCGAGGAGGCCGGTGGGCAGGCCCTGCCGATCGTCGGGGACGTCCGCGACCCGGATTCGGTCGAGGCGGCCGTGGCCAAGACCGTCGAGCAGTTCGGCGGTATCGACATCTGCGTCAACAACGCGTCGGCGATCAACCTGGGGTCCATCTCCGAGGTCCCGATGAAGCGGTTCGACCTGATGAACGGCATTCAGGTGCGCGGCACGTATGCGGTGTCCCAGGCGTGTCTGCCGCACATGAAGGGCCGGGAGAACCCCCACGTCCTGACGCTGTCCCCGCCAGTGCTGCTGGGCCAGGAGTGGCTGAAGCCGACGGCGTACATGATGGCCAAGTTCGGTATGACGTTGTGCGCGTTGGGCATTGCCCAGGAGATGCGCGCCGACGGCATCGCGTCCAACACATTGTGGCCACGCACGCTGGTGGCCACCGCCGCGGTGCAGAACCTGCTCGGCGGTGACGAGGCGATGGGACGCGCCCGCAAGCCCGAGATCTACTCCGACGCCGCCTACGTCGTCCTCAACAAGCCGGCCAAGGAATTCACCGGCAACATGCTGCTGTGCGAGGACGTGCTGGTGGAATCCGGCGTGACCGACCTGTCGACCTACGACTGCATCCCCGGCTCCAAGCTGGGCGTCGACTTCTGGGTGGATGGCGTCAACCCGCCGGGATACACGGGTCCCTAACCGCCCCAAGGCATTACGGTGGCCGCTACACCGGGCATTGCCGCATTGGTGAAAGCCGGTGTGCCGCACGACGTCCTGACCTTCGATCACGATCGGCGGGAGCAATCGTTCGGCGCGGAGGCGGTCAGGGCGCTCACCGAGGCCGCCGGCATCGAACCCGGGCAGATCTACAAGACGCTCATCATCGCGGTGCCCGACGGCCTGGCGGTCGCCATCGTGCCGGCCACCGCGCGGCTCTCGCTGAAGGCGGCCGCCGCCGCGCTGGGGGTTGCCAGGGCCGCCATGGCCGAAGCCTCGGTCGCCGAGCGGGCCACCGGTTACGTCGTCGGTGCGGTGTCGCCGTTCGGTCAGCGCAGGAAGCTGCCGACGGTCGTCGATTCCGGTGCGCTGGCTTGGGAGCGGGTGTTCTGCAGCGCCGGCCGTCGAGGCTGGGAGGTCGCGGTGGCGCCGCAGGACCTGATCCGCCTCACCGGCGCGATCACCGCTGACATCAGCAGAACGTGACGACGACCTTGTCCGCGGCCCCCGGGGTGTGCGCCAGTTCGAGCGCCTCGCCGACGTTGTCGAACGGGATGGTGTGGCTGACGATCAGCGCATACTTCTCCCAGTTCGCGACGAGATCCCTGGTCACCTCGAAGATCTCGTCGGGATAGCCCATCGATCCCAGGATGGTGATCTCGTTGCTCATCACGTTGACGAACTCGACGGGCACCGGTTCCTTGTGCACGCCAACGATTCCCAGGGTGGCGCCCTTCTTGGCCGCGGCCAGCGCGGTGTTGACGACGGCGGGCACACCGGCGGCGTCGAGGTAGATGTCGGTGCCTGCGCGTCCGCGCAACCCGGGAATTCCAGCTTCGCCCTCGCCGTGCAGTTCGATCAGGCGCGCCACGACGTCCTCGCCGGCGGAGTTGATGACGGCGTCGGCGCCGACCTGTAGCGCCTTGTCCAGGCGGCCCGGGACCAGGTCCGCGACGACGACGTGGCTGACGCCAAGGGATTTGAAGGCCAGTACGGCGCCCAGCCCGATCGGCCCCGCCCCGAACACGAGGACCTTGTCCGTCGGTTTGGGCCGGCAGCGGTTCGCGCCGTGGCGTGCGACGGCCATCGGTTCGTTGAGCGCGGCCACCTCCCAGGGGATGTGATTTGGGATCACTTCGAGACTCGTTCCGCGGATGGCGTTTTCGATCAGCAGGTAGTCGGCGAGCGCCCCGGTGGCACCGCCGTTGCCGATGATTCCGCTGGGCGCGGCCATCGGGTTGATGACGACGTGGTCGCCGACGGCCAGGCCCGTCACCTGCGCGCCGACCTCGACGATCTCCCCGGCCGGCTCGTGCCCGAGCGGGGTGTGCCCGTGGCGCGGCGGGATGCCGCCGATGCTGATGTAGAACGCGTCCGACCCGCAGATGCCGCAGGCGCGCATCCGCACCAGCACATCGCGCGGGCCCACGTCGGGGCGCTCGGTGTCGAGCACCTCCGCCTTGCCCGGCCCGGTGACCACGGATGCTTTCACGGCGTGCCCTCCAGTTCGATGTCGAAGGTATCGAGGTACTCGGCGAACGTCGGCGCGAGCTGTTCGACGCTCAGGCCGTATTCGTCGAGGCGATACGCGTTGAGCGCGAACCGGTCCTGGGGATGCTCGGCGAGCCAATTACGCATGCGCGCTTCGGTTTCGGCAGGCAGCGGTTCGTCCGCCCACTCGTAGATGCGCCGCATCACGTCCATCGGGTCGCGCATCATCTCGTGGTAGTACATGTGGAAGAAGCGTTCGTCGCCGATGCGGTCGCGGGCGCGCAGCGGCCGGTCGACGTGGTAGCCCATCTGCCACATGGCCAGCCGGCCCATGTCCGTCTGATCCAGCAGCTCGGTGTTCATCACCAGGCTCTGCGGCAGCCGCCACAGGTTGCACAGCGACCCGGTCGCCCTGTACGGGTCGCGGTGCGCCCAGATCAGGCGCGCGTCGGGGAACACCTTCAGCAGCGCCTCGATGTGCACCGAATGCGACGGCATCTTCAGGCTCCAGTTGCCCGGCGCGGTGGACTGCAGCACCTGCAGGTAGCGCTTCTGGTATTCGTAGGTGCTGCTCATGTCGGCCTCGTCGAACAGCCAGCGCGCGTAGCGATCAGTCGGCAGGAACGAGTCCCAGGACAGACCCTTGAAATCCTGGTTGTGAATGAACATGTCCTCGGTCGGACCGTCGGCGTCTTCCCAGTGCGGCAGTGGCATTTTCGCCTGCGTCACCAGTTCGAGGATCTTGCGCTGCTCCTCGAGCAGGGCCAGGCACCGCGGGTCGGTGCGCAGCCTGTCGGTGCCGGCGGGCGGGATCGGGTCCACGCACTGCCAGTGCAGCAGCGATCGCCGGCCCGGGTCCTGGTCGAGCAGGTAGCTGATCACCGTGGTGCCGGTGCGGGGCATGCCGAGCACGATGAGCGGCCGTTCGACGGGGGCGTCCAGCACGTCGGGGTGCGCCTGGATGTAGCCGTGCACCTGGATGCGCCGCCCCAGCGCGTTGGTGGCGTCGTCGAGGACCCGCTCGCGGCCGAACGGGGTGAAGGCCGGCGAGGTGTTGAGCTCGTCGACGATGAGCTGCAGCCCGTCGCGCCATGAGTCGGAGTCGATTTCGGTGAGGCCGGTGCGCCGGGCCGCCAGCTCGAAGACGTCGTCGGAGGTCGCGATGTTGTCGAAGTCGCTCATGGCTCTAGACCGTCAGGTATCCGCCGTCGACGGCGATGGTGCTGCCGGTGATGTACGAGGCGGCGTCGGTACACAAGAACAGCGCCGCGCCGGCACAGTCCTGGGGTGTGCCGGGCCTGCCCAGCGGGGTGTGGAAGCCGATCTCGACGTCCATCACCTCGGGAATTCCCATGGCCGGGTGCGTCATTCGGGTGTCGATGAGCCCGGGCGCGATGGCGTTGACCCGGATCCCGTCGTTGGCCCACCGGCGGGACAGGTTCATCGTCAGGGCGATCAGGCCCATCTTCGACGAGGCGTAGCCCGGGACGAAGACCGCCGACCGGAACGCGGACATCGAGACGACGCTGACGACGCTCGCGCCGCCCGGGGCCTGGCTGGACTTGAGGCGCTGGTGGCAGCGCATGGTCAGCCGCATCGGGCCCAGCATGTTCTGCGTCACCGACGCGACGTAGCCGTCCGGATCGTATTCGTCGCCGGCGGGATAGGGGCCGCCCGCGTTGTTGACCAGGATGTCCAGGTCGTCCAGCGAATCGGCCAGGGCGTCAACGGATTCGGGATCCTGGATCTGGCATTGGCGGTAGGTGAAGGCGTCCAGTTGCGTCTCGGGATAGTCGGCCGCCGAGCCGCGGGTGCCGGTCACCGTGACGGCCGCCCCGGCCCCGGCGAACGCGGCGGCGATCGCGTTGCCGATGCCGCTGGTGCCGCCGGTCACCAGCACGTGGGCGCCGGTGAAGTCGAAGTTGACGGAGTTCATTCCGATGCCCTTTCTGAGGTCCTCAGTTCGTTGATCGACTTGGTGAGCCAGGCCTTCTCCCAGAAGTTTTCAGTGCCGGCCAGCAGCGCCTCGTGCGCGTCGGCGGCCACCGCCCGCGCCCCCGCATGCATCGGTTGGGCGGCCAGGATCAGGTCGGTGAGGTGGATGGCCTGCACCGCACGGCCGACGGCCAGGTGGGCGCGGGCGGCGTCCACCAGCGCGTCGGCGCCGGCGGCGCTGACCACATCCGCGGCAACCGAATCCGGCGCCACGCCATAGAGTTCGGTGGTGGACCGATGCCGGAACCACCCGGTGTACATCTCCCAGATGGCCCGCACGTTCCAGGAGGTCTTGCCGTAGCCCTCGCCGATGTCGAGGTGCTCGGGCATCTTGACATCGCGCATCGCGGTGTGGACGTCGGCGCCGGAATTCATCAGCTCGGCCGTCCGGTCGTGCACGGCTTGCATTCCGTCGCGCATCGCGGTGACCTCCTCGGCGATGCGGTCGGCCCCCTCGATGGGGTCGAAGTGGCCGGTGATCAGCCGCCGTGGTCCGTATTCCAGCACGGTGTTCAACGACTCGATGTAGAGGATCGGGTCGCGGTACCGATCGCCGCGGATGGTCATCAGGTTCGGGACGTGGCCGAACAGCGGACCGAACAGGTTGCCGGTGAACAGGATTCGGTCCTCGGGCAGCCACACCACCAGCGCATCGGTGGTCTCGCCGCCGGGCGTCCACGCCAGCTCGAAGGCACGCCCGCCGACCGTGATGCTCATGCGCTGGTCGAACGTCGTGGTCGGCTCGGGGAACGAGAAGTCGATGGTCGCGGGATCGATGGTCTTGAAGTGTTCGAGCACGGCGTCGGAGAACTTCTGAAAGGCGAACGACGTCTTGGGCACCCGGTAGCCCATCAGCAGGGTGTTGTCGTCGCGCCAGTACCGGTAGTTGCGGTGCATCACCACCTGGGGCTCGTCGTCGCGCAGCGAGTTCACCCCGCCCCAGTGGTCGGCGTGCCCCTGGGTGATGATGATGGCCCGCGTCGGACCGGCCACGTCGGCAAAAGCCTTGCGGTGCAACGGGCCTTCGAAGACCAGCCCGCTGTTGACGATGACGCGTCCCTCGTCGGTGGCCACCGCATAGGAGTTGGAGACGCCCGGCGACATCCAGACGCCGTCGCCCAGGGGCAGCGCGGGCGTGTCCGTCGCCGCCGAGAGCTCGCCGGCCCCGGGGCGCTCGCGATGAATCCCTGCCATGACTGGCGATCCTCTACAGTTCTAGAGGTAAAGTCAATATCTTCGATCCGGAAGGGGACCTGATGGGACTGCGCGGCCTGGCCGACAAGGTGGCGATCGTCGCCGGCGGCGCCACCGGCCTCGGTGCGGCGACCGCCGCCCGGCTGGGCGAGGAGGGCTGCCGGGTGGTCATCGGCGACGTCGCCGTCGATGCCGCGCGGCAGACGGCCGAGCGGATCGCCGCGGTCGGCGGAACCGCGACCCAGGTGGCATTCGACCTGTCCGAACCGGCGTCGGTCGCCGGCCTGATCGATTCCGCCGCAACCACTTACGGCGGAGTGGACCTGCTGTTCAACGTGGGCGCCGACATGAGCACCATCCGCGCCGACACCGACGTGGTCGACATCGACTTCGACGTCTGGGACCGGGTGATGACGGTGAACCTGCGCGGATATGTGGCGGCGATGAAATACGCCATCCCGGAAATGCTCAAGCGCGGCGGCGGGGCGATCGTCAACATGTCCTCGGCGGCGGCGTTCCAGGGCGAGCCCGCGCGTCCGGCCTATGCCACCGCGAAGGCCGGCATCGGCGCGCTCACCCGACACGTCGCGTCGCGGTGGGGCAAGGACAACATCCGGTGCAACGCGGTCGCGCCCGGCTTCACCGCCACCGAGACCATCCGTTCGGTGCCGCAATGGCCGGACCTCCAGGCCGCCGCGCTCAAGCGCATCCGGGGGCCCCGCGTCGGCGATCCCGGCGACGTCGCCGCGCTGGTCGCCTTCCTGCTCTCCGCCGAGGGCGAATGGATCAACGGTCAGGTCGTCAACGTCGACGGCGGCACGGTGCTGCGCTGAGGACGGCCATGGCCCCCAACAGATCCCGCAGACGCAACGGCGACGAACGCCGCCGCGACCTGTGCGATGCGGCGATCCGGGTGCTGGCCGAGCACGGCTCGCGCGGGCTGACGCACGGGCAGGTCGACCGCGTCGCCGGCGTGCCCGAGGGCACCACGTCGTACTACTACCGCACCCGCGCCGCCCTGCTGCGCGGCGTCGGCAAGCGGGTCGCGGAGATCGATGTGGCCAACCTGCAGTCGGTGATCGACGAGCCGGTCGATCCGCGCTCCCCTTTCGCACATCTGGCGCGGCTCACCATGATCCAGGCCGACGGGTCCGGCCTCATGCTCAACAGAGCGCGCCACGAGCTGCTGCTGGGCGCCGCCCGCGATCCCGATCTGGCCGAAACGTCGCAGGTGTTCGTCGCCCGGATCAACGGCATGGCCCGCGACGCCATCGCGCACCTGCAGCCCGACACCCGCGACCCGTCGCTGCTGGCCGCACAGACCACGGCCGTCACCACGTTCATCGCCGGGGTCTTCACCCGGCTGGCCGCCGGCGACCGCGACGTCGGGGACGCCGAGCAACTCGGCCGGCTGCTGGAAGCGGTGGCCACCGCGGTCGCGATCGCGGCCCAGCGAAGTTAAGTGTCTGACGAAAACCACTTCGTGACCCGTCGATTCCGCATACCGTTGCCCGATGGACATCAAGCGTTTTGCCGCCGCAGGCCTGTTGACAATGGCCGGGCTGTTGACAATCGGCGTGGGCGTCAGCGGCGCCCAGACGATTCAGACGGAGGGCAATTACCCGACGCGGGAGGCGTGTCAGAATGCCGGCCCGGGCGTGAAGGCCACCACGCCGGGAAACTGGAACAACTTCTGGTGCGTTCCGGACCGCAACGTCAACGGCAACTGGAAGTTGGTTCTCAGCAACTGATCGGCGCAGCAGTCAGGCGCCACTCAGCGGCACCTGAAATCACTTGTGTCACTTGTGTTTCAGTGGCCCCTGCCCGCGGATTGTTGTCGGTGGGTGCGGCTAGTTTCGGGGTATGAGTTCGGGCGGCATCATCGATCGGGACGCGATCAC
>NZ_LZKI01000111.1 GCF_001672755.1 Mycobacterium colombiense | reverse complement strand
GTACATCGATTACACGCTGTGGCAGCGTGCGCAGCTCGGCGATCTGGCCGATCCCGAGAGCCCGATCGGCGCGCAGCTGGCTTATTGGGAGCAGGAGCTGGCCGGGATGCCCGAGCGGCTGGCGTTGCCCACCGATCGGCCCTACCCGACGGTGGCCGATCAGCGCGGCGCCAGTGTGGCCGTGGAGTGGCCGGCCGAGCTGCAGCAGCGGGTGCGCAGCGTGGCCCGTGAGCACAACGCGACCAGCTTCATGGTGATGCAGGCCGCCTTGGCGGTGTTGTTGGCCAAGCTCAGCGCCAATTCTGATGTGGCGGTGGGGTTCCCGATCGCCGGGCGCGGTGATCCCGCACTCGATGAACTGGTGGGCTTCTTCGTCAATACCTTGGTGCTGCGCGTCGATCTGGCCGGGGATCCCAGTGTCACCGAGCTGCTGGCCCAGGTGCGAGCACGCAGCCTGGCCGCCTACGAGCACCAGGACGTGCCGTTCGAGGTGCTGGTGGAGCGGCTCAACCCGACCCGAAGCCTCGCCCATCACCCGCTGGTCCAGGTGGTGTTGGCCTGGCAGAACTTCGCCGGGGACCCCACCTCCGGGCTGGCGTTAGGTGATGTGCAGGTCACCCCGATGCCGGTGGACATGCGCACCGCCCGGATGGACCTGACGTTCTCGTTGGCCGAACGCTGGAGCGAGGCCGGTGAGCTCGCCGGGATCGGCGGGACGGTGGAGTTCCGCACCGACGTGTTCGACAGCCAAAGCATCGAAACGCTGATCGAGCGGTTCCAACGGGTGCTGGCGGCCATGACCTCCGACCCCAGCCAGCGGTTGTCGTCGCTGGATGTGCTCGACGACGCTGAGCACGGCCGTCTGGATCGGTGGGGCAACCGGTCGGCGTTGACTCGGCCCGTACCCATGCCGGTGTCGATTCCGACCCTGTGGGCCGCCCAAGTCAAGCGTGCGCCCGAAGCGCTGGCGGTGACCTTCGACGGCCACTCGATGACCTACCGGGAGCTCGACGAGGCGTCGAACCGGTTGGCACATCTGCTGGCCGGCCTGGGCGCCGGCCCGGGCAAGCGTGTGGCGCTGCTGTTGCCGCGGTCGGCCAAGGCGGTCGTGGCGATAATGGCGGTGCTCAAAACCGGGGCGGCGTATGTCGCGATCGACCCGGCTGTGCCGACGGCCCGGATCGAGTTCATGGTTGCCGATGCCGCACCGATCGCCGCGATCACCACCGCTGGGCTGGCCGACCGGTTCGACGGGCGTGGCCTGCAGGTCATCGATGTCGATGATCCTCGCATCCCCGGCTACCCGGATACGGGATTGCCGGCGCCGGCCCCCGAGACGATCGCCTATCTGATCTACACCTCGGGCACCACCGGTGTCCCCAAGGGCGTAGCCATCCCTCACCACAACGTGACCCGGCTGCTGAGGGCACTGAACGCCGACGTGGAACTGTCGCCGGAGCAAGTGTGGTCGCAGTGTCATTCGTTGGCCTTTGACTTTTCGGTGTGGGAGATCTTCGGTGCGCTGCTGCATGGCGGGCGGCTGGTGGTGGTGCCCGACTCGGTGGTGCGCTCGCCGGAGGACTTCCACGCCTTGCTGGCTGTTGAACAGGTCAGCGTATTGAGCCAGACGCCGTCGGCGTTTTATGCGCTGCAAGCGGTCGATGCGCGGGTGGACGAGCTGGGATCTCAGCTGAAGCTGGAGACGGTGGTGTTCGGCGGCGAGGCGCTGGAACCCGAGCGTCTCGGGACGTGGCTGCGCAAGCATCCAGGGTCGACGCGGCTGATCAATATGTATGGGATCACCGAGACGACGGTGCATGCCTCGTTCCGCGAGATCAGCGTGGCCGACATCGACCGCAATGTCAGCCCGATCGGGGTTCCGCTGGTGCACCTTGGCTTTTTTGTGCTGGACGCGTCGTTGCGTCCGGTGCCGGCCGGGGTGGTCGGGGAGTTGTATGTGGCCGGCGGCGGGCTGGCCTACGGATATGTGGGCCGCGCTGCGTTGACCGGATCGCGGTTCGTGGCCTGCCCGTTCGGCGAGTCCGGGGCGCGGATGTATCGCACCGGGGATCTGGTGTGCTGGGGTGCCGATGGGCAGCTGGATTATCTGGGTCGCGCCGATGAGCAGGTGAAGATCCGCGGCTACCGCATCGAACTCGGGGAAATCCGCGCCGCGCTGGCCGCGCTGGATGGGGTGGAGCAGGCGGTGGTGATCGCCCGCGAGGACTCTCCCGGCGACAAGCGCCTGATCGGCTATGTCACTGGAGCCGCTGACCCGGCCGATATTCGGGCCCGGTTAGGTCAGCGGCTCCCCACCTATATGGTGCCGGCCGCGGTGGTGGTGATCGACGCGCTGCCGTTGACGGTCAACGGCAAACTGGATACCCGTGCCCTGCCGGCACCCGAATACACCGACGGCGACCGCTACCGCGCGCCAGTCACCCCCACCGAGGAGACCCTGGCCGGCATTTACGCCCAGGTTCTCGGACTCGAGCGGGTCGGGGTCGACGACTCGTTCTTCGACTTGGGCGGGGATTCCCTGTCGGCGATGCGGGTGATCGCCGCGGTCAACAGCGCCCTGGATGCTCACCTTGCGGTGCGCACCGTGTTCGAGGCGCCCACCGTCGCCCAGTTGGCGGCACGGATCGGCGGAGATGGGGACGCGCGTAAGCCGTTGGTGGCCGTGGAGCGGCCGGCGGTGGTGCCGTTGTCGTTTGCCCAGCAGCGGTTGTGGTTCCTCGACCGGTTCGAGGGCGGGGTGGCGACCTACAACATTCCCACCGCGTTTCGGATCAACGGGGTGCTCGATATCGAGGCGCTGGGGGCGGCTATCGATGATGTGATCGCCCGTCACGAGTCGCTGCGCACCATATTTCCCGACGTCGATGGTGTGCCGTTGCAGCAGGTGTTGCCGGCCGCGGCGGGAATGTGGCGGCGCGGGGACGCGGCGGTGGTGTCGTTGACCGAGCAGGATGTGGTCGGCGAGTTGGTGGCGCTGGCGGGATATCGATTTGATCTGTCGGCCGAGATTCCGATTCGAGCACAGATCTATGCGGTGGGCCCCGAGCAGCATGTGGTGGGAATTGTGGTGCACCACATCGCTTTTGATGGCTGGTCGCTGGCCCCGATGGTCCGTGATGTGGGCGAGGCGTATCGGGCACGGCGGCAGGGCCGGGCCCCCCAGTGGGAGCCGTTGCCGGTGCAGTATGCCGATTACACGCTGTGGCAACAGGATTGGTTGGGTGCCGAGTCCGACCCCGACAGTGTGATCGCCGGGCAGCTGGGGTATTGGCGGCAGCAGTTGGCTGATCTGCCCGAAGTGGTGTCGCTGCCGGCGGATCGGGCGCGCCCGCAGGTGCCCAGTTATCGCGGCGATGAGGTGGAGCTACGCATCGACTCGCAGACCTGGGCGGGGGTCAAGGCGTTGGCGGCGGCGCACAACGCGACGGTCTCGATGGTGTTGCAGGCGGCCATGGCTGTGGTGTTGCACCGGGTTGGAGCCGGCGAGGACGTGGTGATGGGCGCGCCGATCGCCGGGCGGATGGATGCGGCGCTGGATGAGCTCGTCGGGTTTTTCGTCAACACCTGGGTGTTGC
>NZ_LZKI01000110.1 GCF_001672755.1 Mycobacterium colombiense | reverse complement strand
AGGTGGGCCTGCAAACCGGGTTCCACCCCCGCCGCGGGCACGTGTTGCGCCGGCGCGCCGGGCTCGGCGACGAACTGATTGACCGCGGCCGCAACGTTTTTCGACTCGTTGGGCGTGCTCGGGTTGTGTGCGAAGGCTTGGGCTGCGGCCATCAGCAGCTGTGTCGCTTGCTGCGGGTCGGTGGCCGCTTGCTGGATGAGCGGGCTCAGCTGCGACAGGGCAGGCAGACCCGGCAGTCCTTGGGCCGCGTTCGGTTGCGGTGTCGGCTGCGGCGCCGCCGGGTCGGCTGTCGCGTTCGGGCTCTGCCCGAACGCGACAGCCGATGCCGTGACGACAGCGGCCAAACCTTTGGACAGATTCCAAGTGGTTGCCACGGTGTGTGTCCTCCGGTTCTCGGTAGTGGTTTAGCCGTTTACGAAACTGATCAGGGCAGGGCGGCCAGCAGAGGCGAGACTGGTCCGGCGGGACTGGCCGCGGGCGCGGGTGCCCCCGGTGCCGCGGGTGCGGCCGGAGCCTGACCCGAAGCGAGCGCCGGCAGATCCTGCGGGAGCGTCACTTTCGGAGGAACGCTGACCGGCAG
>NZ_LZKI01000109.1 GCF_001672755.1 Mycobacterium colombiense | reverse complement strand
TCCACACGCGCATGCTCGGCCCCATCAAGCACATCGATCGACGACAACGATTGCCCCACATCGGCCGCCATCGCCACAAACACCCGCTCTAGCCGTTCGGCGAGATCGACGACATCAAGGTCCGAGAAGAACTGTCCAGAACCGACCGTGCTGAGGAACAGCTGATCGCCGTCTCTGAAAAAGACCAGCCCGAATTCGACGGGGCCGGCATGGGTCAGTGTGCCCGATGCCGGGGCACCAGCGAGATCCCCCATATGTGTAGCAGGAATAAAGTTGACGACGACCCGATTCGAAGCCTGCCCAGAGCCACGCAGACGCGCCTTATAGTCAATGGTGTGCACCGGAAATCGCTGATGCTGCAGCGCTTCCCGCATTCGGGTGTCAACATTTCTGCAAAAATCGTCGATTGCGGACTCCGGTGAAGTCTTCAAGACCAGCGGCACAAACCCGGATACCATCCCGGCCACCAACTGCGTTTCCGGTCGCACACGCCTGCTTACCGGGAAATCAAGCACCACCTCGGGACTCTCGGTGTCGAACGCGCGCACCAAGAGGGCGCACGCCGCGGTGATCACCGACGATCGGCGCACCCCCAAAACGTTTGACAACACTTGGATCCCGGCAACGGCGGAAGGATCCAATTGGATCGTTTCGGGAGCTTCGTCCGGATCATGCCCGTCCGCAGCGGTGGACGCCAACCGACGACGCGGTTCGCTTTCCGGTGGAAGATTCTTGCTCCAGTAAGCCTGATCATCGAGATAATCGGCCGATGCTTCGTATTCCAATTCGCAATCGATCAGATCGCTCAGCGATCCAAAAAAAGCCAGCGGAATCGACTCGCCGGCAGCAATTGCATTGTAAATAGCCGCGACACGATGACAGACGAGCGTGATACCGATGCCGTCGAGGACTATATGGTGGCAGCACGCGAACCAGTAAAATTCATCAGCTTGTGTCTGCAGCAACGCGAATTTGAACAGCGGGCCACCGAGCGACATGGGGGTGCGCTGGATCGATGACGCCAGCCGATAAGCCTCCCGTGCAGGATCCTGTGAGTCCACGAGGTCATAGCGAGCCAGCTCGACGTCCGGGTAGTCGACAAGCTTCTGGAAAACCTGGCCATCCGACTCGAAAAATGCGGCTCTGAGTGGCTCGGCCTCGTGCACCGCTTGGACGATCGACCGCTCGAGCAAATCCGGGTCGACTGGGCCCTCGATTCGCAGGAGCTCGCCCAGCTGCCACTTCGCCCCGAAGCTGCCCGTTTTCTCGGCAAGCCAAATGTCCAACTGCCCTCGTGTCAGCGGAAAGGCCCGGTCATTGCGTTCCATCCGACTACCCCACCTGCTAAGTGCCTCTGATTAGCAGGGCGGCCCGATTCCAGCCTCTCGCCCAGATTTTTCGGCCAGTGAAACCGTCCAGAACGTCCGAGGGGCTGTCATGTGCGGGAGCGTATGGCCTCTCAAGCGACCCCCGTCGGAATTCTCAGTCAAGTCGAGTGGTGGGCGTGCCCGGGTTGAGTAGCCGTCTGCAGAACTGCCGGATCCGGCCGGCTCAATACCGGATGTCCGCCGGGCCGACCCGGGTATTTGGCAAATACCCTGATGGGACTGTCGGCAAGCTCAGCAACTCACGCGCGATGCGGGAAACGGCCAGCCCGGCCTTCTCCTGGTGTGACCTGCGGTGATATTTCGGCTTGCAGCTGAACGCTACCGGACACCGCCGGGTCTCTCTGCGTGGATGAGGTGTTGGGTGCTTGTTAGTTGTGCTAGCGAACACCCTCTCGAACAACCGTCGCGTATCAGCAAAGGAGGACGGGGTAGGCCGGACGAACTTCGCGCACGCAGCGATCGTCCGCTTTACTTGCTGCCACCTCGACCACGCGCACGCTCGCTGCACGCGAACAATCGTCGGCCGTTTGCGTACTGCTACTCGAAATCAACGAAGCCCGCGGCGAGCTGAGAAAAGCAGGACCGACAAAACAAGTGCAGGGCAGTGCGCAATGCTCAATCCGTCGGCGGCAACTGCGAGAGGTCAGCTGGAGCCAACGGCCTCCGGGTCGAACCGAGAGATCTTTGTGGCCGGTGGACTTACCCTTCGGGCATGAAGTCGTCAGCGCGCGCTGCTGTCACCCCTGCGATCCGTGTCGATCGTCTGACCAAAAGGTTCGGTCGTGTGACGGCCATCCAGGATCTGAATATGAGCATCGCGCCGGGTGAGGTGTTCGGGTTTTTGGGTCCCAACGGTGCCGGCAAGTCGACGACGATCCGCCTGCTGCTCGGATTGATTCGCCCGACTGCGGGCAGTGCCAAGATATTTGGGTGTGCCGCGGATGACGTCCACCGGTCTCATCGGCACATCGCGTACGTGCCCGCCGATGTTGCGCTGTGGCCGCGACTGACGGGCGCGGAAACCCTTGAGCTGCTTGGTTCCGTGGGTCCCGGTGTCGACGCGGCATACCGTGCGGAGCTGGTCGATCGCTTCGATCTCGAGCTCGACAAGCCGGCCAGGACCTATTCGACCGGCAACCGACAGAAGGTGGCACTCGTCGCCGCATTCGCGACGCGGGCACCGCTTCTGGTGCTCGATGAACCGACAAGCGGCGTGGATCCTCTGATGGAGAGGGAGTTTCGCGGCTGTGTCGCAGAGGCGCGCGAGCGAGGTCAGACGGTGTTCCTAAGCTCCCACCAGCTGGCCGAGGTGGAGGCCGTATGCGACCGGGTGGCGATCCTGCGTGCCGGGCGCCTCGTCGAAATCGACACCATCGCCGATTTGCGCCGGTTGCGTCGGACGGTGGTGGAGGTGTCCTATCGCGGAGCACAACCTTCCCTGCGGGATGTCGCGGCTGTTTCGAATGTCGAGCAACTGGACGGGGAACGGTTGCGGTTCAACCTGACTGGATCACCGGTGGCCGCGCTTCAAGCGCTCGCCACGGCAGACGTGACCGCGCTCGCGATGCACGAACCGACACTCGAAGAGATCTTTCTCGACTACTACGGAGAAGCCGCACGATGACAACGGCCACGTTGCCTGGTTCACCCGTGGCCGCCGGGCCGCAACGCGAGCCGGGCCGGGCCGTGAGCCGGCTGGCCGTGCGCCAGCTTCGCCGGGGCACCGTGGTGGTCGCCCTGATCTGCGGGGCCATGTCGGCCTTGGTCGCCTTCCAGTATCAGCCGACCGGCGCTTTGCTGGATCAATCAGATCTGCGCGTACTCGCCGAGAATCCCGCGATTCGGATCTTGTCCGGTCCGCCGGTCGCTATCGACAATCCCGGCGGTTTCACCGTATGGCGAACCGGCACAGCCGTTTCGGTGCTCGCGAGCGGATGGATCATGCTCGCCGTCACACGCATCACCCGCGGTGAGGAGGACAGCCGGCGGTGGGATCTGATCCTCGCTGGACGCCTGCGAATTGTCGACGTGGTCGTCCGCTGCCTGACCGCACTGGTGGGGTCCGCGGCGCTGATCGGAGTAGCGGTCGCGGCGGGTCTTCTGGTGGCCCACACCGAACCGACCGGTGCAATCGTTTATGCAATTGGAATCTCCTTTATCGCCGCAACTTTCGCGACAACAGCTCTGCTCGCCGCACAGCTCATGCCGAACCGATCCGGCGCCACGGGCGTTACGGCCGCAGCTTTGGGACTGAGCCTGATGCTGCGCATGATCTCCGACGGCTCGCATCAAAGTGCATGGGCGGCTTGGATGACGCCGTTCGGGCTCGCCGCCCGCTCGGCGCCATACGCCGAAAACCGCATCATCCCGCTGATCGTGTTGGGCACGTTTCCGATAGTGCAGGCCGGTGCTGCCCTCTTCGCGGCAAGCCACCGTGACTTGGGTGACGGGGTGCTGACGGTCCCCGTCAGCCGCTCGCCACGAACTCGCTTGTTGCGGTCCTTCGGTGGGTTCGCGTTTCGGCGGGCCGCCCGGACCACGCTCGGTTGGGCCACGGGCATCGCCGCGTACTTCTTCCTGGTCGGCCTATTGCTTCCCGCGATTCTCAAGTTGTTTCAGACCAACCCGCGCATCGCCAAACTCGCCGCGCCCGCCGGGATGGGCGGCCACGAATTGGTGAATGCCGGAGCCGCGGTTCTGTTCGGCGTCCTGGCCGTACCCACCGGGCTGTACGCCGCACTGCGTCTCGCCGCGATGGTTTCTGATGAGAAGGCCGGTCGATTGACCTTACTTGTCGCCCAACCTATTTCGCGCGCTCGTCTGCTGACCACCGAGATCGTGGTCGCGGTCGGCGGGGTCGTCGTCCTGCATTGCTCGGCTGCGCTCGCCATGTGGGGCGGCGCCAGAATCACCGACGCCCCACTGCAATTGAGCGATTCACTTTCGGGTGCGCTGAATTCCGTTCCCGTGGCATTGCTCGCGGTCGGCGCGGCCGCGGTGGGCGTGGGGTGGCTCCCGTCCGGTGTCGCCGCGATCGGTGCGGTGCCGGTTGTGGGCGGGTTCCTGGTGAACATCATCATCAAGACCACGGACGCCCCCCGCTGGGTCGTCAACCTTTCGCCATGGACGCACCTCGCCGCCGTACCCGACGCACCGCCCAATTGGGCGGCCACCGCAGTTTTCCTGCTCACCGGCACTATCCTGGCGACACTCGGAGTGTATGGATACCTCCACCGCGACTTGGAAACCTGAATGAAGGACGCGCCGAAGAAGGTCAATTCCCCGATCTTGGCGGCGTCCGATCCGAACGAAATAGAATCGCGTTTCAGTTACCCGTTGTTGAGCTGTCGGAGAATTGCTCGGCCGTGGCGGAACGCGCGACCACTTGCATCCCCGAGCCGCCAGTCCATCGATCTTCGGTCGGGCACCCGGTCGCCGGTGGTGGTGTACTCGCTGCCGGGCAGCAGCGCTGCGCATCCGCCGACCATCGCGGACCGTTCACGTGAGCGACGTGGATCGCCAACGTTTGACTAAGGCGCTCGCCGGTTTGCTGGCCTACGATGGCCCGAATGAGCAAACGCTCATCCGAACGGCTTGAGGTTGCGGCCCGCGAGGGAAATCCCGATAGGAGGGGAAGCTCAGATGGGATTGATACCCGGTTTCAACGAAATGAAGGAGTCGGTCGAAGAATCCATCGACCTCCTCAGGCGCGCGATCGCCGCACTGGAAAAGCTTGCGGCAGAGCAGCAACGCGCCAATGACCTGTACGCCGAAGTGAATCAGGTCGGCCGGGCGCAAGCTTCGAACGTGACCAAGCTATCGCGCTGAGCAAGCACAAGTCGCCGGCACACCTGGGACCGCACCGTCCGACGCTGTGAGCCGCGACCGTTCATACAGACACGTGATCCGTTTGTAGGCAATCGGACTCAGCGCGCCTGGCCCTGCGAGGCCAGGAATCCCGCGACACCGCGGACCAGCGCGTCGGCGTATTTCTGCCGGCCCTCGGCCGACTCCATCAGCGCCGAATCAGCGGGGTTCTTCATGTTGCCGCACTCGACCAGGATCGACGGGTACTGCGCCAGGTTCAGGCCGGTCAGGTCCGAGCGGCCGTAAAGGCCGTTCTGGCCGATGTAATTGGCCGGCGGGATCCCCGAGCCCTGCATCTGGTCGCGCATGATCCGCGCGTACTGCACCGACGGGCCCGCCTGCACCTGGTTGAGTGGCGGCGCCGAGTAGTTGACGTGGAATCCTCGGCCGGATGGCGGGCCGCCGTCGGCGTGGATGGACAGGACCGCGTTGGGGTGTAGCGCGTTGGCCGCGTTCGCGCGTTCGTCGACACACGGCCCCAGGCCGTTGTCGTTGGCGCGGGACAGCGCGGTCCGCACTCCCAAGGCGCTCAACTCGGCGCGCACCCGCAGCGCGGTGTCCCAGGTGAAGGTGTGTTCCTGGTAACCGGTGTTGGTCGCCGTTCCGCTGGTCTGGCAGTCCTTGGTGCCGCCGCGACCGGTGGGCACCTGACGGTTGATGGAGCCGTCATTGGAGCCGTTATGACCCGGATCGATGAAAACCACCATGCCGGCGATGTTGGATGGGACCGCCGTCGCGGTCGGCATGATCGCCGTCGAAGCGGCGACGAGCACACCAACCGCCAATTTGATCCCGACACGTCTGCTCAGTCGTAGGTCCACGGCGCAAAGCTAACGCCGCGCGGTCTACGCTGGGGGTTTCGAATCGCCGGAGACTCACGAGCGAAACCAACTCGAGACCAACATGCGAGGGGATTGTCATGCAACCCGGAGGCGATATGTCGGCGCTGCTGGCTCAGGCGCAGCAGATGCAGCAAAAGCTCATGGAGGCCCAGCAACAACTGGCGAACGCTGAGGTGCATGGTCAGGCCGGTGGGGGCTTGGTCAGCGTCGTCGTGAAGGGCAGCGGCGAGGTGGTCGCGGTGAAGATCGATCCGTCCGTCGTCGACCCGTCGGACGTCGAGACGCTGCAGGACCTGATCGTCGGCGCCATGGGCGACGCGTCCAAGCAGGTCACCCGGATGGCCCAGGAGCGGCTGGGGTCGCTGGCCGGCGGCTTCGGCCCGCCGCCGGGACAACCGCCCGCGCCGGCGCAGGGGCTTTAGGCTCCGCGACCGACATGTTCGAAGGACCCGTCCAGGATTTGATCGACGAGCTCGGCAAGCTGCCGGGCATCGGGCCCAAGAGCGCCCAGCGCATCGCCTTCCACCTGTTGTCGGTGGAACCGCCGGATATCGACCGGCTGACCGCGGTGCTGGCGAAGGTCCGCGACGGGGTGCGGTTCTGTGCGGTGTGCGGCAACGTCTCCGACAACGAGCGGTGCCGGATCTGCGCGGATCCCCGCCGGGACGGCTCGCAGGTGTGCGTGGTCGAGGAGCCCAAGGACGTCCAGGCCGTCGAGCGCACCCGCGAATTCCGCGGCCGCTACCACGTGCTGGGCGGTGCGCTCGACCCGTTGTCCGGGGTCGGGCCCGATCAGCTGCGGATCCGCGAGCTGCTGACTCGGATCGGGGAGCGGGTCGACGACGTCGACATCACCGAGGTGATCATCGCCACCGACCCGAACACCGAGGGCGAGGCGACGGCCACCTACCTGGTGCGGATGCTGCGCGACATCCCCGGCCTGACCGTGACGCGCATCGCGTCGGGGCTGCCGATGGGCGGTGACCTGGAGTTCGCCGACGAACTGACGCTCGGTCGCGCCCTGGCCGGCCGACGGGCCATGGTCTGAGCCGCCGGTCGCGAGCTTTCACGCGCCGGTCAGTTCACCGGCCTCGCTGTCGATCGAAGGCCCGGATCCCGGCAGCGGCTTGCCCGCGACTTCCGGCATGAATCGAAGGGCGACCGTCCCCACCAAGCCCGCGAAGATCAGCATGTAGGCCGGCACCATGGCGCTGCCGGTGCCGGATATCAGCGCCTGAGCGATCACCGGAGTGGTTCCGCCGACGGTCGACAGCGCGATGTTGTACGAGATGGCCAGCGCTCCGTTGCGCACCCTGGTCGGGAACAGTGCCGGCAGCGCTTGGGGCGTGGTGCTGTCGAAACACAGTTCCATCAGTCCGACCAGCAGCACACCGATGAAGATCAACGGAAGAATGCCGCCGAAGCGCATCAGCGAGAATGCGGGGACCGACGCCAGAACGAGCAATCCGCAGCCCGTCCACATGATCGGTTTGACGCCGATACGGTCGGACAGCATGGCGACGAACACCACCGCGGCCATCAGGATCGCCAACGTCGCCACGATGATCACCAGACTTGCCGTATTACCAACGTGCACAACCACTTTGAGGTAGGTCGGCAAGTATCCGGTGAGCATGAAGTCGGGCACCTGTGAGGTCACCACAATGGCGGCGCAGACCACCATCGGCCTCCACTGCTCCAGTACCGTGCGCCGAAATTGCTGCCCGCCGCGGTCAGCCGGGGTGTCCGGGTTGCCGCTCACCTGTTTGTAGGCGGGTGACTCCTCGATCCGCAGCCGCAGATAGAGCGCGAGGACACCGACCGGCGCTCCCAGCAACAGCGGAATCCGCCAGCCCCAGGCCAACATGTCGCGGCTTGGCAGCCAGGCCTGTAATGCGGTCACCAGCAACCCGGCGAGCACGAACCCGACCAGGTTTCCCAGCGGCAGGAACCCGACCATCTTGCCGCGTTTGCGGTCCGGGGCCCGCTCAACGAGATAGGTCATCGCGCCGACAAACTCGCCGCCGGTCGACAAGCCTTGAAAGACCCGGGCGAGCAGAAGCAGGATGGGCGCCCAGATGCCGATGGTGGCGTAGCCGGGCAGCAAACCGGTCATGGTGGTCCCGACCGCCATCAGCACGATCGTGATCAACAGAACCCGCTTGCGCCCGACGCGGTCACCGAGCGGGCCGAGGACGAAACCGCCGAGTGGCCGTACTACGTACGCCGCCGCCAGCGTGCTGAAGGTGGCGATGAGATGGACCGCGCTGACGCTGTTACCCGGATAGAACACCTGCGCGATGATCGTCGCGATGTAGCCGTAGACGCCGAAGTCGTACCACTCCATGAAATTGCCGATGGCCGTAGCCAGGGTGTCCCGGCGCATCGCCGAATCGGTGTCTGGAGCGTCGTTGCGGGTGCCGCCATCCCGGTGGCGTCGGATGCTCATCGACAGGTCCTTTACCCGAAACTTTGCTGCGCGGAACTCCTAGCGAGCCGCGAGCCGCTCGCGGCGCAGCAGGTCCACTTCCGGCATCGGCAGCGGCGACAGCTCACCGACCACCGTGCCCAGCAGCAGGTCGGCCAGTTGCGGATTGCGGGCCAGGCACGGGCCGTGCATGTAGGTCGCGATCACGCTGCCCTGCACCACGCCGTCGAAGCCGTCGCCGGATCGGTTGCCCGCGCCCTTGACCACCGCGCCCAGCGGCGCCGCCGCGGGTCCCAGCACGGTACCGCCGCGGTGGTTCTCGAAACCGGTGAGGCGCTCGGTCAGGCCGGCCAGCAGCGGCTTGGTCGCCAGTTCGCCGATGGTGCGCGCCTCCTGCGGTGACGTCGTCGCGTCCAGCATGCCCACGCCGTCGACGCGTTCCCCGGCCGACGTCTCATACCAGTGCCCGAGCACCTGCACGGCCGCGCAGATCGCCAGCACAGGGGCGCCCCGTTCAGCGGCGCGCTGCAGGCCCGGATGTTTGATCAGGTGCCGGGTGGCCAGCCGCTGCGCGTAGTCCTCCGCCCCACCCAGCGTGTACACGTCCAACGACTCGGGCACCGGGTCGGCCAGCGTGATCTCGACGATCTCGGCGGCGATGCCGCGCAGCCGGAGTCGCTGACGCAGCACCAGGGCGTTGCCGCCGTCGCCGTAGGTCCCCATCACGTCGGGCAACACCAGCCCGATCCGCACCACCGAGTCAGCCATGGCGCGCCAACGCTCGTTGCAGCTGCAGGAACGCGGTGTAGTTGGCGACGACCTCCACCCGGCCGGGCGGGCATGACGCGATCGCGGCGACGGTGTCGTGCACCATGGTGTGCTCGACACCCGCGTAGCCCAGCCGCACCGCGAGGTCGGTCCCGCGCTCCCCGGCGGCCACCACTTCGGTCTGCTCGAAGTGCTCGAACCGCACGTCCCACAGCCACGACAGGTCCTCCCCGTCGGGCACCTGGCCGTTGACCGAGATGACCACACCGGCGGCGTGCTTGTCGACCATCGACAGCGCCTCCTGCCAGCCGGCCGGATTCTTGGCCAGCAGGATGCGCACCTCATGCGCACCGACCAGGACGGTCCGATAACGCCCCGCGACCTCGTCCACCGCCGAGACGGCCGCGACCGCCGACGCCGGATCCGCGCCCAGGGCGACCGCGGCCGCGACGGCCTGGGCGGCGTTGCCCCGGTTGACCGCGCCGGGCAGCGCCAGCCGCATCGGCACGGCCAGGCCGTCGGGCCCGTACAGGGCGTCGTCGTCGAACCACCATTGCGGGCTGGGCCGTTTGAAATCCGCGCCCGTGGAATACCAGTGCCCCCGGTCGCGGACGATGATCTCGCCGCTGCGCGGGCAGCTGACCGAGTCGTTCGACCACGAACCGCCCGCGGCCACCCACACCACGTTGGGGCTGTCGTAGGCCGCGGACGTCATCAGCACGTCGTCGCAGTTGGCCACGACGACCGCCGTCGGGTGCCGGGCCAGGCCGGCGCGCAGGGTCCGCTCGATGACGTTGATCTCGCCGACCCGATCCAGCTGGTCGCGCGACAGGTTGAGCAGCACGACGACGCCGGGTTCGACGGCGTCGGAAACGTGCGGGACGTGCATTTCGTCGACTTCCAGGGCCGCCAGCGGGGCATCGCGGTTGCCGGCCAGCGCGGCGACCAGGCCGGCGTCCATGTTGGCGCCCTCGGCATTGGTGGCCACCCCGCCCAGCGTCGCCAGCGCGGCCGCCGTCATCCGGGTGGTGGTGGACTTGCCGTTGGTGCCGGTGACGATGACGGTGCGCCGGCCGGCGGCGAGCTGCCGGAGGACCGAGCGGTCCAGCGTCATCGCGATCAGGCCGCCGATCATCGCCCCGGCCCCGCGCCCGGTCACCCGCGACGCCCAGCGCGCGCTCGCTCCTGCGGCGAGGGCCAGACGGGCGCGGGTGGTAACCACCCGGGAAGTTTAAATGTGTGCCGCGCGGTCTTCGAATTCCCGGGCCGACACGGCTCGCAGCGGCCAAGTGATGTCGGTCGGCCGTGCCATCCTCAGTGCATGAGCGGGGTGCCCTGGGGTCGGCCGGCCAGCGAGCCGGACGCCGGCTGGGCCGTCGTCGATGTCGAAACCTCGGGCTTTCGGCCGGGTCAGGCGCGGATCATCAGCGTCGCCGCGCTGGGCCTGGACGCCGACGGCAACGTCGAACACTCCGTGGTGAGCCTGCTCAACCCCGGCGTGGACCCCGGCCCCACCCACGTGCACGGCCTGACCGCCGCCATGCTGGAAGACCAGCCCCAGTTCGCCGACATCGTCGGCGACGTGGCCGAGGTGCTGCGCGGCCGCACCTTGGTGGCCCACAACGTGGCGTTCGACTACGCGTTTCTGGCCGCCGAGGCCGAACTGGCCGAAACCGAACTGCCCGTCGACAGCGTCATGTGCACCGTCGAGCTGGCCCGGCGGCTGGACCTCGGCGTCGAGAACCTGCGGTTGGAGACGCTCGCCGCGCACTGGGGCGTCACCCAGGAGCGGCCGCACGACGCCTTCGACGACGCGATGGTGCTGACGGGTGTGCTGGCGTCGGCGCTCAAGCTGGCCCGCGCGGGCGACATCTGGCTGCCAATCCACCCGGTGACCCGGCGCCGCTGGCCGAACGGCCGGGTCACCCACGACGAACTGCGACCGCTGAAGGTGCTGGCGTCCCGGATGCCCTGCCCGTATCTCAACCCGGGCCCCTACGTCGGCGGCCGGCCGCTGGTGCAGGGCATGCGGGTGGCCCTGGCCGCCGAGGTCGGCCGCACCCACGAGGAACTCGTGGAGCGCATCCTGCACGCCGGGCTGGCCTACACCGACGTCGTCGACCGGGAGACCTCGCTGGTGGTCTGCAACGATCCCGCCCCCGAGCACGGCAAGGGCTACCTCGCCCGCCAACTGGGCGTGCCGGTGCTCTCCGATGCGCAGTTCATGGACCGCGTCGGCGCCGTCGTCGGCGGCACCAGCATGGACGAATTCGCCGACGCCAGCACGCTGGACCAGCAGCTGGCGCTGTTCTGATCAGTCGCGGGCGGCGCGGTTGACCGCCGACACGACCGCGCGCAGCGACGCGGCGGTGATCGACGGCGCGATGCCGACCCCCCACACCGTGCGGCCGTTCACCGACGCCTCCACGTAGGCCGCGGCCTGCGCGTCGTCGCCGGCGCTCATGGCGTGCTCGGAGTAGTCCAGGACGGCCACGTCGAAACCGATGCTGCCCAGCGCGTGCACGAACGCGGCCAGGGGGCCGTTGCCCTGCCCGCTGATCTCGGTCTCCGTTCCGTGGAGCTTGACGGTCGCGGTGATGCGGGTGACGCCGCTGTCTTCCTCGGAGGCGTCGACACGCTGCTTGATCCGCTCCAGCGGCGACACCGGGGCCAGGTACTCCTCGGAGAAGGCATCCCACATCTCCTTGGGACTGACCTCGCCGCCTTCCCCTTCGCTGATCTTCTGCACCACCTGGGAGAACTCGATCTGCAGCCGTCGCGGCAGGGCCAGGCCGTGATCGGCCTTCATGATGTAGGCCACCCCGCCCTTGCCGGACTGCGAGTTGACCCGGATCACCGCCTCATAGGTGCGCCCGACGTCCTTGGGGTCGATCGGCAGGTACGGCACCTGCCAGAGCATGTCCTCGACGTCGGTGTCGGCGGCGTCCGCGTCGATCTTCATCTGGTCCAGGCCCTTGTTGATGGCGTCCTGGTGGCTGCCGGAGAACGCGGTGTAGACCAGGTCCCCGCCGTAGGGGTGACGCTCGTGCACCGGCAGCTGGTTGCAGTACTCGACCGTGCGGCGGATCTCGTCGATGTTGGAGAAGTCGATCTGCGGGTCCACACCGCGGGAGAACAGGTTCAGCCCCAGCGTCACCAGGCAGACGTTGCCGGTGCGCTCGCCGTTGCCGAACAGGCAGCCCTCGATCCGGTCCGCTCCCGCCTGGTAGCCCAATTCGGCTGCGGCGACGGCGGTTCCGCGGTCGTTGTGCGGATGCAGGCTCAAGATGACCGACTCCCGGTTGGCCAGGTTGCGGCTCATCCACTCGATCGAATCGGCGTAGACGTTGGGCGTGGCCATCTCCACCGTGGCGGGCAGGTTGAAGATGATCGGGTTGTCCGGCGTCGGCGCGATGATCTCGCCGACGGCGTCGCACACCTGCTTGGCGTACTGAAGTTCCGTGCCGGTATAGGACTCCGGCGAATACTCGAACCGCCACCGGGTGCCCGGGTGTTTGGCCGCCTCCTCCACACACTTACGCGCGCCTTCGGTCGCGATGGCTTGCACCGCGGCCCGGTCCGCGCGAAAAACCACGCGGCGCTGCAGGATTGACGTCGAGTTGTAGAAGTGCACGATGGCTTGCGGCGCGCCGTCGCACGCCTCGAAGGTGCGCTCGATCAGTTCGGGCCGGCACTGGGTCAGCACCTGGATGGTGACGTCGTCGGGGATGGCGCCGTCGGTGATGATCTCGCGGACGAAGTCGTAGTCGGTCTGGCTGGCCGACGGGAATCCGACCTCGATTTCCTTGTAGCCCATGCGAACCAGCAGATCGAACATCCGGCGCTTGCGTGTCGGGCTCATGGGGTCGATCAGCGCCTGGTTGCCGTCGCGCAGATCGACCGCACACCACAGCGGCGCATGAGCGATGACGCGGTCGGGCCACGTGCGGTCGGGCAGCCGGATGGGCTCGACCTCTTCGGCGAAGGGCCGGTACCGGTTGACCGGCATCGACGAGCCCCGCTGCGGGTTCCACGCGGGCTGTCCGGGGCCCGGGGGGCCGCCCGGCTGGACGATGGTTCGTGTCGAGTTGAATGCGTCGGGATTGGTAGTCACGGTGATTGCTCCGAAGGTCTCAGAAGGGGGACTTCAGACCGGCGCATCGCGAACACCCGCGACGGGAAGCCGGTCCGGATCAGACCCCGTCGCGGCGTCCGAGGAGGAGCACCCGCTGCACGTCCTGCACTTTACCGCTTTTGGCGCGTTGGCAAAAATATCGCTGGGACCGTAGCGAATGCGCAGGCCGGGGAACCAGGTATCGGGACGTAAATCACCATGCGGTGGCACGTATTCTGTTGTGGACTTATACCCGAATTTGAAGTGCGCAGGGCCGGAGAGGCAGGAAAAACGTGGCGCTCGTCGTGCAGAAGTACGGCGGATCCTCAGTGGCGAACGCCGATCGGATCCGGCGGGTGGCCGAGCGCATCGTCGCTACCAAGAAGCAGGGCAACGACGTAGTAGTCGTCGTCTCCGCGATGGGCGACACCACCGATGACCTGATGGATCTGGCCCAGCAGGTGTGCCCGGCCCCGCCGCCGCGTGAACTCGACATGCTGCTCACCGCGGGTGAGCGCATCTCCAACGCGCTGGTCGCGATGGCGATCGAATCGCTGGGTGCGCAGGCCCGCTCGTTCACCGGATCCCAGGCCGGGGTGATCACCACCGGTACACACGGCAACGCGAAGATCATCGACGTCACGCCGGGACGGCTGCAGACCGCGCTCGACGAGGGACGCATCGTGCTGGTGGCCGGATTCCAGGGCGTCAGCCAGGACACCCGGGACGTGACCACGCTGGGCCGCGGCGGTTCCGACACCACGGCGGTGGCCCTGGCCGCGGCGCTGCGCGCCGACGTCTGCGAGATCTACACCGACGTCGACGGCATCTTCAGCGCCGACCCGAGGATCGTGCACAACGCCCGCAAGCTGGACACGGTCACCTTCGAAGAGATGCTCGAGATGGCGGCTTGCGGCGCCAAGGTTTTGATGCTGCGCTGCGTGGAATATGCACGCCGCTACGGCATTCCGGTGCACGTCCGATCCTCGTATTCGGAGAACCCGGGCACCGTCGTCGTCGGATCGATCAAGGACATAGCCATGGAAGACCCCATCCTGACCGGAGTCGCGCACGACCGCAGCGAGGCCAAGGTGACCGTCGTCGGCATTCCCGACATCCCCGGTTATGCCGCCCGCGTCTTCCGGGCGCTCGCCGACGCCGACGTGAACATCGACATGGTGTTGCAGAACGTCTCCAAGGTCGAGGACGGCAAGACCGACATCACGTTCACCTGCTCGCGCGACAGCGGGCCCACCGCGGTGGCCAAGCTGGACGCGCTCAAGGAGGAGATCGGGTTCAGCCAACTGCTCTACGACGACCATGTCGGCAAGGTGTCGCTGATCGGTGCGGGCATGCGCAGCCACCCCGGGGTCACCGCCACCTTCTGTGAGGCCCTGGCCGAGGTGGGCGTCAACATCGAGCTGATCTCCACCTCCGAGATCCGCATCTCGGTGCTGTGCCGCGACACCGAACTAGATAAGGCCGTCGTGGCGTTGCACGAGGCGTTCGGGCTCGGCGGCGCGGAGTCGGCGACGGTGTATGCGGGGACGGGTAGATAGATGGTTGCCATCGGAGTTGTGGGCGCCACCGGCCAGGTCGGCCAGGTGATGCGCAGGTTGCTCGACGAGCGGGACTTCCCGGCGACGTCGGTGCGATTCTTCGCATCGTCGCGCTCGCAGGGCCGCAAGCTGGAATTCCGCGGCCAGGAGATCGAGGTCGAAGACGCCGCGACGGCCGACCCGAGCGGCCTGGACATCGCGTTGTTCTCCGCCGGAAAGACGATGTCGCTGGTGCAGGCGCCGCGGTTCGCCGCGGCCGGGGTGACGGTGATCGACAATTCGTCGGCCTGGCGCAAGGACCCCGAAGTGCCGTTGGTGGTGTCGGAGGTGAACTTCGACAGGGATGCCGCCAACCGGCCGAAGGGCATCATCGCCAACCCGAACTGCACCACCATGGCCGCGATGCCGGTGCTCCAGGTGCTGCACGAGGAGGCCGGGCTGCAACGCCTGGTGGTGTCCAGTTATCAGGCGGTGTCCGGCAGCGGGATCGCCGGGGTCGAGGAGCTGGCCACGCAGGCGCGCGCGGTCATCGACGGCGCCGAGGGGCTGGTGCAGGACGGCGGCGCGGTGCAGTTCCCGGCACCCAAGACCTACGTGGCGCCGATCGCCTTCAACGTGATTCCGCTGGCCGGCTCCCTGGTGGACGATGACTCGGGGGAGACCGACGAGGACCAGAAGCTGCGCCACGAGAGCCGCAAGATCCTGGGCATCCCCGACCTGGCCGTCAGCGGCACCTGCGTGCGGGTGCCGGTGTTCACCGGGCACTCGCTGTCGATCAACGCCGAGTTCGCCCGGCCGCTGTCGCCCGAGCGGGCCCGCGAGTTGCTCGCCGGGGCGCCCGGCGTCAAGGTGGTCGACGTGCCGACCCCGTTGGCGGCCGCCGGCGTCGACGAATCCCTGGTCGGCCGGATCCGGCACGATCCCGGGGTGCCCGACGGCCGCGGGCTGGCCCTGTTCGTCTCCGGTGACAACCTGCGCAAGGGGGCTGCGCTGAACACCATCCAGATCGCCGAGCTGCTGGCCGCCCAGCTGTGACAAGCGGGTGAGCACCACCCACACTCGCCTGATCGCGCGGTGCTCACTGTTCGCCGCGGTGTGTTTGGTTGCGCCGCAGTGGTTTTCCAGCGCCGCGCACGCCGATCCGGCGGCGCCGGCGCCCGAGCCCGTGCTGCAGCCGCTGGCGCCCGGTCAGGTGTTGCGCATCGGTCCCACCGCGGGAACCGGCACGCCGACCGGGGACTACGGCGTCGGCGCGACCGACCTGTGTGAGTTCGTCGAGTTCCCCGCAGAGTTGCTCCAGGTGTGCGGCGACAGTTTCGCCGGTCAGGGGGTCGGCTTCGGCGGTTGGTACGCGCCGGTCGCGTTGCGCGTCGACACCTCGTCCGTCGACGACCCCGGCGGGGTGCGCTATACCGGGGTCACCGGCATCAGCAATCCGCTGCTGGCCGACCCCGCCCCGGCGGGGGCCTCGCAGCTGCCCGCCGGGGTGGTGCAGATCAACCGGCGCAACTACCTGTTGGTGACGACGACCAAGAACCTCGAGCCGCAGACCTCACGGCTGGTGAGCGCCGAACCGGCGCGCGCGGGCTGGCAGACGATCCCGGGATCCAAGCGGCCCGCGTCGTATCAGGGCGGCTCGCAGACTCAGATCAGCGGCTATTACGACCCGATCCCCACCCCGGACTCGCCCAGCGGGTGGGTGTACATCGTCGCCGACAGTTTCACCCGCAGGGACCCGGTGCTGCTGTACCGGGCCACCCCGCAGACGTTCACCGACCGGTCGCGATGGCAGGGCTGGGCGAGTGGCCCGGGCGGGGGCTGGGGCAAGCCGCCGACGCCGCTGTGGCCGGATGCGGTGGGCGAGATGTGC
>NZ_LZKI01000108.1 GCF_001672755.1 Mycobacterium colombiense | reverse complement strand
TTGCTGTTGCCGTTGATCGCGAGGGTGTCCGGCACCTGCACGTAGATGGTCATAGACCCCGCTCCACCGCCGGGGCCCCCCGGGATCGCGACGTTGGAGATGCCTTTCCAGCCACACGAACTCAACACCATCGCGGCGACCAGCAGGGTCAGCCCCTGCCAGCTCCGCCGGCGAATCACCCGGAGCGCGCCCCTCATGGGCCGACGGTTCGGCTCGTTCCTCGCGCCGACAGCGCTCGTCACTCCCCTCACTGGCCGACGGTTCGGCTCGTTCCTCGCGCCGACAGCGCTCGTCACTCCCCTCACTGGCCACCTCCGAAGTCGGCGGGTGCCGCCGGGCCACCGGCGTTCGGCGCGGGTGCGGCCACCGGCGCCGGTGTCGGTGCGACCGGACCCGGGATCACCTCCGGCCCCGGCGGTGGCGGCGGAATGGGGACCTGCGGCGGATTCTGGCCGATGACGGGCGCTATCGGGTTCTCGTCATAGGCGTTCGGCGGACCCGGCGGGGTCTGCAGGGTCGACTGGACGGGCGCGATGTTCGGCCCACCCATCAGCTCTCCCAGCGAGTCCGGGGTCATCAGGCCCGCCGTGATCGGCCCGACCTGCTGCCCCTGCATGCCCGGGGCGACGATCCAGCCCGGCTGGGTGTTGCGGTGCGAGGTCGGGGTGTCCGGCACCCAGATGCCCGGAACGGTGGTGTCCTTGTATCCGTTCGGCGGGTGCAGCCGGTCCTCGGAGTAGGCGACCTCCTTCGGCAGCGTCTCGGCCGTGCTGAACAGGTTCAACCCGAACGGCGGGTAGTTGAACTTGATCGCGTCGAGAATCGGCGAGAGGTACTGCGCGCACAGTTCGGCCGACTCCTGGTAGCCCAACCGGCTGCCGGCCTGGATCGCACTACAGATGAACTGCATCGGGTTCGCGAAGTTGGTGATCGACGGAATGGCGACCACCGAACCGTGCGACGGGTGATAGATCTGGTTGATGTTCGCCGCGGCCGTCGGCAGCACGTGCAGCGCGGTCTCCAACCCGTTCAACGGATCCGGTTGCAGCAGCGCATTGGTCGCGGTCTCCAGGTTGTTGATGTCTTGGACCAGCACCCCGCGGTTCTGGTCGAGCCAGGGGCGCACGGTGGTGAGCAAGCTGTCGAACTGCACGATCGCGTTGGCCAGGTCGGTATCGGAATGCCCGAGCCGCGTGGTGAAGTCAGCGAGGTTCTGGTTGAGCGCGACGAACTGTTGGTCGTCGTTGTGCAGTGCGTTGACGAACAGCGCCAGGCTGCGCACCACCGCGAAGAAGTCGCCGCGACCCTCGTTCAGCGCGGTCAGCGCCTGCGACAGGCTGGTCAGCGTGCTGTTGAACTGCTTCCCCTTGCCGGCCAGCCCGTTGGCGAACGACTCGATGACCTCACCGAACGGGCCCTTGGGCTGCTCGGGTGTCGGGCCCAGCTTGGAAATGATGTTGGTGATGCTGTTGCGCAGCTGGTCCCACTCCACCGGCACCTGGGTGCGCTCTTCGGGGATCACCGCGTTGTCGGCCAGCACCGGCCCGCCCTTGTAGGCCGGCTCCAGCTGAATGGCCCGCGAGGCCACCAGGGTGGGGTTCAGAATCACCGCCGAGGCGTTGGCCGGCACCCGGTACTTGTTTTCGTAGTGGAACGTGACCTTCATCTTGTCGCCGCTGGGCTCGATCTTGTCGATCGCGCCCACCCGCAGACCCATGATCTGGACCTTGTCCCCTGCGTACAGCGCGTTCGCCGCCGGGAAATAAGCCACCACGGTGTTGGTGGTCAGCTTCTCGTAGAGCCGCCAACCGACGTAGCCGACGACGAGCGCCAGGATCACCACCAGCGATCCGATGATGACCGATGCCCGAGACAGCCTCGGCAGCCGCAGGTTGCGGATGTCAAAGATGGTGCTCAATTCTGGCTACCTCCCCCCGCTGCGCCACTGCCTCCGGTTCCGCCGGGGTTGATGAAAGGTGCCGGTAGTTGGTTGCCCGGCCCGGGCGGTGCCGCCGGTCCCGGCGGGAATCCCGGCGCGAACGTCGACGGCGGCGGCGGCGGTCCGGCCGGCGCGAGGTTCTCGGTGCGAGCACCCGGGGGCGCCTGCGTCGGCAACGGCACCGGCGTGCCCGGCACGTCAGGCGGCGGGTCACCCGGGCGGCCCGCGATCGGGATGCCCGGCGTCGGCGGCAGACCCGCGGGGTTCGGCGGCGACGCCATCACGTCGACCGGAGCCGGGAAGCCCGGCCCACCGAACGGGCCCGACGCGGCACCCGCACACGGCAACGGATTCCACGGCCGCGGCAGACCCTCGTCACCGACGGTGACATTGCCGCCGGGGTTGGCCGGCGTGTACGAGCACGGCGATCCCGGTGGGACGGCCGGGCCCGGGTGATCGGGCGTGCCCTCGAGCACCGGCGGCGCCGGCGGCGGCGCGCCATTCGGGAACCGGGTCCCGTTCGGGTCGGGCCAGCGGTATTCCGGCAGACCGGCGCCGCGCCAGAAGTTCTCCGGGTCGATGCCGCGCTTCTTGAAGGCGGCGTCGACCCACGGCTGGGAAATCTGGTACAGGGCCAGGTTGTGCAGGACCACCTTGAAGAACGGTCCCGACGCGATGGCCTCGTTCAGCGAGGGCAGGAACTTGCCGACCTCGGTGAAGCCGTTGGCCAGATCGTCTTTGCGCTGCACCAGGATGTCGCTGACCGTGCGCAGCTGCTCCAGCACGTGGTTCAGGTTCGGGTTGTCGTTGATCAGGCCCTTGACCTGTTCGGAGAACGCGGCGATGTTGCCGAGCAGGGCGTTGATCGCCTGGCCGCGCTCGTTGAAGGCGGCCAACAGCGTCTTGGTGTTGACCAGCAACCGGTCGACTTGATCGCTGCGTTTACCGAGGATGCCCGCCACCTGGTTGGCCTGGGCGAGCAGGTGCTTGACCTCTTCGTCGCGCTTGCCGACGGTGTCGGAGAACTTCTGCACGCCTTCCAGCGCCGGGCTCAGGTGCGGATAGGTCTGGTCGATGGTCTGCGACAGCACGTGCAGCGACTGCTTGACGGTGTCGATGTCCCAGCCCTGGGCGGCCTTGGTGACGTCGAAGAACGCGTCGTAAATCTGGTAGGGCGTGGTGCTCTGGCCGATCGGCAAAGTCGCGCCCGGCCGCAGCGGCTGGTTGCCGCGGGCCTCCAGTTCGAGGACCTTCTTTCCGAGGATGGTGTCGGTCTTGACCGCGAGCCGGCTCTCGGTGCCGAACGTTGCGGTGCCGGCGTTGAATTGGACCACGATGTGATCGCCGTCGATCTTGATGCCCTCCACCTTGCCGACCTCTACGCCGGCGATGCGCACCTTGTCGCCCTTGCTGAGGCCGCCGGTGTCGGTGAACTGCCCGTAGTAGTGCGGCTTGGCCATCAACATCGGGACACTGGTGAAGCTTTGGCCGACGCCGATCACGAGCAGCGTCACGACGATGCCCATCAAGCCGATGCGGATCCGGTTGGGTGGTTCCAGTGTTCTCATTGCGGCGTGCACCTACCCGTCGGCTGCTGGAACAGCCGGACCGTGCGGACCGGGCCGCCGGCCTGCAAGCCGTTGATCTTCAGGGTGATGTCGCAGGCGTAGAAGTTCACGAAGTCCCCGTAGGAGCCGATGGCGCGCCCGATCATGTTCAACGCCGTCGGCACCTTCTTGAGGTAGTCCTGCAGTTGGTCTTGCTGGTCGATCAGCGGCTGCTGCACCGCGTCCAGGTAGTTGATCGTCTTGTGCAGCAGGCCGCGGTCCTCGGCCAGCAGGTCGGCCACCGTGCCGGCGGCGTTGCTGATGTGCGCGGTCCCCCCGGCCAGTTGCTCTTTGTGGTCCTTGAGCCCGGTGATCAGCACCTCGAGGTTGTTGATGGTTTGGTCGAACTGCTGGCGATGCCGGACCGTCGTGTCCAGCACGATGTTCAGGTTCTTGATGACCTCGCCGATCGCCTGGTCGCGCTCGCCGAGCTGGCTGGTCAGCTGCGCGGTGTTGTCGAGGATGTCGTTGATGGTGCCGCCCTGGCCCTGGAACACGGTGACCAGCGAGCTCGCGATGGTGTTGACCTTCTGCGGGTCCAGCGCCCGGAACAGCGGTTTAAACCCACCGATCAGGGCGTCCAGGTCGAGCGCCGGCTGGGTGCGTGCCAACGGGATGAACCCGCCGGCCGGCAGGACCTTGTCGGCGCCCTCGCCCTGACCGCGCTTGATCTCCAGGTAGCGGTTGCCGATCAGATCGAGATAGCGGATCTGGGCGGTCGTCGACTGGTACAGCTGCACCGAGCGGTCGACGTTGAATTTCACCCGGGCGCGCTTGCCGCCGTCGACCAGCTCCACCTTGTCGACCTTGCCGACCTCAACCCCCGAAGCGCGGACGAACTGGCCCGCGCGCAGGCCGCTGACGTTGGTGAACTCCGCCGAGTAACCGTTGGTGCGGTCGAAGCGCATCTGACCGAACACCACGATGATCATCACGGTGAAGATCAGCAGCACCACCGAGAAGATGCTGAGTTTGACAAGGGTTCCGGTGATTTTCATGGGTTGATCGTGTTATCCCCTACCTGGCGTCCCCAGACGTACTCGATCGCGTACGGCGATCCGGTGTCCAGGTGGTTGTACGGTGCGAGGCTGTTGCCGGAGTCCATCACCAATTCCGGTGCGGGCCACAGGTCGTGCGTGAGCGGCTGCCAGCAGCCCGGCGCGCCGCCGGGGCCGCCGCGCGCGTTCACCCGCGGCAGGTTCTCCGGGTAGATGTAGGGGTTCGGGGCGCCACCGACCAGGCCGGCCGCGGCGCCGAGGCCCAGCGTGAGCGCCGCGACGGCCACCAGCGACAGGGGGTTGGCAACCAGCCCCAATCCGGACAGCGCCTGGGTGTGGGCGACCAGCGAGTAGCCGTTGCCGCCCAGGAAGGCCGAGGCCTTGGGCTCGATGTCGTGGTAGTTGCGGACGGTGCAGAACAGCTCGGGGCTGTAGGTGTCCAGCAGCTGCGCCGTCGGCACCAGGTCTTCGGCGCCGCGCGCCAGGTACGGCCCACCCTTGTTGAACAACTCCGCGCCGGTGTTGCCGAACCCGGCCGCCGACAGCAGCGCCCGGTCCAGATCCTTCTGCTGGGCGTTGATCGTGCGCGCGGTGACCACCGCGTTGTTCAAGAAGTCGAACAGGTCCGGCGACGCGTCCGCGTACGTGTCTCCCAGCGCCGCCAACCGCTGAATGTCCCTACGCGCCTGCGGCAGCTGCGGATTCACGTCGTCGAGCAGCGTGTTGGCGTTGGTGACCGACTGACCGAACTTCTCGCCCAAGCCGGTCAACGACTGCGCCGCCGCACTCAACGTCAGATTCAGCTTGACCGGATCGACCTTCTCCGCGATCGAGGTGATCGTCTGAAACAGCGTGTTGATCTCCGTCGTCACCGACCGGGCATCGATCACCGTGTGCGTCGAGATCTTCTGCGGCGACGGGTTGGCCGGCGTCGTCAACGACACATACTTACCGCCGAACACCGTCGTCGCCTTGATGTCGGCATTCACATTCGACGGGATCAGCTTCAGGTACCGCGGGTACACCTCGAGGGTGAACTTCGCCGCCGGCTTCCCATCGCGAACCGTCTCCGCAATCGAGCCGACCCGGCCGATCTCCACCCCGTTATAGGTCACCTTCGAACCCGGATCCATCACCAACCCGGCCCGCGACGCCAACATGGTCAGCTCCGTCTTGGGCGTGAAGTTGCCCCGGAACTGCCCGTAGATCAGCGCCAGCGCCAGCGCGAAGACGACCAGGATCGCCACGCCGGCCAGCTTGTACGGCGGGGTCCGCGGGGAGTTGGTCTGGATCGGTCGGGCCATGGCGGTCACACCGTGAGTGCGAAGTTGGGGTTGACGCCATACAGCGCCAACGCGGCGGACAACACGACAACCTGTACCGACACCAGCGAGAAGCGCATCGAGCGGCCGACGGCCTCACCGACGCCGACCGGCCCGCCGCCGGCGTTGTAGCCGTAGAAGCAGTGGGTGATCATCACGACCGCGGTGATGATGATCGCCTCCAAGAACGACCAGAACACGTCGTCGGGACGCAAGAACGTCCGGAAGTAGTGCTCGTAGGTTCCGTTCGACTGCCCGTAGATCACCGTCGTGGTGATCTGCGGGGACAGGAACGTCATGATGATCGCCATCGAGTAGATCGGGATGATGACGACCAGCCCTGCCATGATGCGGGTCGAGGCCAGGAACGAGATCGATTTGATGCCCATCACTTCCAGGGCGTCGACCTCCTCGCTGATGCGCATGGCGCCCAGCTCCGCCGTGGCGCCGGCGCCGACCGTGGCGGCCATGGCGATGCCGGTGACGACGGGCGCGGCGATGCGCACGTTGATCAGCGCGGCGAAGAAGCCGGTGAAGGCCTCGACGCCGATGTTGCCCAGCGAGGCGAAGCCCTGGATGGCGACCAGCGAGCTACCGGACAGTGTCACGAAGCCGACGATGGCGACGGTGCCACCGATGACCGCCATCGCGCCGGTGCCCATGCCGATCTGGGCGATCAGGCGCAGCGTCTCCTTGCGGTAGTTGCGCAGCGCGTGCGGGATGTGCCCGACGGCGGTGGTGCCGAACCACGCCATCTGGCCGATGTCGTCGAGGCCGCGGGCCGCGGCGAGGCCGTAGCGGTTGAGGTTCTCTGCCGCCCGTGGGAAGCGGGAGCGAAAGACGGCGGAAGTCGACATGTCAGTGCCCCGTCCCGAACCGCACACCGATGGTGGTCAGCACGACGTTGACGGCGTAGAGCGCGACAACGCAGAGCACGACGGTCTCGTTGACGGCGGTGCCCAGCCCCTTGGAGCCGCCGCGCACCGTCAGGCCGCGGAAGCAGCCGACCAGGCCGGCGATCAGGCCGAAGACCGCGGCCTTGACCGTCGCGATCACGACCTCGGGCAGGCCGGTGATGGTGGTCAGGGTGGCCAGGTACGCGCCGCCTGACACGTTCTGCAGGTAGACGCCGAACAGGTAGCCGCCCACCAGGCCGACGGTGATCACCAGGCCGTTGAGCAACGTGGCGACGATGGTCGCGGCAAGCACCCGGGGCACCACCAGGCGGTGGATCGGGTCGATGCCGAGCACCTCCATCGCGTCGATCTCTTCGCGGATGGTGCGGGCACCCAGGTCCGCGCAGATCGCGGTCGAGCCGGCGCCGGCGACCACCAGCACCGTGGTGAGCGGGCCGAGCTGGGTGACGGCGCCGATCGCGGCGCCGGCGCCGGACAGGTCGGCGGCGCCGAACTGGGCGAGCAGCACGTTGAGCGTGAAGATCAGCAGCACGGTCAGCGGGATCGACACGAAGACGGTCGGCAGGAACGCGACGCGCATGATGAACCAGCACTGCTGGATGAATTCGCGCCATTGGAACGGCCGACGAAACAGCGCCTTTCCGGTGAGCACGCACATCCGGAAGAATCCCCCGACGAGTGTCAGCGGCGAGGCCAACTGGTCGCGTACATAGCTGACCAAGTAGGGACCCCGCCGACTCGTCGACGTTGAAGTCACCGCTGCCCCCTCTGGCCGTCACCGCGCGCTCCCTGGCGTCGCGGAGGATCGTCTAGCACGCCTCGCCCCCTGACCGCTGTGCGGCCGGGGGTGCCCCCACCTCGCCCCGGCTTGATGCCTGTGACCATCGGCTCCCTACTGGCAAGTAGTAACGGAGACCACAGGAATGTACCCGATGGCCAAGCACGTGTGAACCGCATCTGCACAATTAACCCTTCGCCAACAGCTGGCAAACGTTACAGCTCCCGTCAATTTTCCTTTCTGCTCCTAAAATCTCTTGTCCTAGAATGGATTTAGTCGATTTCTCCGACGCCGTAGCGGACGCGCAGTTCAGTCTTGAGCACCTTCCCGGCCGGGTTGCGCGGCAGCGCGTCGACGATCTCGAGTGCCTTGGGATGCTTGTACCGCGCCAGCCGTTCGGTCAGAAACGCATCGAGCTCGTCGAGCCGTAAATTGTCGCCCGCGACAGCGGCGACCGCGATGGGCACCTCACCCCACTTGTCGTGGGTCCGGCCGATCACGGCGACCTCGACGATGCTGGGGTGGCTGGCGAGGACGTTTTCCACCTCGGCACAGTAGATGTTCTCGCCACCGGAGATGATCATGTCCTTCTTGCGATCGACCACCCACACGTAGCCCTCCTCGTCCATGCGGACGAGGTCGCCGGAATGGAACCAGCCGCCGGCGAACGCTTCCGCCGTGGCCTCCGGGTTGTTCCAGTAGCCGCTCATCAAAGTCGGTGCGCGGTAAACGATTTCGCCGACCTCTCCGACCGGCACGTCGTTCATGTTTTCGTCGACGACGCGGGCCGCGACGGTGGGGATCACCTTGCCGACCGAGCCGCGCTTGCGGATGGCGTCTTCGCCCAGCAACATGCACGTGACCGGCGACATCTCCGTCTGGCCGAATGCGGCCAGGATCTGGGTGCCGGGGAACCTCTCCGACATCTCCCGCAGCAGCGCGTCGGGAGCCGGCGCGGCGCCCCACGAGATCACCCGCAACTTCAGGTCACGCGGGCGGGCTTGCTGTTCCGCGCAGACCGCCTGCCACTGGGCGGGCACCAGGAAGATGCCGGTGACCTTCTCGGCCGCGAGCACGTCGAGCAGCTGTCCGGGCTCGAACGCGCCCAGCGGGTAGATCACCGTCGGGATGCCGAGCAGCACCCCGGTCAGCAGGTTGCCGATGCCGGCGATGTGGAAGAACGGCACACCGACGAACCCGACGTCGTTGTTGACGTCCGCGCCGTTGGTGTACAGCCCGGTCATCGTCTGGCCGGTCAGGTT
Source organism: Mycobacterium colombiense (assembly GCF_001672755.1). Taxonomy (GTDB): domain Bacteria; phylum Actinomycetota; class Actinomycetes; order Mycobacteriales; family Mycobacteriaceae; genus Mycobacterium; species Mycobacterium colombiense_C. The sequence continues at coordinate 121,697 of NZ_LZKI01000108.1, read as the reverse complement.
GGTGTGGGTCAGCACGGCGCCCTTCGACCGGCCGGTGGTCCCAGAGGTGTACATGATCAGCGCCGGCGAATCGTTCGGGATGTCGACGGGCTGGTGCCGTTGGCCGGGCTCGTCGATCAGGTCCTCGTAACCGAGCACGCTGTCGTCGGTCGAGCCGCCGGCCACCACGATGGTGCCCAGCAGCGACTCGATGCTGCGGACGCCGGTGGCCACCGGTGCCAGCACGGGTTCGGTGATGATCACGCGGGCTTCGCAATCCTGGACCAGGAACGCGATTTCGGGTGGGGTGAGCCGGAAGTTCAGCGGGACCGCGATGGCGCCGAGCATGTTCACTGCCAGCACCGACTCGACGAACTCGGTGCGGTTGAGCATCAGGATCATGACCCGGTCGCCGAAGCCGACACCCCGGCGGCTCAGCGCGTCGGCCAGCGCCGACACCCGGTCGTGCAGCTCGCCCCACGTCAGGGTTTTGCCCAGGAAGCGCAGCGCCGTCGCCTTCGGCTGCATCAGCGCGTGCCGCTCCAGCTGGTTCACCCAGTTCTGTCGCCGGGCCAGATACGGCTGCTCATTCGCCTGTGTCGGATGGTTCGCCAATTGCGCGGTCAAACTCAGCACTTCCCTTCACTCGCGCACCGCTTGCGCCAGGTTGATATTTGATAAAACTTGGTGTTGTGTGGGTCACACTATGGCGTTGACGGTCCACTGACAAGTCCCCGTCAACGCCCGTCAAAACTTAAACTCCGTCCCGCCAAGCCCACGAAAGCCCTGGCAGCCCCCGTGAACGCACCGATGTCAATGCAGCCGAGGAGTCGGCGGCCGCTACGCCGGGCGCAGTTGTCCGATGAGGTGGCCGGTCATCTGCGAGCGGCGATCATGTCCGGCACCCTGCGCCCGGGGACGTTCATCCGGTTGGACGAGACCGCGGCCGAGCTCGGGGTCAGCGTCACCCCGGTGCGCGAGGCCCTGCTGAAGCTGCGCGGCGAGGGCATGGTGCAGCTCGAACCGCACCGCGGCCACGTCGTGCTGCCGCTGACCCGGCAGGACATCGAGGACATTTTCTGGCTGCAGGCATCGATCGCCCGCGAGCTGGCGGCCGCGGCCACCGACCACATCACCGACGCCGAGATCGACGAGCTGGACCGGATCAACGACTCGCTGGCCGCGGCCGTGGGGTCCGGCGACGCCGAGACCATCGCGGGCATCGAGTTCGCGTTCCACCGCGTCTTCAACCAGGCGAGCGGCCGGATCAAGCTGGCCTGGTTCCTGCTCAACGCCGCGCGCTACATGCCGGTGCTCGTCTACGCCGCCGACCAGCGGTGGGGAGAGGCGGCGGTGGACAACCACCGCCAGCTGATCGCCGCGCTGCGCCGCCGCGACAGCGCCGCGGTGATCGAGCACACCGTGTGGCAGTTCACCGATGCGGCCACCCGGCTGACCGAGATGCGCGACCGCACCGGGATCTTCGACTAGCGGCGATCGCGAGCGCGGCGAAGCCGGGCGAAGCGGGTCGCCGCCATCAGGGCTAGCTCGAGGCCAGCTGCTCGGCGCGCTGCTTGAGGCTTTCGGCCAGATGGTCGAGCACGTTGTTGAGGAGTTGCTTCACCATCGGCGCCGGAACCGGCATCGAGGTCTCGACGTCCAGGTCCACCGTGAGCAGGCTCGACGCCCCCATCGACACCACGCTGAACAACTGCTCCTGCTTGGTGAACAGGTCGCCCTGCTGCAGGACGGTCTGGATCTGGTTTTCGCCCGGGTAGTACACGGCCTGAATGAACATGCTCTGCATGCCCTGGTAGTCGGTGTCGAGCCGCAACTGGCTGGGGCGCCCGTCGTCGTAGCGGGCAAGCACCCAGAGGCCCTTGATCTCCTCGTTCCACTGCGGGTAGGCCTCGAAGTCGCCGACGATCTTCATGATCAATGCGGCGTCGGCGTCCACCTCGACGGTCTTGCTCATGACTGGCATGCGCGAAGCATAGCCGGGCCCGCGGCGCGTCCCCACGGTGCCGTCGCGGCCCCGTCCGGTGACGAAAGCCCTGGTGTCAGGCCCTTATTGGTCGACTATTGGTCCACGGTGGCCGAGGCGAGCAGCGCGCGGACGGCGTCGGGAATCGGGACGGACTTGCGGGTGGTCCGGTCGACGTAGACGTGTACCCAGTGGCCCAGCGCGGTGATGGGTTGCGCCTTGCTTTCCGCGGGGTCGGTCCGGAACACGCCCAGCCGGTAGGTGACGCTGCTGCGGCCCAGCCGCGTGACGGCCAGGCCCACCATGAGGTCCTGCGGGAATTGCAGTTCGGAGAAGTAGCGGCAACCCGATTCGGCGACAATGCCCAGCGCGGGCGTGGTGATCGGGTCCAGCCCGGTGCTGGTGTTGATCCAGGCGTTGATCGCGGTGTCGAACAGCTGGTAGTACACAGCGTTGTTGAGGTGGCCGAACATGTCGTTGTCGGCCCACCGGGTTCCAACCGGCCACAGCACCGGAAAGTCGTTGCTGGTCAACCCGTCCGGTGCGGGCGGAACTACGGAAGTCGACGCCATGGTTGTATTCCAACATGCCTTCAATCAGGGGCGCGGTACTGGAGCACATCGGGTCACCTCGGCCCTACGCGCAGTCGCGGCCGATCGCCATCACCGAACTCGACCTGGCGCCCCCGGGGCGCGACGAAGTCCTGGTCCGCGTCGAGGCGGCCGGCGTGTGCCACTCCGACCTGTCGGTGGTCGACGGGAACCGGGTGCGGCCGGTGCCGATGTTGCTCGGCCACGAGGCCGCCGGGATCGTCGAACGGGTCGGCGAGGGCGTCGACGACCTGGCCGTGGGTCAGCGGGTGGTGCTGGTGTTCTTGCCGCGGTGCGGCCATTGCGCGGCGTGCGCGACCGACGGCCTGACGCCGTGCGAACCGGGCAGCGCGGCGAACGGCGCCGGCACCTTGCTCGGCGGCGACATTCGGCTCAGCCGGGCCGGGCACCCGGTGTATCACCACCTCGGCGTCTCGGGCTTCGCGACGCACGCCGTCGTCAATCGGGCCAGCGCGGTCGCGGTGCCCGGCGACGTGCCGCCCGACGTCGCCGCGCTGCTGGGCTGCGCTGTGCTCACCGGTGGTGGCGCCGTGCTCAACGTGGGGCATCCGCGGCCGGGCCAGACTGTTGCCGTCGTCGGGCTGGGGGGTGTCGGGATGGCGGCGCTGCTCACCGCGCTGACCTACGACGGCGTCCGCGTCGTGGCCGTCGACCAGCTGCCGGAGAAATTGACGGCCGCCCGCCGCCTGGGCGCCCATGACGCCTACACGCCGCAGCAGGCCGCGGACGCCGGGGTGAAGGCCGCCGTGGTGGTCGAGGCGGTCGGTCATCCGGCCGCGCTGGAGACCTCGATCGGCTTGACTGCGCCCGGCGGGCGGACCATCACCGTGGGCCTGCCGCCGCCCGCCGCGCGAATCAGCGTGTCGCCGTTGGGTTTTGTAGCCGAGGGCCGGTCATTGATCGGCAGCTACCTCGGCTCGGCGGTGCCCAGCCGGGACATTCCCCGTTTCGTCGAGCTGTGGCAGTCGGGCCGGCTGCCGGTGGAATCTCTGGTGTCGTCCACGATTCCGTTGGAGGGAATCAACGAGGCGATGGACAACCTGGCCGACGGCACCGCCGTGCGGCAGCTGATCAGATTCGACGGTTAGTCGCTGTGCAATGCGGTGGCCAGGGCGTGACCCTGCAGCGCGAACAGTCGTTGCGAGCCCTCCCAATCCGGCAGCAGCGAGTCGAACCCGTGACAGGCGCGCGCGAAGACGTGCAACTCGGCGGAAACCCCGGCGCGCAGTAGCCACAGTGCGTAGTCGACCGCCTCGTCACGAAACGGATCGACCTCCGCGCACGTGATCAAAGCCGGTGGCAGTCCGGCGAATTCGCTGCGGCGGGCGGGCACCGCGGATTCGCACGCACCGGCCGGGCCCAGGTAGTGACGCCACATCAGATCGGCGCCCTCACCGTCGAACGCCGGGCTGGCGCGGAACTCCACCTTCGACGGGGTGACCCGATCGTCGAGCACCGGTTGGTGCAGCAGCTGGAACACCACCGGCGGCGCCGCCCCGTCGGTGGCCCGCTGCGCCAGGCACGCGGCCAGCGCGGCACCGGCGCTGCTGCCCGCGACCGCCAGCCGTGCCGGATTCACCTCGAGCGCAACCGCATTCGCATTCACCCAACGCAGCACGGCGCCGGCGTCCTCGAGGGCCGCCGGGTAGGGGTGTTCGGGGGCGAGCCGGTAGTCGACCGACACCACGGTGCAGCCGCCGCGGCGCGCAAGCTCGACGCACTGCACGTGATCGGTGTCGAGGTTGCCCAGCGCGAAGCCACCGGCGTGGCAGAACACCACGGCAGGCGCCGGGCCCGCGAGCCCACCGCGATAGATGCGCACCCCGACGTCACCAGAGGCCGTCGGCACGCTGTCCTCGACGATCCGGACCCCACGCGCATCGGTCTGCTCGGCGGTCAGCCGGCGGCGTTCGTTGAACGGTTCCCGGGTGAGTTGGATTGCGGCGAGGGAGAAGTCGGTGCGCGTCGTCGCCACCTCGCGCAGCGCGGGATCCAGGCGATCGGCGCCGTCCAGCGCCGTCACCGCACGCCCCGCTCAGGCGCCGTGACCGTGTCGGGGGCCGGCGCGACGGGCGCGGTGAAGAGGAAGTCGGCAGGGGTGAACCTGCGCGTCATGTTCCAGAAGGCCCGCGCGCTGCGCGGCCACTGGGTGACCACGCGGCCGTTGGGGGCGCGGAAGTAGTTGCTGCACTGAGTGGTCCAGACGGTACCCACCATCCATCGATCGATCTTGGCGACGAAGTCGGCCAGCGCGGCGGGCCGCACCGCGACGTAGCGCTTGCCCCTGCGCCGCAGGTACTTCAGCGCCCGTACGATGTAGCGCGCCTGCGCCTCGAGGATGAAGATGACACTGTTGGAGCCGACATTGGTGTTGGGTCCGTACAGCATGAAGAAGTTGGGGAATCCCGGTACGGCCATGCCGAGGTAGGCGTGCGCCCCGTCCTGCCATTCCTCCCGCAGGGTCTTTCCCTGTTCACCGGACACGTCCAGTTCCGCGAGATAGTCGGCCGCGGCGTAACCGGTGGCGCAGACCACCAGGTCCACCTCGCGTTCGGTGCCGTCGTCGGTCACCAGGGACCGGCTGCGCAGGGCGCGCGCCGGGCTGGTCACCACCTCGACGTTCGGCTGGGTCAGCGCGGCCAGATAGTCCGACGAGAACACCAGCCGCTTGCAGCCCATCGGGTGCTCCGGGGTGAGCTTGCGGCGTAATTCCTCGTCCTCGACCGTCTTCTCCAGAAGTCCGAGCGCGACGGCCTTGAATTGCTCGGTCTTTTCGCTGCCGTGCTCGATCACCGCGATGTTGGATTCGCTGCGCAGCCACAGCCGGGCCCGGTAAAGCTTTTTGGCGAACGGAAGGTGCGCGAACAGCCAGCGTTCGCGCTGCGTGTAGTGCCGGTCGGGCTTGGGCAGGATCCAGGTCGGCGACCGTTGCACCGAATACACCTTGTCGGCGACCTTGGCCAGCTCGGGGATCAGCTGGGAGGCCGTCGAACCCGTACCCAGCACGGCGATCCGCTTGCCTTCCAACGGTATCGAGTGGTCCCAGCGTGACGAGTGCATCACCGTCCCGGCGAACGGCTCCTCTTCGGTGAGGTCGGGAAGCAGCGGGCGGGTGAACAGCCCGACCGCCGACACAACGACGTTGAAGTGGTGCTGCTCGCCGGACGCGGTGGTCAGGCACCACAGCTGGCTGTCCGGATCCCAATGCGCCGCTGTTATTTCGGTGCGCAGCCGCAGGTGTGGCCGCAGGCCGTACTTGTCGGCGCAGCGCTGGAAGTAGTCCAGGATCTCGGCCTGCCCGGACCACAGCCGCGACCAGTCGGCGTTCAGGTCGAACGAATACGAGTAGAGGTGCGATTTGACGTCACACGCGAGCCCCGGATAGGTGTTGATTCGCCAGGTGCCCCCGACGCCGTCTTCCCGGTCGAAGATGGTGAACCGGTCAAAACCGGCCCGTGACAGCATGATTCCCAGCGCCAGGCCCCCGGGCCCGGCGCCGATGATGCCGATGTTCATCGGATCTGCAGGCATTGCCCACCGTCGATGACGAGTTCGGAGCCGGTGATGAACGACGCCTCGTCGGAGACCAGAAAGGCCACGGCGTCGGCGACCTCACCGGGCTCGCCGATCCGCCCGAATATCGACGCCTCGGCCAGCCGCGTCTGGGTCACCTCGTCGAGCATCGAGGTAGCGATCGGCCCGGGGAAGACGGCGTTGACGCGGATGCCGGAGGGCGCGAGTTCGGCGGCGACGGTCTGGGTCAGTCCGCGCAGCGCCCACTTGGACGACCCGTACGCGCTGTGCTGCGGGAAGGGGCGGATCGCACCGGTGCTGCAGATGTTGACGATGGACGCGTTCGACGCCTTGCGTAGTTGTTCCAGCGCCGCACGCATGCCGAGGAATGGGCCCAGACAGTTGACCCGCCAGGCGGTTTCAAAGCCATCGGTCGTCTCCTCGGTCAGCGGCGCCCGGTGCAGCACACCGGCACAGTTGACCAGCGTGCTCAGCGACCCGAGGCGCCCGACGACCTCCGCGACCACGGAGTCCCACCGCTCCGGCGAGGTGACGTCGAGCTCGAGCGCGATCACGCCGTCGTCGCCCGCTTCGCCGACCGCGGCGCGGAGTTCGTCGATGCGCCGATCGCAGGCGGCCACCGAGAATCCCCTGTCGCGCAGGCGTTTGGCGATGGCCAGACCCTGTCCGCCGGCGGCGCCGGTCACCAGTGCGACGCGTTGGTTCATGCTGGATTCACCTCGGGGCTGTTGGCCAGGCCGGCGCTGGTGACGAAGCGGCAGCGGCGCCGCGCAAGGTGCCACTGCCCGCCGGTGCGGGTCAGTTCGTCATCGTAGATCGCGGGCCGCAGCTGCAGGTCGCCCGCGCGGACGAACAGCACCTGCGATCTGGCGGTGGCCCGCTCCCCCACGACCTCGATCCGTGCGCTGCCGTTCAGGTGCAGGCCGCGGGCCGCGGCGCGGAACATGCCCACGATTTCTTCATGGCCGGCGAAGGTCTTGCCGTAGACCAGGAATTCGCCGTCGGGTGCGAACAGCTGCACGCACGCGTCGACGTCGCCGACGTCAAGCGCGAGGGCGTAATCGGCGAGCAGTCCGCGGATCGCGGCCTCATCGTCGCGGGCGTCGCCCGTCATTGCGTCGCCTCACGCAGGTGCTCCGCGGCGCCGCGGCGCAGCGCCTGTGACTCTGCGGCCAGGGTGATCATGCCGAACCCCAGCTGCGCCATGGCATGACCCGTCTTGCCGTCCCCGGCGTGGATGCCGGCGACCAGGCCCGCGTCCGTCGCCACCCGATGGATGCGCACGATCGCGTCCAGCACGTCGGGATTCCGCGTGGCGCCGACGACGTCGGCCCCGAGTGAAATGGCGAGATCGGCCGGGCCGACGTAGATTCCGGTGAGCCCGTCGACGGCGCAGATCTCGTGGATGCCAGCCAGCGCGGCCGCGGTCTCGATCATCGCGAACACGCCGACGCGTGACTCGTGGGCGGCGGGATCGGGTCCCAGGCTGGCGCGCAGCGGGCCGAAGCTGCGCACGCCCCTCGGCGGGTAGCGGGTGGCGGCCACCGCGGCGGCGGCCTGGTCCGCCGACTCGATCATCGCGATGACGACGGCGTCGGCGCCGGCGTCCAGTACCCGCCCGATCGGCGCCGCGTCGGCGTTGGGCAGGCGCACCACGGTGCCGACGGGCACGTGCTCGGTGCGGCGCAGGATACGGGCGATATCGGCATCGTCGAGATAGCCGTGTTGCGCGTCGAAGCCGACGTAATCGTAACCGGCGCGGGCGAATTCCTCGGGTCCCAGCACCGTCGGGCCGGTGACCCAGCCGCCGAAGATCGGGGTCTTGCGGCTCAGCGCCTGCTGCAGGTTGCTCGGCGAAGTCATGGCCGGCTCATTCGGCGATCGCGATCTTGATGCGTTCGGGGTCCGGCCGGCAGGCCAGGTCGAAGGCGTCCTGCACCCCGTCGATGCCGAACGTGTGGGTGAGGTAGGCGCCCAGCAGCCAGGGGTGTTCGGCGGTGAACTTGCCGGCGAGCTCCAGCATCCGCCGGCGGTCCAGCGTCACACCGGATTTCAGGGTCAGGTTGTTGCGCAGCATCACCCGCATGCTGATCGGATACATCTCGTCGTCGGCCACGCCGAAGTAGAACACGGTGCCCCCGGGGGCGGCGGCGTCGATGGCGTGGTTCAGGGTGGCGACCTGGTGGCCGACGGCCTCGATGACGACGTCCGCGCGGTCGCCGGGTTCGAGCTGGCTCACCCAGCGGTCGCTGGTGGCGCGCACCGGGTCGTCCACCCCGAAAGCCGTTGCCAGACCGTGGCGATCGATCGGGTCAACGCCGGTGACCCGGCGCGCGCCCGTCGCCTTGGCGACGTAGGAGAACAACAGGCCGATCGATCCCTGCCCGATGATCGCGACGTGCCGGCCGGCCAGGTCGCCGAGCTGTTCGCAGGCGTAGAGGACGCAGGCCAGTGGTTGCAGCCCGACCGCCTGGGCGGGGGTCAGCGCCGGATCGTACGGCGCCAGCCCGTCGCCGTTGCTGACGATGCGTTCCATCAGGCCGTCGAATCCCGACGCCCAGCCGACCACGCGATCGCCGGGGCGGTGTGCGGGGTGCCGGCTGGCGATCACCTCGCCGGCGACCTCGTGGATGGGAAAGCCGTCTTTCTCAGGCCCGCTTCGGCCGTCGTCACCGGGGATCCGCCCCCTGGCGCCGCGAAAGGCCGGCAGGTCGCTGCCACACACACCCGCGGCCAAGAACCGCAGCAGCACCTGCCCGTCGGCCAGGCACTCGGGAGTCTTGTCGTCAATCGTGTTGCGCTCGAACAGGTACGGGGCGATGATCCGGTGGGACCACACGTCAGACCTCCACCGGAATGTTGTTCCAGCCCCACTGGAAGCTGGACGGCAGCCGGGTGGCGTTGTCGCCCTGAATCGCGTAGTCGGGTACCCGGCGCAGCCATTCCTGCAGCAGCACAGCCACTTCCAGCCGCGCCAGATGGTATCCGATGCAGAAGTGCTGGCCGCGGCCGAACGCCAGCGAGCGGCGGATCGGCCTGTCCCAGATGAATTCGTCGGGTTCGGGGTATTCCCGCTCGTCGCGGTTGGCCGACGCGAGCAGGGTGATGACGCGCTGGCCCGGATTCAGGGTCTGGCCGTGAATCTCGAAGGGCTTGCGCACCGTTCGGGCGAACCACTGCGCCGGCGCACAGAATCGGATCATCTCGTCGCGCGCGACGAGCACGTTGTTGTCCAGGTCGGCGCGCACGGCGGCCAGTTGGTCGGGCCGCCGGCTGAGCTCCCAGAGTCCGTGCGCGACGATTTTGGGCACCGTCTCGGTCCCCCCGATGAAGATGCACAGCATCTGGGTCGCCACTTCCATGTCGTCGAGGGCACTGCCATCGGGCAGGTGATAGCCGAGCAGGCCATCGACCACGTCGAGCGGTGCCCCGGACGGATCGGCGCGGCGGCGCTGCACCGCGGGCAGTAGATACTCGAAGTAGTTGGGCCGCGCCTGGCCGGTGTCCACGCCTTCGCCGGGCTGCGCAAGGCTGCCTGCGTTGACCGTCGCGAGAACCTGCGGCGCGAGATCCGTGGGGATACCGCACAATTCGCAGACGATGGCGGCCACCACGATGCCGCCGTAGTCCTGGGTCAGGTCGAACGAACCGCCCGGGAGCAGGGCGTCCAGGCGTTCGGTGGCGAGCGCGCGGATCCGGCCCTCCAGGTCCGTGACCGACCGTGGCCGGAACGGGCGCGAGTGGGTGCGCCGGATCTCGCCGTACAGGTCCGCGTCGAACATGGCGTGAAACGGCAGCGGATGAAGCGGCGGATCGTCGACCGGGCCGCTGTTGTGTTGCGCGAGAACCGATGCCGGTGGCAGTGTGCCTTCCGACGCGACGAACGTGCCGTTGTTGACTTCGAGTACCTTCCAGATGTCCTCGAAGCGCGACAGCGCGAAGGTGTCCCACTGCGGCATGTAGTACACCGGGTGGTGGTCGCGCAGGATCCGGTAGTACGGCAACGGATTCGCCATCACCGCCGGGTCGAAGGGGTCGTAGTGGAAGTCGGTCATGTTCATGGGGTTTCGTCGCTCCGTCATTGCAGTGGCGATGGCGGGAGGGCCTGCAGAATGGAGTCCTCCCAGCCGTCGCGCAACGCGGGAGCCACGCTCATCCACGTGACGATCTCGGCCGGTGGGCTGTCCTTCCAGGACGGATAGTGTTCGGCGAAGCAGTCCCAGCCGCCGTCCAGCGCCCAGTAGTGGATGACTTCGTTGTAGCGGAAGGTCGTGGTGAACGAACCGAGCCAGCGCTTGCCGGTACGTTCCGACCACGGAACGTAGAGCCGCTCCAGTTCGCGGATGTAGTCGTCCTGACGCCCCGGCTTGGTCTGCATGATCTCTTGAATCACCAGCGGTGCAGTGAAATTCGCGTCACGAAGCTGGGCGAGCGTCTTGTTGCTGGGGCCGGGGTACATGATGCGGCCCTCGCCCGAGGCGCCGATGTCGGCCAGGAACGCCGACCATTTGCCGGACGCGGCCTCGTGGCTGCCGCCGCGGGCCTGGGCGGCGCCGATCCTGGCGTAGTCGGCGAATCCGTCGATCTCCCAGATGACCGTCACCTGTGGCCAGTGACCGTTGTACGGCGTGGATTCCCAGATCGCGAACAGCCGGGCGCCGAGTTGCTCCATCATCGGCTGATAGGTGTCGGCGAAGATTTCGGTGAAGCGGTCGCTTCGTCCGGATCCCAGCGAGATCGTCTCGTGCAAGTAGAGCAGTGTGTGGCCGAAGTATTTCTTCATGGGCTAGTCGAGCCGGATCAGCTCTGAGTCGGCCCCCGAGCCCACGTCGCACAGCAGCGTCTCGGTGGCGTCGACCGTCGCGCCCGGAATGCCCGCCGCCGCAAGCGCATAGCCCTTGAACATCCGCGCCGCGCCGCTGAGGAGGTGCTGCGCCCGGGTCGTCGCACGGTTGACGCCCAGAGGCCATCCCTCACCCCACAACGCGACCTCGATCAGCCGGTTGTCCAGCGATGCGAACACCGCGTCGCGCACGCGGGCGTCGGCTGTGAACACCTCGGCGCCGACGGCCAGGCTGGTCGAGCCCGTCCCCAGCACGGCGAGCTCCGGCTCGAGCTCGGCTGCCCGCACCCCCAGGATCCGCAGCGGCCGGGTGTCGCAGCCCCGCGGCAGCAGCACGGTCACTTCCCAGCCGGCCATGGCCCGGTCGTAGAGCCAGCCGCCGGCCGATTGCACGACGTCCACGGCATTGGCCGCGACGACGTCGAGCCGGTAACGCAGACCCTCGCCGTTCGCGCGGGTTGCCTTCGCGGCGCCGGTCTTGCTGATGTCGAACGTCGGAGCGACCATCGATCCATTCCTCACCACCACCCGCCGCCGGTCGGCCGGCGGGTCTCAAGCGCTTGTCATGGGCTTTCCCAAGGGCTGGAGCCGCGTCACGCCTCGGGCGATGCGGCTCACCGGACAGCGTGACACTTCTGACGAAATTTGTAAAGGTCCCCAGCCGCCCCTCAGGACCCGCGGCGCGCCTCGAGGTCGGCCAGGACTTCCTCGGTGTGCTGCCCGAGTTCCGGTGCCGCAGAACGCGGTGCCCACGGCGTCCCATGGAAATCCGCGGGTGTGGCCACCATCGGCACGGCGGCGTCGCCGTCGGGGACGTCGACGATGCCGCCCGCGGCGTGGAACTGTTCGTCGGCGACGACGTCCTCCAGGGTGTTGATCGGTGACCAGAAGAAATCCGGTTCGCCGGCGAAGACCTGCGCCCACTCGTCGAGGGGCCGCGTCGCGAAGATCTCGTCCAGCGCAGCGATCAGCACCGTCGAGTTGACGGCGCGGGCGCGGGCATCGGCGAACCGGGGGTCGTCGCGCCACTCGGGCCGGCCCACCGCACGACACAGCGCCGGCCAGTGCCGCTCGGGCTCCAGGCCGACGATCCAGAACCGCCGCCCATCGGCGGCGGCGTAGTTGTTCATGCACGGGTTGCCCATCGTTTCGCGCTGGCCGATCGCGATCGGCTGCCCGCTCATCAGATAGGTGTTGAGGTCGAAGCTGACGGTGTAGGCGCCCTGCCGGTAGAGCGAGGTGGTCACCAGTTGGCCCGTCCCGGTGCGTTCGCGCGCGAGCAAGGCCGCGCACACCGCCGCGGCCATCGTCATCCCGGCGGAGTGGTCGCCCATGCCGCCGCGCTGAAACGGGGGCGTGTCGCCGGGACGGGTGAGCAGGTGAGCCACCCCGGCCCGGGACCAGAACGCGGCGACGTCGAACGCGGCGCGGTCGGCGTCGGGCCCGTCTTCGCCGTACCCGGTGATGAGCCCGTAGACCAGCCGCGGGTTGGCGGCCGACACCGTCTCGAAGTCCAGCCCGAGGCGCCGCAGTGCGCCGGGGCGCACGTTGGTCAGGAAAACGTCTGCGTTGGTGAGCAATTCGAACGCGGTCCCCCGGCCCTCGTCGGTACCCAGGTCCAGCACGACGCTGCGCTTGGACCGGTTATCCATCTCGAACGGCGGGTTGAGGCCCAGATCGCAACCCAGCATCCGGCCGAACATGCGCGCCGGATCGCCGGTGGGCGGTTCGATTTTGATCACGTCGGCGCCCCAGTCCGCCAGGATGCCGCCGGCGGCGGGTCCGGCCACCCAGACCCCGAGTTCGACGATCTTGACGCCTGCTACCGGTCCCGCCATGGGTAAGTTCCTACCCTGTCGGCGCGCCGGGGCGCACGCATCCCCCCGATTCGGCGGTGCGTGCTCAGCTGGCCGCGCGCTGGTCGCGCACCGCGAAGGTGCCGTCGTGGTCGAAGGCGGCGCGGTTGGCGTCGACGTAGTCGCCGACGGTCATCGGTTTGTGCCCGCTGATCACCTCGACCAGGTTGTTCTCTCCCGCGAAGACGCCGTCCTGGTAGTCCTGCGCGACGCTGCTGATGTGCTGGACGAAGAAGTCCGGTCGGCCCTGCGACGTGAGCGCCGCGGCGAAGGCGGGGATGCCGATCGGCTCGTAGCGGACGGCGATGCCGAGCGCATCCGACATCTGCTCGGCGATGCGGTAGTGGTCGAGCTCTTCGGCGCCCACCAGAGGATAGATCTGCCGATCGTGCGGGGCCGGGTTTTGCAGAATGGCGGCGATGACGCCGGCCTGGTCGCGCCCGGCGATGGGAGCGTGGCGCCCGTTGCCGAAGGGCAGCCGCAGCACGCCCCCGTCGCCGCTGCGCGCCCACTGCCACTTGAGCCACTCGGCGAAGAAGGTCGGGCGCAGATGCGTGGTGCCGAAGGCGAACCGGTCCAGCAGTCGCTCGGCGATCCAGTGCTGCTGGGCGGCATGGCTTTTCGCCTCGCGGCGCGCGGAGATCTGCGACATGTTGACCACCGCCCGCACGCCCGCCTCGCTGGCGGCCTGGGCGAAGATGGCCGTGGCCGGCAGCAGGCTGCCCGGGGCGATCGGGTAGCAGAAGTAGGCGGCGCTGACGCCGGTCATCGCCGAGCTGACGGCGTGGAAGTCGAGCAGATCGCCTTCGACGATCTCGGCGCCCAGGCCGGCCAGCGCCTTGGAGCGCTGGTCGCTGCGGTGCACGAACGCGCGTACCCGGTGCCCGGCGTCGAGCAGCATCTCGACGGTGGGCGCACCGGTGTTGCCGGTCGCCCCGGTGATGAGAAACAGCTGATCCGATGACATTCTCTTGACTCCTTGCTGACTAACGATGGCGTTAGTAAGATACAAGCACGATACGCTGGATAACGCAAGCGTTAGCCAAAGGGGAGAGCGATGGAGTTCGAGAACCGGCTGCGGGACCGCCGGCAGTGGTCGATCGGCGAGGGCTGCTCGATGTCGAAGGTCCTCGAACTGCTGAGCACCAAGACCGCCTTTCAGGTTGTCCGCGAATTGTTCTTCGGCACAACGCGGTTCGAGGATTTCACGGAACGCATCGCGGCGTCGGCGCCGGCGGTGTCGCGCGCACTCAAGCAACTCGAGACGGCGGGCATCGTCGCCCGCGTTCCCTATCAAGAGCCGGGGCAGCGCGCTCGCGACGAGTATCGGCTGACCCAGGCCGGGGAGGACTTTCTGCCGGTGTTCATGTCGCTGGTGCAGTGGGGAGACACCTACCTGCAGGACGGCCCCGCCCCGCTGGCGTTCGTCGACGCCGACACCGGCCGGACCGTCGGGGTGCGCGTGACGACCGACACCGGCGCACCGGGAAAGCGCTCCGCCGACATCCGGATCCGCCGCGCCACCCCAGCCGGGGGCCGCACATGATTGGGTAGACCGGGGGCAAGCAACCGGGAGGAACGCATGACTCTGGTGGCCGGGCGTGGTCCGCTCAGCAGCGATCCCGCGGGGCGCTTCTCGCCCCCGATACCCGACGGCGTCGTCTACGTCGAACCGCATCCCCGGCGTGTGCAGGCCGTCAAGGACGGCCGCGTGGTGATCGACACCGAACGCGCGCTGATGGTGCACCGGCGCGGCCGGCCGCTCAGCTACGCCTTCGCGGCCGGCGAGGTCGGCGACCTACCCAGCGAGCCGGAACCCGAGGCACCCGGTTTCGTCCAGGTGCCCTGGGACGCGGTCGACGCCTGGCTGGAAGAGGGGCGCAGGCTCGTGCACTACCCGCCCAATCCCTATCACCGGGTCGATTGCCGTCCGACCCAACGCCGGCTGCGCGTCCGCGTCGCCGGCACCACGCTGGTGGACACCGACGACACGGTGATCGTGTTCGAGACCGCGCTCGCCCCGAGGCTCTACGTCGATCCGGCACACGTGCGCACCGATTTGTTGCAGCAGTCCGAGACGGAGAGTTACTGCAATTACAAGGGTTTCGCGACGTATTGGTCGTTCGTCTCGGGCGAGGACGTCGTCTCCGACGTCGCGTGGTGCTATCCGGGCCCGCCGCCGGAAAGCCTGCCCATCAGGGGATTTCTGAGCTTCGACGAAACCCGCGTCGAGATGTCGGCCGAGCTGCCGGTCAGCGGCCGTAGCTAGGCCGCCCGAGCCCCAGCTCGTGCTGGGCGATCATGTTGCGGAACACCTCCATGGTGCCGCCGTAGATGCCGGCGGGCACGCCGTGCCGGAAGATGAACTCGATGGCGCCAGCGTCGGCGGAACCCGTTGTGTCGGTGGGCAATGCCGAGGCCGTGCCCAGCAGGTCCATCAATTCCTGGGAGACGTCACGCATGGTCTGGATGAGCGCCACCCGTCCGTACATTCCGGGAGTGGACATGGCCGCCTCGATGCGGGCCATGCTGCGCCCGAGCCGGTATTTCGTCGCGTCGTCGTCGATCGGGCGCCGTCCGGCCGCATCGGGTGTGGCCAGCACCGCCGCTACCCCGTCGGCCGCCTCGGCCATCAGGTGGCCGTGTTCTGACAGCATCGAAATGTTCTGCAGGCCATGGTCTTGCGGGTCGGTGATGCCGTGTTCGGCGTCGAGGGCGAACCGCATCACCGTCCAGCCGCCGTTGACCTCACCGATCCGGTAGAGGTCATCGACACGCACATCGCTGTAGTACACGATGTTGGTGCGGTCACCGTCCACCGTGCGGATGCCCTGGATCTCGATGCCGTCGGAATCCAGCGGCACCAGAAACATGGTCAGGTTCTTGTGTTTGCGGCCCTGGGGATCGGTGTTGGTGAGCAGGAAGACGTACTTGGCGTTCTGCGCGTTCGAGGTGAACATTTTGGAGCCGTTGATGATCCAGCCCGATCCGTCCCGCACGGCGCGGGTCTTGCAGGTGGCGACGTCGGAGCCGCCTTCGGGTTCGGTGTAGCCCAGGCAGAGCCGTATCTCTCCGGACAGTACGCCCGGCAGGATCGCGTCGGCGAGTTCGGCCTTCCCGAATTGCTTCACCAGCCGCGCGACGACCGCGGTGGTGCCCCAGTGGAACCAGGGCGTGTGCGCGCGACCGATCTCGAGGTGGAAGATTCGCCGTCGCACCGGATCGAATCCGCCCTCGGCCTGCTGGTACCAGTCCGACGTCAGGTAACCCGCCTCGCCCAGCGCCAAATGCACTGGCTCACTGAAGTTTTCGCCGGTCTCGCGATCACGGCTACGAACTTCGTCCGTGACGTGTTCGGCCATGAAGGCCCTGGTCTCATCGAAGAATTTCTGATCCTCGGGCGAGAGTTCGACGCGGGAGAAGTCCATGAGACGTCTTCGATCTGACTAGGCCGCGTCGACGACCAGGGTGCGGAACCGGTCGAGGGTCTCTAGCGCGTGCGTGATGCTGTCGCCGGGCAGGTGGATGCTGACCCACGTCACGCCCAGCTTCTCCAGCTTGTCCAGACCCTCGAGGTAGGCGTCGGCGTTGAAGTCGTCGCTCGCGGGGCTGCCGCCCTCGAAGTTCGTGAAGGTGATGTCGATGCCCGACCAATCCCGCTGCGCCGCATCGCATCTGCGCCGCAGATCGTCGATGCCGGCGGTGAGCTTGTCCAGCGAGTCGATGACGGCCGTGCCGGCCGTCTTGGCCAGCTGCGGCGGTGCCGGGAACGGGCACCAGCCGTCGCCGTACTGGGCCACCCGCTGCCGCGATGACGACGTGTTGCCGCCGATCCAGATCGGCGGATGCGGATCGCTCACCGGCCGGGGATGCGCGGTGATGCCGCGCGCACTGAAGTGCTTGCCCTCAATAGAGATATCGTCGCCGGTCCAGATGGCCCGGATCACCTGAAGGGACTCCTCGAACAACTCGGCGCGCTCGTCGAAGCTCACCCCGAGGGCCGCGAACTCGCGCTTGAGGTAGCCCACGCCCACCGCGAGCGTGAAGCGCCCACCGGAGAGCAGGTCGAGGGTTGCTCCAGACTTGGCCACCACGAACGGGTTTCGGTACGGCAGCACCACGATGTTGGGGATCAGCCGCAGCGTGGACGTCGTGGCCGCCGCGAAACCCAAGGCGACAAAGGGGTCCAACGCGTCGTGCCCGCCGGCCTCCAGCCATCGCTGCGAGGGCGCCGGATGATCGGTGAAGCCGAAACCGTGGATCCCGGCCGCCTCGGTCGCCGCGGCCACCTTGCCGATTCCGTCCCCGCTCACCAGCTGCGGGTTGTACGGATGACTGTGCATCGGGTGGGTGATGGTGAACCGCATGGCCGTTAGAACCGCGCGCGCGAGTCGATCGCCGTGTCGCTGGTGCGCAGCGGGCGGATCAGCGCCTCCTGGGCGAACGACGCCAGCAGGTCACCCTCTTGCGCGTGCACGGTGCCGCGCACGTACGACATGCCCGCGCCGACCTGGGTGCTCTCGTGCGTGTAGAGCAGCCATCCGGTCCAGTCCACCGGTTCGTGGAACGCGACGGAGATGCTCATCGGTGCGGTCGACACGGTCAGGTGCGCCTGGGCGGTGCCGATGCCCTCGTGCGCCCGCATCGTGGTGGAGATGCCCAGATGGCCGGTGAAGTAGGCGAGCAGGGCCTTGGCCAACTCGTCGCGGGTGGGGATCGGGTCGTAGTGCAGCCACGCGTAGAGCTCCGGCGGCCCGACCTCGTCGGGGCTGTTGACGTCGACGACATCGACGAGGCGCAGTTCGCGGCCCACCATCGGCATCGGCGAGTGGTTGGCGTCCGCCGGGGCGGCCACCTCGGGACGCGGCAGGTGGTGGCGGATCACATCGTCGGTCGGGACGTCGGCCAGCACGGTGATACTCAGGCAACGCCGGCCGTTCTGGTGCACGGCGACCACTGCCGTGGCGGTGGACCGGCCCTCGGACACGACGTCGACGACGAGTTCGATCGGCGGACCGACGACCACCGCGCGGGAGAACACCGCGTGCGCCGAGCGCACCGACTTGTCGGGGAATCGCTTCGCCACCGCGACGATCGCCTGCGCGAGCACCTGGGTGCCCTCCACCACCTGGCGTTCGTCGCCCCCCGCGATGCCGGTCTCACCGGTGAACTTGTCGTCTCCGTCGTCCTGCACGTCGAACAGATCCAGCAGGCCCTGCACGGTCCATTCGGTCTGCGCGGATTCCTCAGACGCCTTCGTCAACCCACTCCACCTCTCGCGCTCGCGGCTCCGCGCTCAGCGTGACACTTTGAGTAGGATTTGTAAAGCTCGGCTAATAAGACGACGGCCCCGCCGATCGACGGGACAGCGGAACGCACAGGGAGGCAACACCATTGGGCATCGTGACCACCACTTCGGAGACCGCGTTCACGCAGTCCGCCGAGACGGTATACGACTTCGTGACCAACCCGCAGAACTGGACGAAGACCTACCCCGGCAGCGCGCACATCGGCAAATTGCCGGAGCTGCCGCTGAAGGTCGGCGACACCTGGGAGGAAGCCGGTCCCGACGGCGACCGCGTCTTCAGCTGGCAACTGGCCGCCGCGGTGCGCCCGACGCTGTTCGTGTTCACCTCGATCGGCCGGCTGGGCCACGACCGTACCGGCGGTATTTTTCAAGGCGGGATGGAGGGCCGCATCACGGTCTCCTACCACTTCACCAGGCCCGGGCAGGACATCACGCTGTTCTCCCGGACCATGACGATCGAGGCATACAAGCACGCCCCGCTGCCTGACCAGCTCTTCTTGCAGGCCAATCCGGCCAAGATCGACGCCTACCACGAGGCCGTGGCGCGCGAGCTCGCACGATCGGCAGATTGACACCGGTACCCGCGGTGCATGACACTTTTTCGGTGTTTTGTAAAGCGGACCGATTTGCCGAAGGCGGGGACGAATGATTCCCGAGCCGGTGGCCAACGGATTCTGCTTCGGCGAGGGCCCGCGCTGGTTCGAAGGCCTGCTGTGGTTCTCCGACATGCTGGGCGAGGCCGTCCACACCGCGACCATGGGTGGCTCGCTGACCACCCTGCCGCTGCCCGGTCATTCGCCGTCGGGCCTGGGCTTCCGGCCCGACGGGTCGCTACTCATCGCCTCGACCGAGGACCGGCAGGTGCTGCGCTATGACGGCGAAACCGTAACCACCATCGCCGACCTCGCCGACCTGGCGCCGGCCAGCCTGGGCGACATGGTCATCGACGACGCCGGGCGTGCCTACATCGGCTGCCAGGCCTTCAGCGGTGGGGTCATCCTTCGCCTGGACCCCGACGACGGCGCCACCGTGGTGGCCGAAGACCTCGACTTCCCGAACGGCATGGCGATCACCCCGGATCGCAAGACGCTGATCGTCGCCGAATCGACGGGCCGGCGGCTGAGCGCGTTTTCCATCGCCGACGACGGCGCACTGGCCGACCGCCGGGTTTTCGCCGACGGCCTGGACGGCCCGCCCGACGGCATCGCGCTGGACGCCGAGGGTGGGGTGTGGGCGTCGATGACGTTGGCCCACCAGTTCGAGCGGATCGTGGCGGGCGGCACCGTGACCGAGCGCATCGACATGGGCGACCGGGTCGCGATCGCGTGCGCCCTCGGCGGTCCGCAGCGCCGCACGCTGTTTCTGTTGTCGAGCACGGAGGCCTATCCTCAGCGCCTGGTCGGCACCCGGCTTTCCCGGCTGGATGCCGTCACGGTGACCACTCCCGGCGCCGGCCTGCCCTGATCCGAAAGGTTGACGATGACCGACGCCTACTACGAGCTGATCGACTCGACAGGTGACGACGCCGGGTTGGGCGAGAAGTTCCGGGCGACCGATCTGGCGCGCGGTACCTGGTCGGCGGCCATCCAGCATGGCGGTCCGGTGTCGGCACTGCTGGTCCGGGTGCTGGAGCGGTGCGAGCAGCGCGACGACACGCGCCTGTCCCGGGTCGTCATCGACCTGTTGGGCGGGGTGCCGGCCGAGGGCGATCTGTGGGTGCGTGCCGAGGTGCAACGCCCCGGCAAGCAGATCGAGTTGCTCAATGCCGAGATGCTGGCGCCCGGCCCCGACGGCACACCGCGGCCGGTCGCGCGCGCGAGCGGTTGGCGGCTGCAGCACCAGGACACGGAACCGATCGCGCACGCCCCGACGCCACTGCCCCGGCCCCGGGTCGAGGCCGTCGACCGCAACCTAAAGGCGCGGGACTGGGACCGCAATTACGTGCACAGCCTTCAGTGGCTGTGGCTGACCGAGCCGCTCAGCGAGGGGCCCGGCGAATCCTGGATCAACCCAACCGTCGACCTGGTCAACGGCGAATCCATGACGCAGCTGGAACGGCTGTTCGCGGTGGCCGACTGCGCCAACGGCATCGGCAGCAAGCTCGACATCACCAAATGGACCTTCCTCAACACCGATCTGGCCGTGCACGTATTTCGTGTTCCCGACGGCGACTGGATCGGCATTCGGGCGGAGACCAGCTACGGGCCGGACGGCATCGGGACGACCATCGGCACGTTGTTCGACGAGCAGGGCGCGGTCGGCGCCATCCAGCAGTCGGTGCTGGTGCGCCGGCGCCCGCCTCGGGCCTAACGTGGGAGCGAATGACCATGACACCTCGGCGACACTTCGTAAAGTTTGAATCATGAGCCAGCCGGCCCGGGCGACGACGATCGCCGAAACCGACACCTCGACGCGCCAGCGCATTCTGGCGGCCACCGCCGAGGTGCTCGGCCGCAACGGCAAGACCAAGCTCAGCCTGTCCGACGTCGCCACCCAGGCCGGCGTCTCCCGCCCGACGCTGTACCGCTGGTTCGCGTCGAAAGAGGAGCTGCTGTCGGCGTTTTCGAGCTACGAGCGCCAGATCTTCGAAAGCGGTCTGGTGAAGGCCACCGCGGGCCTGAAGGGCGTGGACAAGCTGGACGCGGTGCTGCGGTTCATCGTCGAGTACCAGCATTCGTACTCCGGGGTGCGCATGGTCGACGTCGAGCCCGAGCACACCATCGCCCAGTTCTCCTGGGTCATCCCGCAGATGCGCGAGGGCCTGCAGCGCCACCTGCCCGGGCCCAACGCGGCGGTGAAGGCGGCGACGGTCATCCGGATTGCGATATCGCACTACATCGTGCGAAGCGATGACGCCGAGCAGTTTTTGGCGCAGCTGCGCCACGCGGTCGGTATCAAGGCCAGCTAGTCGAACAACACCGCGGCGTTGAGATAACCCGTCGGGTCTAGCGCGGCCTTGACCGTGCGCATCGCGGCGATGTCGGCGGGCCCGCGGGACATGGCGAGGTAGGGCCGTTTGCGGCTGCCGACGCCGTGTTCGGAGCTGACGTTGCCGCCGGATCGCGCGATGAGGTCCATCATCGGCTCGTACAGCACCCGCTCCCGGTCGGCCGGGCAGCGCAACACGTTCAGGTGCAGGTTGCCCTCGCCGATGTGACCGAACAGCACCGGCAGCGCGTCGGGGGCATGCGTGTGCACCAATTCTACTGCGTGCCTTTCGAATTCGCTGATCGCCGACAGCGGCAGCGAGACGTCGAACTTCAGCGGCGGCCCGTACACGCCGAGCACCTCGGCCAGCGATTCGCGCACCTGCCACAACCGTTGCTGGGCAGCAAGATCCACGCCGACCGCGGGATCGGCGCGCATCGGCACGTCGTCGAGCAGCTCGGCCAGTCGCTCGGTCTGGTCGTGATCGGCGGCCAGTTCCACCAGCAGCAGCCACTCGCCGGCGACCGGGGCGCCGACGCCGCGGTGCTCGGCGGTCAGCGCGGCGGCCCGGCCGTCGATCAATTCCAGGGCCGCGATGCCGTCCACGTCGCGGAAGGTGCGCCCGGCGGCCACCAGCGCCTCGAGGTCGGCGAACCCGCAGATCGCCGTCACCCGGTGCGTCGGGGTGGCGTGCAGCCGCAGGTCCAGCTCGGTGATCACGCCCAGGGTGCCCTCGGCGCCGACGAACAGCGCCGGCAGGTCGTAGCCCGTGTTGTCCCGGCGCACCCGGCTGTGCCGCCGCAGCAGCGTGCCGTCGGGCAGCGCCACCTGCACGCCGACCACCTGCTCGCCCATGTTGCCGTAGCGGACCGTGCGCAGGCCGCCGGCGTTCGTCGACGCCATCCCGCCGACGGTCGCGGTGTCCCGGGCCGCCAAGTCCACGCCGAACACCAAACCTGCCGCGGCCGCGGCCCGCTGCACCGCCGCCAGGGTGGCTCCGGCGCCGGCCTCGATGCGGCGCTCCACCGTGTCGACGTCACCGACGGCGTGCAGCCGCTCGGTGGACAACAACACGTCGTCGTGCTCGGGAACGGTGCCGGCCACCAGCGAGGTCCGACCGCCCTGCACCGTCACGTGCGCCCCGGCGTCCCGGCACACCCGCAGCACCGCCGCGACCTGCTCGGCCGAGCCCGGCCGCACCAGGGCGCTCGCCGTGCCCCGGTACCGGCCGGTGTGGTCGACGCTGCGCGCCGCCAGCACGTCGGGGTCGGTGACGACGTGGCTCGATCCGACCAGGCTCGCCAGATTGCGCAGCATGACCGCGGTTATAGCACCGCGGGCGCGCGTCGCTCACACCGGCCGCGAGTTGCGCGGCTTCAGCCCGACGGGGGCGGCACCGCGCGGAAACACCCTTCGAAATGGCCGTTCTCGATCCCCACGGTCTGCATGAACGAGTGGGCGACGACGGGACCGACATGCCGAAATCCAGCCTCTCGCAACGCGCGGGCGAGCTGATCGGACTCCGGGCTGGTCATCCGGCCGTCGGCCCAGCTCCGCAACCGATGGTGGTGGCGGGGTTGGTGTTTCCAGGCCAGCTGCGCCAGTGGGTGTTCGGACAGCAGGCGGGCGTTGTGCAGCGTCGCCTCGATCTTTCCGCGATTGCGAATGATGGTGGTATCGACCATCATTCGCTCGACTTCGTCGTCGGTCATCGCGGCCACCGCGGCGGGGTCGAACCCGTGAAACGCGGCACGCAGGTTGTCCCGCTTGTCGAACACGATTCCCCAGGACAGGCCGTTCTCGAAATAGGTCAGCACCAGCACCTCGAACAGCTCGGCCTCGTCGCGCGTCGGCCTGCCCCACTCGTCGTCGTGGTAGGCGATCAGGTCGCGGCCCGTCTCGCTGGCCCAGCGACACCGGACGATGCCGTCGGCACCGGACACCACGGTCGGCGGGTGTGACGGCACATCCACGCCGGCCATGGCCTTCACCGCGCTTATCCCTTCGACCGGCCCCGTTACGGTTTATCTTGCGCTGCCGCGAAATATCGATGACCGGGCATATACATCATTGCCCGCCTCTGCGCGACAACTGGTCACGCTCGGGAGTGACCGGCACCTCAGCCGGTTGTCGCTCGGAGGCGGGCAAAAGCAACATTCCCTCCGCGAAGGAAAAGCACCCCGCGGCGCCCTAGAACTCCTTGTGATTCACGTCGGTGACCAGACCGCCGTCCATCACGTACTCGCTGCCGGTGGAGTAGGACGACTCGTCGCTGGCCAGGAAGAGCACGAACGTCGCGACCTCCCGGACCTCGCCCGGACGCCCGAGCGGGATGGTCACCATGTCCTCGGGCAGGTGGGCGGTCATCGGAGTGCGGATGAAGCCGGGGTGCACCGAGTTCACCCGGATGTTGTGCGGCGCCAGCTCCAGCGCCGCCGACTTCGCCAGGCCGCGCACACCCCACTTGGACGCGACGTAGGGGTGCACCATCGGCGCGCCGCGCAGGCCCTCGATGGACGACACGTTGATGATCGAGCCGCCCCCGGCGGCGATCATCGGCTCGACCGAGGCCCGCATGCCCAGGAACGTCCCGGTCAGGTTGACGTCAATCACCTTCTGCCACTTGGCCAGATCGAAACTCTTCAGCGGGCCGAGCGCGACGGTGCCGGCGTTGTTGACCAGCACGTTGAGCTTGCCGAATTCGCCGACCGCGGTGGCGACGGCGGCGTCCCACTGGTCGGGCTGGGTGACGTCGAGGTGCACGTAGCGCGCGGAGTCGCCGATCTCGTCGGCCAGCGCCTTGCCCTGGTCGTCCAGGATGTCGCCGATTACGACCTTGGCGCCCTCCTCGACCAGCAGCCGCGCGTCTTCGGCTCCCATGCCGCCTGCGCCACCACTGATCAGCGCTACCTTGCCGTCTACCCGACCCACGTGGGTCTCCTTTCGATTTAGGTGGTCACCAAAGTGCTTGGTGCGTAAAGGCCTTTGCCCGTTACCAGCGGCAAGTCAAGTGTGGTCCGGATGCCCGGCGGCGCCGCGATCACGGCGGGGATGGCGTTGACGACGCGGCCCGCGGCGCCCGCGATCGCCGCGTGGTTGTGGTCGCCCTTGCGGCTGCTCGGGATGATGTCGACCGCATACGACGGCTCGCCGGTGATCTCGACGCGGTACGACCCGTCGCCGGAGGCGGGCTGGGGCAGGTCCGGGCGCAGGTCCGGCCGCAACCGGGTGACATGCTCGATGACGATGGCGGGATGACCCTTGACCATGCCGCGGATCTCGAACTGCAGCACGGCCACGGTGCCCTTGGCGACGTGGCCGATCGCGATGTCGAAGTCCTCGGGCGCG
This sequence comes from Mycobacterium colombiense, assembly GCF_001672755.1. Taxonomy (GTDB): domain Bacteria; phylum Actinomycetota; class Actinomycetes; order Mycobacteriales; family Mycobacteriaceae; genus Mycobacterium; species Mycobacterium colombiense_C. The sequence goes on along the minus strand of NZ_LZKI01000108.1, from coordinate 97,306 downwards.
GGCTCGCGCTGGTAGGACTCGGTGATCTCGTCGACCTCGATGCCGAGGCCGGCCGCCAGCTGGCGGATCGCGGTGCCCCAGGCGATGCTGAGGATGCCCGGCTGCAGCAGCATCGGGATTTCATCCATGGGCTTGGCGAACCCCATGTAGTCCATGACCTCGGTCCCGTTGTACGACGCGTAGTCGTGAATCTCCATGCAGCGCACCTGCTCGATGCGCTGACAGGTGCCGGCGAGCGCGAACGGGATCAGGTCGTTGGCGAACCCCGGGTCGACACCGCTGATGAAGATGCTCGAATTGCCTTGCTTGGCAGCGTCTTCCACGCGGGCGATGTACTTGTCCGGCATGACGCCCCACGGGTACTGCAGCAGGCCCGGCGATGAGCCGACGACGTTGATGCCGGCGGCCAGGATGCGCATGACATCGGCCATCGCCTCTGGCAGCCGGGTGTCGCCCATCGCGCAGTAGACGACGCAGTCCGGCTTGGCGGCGATGATCGCGTCCAGGTCGTCGACGGCCGTGACGCCGGTGACGACACCCGTGTCCAGGCCGACGCCGCACAACTCACCGGCGTCCGTGCCCACCTTTTCCGGCGTCGAGACGCACACCCCGGTCAGCTCGAACTGGGGGTTGGTGATGAGTTCGGCGAGGGCCAGCCCTCCGACATTCCCGGTACCGACGTGCGCGACGCGGATCGCCATGACAGTCTCCGTCCCTGAAACCCTGGACAACTTTTCTAGACAGTAGTCCATAAATTTTGGGCAGCATACCTACCCGACGGGACGCGGCCCGCGGGGGCAGAATCAATCGCTGATGACACCACGCGAAGACCTCCAATTCGCCTCCGGCGACGACCTGATCAGCGCCTGGCTGTACCGCCCGCCGGGCGACGGGCCCGCACCACTGCTGGTGATGGCCCACGGCCTGGGCGCGGTGCGCGGCATGCGCCTGGACGCGTACGCGGAGCGTTTCAGCGCGGCCGGCTACGCCTGCCTGGTGTTCGACTACCGCAACTTCGGCGACAGCGAGGGTCGGCCGCGTCAGGTGCTCGACGTCGGCATGCAGCTCGCCGACTGGGCCGCGGCCGTCGCCTACGCCCGCACCATCCCGGGGATCGACCCCGACCGGATCGCCTTGTGGGGCACCTCTTTTGCCGGCGGCCACGTGATCGCCACCGCGGCCCGGCTGCCGGGCATCGCGGCGGCCGTCGCCCAATGTCCCTTCACCGACGGCCTCGCGTCGGCGCGCACCATCACCAACCCGTTGATCGCCGCACGCATCACCGCGCGGGCGGTGCGCGACCTGCTCGCGCGCCGACGGGGCCGGCCGCCGGTGATGGTCGCGACAGCCGGCAAGCCCTCCGAGGTCGCGTTGATGAACACGCCCGACGCGTACGCGGGCTACCTGCGGCTGGTGCCCGACGGGCTCGAATTCCGCAACGAGGTCGCGGCCCGAATCGCGTTGCAGGTCTTCAGCTATCGCCCCGGCCGCTCCACACCGGAGATCACCTGCCCGATCCTGTTCTGCGTCTGCGAGGCCGACTCAGTGGCCCCCGCGGGGGCGACGCTGCGGCACGCTGCCAAAGCGCCCCGGGGTGAGGTCAGGCTGTATCCCGAGGGACATTTCGCGATCTACGTCGACGACGCCTTCGACCGGGTCGTCGCCGACCAGCTCGCGTTCCTCGACAAGCACCTGCGCGCTTAAGGTCCCAGCGGGGACGTCGTGCGGATGGCTTCGTCGCGGATCAGCCCGCGCAGCAGCGCGGTGCTGAACTCGGCGGCGATCTCCTTCGCCGAACGCCGGCCGCTGGGCCGCAGCCAGCGGTAGCTGCCCAGCGTCATGCCGATGTAGCCCAGCGCCAGCACGTGCGAGTCGCACGGGTAGAACTCGCCGTTGGCGATCCCGCGGTCGATCAGGCCGTGCACGTGGTGGTAGACCTGGGCTTCCTTCTCGCGAACCTCGGCCACCTGCTCGCTGGTGAACCATTCGGTGATGTAGGGCGCCTCCTGGAAGTACACCGCGGCCCTCTCGGGATCGCTCGCGATGCCGGTGAGCAGGCGGATTGTGTATTGGTAGAGCGCCTCGCGCGCCGTCCAGGACGGGTCGTCGTGCACGGCGGCCAGGGTGCCCTCGGCGGCCTGGCGGTAGATGTCGTACAGGATCAGCGACTTGCTGGCGTAGTAGTGATAGACGGTCGCCTTGTTCAGGCCGATCACGTCGGCCACGTCGTCCATCCGGGTGCCGTGATAGCCGCGCGCCGCAAACAGCTTGGTGGCGACCGCCAGCAGCTCTTCGCGCCGGGTCAGCCCATTCGGGGTGATGCTGTCGGTGGGCATCTGTTCTCACTATCGTCGGTACGGCCAGGCCAGGGCCGGTTCGGCCAGAATAGCTATCAATCAACTGGTTGGACAGTTTATGCAAAACGCCGGGTGTCACGTGCAGCCGTGTGCGACTAGACTCCTCATCGAACGAGATGAGTCGAGAGGTGGGGCCGATGGATCCGAGTCCGGATTACGACGGAAGCGACGAGATCGAGTTCTTCATGCGGTACCTGACCTGGGGATTGCGCGGGGTCACCGACGGAAACGGGTACCCGCCGCCGGCGTACCCGCCCGTCTAAACGCCCAGCGCAGAGGCGCTTTCGCCGCTACAGCGCCTTGAGTTCCTCGGCGACCTCGGTCACCGATTTCTTTGCGTCGCCGAACAGCATGCTGGTGGCCTCGCCGTAGAACAGCGGGTTGTCGATGCCGGCGAAGCCGGAGTTCATCGACCGCTTGAGCACGATCACCGACTTGGCCTTGTCGACGTTGAGGATCGGCATGCCGTAGATCGGGCTGGACGCGTCGTTGCGGGCCGCCGGGTTGGTGACGTCGTTGGCGCCGATGACGATCGCGACGTCGGTGCGTCCGAATTCGTCGTTGATGTCGTCCATGTCCTTCATGGCGTCGTAGTCGACCTCGGCCTCGGCCAGCAACACGTTCATGTGCCCGGGCATCCGGCCCGCCACCGGGTGGATCGCGTACTTCACCGTCACACCCTTGTTCTCCAGCAGGGCCGCCATGTCCTTCACGGCGTGCTGGGCCTGCGCCACGGCCAGGCCGTAGCCGGGCACCACGATCACCTGGTTGGCATAGGCCATCTGGATCGCGGCGTCGGCGGCCGAGGTGGCCTTGACGGTCTTGTCGCCGGCGTCGCCGCCGCTGGGTGCGACCCCGCCACCGCCGAAGCCGCCGGCGACGATGGCCGGGATCGAGCGGTTCATCGCCTTGGCCATCAGGTTGGTCAGGATCGAACCGGACGCACCGACGATCATGCCGGCCACGATCATCGCGGTGTTGTTCAGCGCCAGCCCCGCGGCCGCGGCCGAGAGCCCGGTCATCGCGTTGAGCAGCGAGATGACCACGGGCATGTCGGCGCCGCCGATGGGCAGCACCACCATCAGGCCCAACACACCCGCGGCGGCGAGCAGCCCGATCATCCACCACAGCGGCGCCCCACCGCTGCCGGGATGGGCGTGCAGACCGATCACCACCGCGGCGGCCACGGCGCCGGCCAGCAGCAGCAGGTTGATCGGCTGCTGGGCCCGCCCGAAGCCGATCGGCGATCCGGAGATGATCTCCTGCAGCTTGCCGAACGCGATGATGGATCCCCAGAACGAGATCGAGCCGATGATCGCGGCGAACAACGACGCCACCACGATGTGCACGGTCGGTGACTCACCGTGCTGGAAGGCCGAAAAGCCGCTTGTCTCAATGAATTCCGAGAGCGCGATCAGCGCGACCGTGCCACCGCCGACGCCGTTGAAGAAGGCCACCAGCTGCGGCATCGCGGTCATCTTGGTGTAGCGGGCCGGCGGGACGCCGAGCACCACGCCCACCACCAGGCCGGCGATGATCAGCACCCACTGGTCGGTGTGGCGGATCTTGATCAGGGTCGCCGCCACCGCCAGGGCCATACCCACCGCGGCGATCAGGTTGCCCCGCACCGCCGTCTTGGGCCCGGTCAGGCCCATCAGGCCGTAGATGAACAGGGCGAACGAAATGATGTAGAGGCCGATTACCAAGTAATTCATTTGGCCGCCGGCTCCCCACTCTTCGCGGGCACGGGTTTCTTCTTGCCCTTGAACATCCCCAGCATCCGGTCGGTGACGATGAACCCACCGATGACGTTCAGGGTTCCGAACACCACCGCGACGAACAGGATGATCTGCACCGCCAGCGAGGGGTGCTCGACCGAGCCGAACACCACCAGCGCGCCCAGCACCACGATGCCGTGGATGGCGTTGGTGCCCGACATCAGCGGCGTGTGCAGCGTGTTGGGCACTTTGGAAATGACGGCGAACCCGACGAATCCGGAGAGCACCAGGATCGCCAGGTTGGCCAATAGCTCGTCGTACATCTAGGAGTCCTTCCGATCCCGCGTCACACACGAGTCCGCGATCACTTCGTCGTCGAAGTCCGGCGCCAGCTTGCCGTCGGTTAGCAGCAGGTCCAGCAGCGCGGTGATGTTCTTGCTGTAGAGCTCGCTGGCGTGCTCGGGCATGGTGGCCGGCAGGTTCAGCGGCGAGGCGATGGTGACGTCGTGGCGGACGACCGTCTGCCCGGGCTCGGTGAGCTCGCAGTTGCCGCCGGTCTCGCCGGCCAGATCCACCACCACGCTGCCGGGCTTCATCGCTTCCACCGCGGCCGCGGTGACCAGACGCGGCGCCGGGCGTCCCGGGACCAGCGCCGTGGTGATCACGACGTCGAATCCGCTGATCGCCTTTTCCAGCGCCTTCTGCTGCTGGGCGCGCTCCTCGTCGGTGAGCTCTCGGGCGTAGCCGCCCTCGCCGGCGGCTGTGATTGTTTCTGAGATGCCTAGCTCAAGCCACTGCGCGCCCACCGAGCGCACCTGGTCGGCCACCTCGGGGCGGACGTCGTACCCGGTGGTGCGCGCGCCCAGCCGCTTGGCCGTCGCCAGCGCCTGCAGCCCGGCCACGCCGACGCCGAGCACCAGCACGGTCGCCGGCTTCACGGTGCCCGCCGCCGTCGTCAGCATCGGGAAAAACCGGGTGGACTCCGAGGCCGCCAGCAGCACGGCCTTATAGCCGGACACGTTGCCCTGCGACGACAGCGCATCCATCGCCTGGGCTCGCGAGATCCGCGGGATGGCCTCGAGCGCGAACGCCTGCACGCCGGCCTGCTTGAGGGCGCCGATCGAATTCTCGGCGTTGCGCGGCGCGAGGAAACCGATCAGCGTCTGCCCACTGCGCAGCTTGGCGACCTCGGCCTGGGTCGGCGGCGCGACCTTGACCACGACGTCGGCGGCCCACGCGTCCCCGATGCTGGCCCCGGCCTCGGTGTAGAGCGCGTCGGGCAGCAGGGCCCGTTCGCCCGCACCGGACTCGACCACCACCGCCACGCCGCTGCTCACCAGCGACGCGACCGCCTTCGGCACCAGCGCGACCCGCCGCTCGTCGGCCCCGGATTCGGCGACCACTCCTACCGTCGTCTGCGCATTTGTCATGGCGCGTACATCTACTTTCCGTACTTTCCCGTACTGTCCCTGCCGATGGGCGTGGCGCCGGCTCGGCCGCGCGCTTCGCTACCTTAACCAGGTTTCACCATGGACGCGCGAACGGCTCCGGGCCACCGGGGCGGGATACCCCCGCCCCGGGCGATCGACGCTCCGGCCGATGGTTCGCCGCCACCGGGCGATGCAGTAGCGCCCACGCCGTTGTGACGTCACAAGACGACGTTGTGCGCTGGGCTTGATTGCGCGCCTCCTCCGCACCCGGCTACGCCGGCCGCATCGTCGCCACGCGGGCTTGATTGCGCGCCTCCTCCGCACCCGGCTACGCCGGCCGCATCGTCGCCACGCGGCTACCAGAGCGGGATCTCCTGGCCATGTTCGGACTCGGGGCGGGGCCCGAAGTAGCGCCGCTGCGATTCGTCGATGGGCACGTCGTTGATGCTGGCCTCGCGGCGCGCCATCAGTCCCGACTCGGTGAACTCCCACAGCTCGTTGCCGTAGCTGCGGTACCACTGGCCGGACCGGTCATGGCACTCGTATTGGAACCGCACCGCGATGCGGTTGCCGTTGAAACTCCACAGGCTCTTGCGCAGCGAATAATCCAGCTCGCGCTCCCACTTGCGAGTCAGGAACGCGACGATCTCGTTGCGGCCGATGATGCGCTCATCCCGATTGCGCCAGTGCGAATCGACTGTGTAGGCCAGGCTGACGCGTTCAGGATCGCAGCTGTTCCATGCGTCCTCGGCCGCCTGCACCTTCTGCAGCGCGGATTCGTGGGTGAACGGAGGCAACGGGGGGCGGGATTCACTCATGCCGTCCATCGTGCCGCCCGCTCCTGCGCGTTTTCACCGCGGCGTAAGCATCGCGCTGACGACCGGAAACGCGGCGACTCGACACGTGTCCTATCGTGACGGGCATGGACTTCGCGATGTCGGCCAAAGCCATCGACTACCACAAGCGACTGTCCGACTTCATGACGGAATACGTCTTTCCGGCCGAGGCCGAATACGACAAATACCGCGAGGAAGCCGGCCCCAACGATCACACGGTTCCCCCCGTCATCGAGGAACTCAAAACCAAGGCCAAGGCGCGCGGCCTGTGGAACCTGTTCCTGCCGGCCGAGTCGGGGTTGACCAACCTCGAATATGCCCCGCTGGCCGAGCTGACCGGCTGGAGCCTGGAGCTCGCCCCCGAGGCGGTCAACTGCGCGGCCCCGGACACCGGGAACATGGAGACCCTGCACCTGTTCGCCACCGAGGAACAGCGCAAGCAGTGGTTGGAGCCGTTGCTGGCCGGCGAGATCCGCAGCGCCTTCTCGATGACCGAGCCGGCGGTCGCGAGCAGCGACGCCCGCAACATCCAGACGGCCATCGTGCGCGACGGCGCCGACTACGTCATCAACGGGCGCAAGTGGTGGACGTCGGGCGCGGCCGACCCACGCTGCAAGATCCTGATCGTGATGGGGCGCACCAACCCCGAGGCCGCGAGTCACCAGCAACAGTCGATGGTGCTGGTGCCGATGGACACCCCTGGCGTGAGCGTGCTGCGCTCCACGTCGGTGTTCGGCTGGCAGGACCAGCACGGGCACTGCGAGATCGTCTACGACAACGTCCGGGTACCGGCCACCAATTTGCTCGGGGAGGAGGGCGGCGGTTTCGCCATCGCCCAGGCCCGGCTCGGACCGGGCCGCATCCACCACTGCATGCGTGCGCTCGGCGGGGCCGAACGCGCCCTGGCGCTGATGGTGCACCGCGCGAACAACCGGATCGCCTTCGGCCGGCCGCTGGCTGACCAGGGTCTGGTGCAGCAGGCAATTGCCAAGTCCCGCAACGAAATCGACCAGGCTCGGCTGCTCTGCGAGAAGGCGGCGTGGACGATCGACCAGCACGGCAACAAGGCCGCGCACCTGCTCGTCTCGCAGATCAAGGCGGTGGCGCCGCAGGTGGCCTGCGACGTCATCGACCGCGCGATCCAGGTGCACGGTGCCGCCGGCGTCAGCGACGACACGGTGCTTGCCCGCCTCTACGGCTGGCACCGCGCCATGCGGATCTTCGACGGGCCCGACGAGGTGCACATGCGGACCATCGCGCGCACCGAGATCGGCCGCGAACAGTCGACCTTCGCCGCGGCGGTCACACCGAATGACTGAGGCGCTGCGAGAACTGTCCGGCGCGTGGAACTTTCGCGACGTCGCCGACGGCGCGCCTGCCCTTCGGCCCGGGCGGTTGTTCCGGTCCGGTGAGCTGAGCCGCCTCGACGACCAGGGCCGCACCACACTGCGCGAATTGGGCATCACCGACGTCGCCGACCTGCGCGCGAACCAGGAAGTCACCAAACGCGGTCCGGGTCTGGTTCCGGACGGCATCGAGATCCACCGGCTTCCCCTACCCGACCTCGGCGACGATCAGCCCAGCGACGACGACGCGCCGCACGAGACCGCGTTTCGGCGGTTGTTCGAGGGCGACGCCACTCAATCCGACGAAGAGGTCAACGAGGCCGCCATCCGGCACATGATCGACGAGTACCGGCAGTTCCCCACCCGCAACGGCGCGCAACGCGCTGTGCGGCAGGTCTTTTCGATGCTGGCCGCCGGACGTTCAGTGCTCACGCACTGCTTCGCGGGAAAGGACCGCACGGGTTTCGTGATCGCCACCGTGCTGGAAGTGCTCGACGTGGATCGCGACACCATCGTCGCCGACTACCTGCGCAGCAACGCCGCGGTACCGCAACTGCGCGACCACATCTACGAGATGATCCAGAAACGGTCTGACGTCGAATTGACCCCGGAGGTCGTCACGTTCACCAAGGCCCGGCTGGCCGACGGTGTCCTCGGCGTGCGTCCCGAATACCTGGACGCCGCACGCCAGACCATCCACCAGGAATTCGGTTCGCTGGACGCCTATCTGCGCGACGCGGGTGTCAGCGAGGCGGACGTGGAACGTCTGCGCGGCGAGCTGCTCGCCTGACTCGCTGACCACCCGGTCGCGACTGGCTTACCCCAGCTTGAAATCGGCCTGCTTCGCCGCGGACAGGTCGGTGATCTCGCCCCACTGCGAGGCGATGTCCTCCACCGTCGGCGGCTTGTCGTAGTTGACGCCCTTGTTCTGGAACAGCGCCACCCGCTGCACCTTGCCGCCACCGACCACGAAAACCGAAGCGCTGTTGGGGTTTTCCTCGGTGCACAGGTAGGCCACCACCGGGGCGACGTACTCGGGCGTCAGCTTCTCCAGCACTTCCTTGGGAAGGATGTCCTCGGTCATGCGGGTCGCCGCGATCGGGGCGACCGCGTTGGCGTGGATGTTGTACTTCGCCCCCTCCAGCGCCAGGCTGTTGATCAGGCCCACCAGGCCGAGTTTGGCCGCGCCGTAGTTGGTTTGGCCGAAGTTGCCGAACAGCCCGCTGGTGGAGGTGGCGACGACCACGCGGCCGTAGCTCTGCTCGCGGAAGTGCGGCCACGCGGCGCGGATGACGTTGTAGCCACCGTAGAGGTGCACCTTGAGCACGGCGTCCCAGTTCTCGAAGGACATCTTGTGGAATGTGCCGTCACGCAGGATGCCGGCGTTGCTGACCACGCCGTGCACGGCGCCGAACTCGTCGAGCGCGGTCTTGATGATGTTCTCGGCGCCCTCGGACTCGGCGACGCTGTCGTAGTTGGCAACCGCCCGCCCGCCGGCGTCCTTGATCTCCTTGACCACCTCGTCGGCCATGTTGTGGCCGGCGCCGGTCCCGTCACGCGAACCGCCGAGGTCGTTGACCACGACGCTGGCGCCCTCCTTGGCGAGGGTCAGGGCGTAGTCACGGCCCAGTCCTCCACCGGCTCCGGTGACGATGATGACGCGATCCTGCACTCCGGGCATAAGTTTCCTCTCTATTCCGAAAAACTCGTTCTAGCAATCGATTTGAAGCAATGTGTCAGAACATCCGGCGAGCCATCTTGAAGGCTCGCTCGGTGTACGGAGGGTAGATGAAGCTCGACAGGTCCGGCCGGGTGGGTTTGGTCAACACCGATTTGCGGTGACTGAACTCTTCGAAACCCCACTTGCCGTGGTAGGCGCCCATTCCCGATGCGCCGACACCACCGAACGGCAGCTTGGCCGTCGACACCTGGAAGGCGACGTGGTTGACCAGCATGCCGCCGGCCGGCACCTCCTTGATCACCCGCTCGCGGGTCTCGCGCCGCTTGGTGAACAGGTAGGCCGACAGCGGCTTGGGCCTCGAGTTCACGAAACGTATTGCCTCGTCCAGGTTTTGGACTGTGATCACCGGCAGCACCGGGCCGAAGATCTCGTTTTGCATCAGCGGGCCGTTCGGGTCGGGATCCACCACGACGGCGGGCTGGATGCGCAGGCTCGACGCGTCGCAGGCCCCGCCGACGGTGACCTTGCCATCGCCTCCGGACAGGTAACCACTGATCCGGTCGAACTGGCGCTGATTGACCACCCGCATGCCGTCCGGCTTGTCGGAGGTGAATTTCGTGATGGCGGCACTGATCTTGTCGACCAGTTCATCGCGAATCGTGGCGTCCGCGAGGACGTAATCGGGTGCGACGCAGGTCTGTCCGGCGTTGAGCAGCTTCATCCAGGCGATCCGCTTGGCGGCCACCTCCACGTCGGCGTCCGCCGCGACGATGACCGGGCTCTTGCCGCCGAGCTCCAGGGTGCACGGGGTCAGGTGCGGCGCCGCGCCCTCGTAGACCTTGCGGCCGATCTCGGTGCCGCCGGTGAACAGCACGCGGTCCAGGCCCTGAGCGATGAGTTCCTGGCTCGTCGCGCCGTCGCCCTCGACCACCGCGATGGCGTCGTTGTCGAGGTACTTGGGCACCAGCTCGGCCATCACGTGCGCGGACGCCGCAGCGATCTCCGAAGGCTTGAGAATGACGGCGTTTCCGGCGGCGATCGCTCCGACCGCGGGGCCCAGCGTCAGGTAGTACGGGTAGTTCCAGGCGCCGATGATCAACACGGTGCCGTAGGGCTCGTACTCCACCCAGCCGCGGCCGGGCAGCTGCGGCAGCTCGAGCAGTTGATACTTGCGGCGCGTCCACCGGCGCACCCGCTTCGCCGCGTATTTCGCTTCACCGGCCGTGGTGGCGATGTCGGCGATGTAGGCCTCGAACGGGCTGCGGTCCAAGTCTTCGGCGAGTGCCGCGGCGAGCGCGGCCTCGTTCTCCTCCATCAGCTTCACCAGTTGCAGCAGCTGGCGCTTGCGCCATTCGATGTCGCGGGTGCGTCCGGTGGCGAAGGTCTGGCGCAGCCGGGCAACCGTGGCGGGGATGTCGGTCGGTGCGGTCCCGTTCGTGGAGTTCGATGTCTTCGATGCAACCGATTCGGTGGTCATCATTGTCCTTCCCGAGCAGGGTCCCGCCGCATGGCGGCCGCTCGTCGGTGATAACCGCGATACTAACCATCCGGTTGGGAGAGCAATAGGAAGGATCCGGCCAACGCCGATCTCGCCGGGTCGGATCGTCCCGGACCTCGGCCCGCACCCGCGATGACCGCCGCGGTTACTTGACGCAGGGGACGTTCGCGGCGGTCATCTGGCTGAGGTCGGTCGGTGCCGGGGCGCGGTCGCCGGCGCCGGTGGCGGCCACGGCACTCACCTGCCCGGACCCGGACGGATCGGTCGTCGTACCGGGGTGGGCCAGGTAGTCCCCTGCGGGGAACTGCGTTCCGACGGTCAGTCGCACCGTGCCGGCGGCCACGGCGCTGTTCGCCGTCGCCGGCAGGTGCAGTTCATCGGCCAGGACCTGCGCGGCCCGGTCGGCGCCGGGGCCGTACTCGATGACGCTGTCGTCGGCCGGGGTCGCCGCGGTCGTGGCGCTGCCGCGGGTGAAGCCGCGGCCGGCGAAGGCCTCCTCGATGGCGCCCGCGAGCCCGTCCCGTGAGGTGGCGTTGACGACGTCGAGAATCGCGGGTTCGGCGAGCGCCGGCGGTGGCTGGGTGGACGGTGATGCGGCCTCCAGCGCCACCGGTGTGTCCGACATGAAGCGCTCGTTGACGATGCGTCGGATGGTGGGCAGGTCGACCTGGTTGATGTCGGACCCATTGGCGTCTTTGCCGAAGCCGGCGATCGGCAGGGTGTAGAGCGACAGCGGCCGCTCGCTCAGTTGCGAGGCGCGCGAAGCGAATTCCATGATGTCCAGCCCGTCGTCGACGGCGACGTTGTCGCGGGCGACCTGCAGCAGCTTGCGCAGCCCGCTCACGCTGGACAGCGCACCGCCGCTGCGAGCCGCCTTGACCAACGACACCAGAAACGCCTGCTGTCGCCGGGTTCGGTCGAAATCTGTAAACGAGCCGTCGTTTTCGTCACGCCGCTGCCGCACGAAGGCCATCGCGTCCGCGGCGTCGATGCGCTGGACCCCTTGGTGGAAGTCCGCACCCGAATAGCTGTCCCGCGTGTCGGCGTTGAGGCACACCGTGATCGGCTCGACGGCCTTGGCGATTTGAAAGAACGCGCCGAGGGTGACCTCGACGAAGTGGTCGACCGAGATGCCGAGAAAGTCGTTGACGGCATTGATTTCGGCTTTGCGGCCGGCCTCGCGCGCGGTCTGCTCGCGAGCCGTCAGGTTGTTGGCGCCCGCCCCGCCCGAATTCCCGGCCGCCTGCGAATTCAGCGACTGCTGGTAGGCCAGCCCGTATGCCTGCTTGATCTTGCCGGCGCAGACCGATCCCGGGCAGCCCGGCAACTCCGCGTAGTCGTCACGCGGAATCGATATCGCGGTGATCGGCCCGTCGCCGTCCGAAATATGCACAACAATAAGGACATTGGCGTTGTAGCCGCCCGAACTCTCGTCGCCGGCGTGCAACGCCTCGTAGACGTCTTGGGGCAGCGGCTTACCGTTCTGGTCCAGCCGGCTGTCCAGACCCATCAGCAGAATGTTCTGGTTGCCGTCCAGCGTCGTCGCCGCGTTCGGCAACGCGTGCGAAATGATGATCTTGCCCAGCGCGGTGTGATAACCCGTCCAACCCATCCCGGTGATCGCCATGACGGCGGCCGAAGCGACGGCGGCCACGAACCGGCCCTTTCGCAGCGCCCATCGGTGCGATTGATCGGATCCGCCACTGGCCATAATGAATGACCATTGTCCCCGACGACCAGGCGAATTCCCGGTAACCGGGACCGCGAGCCAACGGTTGGCGCGCGACGGGTCCACGCGGTCAGGCGCGTCGCAGCCGTGGCTTTACCGCCGCTCGGCGACCACGAAGTCGGAGAAGGCGTCCCGGTCCTCATCCACCTCGGAACTCTGCACCCCGCGGCCCAGGCGGTGCATCTCGTCGATCGAGTTCTGCGCCGTAGCGCGCCAGCCGTTTTCGTTGAGCCAGTCGGCGAGGTTCGCGCGGTGCTCGTCGCGGTACATCAACTCGCCGACGTCGACGGTCTCCTCCAGCCCGAGCTGCTCGGCCACCTTCTTGAACCGTTCCCGCATCTGCTGACGCCGCTCCTCGGCGTGCATCGGTGCGGTTTCGGCGGAGACGCGGCTGCCCGCCGGGCTCAGCTCGCCGATCTGGGTGAACAGTTTGTCCTGTGCCTCGGCGGGCAGGTACATCAGCAGACCCTCGGCCAGCCAGGCGGTCGGCTGGGCCGGGTCGAATCCGGCGGCGCGCAGCGCGGCGGGCCAGTCTTCCCGAAGGTCGATCGCCACCTCGCGACGATCGGCGGACGGCTTGGCGCCGCTTTCGGCCAGCGTGGTCGTCTTGTAGTCCAGCACCTGAGGCTGGTCGATCTCGTAAACCGTGGTGCCGGCCGGCCAGTCGAGGCGGTACGCCCGCGAGTCCAGTCCCGACGCGAGGATCACCACCTGCCGGATCCCGCTGGCGACGGCGTCGGCGAAGTACGAGTCGAAGAAGTGGGTCCGCACCGCCTGATAGCCGCGCATGTGCTGCATGCGGGCGGCGGACTCTTCATCGATGGCTTCGATCTTGGCCACGACGTCCGGGTCGAGCATGGCCTCCCACAGGACTTCGGCACCGGCGTTGTTGACGAGCAGCCGGGCATAGGGGTCGCGGATCAGCGCGTCGGGCTGTTCGGTCTCGATCGCCCGGGCTGCGGCCACCATGACCGCGGTGGTGCCGACGCTGCTCTTGATGTCCCAGGTGTCGTCGTGGGTACGCAGTGAACTCATGGCGGTGCTCCTTGGATGAATGCTCGGTCAGGCGGTGGGCTTACCGAGACGCGCCCGCAGCAGCGTGCTGCGGACCGCCTCGTCGGTCAGGTCGTCGGGCACCGGACGGCCCAGCCGGGCCATCTCGTCACGGTTGCTCACGCTGTGCACGTGCCAGCCGTGGTCGGCCAGCCATGCGGCGGCGTCCGAACGGTCCGGCTCGTGGTAGGTCAGCGCCTGGACGTTGACGTCCAGTCCGAGCCGGTCGCGCATCCGCAGCCAGCGCTGCGAGTTGCTCCGGGAATTCATGCCGAACATCTCGATGGCGATCTGGCTGTCCGGCGCGCTCAGCGCGGTGACCATCTCGAAGAGCCGGTCCTGAGCGTCGCTGGGCAGGTACGGGAGCAGCCCTTCGGCCAGCCAGGCGGTCGGTTGGGTGCGGTCGAATCCGGCGGCGGTCAGCGCCGCGGGCCAATCGTCACGCAGGTCCACCGCGACGGGGTGCCGGATGGCGGACGGCACGGCGCCGTGCTGCTGCAGGATGCCGGACTTGTACTCCAGCACCTGGGGCTGGTCGATCTCGTAGACCGTGGTGCCGGCCGACCAGTCCAACCGGTACGCCCTGGAGTCGAGCCCGGCGGCCAGGATGACGACTTGCCGGATGCCCGCGCCGACGGCGTTCGCGAAGTACTCGTCGAAGAAGTGGGTGCGCACGGCCTGGTAGTCGATTCCGCATCGGTGGGAGCGCTGTCCGTGCTCGTCACCGTCGAGCCAGCCCAGCTCGGGGTCGGCCAGCCGCGCCCACGCGGGGCCGGCCGACGAGACCAGCAGGCGGGCGAAGTCGTCGCGGATCAACGGCTCGGGTCCGGCGGTTTCCGCGGCGCGCGACGCGGCGACGCCCAGCGCGGTGGCGCCGACGAGTTCAGTGATGGTCCAGCTGTCGCCGGCAGACCGTACGGAAGGCGGCAACGAGGCATCCAGATCAGTCATATCCCGACCATGATACCGGGATAAGTTAGTTAGCCTATACGCTTTGTGCGCAACTTCACTGCGCGCCGACGGGCGCTAAGCCTCCGGCTTCCGGAGCGCGCCTTCCAGGAGCTGGCGCATTACCCCGACGAGTGCCAGCAGGTTTTCGGGACTCGATACATAGCCCGCATACAAGCCCACCCCGCAGACGAGAACGAGCAGCGCCTCGGCCAGCACCGTCGCGTCGACGTCGGTGACTATTTCGCCACGCTCGATCGCCTGGTTGATGAGACGCAGCAGGAATTCCCGACTGATGCGTATGGAATCGTTATCGGTTCCCGTCAAATCCGGATGTCGCTGCGATTCGAGCACACCGCTGATGAGAAACGCGGATCCGGCCGGGTTCTTGGAATTGGCTCTGGTCGCTTCGGAGATGAATGCCGTCAACTGCGCCACCAGCGTGGTCTCGCGTTCGGCTTGTTTGATGCCGGCCCCGATCACGAATTCGTTGGTGTCATCCAGCACTTCCCGATAAAGCGCCCGCTTGCTCGAAAAATAATGGTTGATCGCCGGCCGGGTCAGGTCCGCGCGCGCTGCAATGGCCTGGAACGTCGCGCCGTCGTAGCCACGTTCACTGAAGACCAAACGAGCAGCTTGGATGATCCGCTGCCGGGTCTCGTCAGCCTTCGCGGCAGGCGGCCGTCCGGGCCTGCGGTTCCCCCGTGGAAGCATTGCTAGAGTGTGCCACCCCCGTGGTGCGGCATTAGCGCATTTGGCGGAATGCTGCCAAATTTTCCGGCTTGGTAGTCCTCGAGCGCCTCGATCAATTCCGCACGGGTGTTCATCACGAAAGGCCCGTAGTGGAATACCGGCTCGCGAATCGGGCGACCGCCCAGAAGCAGCAAATCAATGGCGCCGTGGACTGCTGTCTGGCCGGAATCCTGGACTTGCCGGGCTCCCATGGTGATCCGATCGCCGGGGCCCAGGACCGCCAGCTGGCCCTGGTGGATCGGATGAGCGACCGGGCCGACGTACCCGCTGCCGGACAACACATAGACCAGCGCGTTGAAGTCACGCTGCCATGGGATGTTGAGCTGGGCCCCGTTCTCGATTGTCGCGTGCGCCAGAGTTATCGGGGTGTGCGTGACGCCCGGGCCCCGGTGTCCGTCAATGTCGCCGGCGATGATGCGGATCAGCGCTCCGCCGTCCTCGGATGCGAGCAACACGGTGTCGCCGCCTTCGATGGACTGATACCGCGGGGGTGCGAACTTGTCTTTCTTGGGCAGGTTCACCCAGAGCTGGACGCCGTGGAAGAGCCCGCCGCTGTCGACCAGCTCGGCCGGCGGTGTCTCGATGTGCAGGATGCCGGAGCCGGCCGTCATCCACTGTGTCGCGCCGTCGGCGATCAGGCCGCCACCACCGTGCGAATCCTGGTGCGCGAACTTCCCGTCGAGCATGTAGGTGACGGTCTCGAAGCCGCGGTGCGGGTGCCAGTCGGTACCCCGGGGCTCCCCTGGCTGGTACTCGACCTCGCCCATCTGGTCCATGTGCACGAAGGGGTCCAGCGCGACCGTACCGACTCCCGCGAAAGCGCGCACCACCGGGAAACCCTCGCCTTCGTATCCACGCGGGCCGGTGGTGATCGATCGGACGGGCCGCTCGGTATCGGCGGGGCCGGGGCCGCTGACTCGTGGCAACGTCAGCGTGTTGGCCGTAACTGCAGGCATCTGGCCTCCTCATATAGTGGATGTCCGATATAACCGGACCGTGGTCCACTTATTCCCGACAGGAGCGGGCAGGCGGCCGATGGTTCGATAAGGCAATATTTGCTGACGTAAATAGTCGTCCCGGGCGCGGGTACGGGGAACGTACGGTGCGACTCCACATGGTTCGACACCGCGAAGAGAAGACCGCCGGGGAGGGTGACGGGGATGGAGCAGGACAAATCGGCCGATGATCCGGCCCGCACACGGAGAACGGTGTCCGGTTCGCTAGGACAGGTCGCAAGCTGGCTGCGGGCGAACCAACTGGGGTTGTTCTGCGTTGCGATCGTGGTGGGAGTCGGCGCCGGGCTCGGCGCCGTGGCTTTCCGCTACCTGGTCTTCGGCTTCACCTGGCTGGCGACAGGGCACGACGAGTTCGGCCAACAGGGTTGGGTGGCCAGCGATCACCTACCTTGGTTGGGGGTCGGGTTTTACGCCGTCATCCCCGTCATCGGCGGGTTGCTCTACGGGCCGCTGATCAGCAGGTTCGCGCGAGAGGCGCGAGGCCATGGCGTGCCGGAAGTCATGATCGCGGTCGCGGAGAACGGTGGCCGCATCCGGCCCCAGGTTACGGTGGTGAAGGCGCTGGCCTCGGCGCTGTGCATCGGCTCCGGTGGCTCGGTCGGTCGGGAAGGACCGATTGTGCAAATCGGCGCCGCACTGGCGTCAAGTTTCGGTCAATGGGTGCGGATGCCGGAGAACCGGCTGAGGGTGCTGGTCGCCTGCGGCGCCGCCGGCGGCATCTCAGCGACATTCAACGCTCCGATCACCGGCGTGTTCTTCGCCGTCGAACTGATCCTGCGCGAACTCTCCGTCGAAGCGATCTTCACCATCATGCTTTCGGCGATGGTTGCCGACGTGATCGCTCGCGTGTTCTTCGGCTCCGCCCCCTTCCTCACCCAGCTCCCGGAAGGCATTGAACTCGATCACATCGCCAACTATTTGTTGGTCGCCCTTCTCGCGGCGATCGGCGGGCTGCTCGGGATCGTCTTCAAGAACGTTCTGTACAAGACCGAGGACGTGTGCGACCGGCTGTGGGGACGCCGAGCGGGCTGGGCGCGGCCGGCGGTCGGGGGGATCGTGCTTGGCCTACTGCTGCTCGCCGTGCCCCAGCTGTACGGAGTCGGCTATCCGGTCATGTATGCCGCTTTCGCCGGCCACTACGCCCTGTGGTTTCTGGTGGTCCTTGCCGCCGGCAAGATGCTGGCGTGCGGCTTGACCATCGGGATCGGCGGCTCCGGCGGCGTGTTTGCTCCGTCATTGTTCGTCGGGGCTACATCGGGCATGGCCTTCGGGCTCATCGTGCAGCACCTCATCGGCACGGCGGTGGGGCACCCCGCGCTGTACGCCATTGTGGGCATGGGCGCGGTGTTCGCTTCCGCGGCGCGGGCCCCGCTCACGGCGCTGGCCAGCACCGTCGAAATGACCGGCGACTTCACCCTCACCTTGCCAGTCATGCTGGCCGTCGCCGTCGGAACCACGGTGTCACGCGGGCTTTCCTACGGCACCATCTACACCACCAAGCTGCTGCGCCGGGGCATCGATATCGACCGCGCCACCCCCACGCACGCCTTCGCGGGCCTGACGGTCGCCCAGGCCATGCACCCGTTTACCGCACCACTCGAGCTGACAGACCCGGCGGCTGACGACCCCCGCGACTGGACCACATTGCTCGGGCCCGTGACGCGGATCCGGCAACCCCAAGCCCTGTTTGCCAACGACAGCCTTGCCCAAGCCCTGCGGCAGCTCGTCCTATACGGCCGCGATGGCCTGCCGGTGATCGACACCGACGCGCGGCGCGTTCAAGGGTGGCTGACCAACCAGAACGTGCTGCGCGCGGTCGGCGCCTATGTCACGGATCTCGAACCGGGCATCACCGCCGACCGTCAGGGCGACCAGTGGGCCGATTCGGCAGCCGAGACCGAACACGATCCGCGAAGTCAACTCGACGGGTACTGCATCGTCGAGCACACCCTGGCGCCCGATTCGGGCGCGGTCGGGCGCAAGCTGCACGACCTCGAATGGCCTCCCGGGCACCTCCCGGTATCGGTGGTGCACAAACGACGGCTCGTCGATGCCCAACCTGCCCTGCGACTCGCGGCAGGCGACCGGGTCAACGTTCTGGTGCCGAAGAATGGTTCACGCAGTCCCGACGTGGAGCTCCGCCCGTAGGACAAACGGTCAAGATTTGCCACGAGCGCTGCTGGCAGCGTCCTTCTCGGTGCTCTTACCTTTGTGCGCCAGCTCGCCGCCGGCGCTTTCCAGGTGCGCCCGGACGAACCATTGGAATTTCTCCAACTGCCCCGCCTGGCCGATCAGCAGGTCTTGGGTCACCTGGTCGAGTTCGTCTGTCTCCTCGATGTATTGGCGAATGTCCTCGATGACGCCGGTGTAGACGAGGTCCAGCGCGGCCAGGTGCGCCTGGACCGTGTCGCGGCCGACCGAATAGTCGTCCCACGAGCGATCCTTGATGATGGCGCCAGGGGTGCCTTGCGGCGAAGCACCAAGGGCCGCAATGCGTTCGGCCACATCGTCAGCGAATCCGCGGACTGCGTCCACCTGCGGGTCGATCATCTCGTGCACGCCGATGAAGTTGGGGCCAACCACGTTCCAGTGAATGTGCTTCAGCGTCAGATGAAGATCGTTGTAGGTGCTCAGTTGCTTTTGCAGCAGCTCGGTGAGCCGCGCCGCCTGCTTGTCGGTCAATCCCGGAATTGTGAACTGAGTCATCGCTTCTTTCCTAGCTTCCTTCCATGGGTTCACACACGGTTACTGCCCCGTTGGGTACCCGATGGCCAGGCTGAAAAACGCGACGGATCAAAGCGAGTGGATTTGCTGCACTGGCAGCCGCGGCCCGCGGCGGGGCTCGTATGCCAGTCCGCTGACTTCGAGCAGCCGCACCACGCGCTGGCGGTGGGGCCGCATCGGTTCGAGCAGTTCGAGCATGCCCGCATCGTCGACGGGCCGGCCCAGCAACGTCCAGCCGATCATTTTGGGAATGTGGTAATCGCCCACCGACACGGCGTCCGCGTCGCCGAGGGCCCGTTGTGCGGTCTCGGCGGCCGTCCACTCCCCCACCCCCGGCAGCGACATCAATGCCTCACGCGCCTGCACCGTCGGCCGCGACACCAGCCGCTCCAGCGACGGGGCCCGCCGCGCACAGGTCACCACGGTCTGCGCCCGTCGCGGGTCGACGTTGGCGCGGTGAAACTCCCACGACGGGATGTGCCGCCACACCTGGGCCGGCGGCATCACCCGCATCCCCTCCGGCGCTGGGCCCGGAGCAGGCGTCCCGTACTTCGACACCAGCACCCGCCACGAACGAAACGCGTCGGCTCCGGGCACCCGCTGCTCGATGATGGCCGGGATCAGGGCCTCCAGCACCTGCCCGGTGCGGCCCAGGCGCAGGTGCGGAACCCGTTGGTAGGCGGCGGCAACCGTCGGATGCCGCGGCACGAAGTCCGAGTCGTCGTCCTCGAAACCCAGCATGGCGGGCAGCATGTCGAGGAACTCCTGCGCGCCGCTGCCCCACGCCGCAGCGTGCGCGGCATTGGGCCCGACGCGGCTGATCCGGGCCGTGACGGGTCCGCTGGGCAGCAGGCTGGTGCGCCAGATCGAGCCGTCACCGGGAGCCCGGAAGCACGGATCCCCGCGGCCGCGGCGAAGGGGCGCCAACGTGTGCCCGAAGCTGACCGCTCCGGGAAACGCGACCGTGCGCGCGGTCTGCACCTGATGACTCCCCGACTGCTCTGATTGACCGTGAACTGTGTCCCCAGTCAATATTGCGTTGTGATGACGCCGTTCGATGACCCGCAGGGCGAACTGGCCTGGATGTTTTTGCAGAGCACCAGCGACGGCGGCGATCTCGACGAGGGCTTCGCCCTGCTCAGTGACGACTTCACCTACTGGACGCTCTACACGCGCACGCCCTGCGACAAACACGTACTCAGGCGGTCGATCGAGCAACGCAAACGAGACCTGGAACTGACCATCGACCTGGTGCGCTGCGTCAACGAGGGAGAAACCGTTGTCGTGGAGGCCCAAGCGACCGGCACCGCATCCAACGGCGTCGAGTACGACAGCCCGTTCGTGTGCATCTTCGACACCCGCGACGGGCTGATCGTCTCGATGCGCGTGTACAGCGACACCCGTGCGGCGGCGGCCGCGCTTCCCGGGTGGATTCCCTACTGAGCCGAGATGCTGATGTCGGCCTTGTTGGGGTAGAACGCGACGTGCCCGGCAATCTTTTCCACCGCCGGATACGGCTGCTCGTAGGTCCAGATCACGTCGTCGACGGTGTCACCGGCCGAGGTGGTCACGCTGTAGTAGCTGGCGTTTCCCTTGAAGGGGCAGTAGGTGCTGGTGTCCGTCCGGGTGAGCCGGTCCTGCACCACGTCGGCGATCGGAATGTATTGCACCGCAGGCAAAGTGGCTTCGCGTAATTCCAGCGCGGCCGTGGTGTCGGCGACGAGCTCGCCGTTGACGCGTACCTGCACCCGCCCCTTGGTCGGCTCGATGGTGATCGGGTGCCCGGCGCTGGGTTCTTTGATTTCCGGGTGGGCCATGGTTCCTCCTCAAACGCCTTACCGTTGTGCAACGCGCGTCCGCGGTCAAGGCTTCCCGTCCGGCGGACCGAATGCGTAGCGGTGGTATTGCGACATGTTCGCCACCGCGCGAACCTGCGACATGACCTTGCCCAAGGCTCGGGATGAGCGGGGCAACTGCGCGAAGGTGTACGACTCAAACCATCGTTCCCACGCAAGCAGCCGCACCCCGGGCACCGCTTCGATGATGTCGTCGGGCCCGTTGATCGCCCAGCACAGCGTGGCTCCGGAACGTCGCACCACGGTGTTCAGCCATTGCGACTCGATCCCGAGCCAGTTGAACGCGTCGAACTGCAGCTCGCCAGAACCGAACCGGGCGACAACCCTGCGCAGTAGAGCGGTGCCGTCCTGCTCGGTGAGATACATGGTCAGCCCCTCCCCGATCATCAGCGTGGGACGGTCGGTTGGGATTTCCGCCAGCCATGCCGGGTCGGTGACCGAGGCGGCGACGACGCGATAGTGATCGCGGCTCGGGTAGAGCTGGGTTCGCAGCGCCACGACCTCGGGGTAGTCGACGTCGTACCACTGGACGTCCGGGCCCGGCTGCAAGCGGAAGAATCGGCTGTCCAGCCCGCAGCCCAGGTGCAGCACGACCGAACGCGGGTGCGCGGCAAGGAATTTGCGCGTCCATTGGTCGAAGTGCGCCGACCGGGTGGTCACCGACGGCGCCCGCCGCGGTGTGATGGTCGTTTTCTTCCAGTCGTAGTCGATGCGCTCGACGATCTCCTTCGCATACCGATCGCCCAGGATCGGTTTCGGGAAATCGGCGTCCAGCGCCTTCGCGTAGAACGTCGCCAGCATGGTCTGGGGCGCCCCGCTGAGATCCACGGGCACTCGCGCGGTGGTCACACCGCGAGGCTAGTCCCACACCCAGCGCCCACGGCGCGTCCTGAACGGCGGTCGGCGTGGTGTTCAGCCTGGAGTTGTGCTCCTGCCTTTGGCATCTCGGATCGCGGCCCAGAACCGGGCAGCCTCGCGGATGGATTCCTCGACCGGGCGCGGCTGCCAGCCCAATTCGCGGACGGCCTTGCTGTGGTCGACGGGCGCTTCGGCCCGCATCATGCGCACCGACGCAAGGCTGAGTTCGGCGTCCTTGCCGGTGAGGCGCGCCCGCAGGTTGCCCAGCGCGCCCATCGCGTACAGCACCGGGACGGAGATCGAGCGTCGCGGCGCCGGCACACCAGCCTCGTCGGCGGCGATTCCGACCACCTCTTTCAACGGGATCATCCGCTCGGAGATCAGGTACCGCTCGCCGATGCGCCCGTGTTCGGCGGCCAGGATCATCGCGCGGGCGGCATCGGTGACACCGACGACTTCCAGCTGGATGCCCTCCATCGTGAAGGGCAGCTTGCCGAAGACCGCACCGGCGATGAACGCGCCGTGCGGGGTGCGGCCCCAGTCGCCGCTGCCGTACGTCGTCGACACGCACATCGCCACCGCGGGCAGCCCGGCCTCGGCCACATAGCGCATCACCAGGTTCTCGGCCTGGACCCGGGACCGGACGTAGTCCGACAACCCGCGGGCGCCGACGATGTCCTCCTCGGTCGCGACGTGTCCGTGGCGCCGGCCCACGGTCGCGTAGGTGCTGGTGAAGACGAACCGGCGCAGGTCGGGTTGCGCGACGGCCACGTCGAGAACGTTGCGCAGCCCTTCGACGTTGGTGCGAAACAGCGGCGCGGTATCGCGCAGCCAGGCGCGGGTGTCCACGACGCAGTAATAGACGTCATCGACACCGTCCATCGCCTCTTGCACCGTGGCCGTGTCGAACACGTCGCCGTGAAACCGGGTGAGCTCGAGATCGTCGATCGATCGGGTGTTCGCAGCCTCGCGCACCATGGCCCGCACCTGGTGGCCCTCGGCGACGAGTTGGCGGGTCACATGCGAACCCAGAAAACCGTTGGCGCCGATAACCAGCTTGGGGTTGGTGCTCACTGGGCGCCTCCGTACTGCTCCATGAAACGCGCGGCTTCTTCGTCGAGCGTGCCGAGTTCGGCCGCCTTACGGCACCACTTCAACGTGGCCTGCACGAAGCGCAGCGGGTTGTAGATGTCTTCCTGCTGACGCCACAGGCCGTCGCCGGCGTAGGTGATGATCGAGATGTTCGTCGCGCCGATGACGGTGCCGTCGCCGGGATCGCGCATCGGGTTGTCGAGTTCCATGATGATGCGCCCCGTGGCCTCGTCGATCACCGACCACAGCGACGGGAACGCGACCATGTGGCTGCCGGGAAAGCTGCCCATCGTCTTGCTGATCCACTCGCGGACCTCGGCGCGGCCGTGCATGGTACCGGCCGCGTGCTCGATGTACACGACGTCGGGTGTGTAGTGCTGGACCCACGCGTCCCAGTCGTGCGATTGCGCGGCCGCATCGACGGTCGCTTCGAATTTCTCGAAGGCGGCGGCCAGTTCGCTACGCGAGAATTGCGGGCTGTTCACGCGAAAACTAGAACACGTTCTACCGCGGTTTGTCGAGAGCTTTGCCTCGTAGGTGTGGCCGCCGGAAAAGATCAGGATAATCGGAGGGAGATTGCGACCGAGCGGCCAGAGCGAAACGAGGCAATGACATGACCAACACGCAAAAGGCTATTCTCGCCGGCGGCTGCTTTTGGGGAATGCAGGAACTGATCCGCAAGCAGCCGGGCGTGGTTTCGACCCGGGTCGGTTACACCGGCGGCGACGTTCCCAACGCGACCTACCGCAACCACGGCACCCACGCCGAGGCGATCGAGATCGTCTATGACCCGGCGGTCACCGACTTCCGCACGATGCTGGAGTTCTTCTTCCAGATCCACGATCCGACAACGAAAGACCGGCAGGGCAACGACCGGGGACCCAGTTACCGGTCGGCCATCTTCTATCTCGACGACGAGCAGAAGCGGATCGCGCTGGACACCATCGCCGACGTCGAGGCGTCCGGGCTGTGGCCCGGCAAGGTGGTGACCGAGGTCAGCCCGGCCGGCGACTTCTGGGAAGCCGAGCCCGAGCACCAGGACTACCTGCAGCACTATCCCAGCGGTTACACCTGCCACTTCATCCGCCCGGGCTGGAAACTGCCGCGCCGGGCGACCGCGGACCAGTAGCGACGCGGGGCTCCTCCTCGGCATCGGCACTGTGCGGCGCCACCGTCAACGGCCGGCAACGATGTCGCTGACAACATCGACATCGCGATCCGGCAGGCGCAAGATCTAACCCATCGGATGCAGTGCGCGCCAGCGTGGGTGCGCTTTTCATATGCGTGAAAAGTCCGCTCGCGAAGGGAACTTGGGCTGATGTCGTCTTCACCTACCGTCTGGGATGTCACCTACGATCTGCTGCGCTCCTTGGGATTGACGACGGTGTTCGGCAATCCGGGATCGACCGAGCAGACATTCCTCAAGAACTTTCCCGACGACTTCAGCTACGTGCTGGGGCTGCAGGAGGCGTCGGTGCTGGCCATGGCGGACGGGTTCGCCCAGTCCACCGGCAAGCCTGCGCTGGTGAACCTGCACACCGCGGCGGGTACCGGCAACGCCATGGGCAGCCTGATCGCGGCGTACAAGAGCAACACCCCGCTGATCGTCACGGCGGGCCAGCAGACTCGCGAAATGATGCTCTGCGAACCATATTTGACGAACACCAGCGAAACGCAGCTGCCCTTGCCGTGGGTCAAGTGGGCATATCAGCCCGCCCGCGCCGAGGACGTCCCGGCGGCGTTCATGCGGGCCTATACCGTCGCGGTACAGCCACCCGCCGGCCCGGTGTATCTGTCAATCCCCCTGGATGATTGGGAGAAGCCGGCGCTGGGCCCGGCCGTGATTCGCACGGCGAGCCAGCGGTGTGCGCCCGATGCGGAGCGCCTCCGGGCCTTCGCCGATCGCATCAACCGGGCGCGGCGGCCGCTGCTCGTGTTCGGGCCCGAGGTCGACCGGGCCGGCGCCTGGGACGCCGCCGTTGCGTTCGCCGAGAAGGTCAACGCGCCCGTGCATGCCGGCCCGCTGCCGGACCGGTTGTCGTTCCCCGAGGATCACCCGCTGTATCAGGGCATCCTGCCGATGACCATCGCCGAGGTGACCGAGGCGTTGCGCGGGCATGACCTCGTCGTGGTGGTCGGCGCGCAGGTGTTCCGCTACTACCCGTACGTGGCCGGGGACTATCTGCCCGAAGGCACCGACCTGTTGCACATCACCGCCGATCCGTGGCTGACGGGTGCGGCGCCGGTGGGCGACAGCTTGTTGAGTGACACCCTGCTGGCCCTGCAGGAGCTGACACCGTTGATCGAAACCGGCTCCGGCCGGTCAACACCCAGGCCGCTCGACCGGACGCCGGGAACGGTGGAGCCGGCGAGCACCCCGCTGACGCCGGCCCAGGTGTACTCCGCGTTGAACACGGTGAAGCCGCCCGAGGCGGCACTGGTCAACGAGTCGACGTCGACAATGGCCGAGCAGGCGCGCTGGCTGCCCACGGTCCGGTCGAACTCGTTCTTCGCCACGGGCAGCGGAGTCATTGGGTGGGGCGTGCCGGGCGCGGTCGGCGTCGCGCTGGGCGATCGCGTCGCGGGCCGCAAGCGTGTCGTGGTGGCGACGATCGGTGACGGGTCGTTCCAGTATTCGATCCAGGCGATCTGGACGGCGGCTCAGCACAAGCTGCCGATCGTGTTCGTCGTGATGCGCAACGGTGAATACGCCGTCTTGAAATCGTTTGCGTTGCTTGAGAAGACACCGGGGGTGCCGGGCCTGGATCTGCCCGGTCTGGATATCGAGTCGTTGGCTACGGGCTTCGGCTGCCACGCCGTCACGGTGGGCGATACCGAGCAGCTGGTGAAGGCGTTCAACGCCGCGCTTTCCGCCGATGGGCCAACCGTCATCGTGGTGCCCACGAAACCCCAAGTCGCACACCTGGGCTGAGCGACCGTGCGCGCAATAGAGATCGCCCAAACCGGCGGTCCCGAGGTGCTCGACTGCGTCGAGCGACCGATACCACAACCCGGACCACGGATGAGATCCCGCGCGCGGCGGTGGGGGTTCGGCCGAGCGCGCCGCACAGGCCCTGTAGGTTCGCCCCAACACGGGGGGCCAACGGCTGCGCACGATCGAGCAGCGGACGAAACGTCCGGTCACCGAACCGCGCCCGGCGGCGGATCTGTGTGTCGCGTTGGGAAACCAGCCGCCGGGTCGCAAAACCGAAACGCTAGCGCCGGCGCATCACGATCCGGCCGCCGTCCTTCGGGGTGAACGCAACCCCGCGGCAATGCCACGGCTCGCCGGGCGCGTCCGTGGCCTCAATAGTCAAGCGGCGCAACACCGTCCGGAGCACCACGTCCATCTCCATGTTGGCGAACGCCGCCCCGACACAGCGACGGGTGCCGCCACCGAACGGGATCCACGACAGGGCGGACGGTTTCGTGTCGATGAAGCGTTGCGGGTCGAACCGCCCGGGATCGGGGAACACCTCGGGGTTGTCGTGTATCTGCGCGATGCCGACGATGATCGAATAGCCGCGCGGGATCACCCATTCGCCGAGCTGGAAGGTGTCGGGATAGACGTGGCGACCGGCGAAATCGATGACAGTCCTTGCCCGTTGGACCTCCAGGATCGTCGCCTGGCGCAGCTCGTTTCCGCCGTTGTCGGCCTCCTCGACGAGCGCCTTGAGCAGATCGGGGTGCCGGCTTATCCGCTCGAACGCCCAGCCCAGGGTGGATGCGGTGGTTTCGTGCCCGGCGGCCAGCAGGGCCAGGAGCTCGTCGCCAATCTCCCTGTGTGACATGGCCGCACCGTCGTCGTAGGTGCTGCGCAGCAGCAGCGCGAGCACGTCGGTCCGCTCGGCGAAGTCTGGGTCGGCCCGCTCCGCGGCGATCAGCTTCTCGATGACGTTGTCGTATTGGCGCCGCCACTTGTCCAGCCGCCCCCACGGCCCGAACCGGGGGTAGCGCTGCGGCTTCGGCAGCGCCGCAAGGCGTGAGCCCAGGGTGACCCACGGCGGGATGAGCCGGCGTAGCTCGTCGAGCTCGGCGCCTTCCGCGCCGAAAACCGCGCGCAGGATCGCGTTGAGCGTGATTCGCATCATCGGCGGCAGCGTCGCGAATGAGCTGCTTTCCGGCCAGCCGGCCATCTCGCGCAGTGTCTCTTCTTCGATGATGCTCTCGTAGTTCTTCATGCTCTTGCCGTGAAATGGCGGCGCCAGCAGCCGTCGCCGCCGGCGATGGGCGTCGCCCTCGAGTCCGAACACCGAGCCGGAGCCGAACAGCCTGCTCAGATTGGGCTGGATGTTGCCGAGTTCGTCTGGGCTGGTGGTGAAGATCTGCTTGGCCAGCTGTGGGTCACTGACCATAATGACGGGCCCCCACATCGGCAGGCGCAGCGTGAAAACGTTGCCGTAACGGCGTGACAGTCGTCGCATCATCGTTCGTCGCGACATGGCAAAGCCCATGCCCTGCAACAGCTTCGGGCTTCGGGCCGCGGGAGGCAGGTGGACCTCGGTCGGCGGGGCGGCGACTTGTTGGCTCATGACGATGGCTTCTCCCAACATCTGCCCCGGGCACCGGGGTGGTACGGCGATGTACCGCAGCATCTTGTGAGTACGGTACTCTGAAGTACCAGGCCTGACAAGATGCCGCACTCACCGAAAGGGGCGCCCGCGTGACACCAGCGGTGACCGCGCCGGCCGCCGACGCGGCGGCGGGTGATACGCCCGCCGAGCCGGATCCTTTTCGGCAGCGGTTGCTCGACGGTCTCGCCACCTCGATCGGCGAGCGCGGCTACCGCGCCAGCACGGTCGCCGACGTCGTCCGCTCCGCGCGCACCTCCAAGCGCACCTTCTACGATCACTTCGCCGGCAAGGAAGAGTGCTTTCTCGAGCTGCTGGCCGTCGACATCGAGAACCTCGGCGCCAAGATCACGGCCTCGGTCGATCCCGAAACCGATTGGCACGTACAGATCCGTCAGGCCGTCGAGGCCTATGTCGGATACATCGAGGCCCGACCGGCCATTACATTGAGCTGGATCCGCGAACTGCCCTCGCTGGGTGCGGCCGCTCGCCCGGTCCAGCGCCGCGGGCTGCAGTTGCTGACCAGCCTGCTGATCGACCTCAGCGCCAGTCCCGGATTCCGGCGCGCCGAGCTACCCCCACTGACGGCGCCGTTGGCCGTGATCCTGTTGGGCGGCCTGCGGGAGCTGACCGCACTTGCGGTCGAAGACGGTAAACCGGTCCGAGAAATCGTGGAACCGGCCGTGGATGCATCCGTAGCTCTGCTCGGCCCGCGCCACTAGGCTCGTACGTCCGCGTAAGTGAAAGTCTCACAAGCCATTCCGGCGCTGGCCCGGTAGAGCTAGGCTCACCGCAGACCCACCCGTTCCGACTTGGAGGATCCTGCGATGCGGCTCTCGACTCGAAACCAGCTCAGGGGGACCATCACCGAGGTCGAACTCGGCACCGTGATGGCAGTGGTGAAGGTGACGCTCGACGGCGGCGATCAGGTCGTCACGTCGTCGGTCACCAAGGATGCCGCGACCGACCTCGGCCTCAAGGTCGGCCAGACTGCGACCGTGTTCATCAAATCGACCGAAGTCACCATCGGCGTCGACTAGCGTCGGCACCGAAAAGCCTTCACCTGCTTTATTTTGCGGCGAGAAACGCGCGCACCCGGTCCAGGACAAGATCGGGACGCTGGTCGACGATCCAATGGCCGACGCCGTCGACCAGCTCGACCTCGAAATCATCGATGTGATCGGCATATCCGTCGGTGAGGTCCGCCGTGATCACGGGATCTTTCGTTCCCGTCAGCCAGCGGACCGGGACGTCGACGCGAGCATCGTTGTACTGGCCGCGCATCCATTTGCGCATCTCTTTGGTTTGGAAGCTGCGGTACCACCGCGAACCCGCCTCCGCGTGGCCGGGCTGTTGCATGCACTCGATGTACATGCGGGTGTCGTCCTCGGGCAGGGTGTAACCACCGCCGACCCATGACCCGAGCATTCGGACGAACCGGGAGTCGGGATTGCTGATCACCCGCGGACCGATGACCGGCAGCGAAATCGGGATCTGGTACCAGAACCGCCAGATGTTGCGCAGCGTCGACAAGCTCGGCTTCGCCCACGGCGCAACGGTATTCACGCCGAAGAATCCGGTCACCCGCTCCGGATGGCGCAGCATCATGATGAAGGCGACCGGTCCGCCCCAGTCGTGGGCCACCAGCTTGACCGTCGCGACGTCCAAGCGGTCCAGCACCCCGGCCAGATCGTCGGCCATCTCGTCCTTGGTGTAGCTGGTGCGTGGCGCCGAACTCCAGCCCGAACCGCGCAGGTCCGGGCACAACACCCGGTAGCCGTCGGCGGCCAGCGGCCCGATCAGCTCGCGCCATTCCCACCAGTTCTGCGGGAAGCCGTGCACCAACATCACCGCCGGCCCGCTCGCCGGCCCGGCATCGGCGACGTGGATCGTCACGCCGTTTCCGAGATCGACGTATCTGTGTTCCACACCGTCCAGCGCGGGCATAGTGACCATGGATTCAGAACGTAGCGGCTTCGAAAGGCTTAGGCCAGAAACCGCTCGACATACGGTGCGAAGCGCTCGCGCAGCGCGGCCTCGGTCAGTCCGAACATCTCGCACGACGTCTCGACCTGCCCGTGCCGGCCGCGCCGGTGGCTCGCCAGGTAGTCGGTGACGGCGGTGCGCGCTTCGTCGGTGAACGGTTCGCCGGCCAGGGCGTACACCTGCTCGGCGACGCCGAGTTCGTCCACCATGAAGTCGTTGAACCGCACGTCGATCGAGCGCTCGGGGCCGATGGTGTCGCGGTCGCGGACGAGGGCGCTCAGCATCTGATCGAGGCGGTCGATCCAGGACCGCGCGATCTGTTCGACCGGCACCGGCGAGCGGTGCATCCGCGCCGAGTAGGTGATCATCGCGATCATCGACAGCGCAACCGGCACGGGGTCGCGGTGGGTGAACACGACGATGCTGTCACCGAATACGCGGTCCAGCACCGGCACCTGCTCGAGGTGCTGCGGGGACTTGAGCAGCCAGCGGCGCCCGCCGCGCAGGAACTGCATCGCCTTGAGTTGAGTGGCGAGGTATTCGTAGTGCGGCGTCTGGTCGTGGGCCCGGTAGTAATCACGCCAGCGGGGCACCTCGCCGAGCGTCTCGAAGAGCATCGTCGAGAGGTCGTTGGCCAGCAGCTGGATTTCCTCGTGGACGTGATCGGTGGTCATCTCGTGCATCAGCGCGAAATGCGGCATCACCATGTTGACCACCCCGACCGCGACGTCCATCCGCGCTCGGCGCGGATCAGGGTCGGCGCCAACCTCATTCGGCAGCGGGAAGGGCTCGTTGCTTTCCCAGTACGGCATGGTGCGGAAGGTGGGCGGCGCGGCCAGGAGGTTGTGCAGGTGCGTGGTGCCGGTGCGGGGCAGCCCGGCGATCACCACCGGCGAGCGCAGTTCGATGTCGTCGATCTCGGGATGCCGGTGCAGTAGGTCGGTCAGAAGCAGCCGGTTCTTGAGCAGCTGCAGCAGCTGCCCGTAGAAGTTCACCACTCCGGCGTCGTGCAGCCCGTCGATCTCGCGCAGCGCGGCGAGGTAGACGTCGAGTCGCTCCCGGTAGTCGTCGGGCCCGAAATCGTTCAGGCCGGTGTCGCCCCTGGCCTGCGCGTGCAACGCGTCGGCATCCAAAGGGCATTGCGGGGCCATCGTGGCCATCATGTCGAGAATC
This sequence comes from Mycobacterium colombiense, assembly GCF_001672755.1. GTDB lineage: Bacteria > Actinomycetota > Actinomycetes > Mycobacteriales > Mycobacteriaceae > Mycobacterium > Mycobacterium colombiense_C. Next base: position 66,681 of record NZ_LZKI01000108.1, on the reverse strand, counting down.
TGCTGGCCCTCGGCACTGAATTGAGGCAGGGGCAGGTCTTCGAGACGGACTGAGTGAACGTTCACGGCGACTTATGTTACTCTGAGTTTCGTAATGGTTGTAGACTTTGGTCGACCTCGTGATCCGCGTATCGACGGTGCGGTGCTCAGCGCCACCGTCGAGCTTCTCGCCGAGACGGGCTACGCCTCGCTGTTGGTCTCCGCCATCGCCGAACGAGCCGGCACCAGCAAGCCCGCCATCTACCGGCGCTGGCCGAGCAAGGCGCACCTGGTCCACGAGGCGGTGTTCCCGATCGGCGCCGCGACGGAGCTTCCGGATACCGGGTCGCTGCCCGAGGACCTGCACGAAATGGTCAGTCGTTCAATGGCTTTCCTGAGCACACCGCCCGCCCGGGCGGCGCTGCCGGGACTGGTCGCCGAGATGGCGGCGGACCCGACGCTGCACTCGGCGCTGCTGGAGCGGTTCGCCGACGTCATCGGTGGCGGGCTCACCGAGCTGCTGCAGCGGGCCGTAGCCCGCGGCGAGGTCCGCCCCGGCGTGACCGCCTCCGAGCTCACCGAGGCCATCGCCGGCATCACGCTGATGGGCCTGCTCACCCGCCCCGACGAGCTCGACGACACCTGGGTAGACCGCACCACCGCATTGCTCCTGAAAGGAATCAGCGCATGACGCACGAATCGACGACCGCGTGGAATGAGCTGCTCGCCACCCTCGGCGCCCTCGACCGCGGCTTCCTCGAGGGTGACCGGGCGGTCACCGACGACCGCCACGTCGCCGACGGCTACCGGATGCTGGCCACTACGCTGGGCGTCGCGCTCGACACCTATCTGTTCCCCGAGCCGGGTCGGCCACAGTTCGTCGCGGTGAACACCCCGTTTCGCCGGGACCGCCGGTGGGGCGGCGACAACACCGACGCCTACTACTTCCTCTGCCCGATCGACCCGAAGCGGCGCTATCGCGTCAGCGGCAACAGGGGCGACAGCGTGTACTTCTCGGTGACCGCCTATAACGAGCCCTCGCCCGGCGCGTGGTCGGACCGGGTCGTGTCGATAGTCCGGGACACCGATCTGGACATCGATGCCGACGGCAACTTCAGCTTCGAGTTCCCCGCCACGCCCGACGCGGCGGTGCTGATGACCCGTGACTACCAGGCCGATCCGCTGACCGGCCGCCCGGTGGTCTGGAACATCGAGGCCCTCGACGAATCCGACCCGATCCGGCACGGCGACGCGGAGACGGCCGCAAGCCTGCGCGCGGCGGCGACCTGGCTGCGCACCATGTTCGCCATCGTGCCGCTGGCCGTCGGGAACCGGGTCGACGATCAGCACGCGCTCGGCCACGAGACCGCGCATGCTGCAAACGAATTCGCCGAGCCCTATCAGGTGCCGGACGCCAACTTCGGCTGGTCGGCGCGCGATGCGTGCTATGCCTATGGCAGTTTCGTGCTCGACGACGACGAGGCGTTGGTCATCACGCACCGGCCGCCGTCGTGCAGGTTCTGGAACCTGGTGGTGTGGAACCAGTTCATGGCGACGGTCGGCGCGGAGGACGCCCGGTGTTCCCTGAATGGTCACAGCGCCGTCCTCAACAGCGACGGCTCCGTCACGGTCGTCTTGTCCGCCGACAAGACGGCGCACCCGAATTCGCTTACCACGCTGGGCTATCCGCGCGGCAACCTGGCGTTTCGGTGGTTCCTTTCCGACGGCGTGCCGCAGCGGCCCGAGGTGAAACTCGTCAAGTCGGCCGATGCCCCCACCGAGGTCAGCTAGGCCTGGCGGACCAGTTCGATCGCCCGGCCCAGCGTCTCCAGCTTGGCGTCCAGCGTCGCGCCCGCGGGATACAGCCGCACGGTATTCACGCCCGCGTCGCGCCACACCGCCAGGCGCGCGGAGACCATCTCCTCGGTCCCGATGAGGGTGGTGGCCAACACCATCTCGTCGGTCACCAGGCCGGCCGCCCCGTCCCGGTCGCCGCGCTGCCAGCGCTCGCGCACCGCGGCGGCAACGTCGGCCCAGCCCTGCCGGCTGTAGGCCCGGTTGTAGAAATTGGTGCTCGACGATCCCATGCCGCCGAGGCTGAAGGCCAGCTCCTTCTTGCGGCCCGCGATCATGCCCCGCAGCTCGTCTTCGTCTGCGGCGAAGGCGACTTCGGCGCCCTGGCAGATGTCGATGTCGGCGCGCGTACGATTCGCGGCGGCCAGCCCGTCGTCGAGGTGCGAGAAATAGGCGTCGCCGGCGCCCTCGGGAACGAAGCTGGTGCCCAGCCAGCCGTCGGCGACCCGTCCGGTCAACCGCAGCATCGCCGGTGACAGGGCGGCCAGGTACACCGGAATGGGGTGCTCGGGGCGATTCGACAACCGCATGGGCACTGCCTCGCCGCCGGGTCGGGGGATCTCGAATTCCCTTCCGGCATAGGAGACTTTCCCGCCCGAGAACGCCTGCCGCACAACGTCGATCGTCTCGGAGATGCGAGCCAGCGGCCGGCTGAACGAGGCGCCGTGCAGGCCCTCGATCACCTGCGGGCCTGAGGCACCCAACCCGAGCAGGAATCGCCCGTTCGACAGGTTCGACAGCGTGATCGCGGTCTGCGCGACCATCACCGGCGAGCGGGTGCCGACCTGCAGGACGCCGGAGCCCAGCAGCATCCGCTCGGTGCGGGCCGCCAGATAGCCCAGGGCCGATGGCGCATCCGCGCCCCAGGCCTCGGCCACCCAGCAGACATCGAGACCCAGCTTCTCCGCCTCGACGGCCAACGCCACGACCTCAGCGGCCTCGCTCCCGGTACCGGAGAGCTCGACCGTCGTGGCGGTCCGCATCAATGCACTCCGTGTTCGGCCAGCCGTTTGATCGCCGCCAGGGTCTTTCCGATCGCGCCCTCGAATTCGCGCAGCCGCACGAACACGATCTTCTGCTCCTTGTCGGGCATCGACTCGATGGCCACCGACAGACCCGAGCGGCCCGGCCCCATCTGCATCCAGTAGCTCAGGACGGTGCCGCCGTCGCGGGGCGCCAGCCGGAATCGCCACATCGCCGCCGGATCGTCGGGTTGGCCGACGGCCCAGGTGAATTCGTGCGGCTGATCGCAGGCGACGATCTGCGAGGTGCTGCTCCACTGCCCGAACGCGTCGTGCTCGTTGTGTCCGATGAAGCGCGCGCCGACCCGCGGGCCGTCCGAACCCTCCGCCCATTCCACGGCCTTCAGCTCGCTGCTGAACGCGGGCATCAGTGCGATATCGGAGACCAGGCCCCAGACCCGGGCCGGGTCGGCGTCGATCCACGTCGAAGCTTCCACTGTCGGGGTATCCGCATAGCGCGCGCCGGTCCATTCCACGGACCTCATTGTCCCCCTGTCCCGGCGCCAGGCAATGCCCCGGCCGCGTGGATTTACGCGGCGACCGGCTCGGGCTCGGGCGACTTCTCGGCGCCGGCCTTCTGCACCCAGGAGTCCGGGAGGGTCAGCCGGACGATCTTGCGGACGACGGTGCCGAACTGGCGCAGCAGCGGACCGCGGTTGTACGGGATGCCGTAGCGTTCGCAGATCTCCTGCACCTCGGCCGCGATCTCGGAGTACCGGCGGGCCGGCATGTCCGGGAACAGGTGGTGCTCGATCTGGTGCGACAGGTTGCCGGAGAGCAGGTGAAAGAGCTTGCCGCCGGTGAGGTTTGCCGAGCCGAGCACCTGGCGGAAGTACCACATGCCGCGCGACTCGTCCTTGGTCTCCTCGACGGTGAATTCCTGCGTGCCGTCCGGGAAGTGGCCGCAGAAGATGATCATGTACGACCACACGTTGCGCATCAGGTTGGCGGTGAGGTTGCCGGTGAAGACGAACGGCGCGACGGGCCCGGCCAGCAGCGGGAAGGCGACGTAGTCCTTGAGAGTCTGGCGACGGGTCTTCTTCCAGATGGCCCGAAGGACTTCGCGCTTGTCCTCGAGCCGGATCTCACCGGAGCGGATCCGCTCGGTTTCCAGCTCGTGCAACGCGACCCCGTACTGGAACAACACCATCAGCAGGAAGGCGTAGATCGGGTTGCCGAGGAAGTACGGCTGCCACGGCTGGTCGTCGCTCATCCGCAGGATTCCGTAGCCGATGTCGCGGTCCATCCCCACGATGTTGGTGTGGGTGTGGTGCATGTAGTTGTGCGAGTGCCGCCATTGATCGGCCGGGCACGCCGTGTCCCACTCGAAGGTGCGCCCGGAGATGGCCGGGTCGCGCATCCAGTCGTACTGACCGTGCATGATGTTGTGGCCGATCTCCATGTTGTCCAGGATCTTGGACAGGCCCAGCATCGTGGTGCCGGCCAGCCATGCCGGCGGTAGGAACCCGGCGAACAACAGCGCCCGGCCACCGACTTCCAGCGCACGCTGCGTCTTGATGACGCGGCGGATGTAGTCGGCGTCCTTCTCGCCGAGTTCTGCCATCACACGTTCCTTGATGGCGTCGAGTTCACGGCCGAATGCGTCGGCCTGTTCGGGTGTGAGGGTGATCTTGTCGTTCGACATTGCTTGTCCTCCAAGTCTTTTCTCAGCTGTTCCGGATTTCCGTTACAGCGACAGGTCCACGTCACCGACCGGAACGGACACGCAGATCTGCACGTCCTCATCGGGAGCGGTCGAGACCGCACCGGTGACCAGGTTGCGCACGGTACCGGCGGTTTTGCGCCGTGTGCAGGTGTGGCAGATGCCCATCCGGCATCCGTTCTCGGGCGTCAGGCCCGCCGACTCGGCCTGCTCCAGCAGCGACCGCCCGTCATCGACGATGTCAACTCCGCTGTCGGCGAACGTGACTCGTCCACCCGACGGCTTGGCCGGCGCGTCGAAGGCAGGTGGCACGAAGCTCTCGGTGTACGCGTTGTCGCAGTGCGACTGGACGGCCTCCACCAGAGGTGTTGGGCCGCAGACGAATACCGCATCGGGTGACGGCATCGCGGCGGCCAGGTGCTCCGGACCGAACCGTCCGGTGAGGTCGCCGTCGTCGGATCGGGTGTAGCCGTGCAGCACCCGCACCGGGGCCATCGCGGCCAGCTCGTCGCGATAGGGCGCCTCGGCGGGCGTGCGGGCGTAGTGGATGAATGCGATCTCGCCCGGATGGCCCTGGACGACCAGGGTGCGCGCCATCGACAGCACGGGGGTGATACCGCTACCCCCGGAAACGAAGAGGATGCGCTGCGGGCTTTGCGGTCCGCGTGCCGGCAACGTGAAGTCGCCACCGGTGCCGGTCAGACCGACCACCATGCCGCGGTGGGCGTGTTCGTACAGATAGTTCGAGACCAGGCCGCCCTCGTGCCGGCCGATGGTCAACTCCAGGCCGGCCGTCCCTTCGGCATTGGCGGGCGAATAGCAGCGGGTGTGCCGGCGACCGTCGATCTCGACGGTGAGGTTGACGTACTGGCCGGCCTTCAGGCTGTGGGCGGACAGGAAGGTGTCGTTGGGGGTCAGGGCCAGGGTGACGCTGCGCGGGGTGCTCCGGCGCACGTCGGTCACTTTGGCGCGCGACTCGCCCAGGGTCCAGGTCGGCGCCACCAACTCGGTGTAGCGGTCGACGCCGTGTGGACCGGTCAGCAGGTCTAGGAGCTCTGAACCCAACACACGCTGCCGCAGGGTCCGCGCGAGGACTCGGCCAGAAGTTTGAGCGGTTTGAGTGAACATATGTACACCGTGCGGCCGCAACGCCCATGCAGTCAAGGGTTTACTGCCTGGCTGTGGTAGGGTTCACACAGTGAACAGCCGTACTCCTAGCTCACGCGGGCGCGGCTCTGGCCGCGAACGGTCGCGCGAAAGTCAGTCGCGTGAGGAGCGCAAGGAGGCGACCCGCCGGGCCATCATCGCGGCGGCGCTCAAGTTGTTGCAGGACCGCAGCTTCTCCAGCCTGAGCCTGCGCGAGGTGACCCGCGAGGTCGGGATCGTCCCGGCGGCGTTCTACCGGCATTTCGAGTCGATGGAGGCCCTCGGCCTGGTCTTGATCGACGAGTCGTTCCGGAGCCTGCGTGACACCCTGCGTGATGCCCGTGCCGGCAAGCTCGACCCGAACCGGGTGATCGAGTCGTCCGTCGAGATCCTGGTCGCCAGCGTCGCAGACAGGCGCGAACACTGGCGGCTGATCGGCCGCGAACGCAACAGCGGCTTGTCGGTGCTGCGGTACGCCATTCGCACCGAGATCCGGCTGATCACCTCCGAACTGGCCACCGACCTGGCGCGATTCCCCGGGCTGAACAAGTGGACCACCGAGGACCTCAACGTGCTGGCCACCCTGTTCGTCAACGCCATGATCGTGATCGCGGAGGCCATCGAGGATTCGCAGAGCACCGAGGCGACCGAAGACATCCGCCGGCTCGCGGTCAAGCAGCTGAGGATGATCGCGACCGGCATCGCCGGCTGGCAAAGCACACCCTGAGTGCGTCGGCCGCAGTAAACAGCCGAGCACTCACTTACTCGTCGACGACGTCATACAGCGACTCGCCGTCCTCGGGGGTGCCGTCGATCTGGCCGCGATGGGCGCGCCGCGGCTTGTCGTCGACCGGCTCGACGGCATCGGGAACGTCGGGCTCCTCGGCGGCCAGCCGGGAATCGAGGGATTCGCCCTCGCGCTCCTCCCTGGCCGTCACGCCGAACCGGTTGGCCTCGCTCCAGCCCTCAGGGGGGTCGACGACGATGTCGCCGTCGTCGTTGCGCAGCTCGTCCGAGTCGGTGCCTTCGCTCGCGTTCAGGGTGTCACCCGGGCCGCCCTCTTCGGGGAGGTCCGCCGGATCCACCAGGTCGTCCGCCTGGGGGTTATCGCTCATGCCAAAACGGTTGCCCGCGCCGTCGGGGGGTTAAACGCGGGCAGAGCGCCGTTCCGGCTATCCGCTAACGCGGCGGGCGCCACATGGCCCACAGGGTCGGACCACCGTCCGGCAGGGCGATCTCGCGCGTGACCGTGAAGCCGAATCGCTGGTAGTAGGGCACGTTTTCGGGCTTGCTCGACTCGAGATAGGCCGGGCAGTACTCGGCGTCGCAGCGGTCCAGCCGTGACCTCATCAACGCCTGTCCGAATCCCTTGCCACGGACGTCCGGATCGCTGCCGATAACGGCCAGATACCAGTGCGATTCGGCAGGATGCACGCTCTTCATCAATTCCTGGATCGCGCGTCCACGCATCGAGCGCAGGCCGAACACCCGGATGAAGGTCGGGGTCATCGCCAGCTGCGCGCGAGACGCCTCCTGCCACTGGTCGGGCGGATCCCACAGCGCCGCAGCGCCGATACCCGCGTCCGCGCAGGCCACCTCCACGCCCCCGCGGGACAGGTGGTGGTGGCGCGTCATCGTCGCGAACAGGCGGGCCAGGTGCGCGGTCCGCTTGTCCTGATCGGGCATCAACCAGATCATCACCGGATCGTCGTAGAACGCGCGAGCCAGCGTGCGCGACAGCGCGCGGACATCACCTCTGGCTGCCTGCCGGACCTGCGGGGTCATCCGCAACACGCTAGTGCGTGTGAGGCCCGGTGGGACGGGTACGCCGATCCGGTGACCGGCATCTCGCGGCGAGCGTTCGGGCGGGTGGCAGCCGGTGCGGGCATGCTCGGGTCCGTCGGGGTGGCCGACGGATGCGCGAAACCGGCCGGCGACCATGGCAAGTCCAGCGGTCCGCCGCCGGCGGGCAAGGGCGTGGGATTTGTGCTCTCCCACGAACAGTTCCGCACCGATCGGCTGGTCGCACAGGCTCAGGCGGCCGAGCAGGCGGGCTTTCAATACGTGTGGGCCAGCGACCACATCCAGCCGTGGCAGGACAACGAAGGCCATGCGATGTTTCCCTGGCTGACGCTGGCGCTGGTGGGCAGCGGCACCAGCCACATCTCGTTCGGCACCGGGGTGACGTGTCCGACCTACCGGTACCACCCCGCCACGGTTGCCCAGGCGTTCGCCTCCCTGGCGATCCTCAACCCCGGCAGGGTGTTTCTGGGGCTGGGCACCGGCGAGCGCCTCAACGAACAGGCCACTACCAACACCTACGGCAACTACGCCGAGCGCCACGACCGGCTGGCCGAGGCGATCGACCTCATCCGACAGCTGTGGAGTGGCGCGCGAATCTCGTTCTCCGGACACTATTTCCAGACGAATTCGCTGAAGCTGTACGACGTTCCGGCCACGCCGCCACCGATCTTCGTGGCCGCGGCCGGTCCGAAGAGCGTGAAGCTCGCCGGACAGCGCGGGGATGGCTGGATCACGCAGGCCCCCGATGTCACAAACCCAAAACTGTTGGCGGCCTTCGCTGCCGGTGCACAAGCCGGCGGCCGCGACGTGGGCTCGCTGGGCAAGCGCGCCGAACTGTTCGCGGTCGTCGGCGACAACGCCGAGGCCACTCGGGCCGCCACGCTGTGGCGCTTCACGGCCGGGGCGGTCGATCAGCCCAATCCCGTCGAGATCCAGCGCGCGGCCGAGGCCAACCCCATCGACAAGGTGCTGGCCGGCTGGACCGTCGGTACCGACCCGGCTGTGCACATCGAGGCCGTGCAGCGGGTCCTGGACGCCGGCGCCATCCCATTCCTGCACTTCCCCCAGGACGATCCCGTCGTCGCCATCGAGTTCTACCGCACCAACGTCCTGTCGAAGTTGCACTGAACGCCGCGTGGGTTACGCACAGTAGCCAGATCATGCACAATCGGGGTCCTATGGATGTTTCAGACCCGGGCTCCCACCACGAACTGGCCGTGCGGATGGCCGAGCTGGCCCGCGGGATCGCCGCACCGCGCAGCCTCGGGCAGGTGCTGGCCGAGGTGACCGCGATGGCGGTGGAGGTGATACCGGGCGCCGACGTCGCGGGCGTGCTGCTGGTGAAAAGGGGCGGCGAGTTCGAATCGCTGGGCGACACCGAAGACCTGGCGGCGCAGCTCGACAAGCTGCAGCAGGACTTCGGTGAGGGGCCCTGCGCCGAGGCCGCCCTGCAAGAGACGATCGTGCGCAGCGATGACCTGCGCAACGAGCCGCGCTGGCCCAAGTACGCGCCCGCGGCGGTAGAGCTCGGCGTGCTCAGCAGCATGTCGTTCAAGCTGTATACGGCGGACCGCACGGCCGGCGCACTGAATCTGTTCAGCCATCGAGCCAATGCGTGGGACACCGAAGCCGAGACCATCGGCTCGGTGTTCGCCGCGCACGCCGCCGCGGCGATCCTGGCGGGAAGCCATGCGGAACAACTGTATTCGGCGGTGTCGACGCGAGACCGGATCGGTCAGGCCAAGGGCATCATCATGGAACGCTTCGGCGTGGACGACGTGCGGGCCTTCGAACTGCTCCGGATGCTCTCGCAGGAGAACCAGATGAAACTGGTCGACATCGCCCAACGGATCATCGACACCCGGGGCGAGCACGAATAGGTCCTTGCCGGAACCGGGGTGAACGCCCCGCTCTAGGATGGGATGGCTTCATCAACGAGTCCGGCGCGGCGTTGCGCCGGGGATTGGTCGGCCATCGTGTGGGACTTCGAAACGGACCCCGAATACCAGGCAAAGCTGGACTGGGTCGCAAAATTCATGACCGAAGAGCTGGAACCGCTCGACCTGGTCGCCCTCGATCCCTACGACAAGAAGAACCCCGAGATGATGGCCATCCTGCGGCCCTTGCAGCAGCAGGTGAAGGACCAGGGTCTGTGGGCCGCGCACCTGCGCCCCGAGCTCGGTGGTCAGGGCTTCGGCCAGGTCAAACTCGCGCTGCTCAACGAAATCCTCGGGCGCTCCCGTTGGGCGCCTTCGGTGTTCGGCTGCCAGGCACCGGATTCCGGCAACGCCGAGATCCTCGCGCTGTTCGGCACCGACGAACAAAAGGCCCGCTACCTGCAGCCGTTGCTGGACGGCGAGATCACCTCGTGCTACTCGATGACCGAACCGCAGGGCGGTTCGGATCCGGGGATGTTCGTGACGAGCGCGACCCGCGACGGGGACGACTGGGTCATCAACGGGGAGAAGTGGTTCTCCAGCAACGCCAGGCATGCGTCGTTCTTCATCGTCATGGCGGTGACCAAGCCCGACGCCCGCACGTACGAGAAGATGTCGCTCTTCATCGTTCCGGGCGAGACGCCGGGGATCGAGATCATCCGCAACGTCGGGGTGGGCGGCGAGTCCAAGCACGGTTCGCATGGGTACGTCCGTTACAACGACGTCCGGGTGCCCGCCGATCACGTGCTCGGCGGCGAGGGTGCGGCGTTCATGATCGCGCAGACCCGCCTGGGCGGCGGCCGCATACACCATGCGATGCGCACGATCGCCCTGGCGCGCAAGGCCTTTGACATGATGTGCGAACGCGCCGTGTCACGCAAGACCAGGCATGGCCACCTCTCCGACTTCCAGATGACGCAGGAAAAGATCGCCGACAGCTGGATACAGATCGAGCAGTTCCGGCTGCTGGTGCTGCGCACCGCCTGGTTGATCGACAAGCACGATGACTATCAAAAGGTGCGCCGTGACATCGCGGCCGTGAAAGTCGCGATGCCCCAAGTGCTGCACGACGTCGCGCAACGCGCCCTGCACCTGCACGGCGCGCTGGGCGTCTCCGACGAGATGCCGTTCGTCAAGATGCTGGTGGCCGCCGAGTCGCTGGGCATCGCCGACGGTGCCACCGAGCTGCACAAGATGACGGTCGCCCGCCGGACGCTGCGTGAATACGAGCCGGTGACAACGCCTTTCCCGTCAGCCCACATCCCGACCCGGCGCGCCGAGGCGCAGGCACGACTGGCCGAGCGGCTGGAACACGCGGTCGCCGAGTTCTAGGGCGTCAGGCGACGAAACGAACCACGCTTTCGGCCACGCACGCCGGCTTGGCCGAACCGTCAATCTCGACGGTGGTCGAGATCGTCGCCTGCACGGCGCCGTTGCCCACGTCGTCGACGCTGAGCAACGAACTCTGCGCACGCACCCGAGAGCCGACCGGGACCGGGGCGGGGAAGCGAACCTTGTTGAGGCCGTAGTTGATTGCGAGCTTGATGCCGTTGACCGTATAGATCTGGTGCTGCAGCCGCGGCAGCAACGCCAAGGTCATGAAACCGTGGGCGATGGTCTTGCCGAACGGACCCGACGCGGCCCGCTCCGGATCGACGTGGATCCACTGGTGATCGCCGGTCGCATCGGCGAACAGGTTGACGTCTTCCTGGGTGATGGTGACCCAGTCGCTGTGCCCGAGGGGTTCGCCCGCGGCGGCGGCAAGTTCGGTGACTGATTCGAAGGTGCGCATTGAGGTTTCTCCTTGGTTCCGGCTGCTAACAATAGCGCCGGGCGTCCACGCGCCGGCCATCCGGGCGACGCGCCGGCTCGTCCGCCTGGGGCTCTCGTGGGTAGAAGTCACCGAGCCGAATTCAATCCGGCACTGATCGAGGTTGGCGCGCTGGCCGTCCGGGCTCGTTTCACGCGAGCCGTCGCGGGAATCCCCCCGGGGACCTCCACAGAAAAGGAAGCCAGCATGTCAGATCACAAGGGCCATAAGGCCGAGGAAGACGTGGACGCTGAGACGCACCAGACTCAGTCCCGCGCCGCCGCGGGAGAGGAAGACGGCTCGTATGTGGGCGCGGCGGGTTCCGACGATTCTTTCGACGCCGGTGAGTCGGGCGCCGAAGCCCGTAGCGAGCGCGGTTAGCGCTGCCTACCGTCGCGGCCCCGACACTTATCCGAGCGCGCCGATAGCGGCTTGCAGCTTGGCGGTGGCCTGGTCGGCGACCTCTTGCAGAGCGGCCTGCTCGCCGGTGACCTTGACCATGAGTTGGGGGTCCATCGCCTCGATCAGAACCGCATCCGCATCGCCGGCGGGATCGGACCGCACCACCACGTTGCACGGCAATAACTGGCCGATCTGGCGGTGGGCGCCCAGCGCGCGATGCGCCAGCACCGGGTTGCACGCGCCCAGGATCAGATAGTTCTCCATCTCCTCGCCGAGCTTCTGCTTCAGCGTGGCCTTCACGTCGATCGTGGTCAGCACGCCAAAACCCTGATCCGCCAGAGCTTTTGTGGTCCGATCCACCGCATCCTCGAACGAGGTGTGCAGCGTGGTGCTCAATTCCGATGTCATTATTTCCTCCTCATTTCAGCGTTGATGTCGCCGCATGCCTGGCTAGGCCGCGGTGCGCGGCCGTTGCAGCTGGGCGAACTGCGGAGTTGCGGCCAACGTTGCGACCGCATCGAACACGGCGGTCGCGGCCTGCGCATCCGGCAACGCGGTGAGCACCGGCCCGAAGAAGGTGTGTTCGCCGATCCGCAGTATCGGGCTGCCCCCGGTCTCACCCAGCGCCCGTTGGCCGGCCTCATGTTGGGTCCGGATGAGGTCGTCCAGGGATGCGTCCGAGACCGCCGCCGCCGTGGCGCCGCGGGCCCCGGCCGCCATCAAGACCTGCGCGACGAGGTTGGCGCTGACGGGTTCTGAGCGGTCGAAGTACCGCTCGCCGAAGGCGAAATACGCGGTGGCCCAACCCTGGGCGCCATGCTCGCCCGCTACGGCGGCCATCAGCCGACCGATTTGCCGCGAGTCCCGCATGCGGGCCTCCTGCGCGGGCGGCAGTTCGCGACCCTCGTTGAGAATCGCCAGGCTCATCAGCCGCCAATCGATCGACTGCCCGGTCGTCTCGGCAACCGCACGCAGCCACCGTGCGGTGTTCCACGAGAACGGACACACCGGGTCCAGCCACAGCGTCACCGTCGGCGCGCTGCGATCAGTTTCGATAGAGGACATCTGCCCCCTCCCCTTCCTCAACGCCAGGAGCCGTCAGGCCAGACTCAAAAACAGTCTCTCCAGCTCATCGATCGAAACGGCCGGCTGGCCGTCTGATCCGGTGATGCAGTCACGCAGGCCCGAGGCGATGATCTTGAACCCGGCGCGATCCAGGGCCTTCGACACCGCGGCCAACTGGGTCACGACGTCCTTGCAGCTGCGGCCCTGCTCGATCATCGAGATGACGCCCCCGAGCTGACCGTGCGCGCGCCGTAACCGGGTCAGGGCGGCATCGATGTCGCCGGGGTCGTGCCTGACGACATCTGTGTTGCGCGATCCGCTGCCGTTGCCTTCGATTGCCATGCGTCCGTTATACCATACCCCGTAGGGTATAGACCTGGGCTCCGCTCGGCGTCGGTCGGCGGCCGCCGGGAAGTCCACTGGCGCAAGATGGGGCTGTGAGGCTGCTGCTGATTGCCGATACCCACATCCCCAAACGGGCCCGCGACCTGCCCGCGACGGTCTGGGATGAGGTGGCCGGGGCCGACGTCGTCGTGCATGCCGGCGACTGGATAGCACCGGAGTTCCTCGACGAGCTCGAAGTCCGGGCGGCCCGGCTGGTGGGCTGCTGGGGAAACAACGACGGCCCGGACCTGCGGGCACGGCTGCCCGAACGCGCGGACGTGACGCTGGCCGGCGTGCGATTCACCGTCGTGCACGAGACCGGGGCCACGACCGGACGCGACGCGCGGATGTCGCGGCTCTACCCCGACAGCCACGTGCTGGTGTTCGGGCACAGCCACATCCCGTGGGACACCACCACCGCATCCGGATTGCGCCTGCTCAATCCCGGGTCACCAACGGATCGCCGCCGCCAACCGTTCTGCACCTACATGACCGCGCGCGTCGACAATGGCGCGCTGACCGACGTCGAGCTGCATCGTCTGCCCAGGTAACGGGTACATACCTGCCACATAGCTTCCCCACATAGATAGCTCGGCTACAGAGGTATTATGGGTGCATATGAAATCACGCACTGATGTGGCGGGCGAGCTGTTCGGTGTGGTCGGCAGGTTCCGCCGGCAACTCCGCAGGTCGGCCGGCCGTGGGTTCGAGTCGTCGCGGCTTTCCGAGTCGCAGTCCGAGCTGCTGTGGCTGGTCGGGCGCCGGCCGGGGATCTCGGTCAGCGCCGCTGCCGCCGAGCTCGGGCTGGTGGCCAACACCGCCTCGACCCTGGTCACCAAGCTGGTGTCCGGCGGGCTGCTGCTGCGTGCGGCGGGCGACACCGACCGCCGGGTGTGCCAACTCCGGCTCGCCGAGCCCGCCCAGCAGATCGTCGACGCATCCCGCGCCACCCGGCGGGCATTGCTCTCCGAGGTGATCGACGAGCTCGACGACGACCAGATCGAGACTTTGACAAAAGGATTGGAGGTCCTCGACACGATGACCCAGAAACTGCGGGAGCGGCGATCATGAGCGGGTCGCTGCCGATGGCGGTCGACGGCCGCAACCTGACTTATCGCTATGGCCAGTTCACCGCCGTCGACGACGTGACACTGCAGGTCCGGCCCGGTGAAACCATGGGCCTGCTCGGACCCAACGGCGCCGGGAAGACGACCATGGTCCGGATGCTGACCACACTGACCCCGGTGCAGCACGGCGAACTGCGCATTTTCGGGATGGACGCGCGCCGCCGGACCACCGACATCAGAAGCAACATCGGGTATGTGCCGCAACAGCTTTCGATCGAACCCGCCCTGACGGGACGGCAGAACGTGCAGTGGTTCGCGCGGCTGTACGGGGTGCCCCGCAACGAGCGCGCCGACCGCGTCGATCAGGCGCTGGCCGCGATGGACCTCATCGACGTGGCCGACCGGCTGGCGTCGTCCTACTCCGGTGGCATGGTGCGCCGCCTCGAGGTGGCGCAGGCGCTGGTCAACCGCCCGTCGCTGCTGGTGCTCGACGAACCGACCGTCGGCCTGGATCCCATCGCGCGCGACGGGGTGTGGGCCCAGGTGCAAAAGATGCAGGCGCAGTTCGGCATGACCGTGCTGCTGACCACCCACTACATGGAAGAAGCCGACGCGCTGTGCGACCGGGTAGCCCTGATGCACCGCGGCCGGCTGCGTGCCGTCGGCACCCCCGACAAGTTGAAGGCCACGGTATCGCCGACGGCCACGCTCGAGGATGTGTTCCGCCACTACGCGGCATCCGGCCTGGACGACGAGGAAGATTCATCGGAAGCCAACGGGTCCATTCGCGAAATCCGTTCCAGCAGAAAGGTGGCGCGCCGTGTCGGTTGATAGCGGGCTGGCGGGCACGCTGATTCGCGCCCCGCGCGGCTGGCAACGAGTCAACGCGCTGTGCAGTCGCATCGGAGCATTCGCGATCGTCGAACTGCAGAAGCTGCAACACGACAGGACCGAGCTGGTCACCCGGATGGTGCAGCCCGCGCTGTGGCTGTTGATCTTCGGGACCACGTTCAGCCACCTCCATGTCATCCCCACCGGGTCCGTGTCGTATCTGGCGTTTCTGGCGCCGGGGATCATCGCCCAGTCGGCACTGTTCATCTCCATTTTCTATGGCATACAGATCATTTGGGACCGGGACGCCGGCGTGCTGGCCAAACTCATGGTGACGCCCGCTCCGGCGTCGGCGTTGATCACCGGCAAGGCGTTTGCCGCCGGGGTCCGTTCGGTGGCCCAGGTGGTCGGGGTGCTGGCACTGGCGTACGTGATGGGTGTCGGCTTGACGGTCAATCCGCTGCGGATCGTGGCGGCGATGGCCATCGTCATGCTCGGCGCCGCGTTCTTCGCCTGCCTGTCGATGACGCTGGCCGGCC
Source organism: Mycobacterium colombiense (assembly GCF_001672755.1). Lineage (GTDB taxonomy): Bacteria > Actinomycetota > Actinomycetes > Mycobacteriales > Mycobacteriaceae > Mycobacterium > Mycobacterium colombiense_C. The sequence goes on along the minus strand of NZ_LZKI01000108.1, from coordinate 51,180 downwards.
TGGTGCGCAGCCGCGACCGCCTGATGGGCATCGGCCAGGCGATCACCATGCCGCTGTTCTTCGCGTCCAACGCGCTGTATCCGGTCGACATCATGCCGGCGTGGCTGCACGTGCTGAGTAAGGTCAACCCACTCAGTTACGAGGTGAACGCGCTGCGGGCGCTCCTGATCGGCACGCCCTTCAACCCTGCGGACATCGTCGTGCTGTTGGTGGCCGCCGTGCTCGGAATCGCCACGGCATCAACGCTTTTGCGCCGTCTGGTCGCCTGACACGTTGCGAATGCGATAGCGCATGCGTTAGCGCATCGCAAGATGGGCGCATGGTTCGAGAGCCGATCGTGACCCGACCGTGACGATTTCCGGGCGAGGCCCAATCGTTAGCTAACCGCGATCTGGTATCCCGGCCGCGACAACCGAATTCGGCCCTCTCGCTGTGTTTCACTCCCCGAGAACAGATTCGACCGCACCATGCGGCAGATGAAAGTTGGGATGGGTAGAGAGCTATGTCGTTCTTCGAAAAGTTGCGTGGCGCAGCGGCTACCATGCCGCGCCGACTGGCGATCGCGGCTATGGGGGCCTCCCTGCTGTCCGGTGTCGCCGTGGCCTCCGGCGGCTCACCCGTCGCGGGGGCCTTCTCCAAGCCTGGGCTTCCCGTGGAGTACCTCGAGGTGCCGTCGCCGTCGATGGGCCGCAACATCAAGGTCCAGTTCCAGGGCGGCGGTTCGCACGCCGTATACCTGCTCGACGGCCTGCGCGCGCAGGACGATTACAACGGCTGGGACATCAACACCCCCGCCTTCGAGGAGTTCTACCAGTCCGGCCTGTCGGTGATCATGCCGGTCGGTGGCCAGTCCAGCTTCTACAGCAACTGGTATCAGCCGTCCTCGGGTAACGGGCAGAACTACACCTACAAGTGGGAGACGTTCCTGACCCAGGAACTGCCGCTGTGGATGCAGTCCAACAAGCAGGTTTCGCCGGCCGGCAACGCGGCCGTGGGCCTGTCGATGTCGGGCGGCTCCGCGCTGATCCTGGCGGCCTACTACCCGCAGCAGTTCCCGTATGCCGCCGCGCTGTCGGGCTTCCTCAACCCGTCCGAGGGCTGGTGGCCCACCCTGATCGGGCTGGCGATGAACGATGCGGGTGGCTACAACGCCAACAGCATGTGGGGCCCGTCCAGCGATCCGGCGTGGAAGCGCAACGACCCGATGGTCCAGATTCCGCGACTGGTGGCCAACAACACGCGCATCTGGGTCTACTGCGGTAACGGCACCCCCAGCGACCTCGGCGGCGACAACATGCCGGCGAAATTCCTGGAGGGCATGACGCTGCGCACCAACGAACAGTTCCAGAACAACTACGCGGCCGCGGGCGGACGCAACGGGGTGTTCAACTTCCCGGCCAACGGGACGCACTCCTGGCCCTACTGGAACCAGCAGCTGGTCGCGATGAAGCCCGACATCCTGCAAACCCTCAACACGGTCAACGCCGCACCGGTTAGCGCACCCACCGCTAACCCTCCCGCGGCCTGAGGCCAAAGCCAGCATCGGCAGTAGCGCACCGGTCAGCGCTACTGCCGATGCTCTTTTTCACGCCTCGTCGAGCAGGGCCCGGCGATCGGAGTGGAAATACGTGTAGCCGGTGGTCAGAGCGCACACGACGGTGGCCACCACCAGCATCCACGTCCCGTTGACCAGCGTGCTGATGAAGCCGCCCACCGTCGCGCCCACCGCGAAGCTGGCGAACAGCAGGAAGTAGCCCAGCCAGTCCGCGGTGGATCCGCCGGCGATGTGGCGCTCGATCCCCTGGCCCATCTTCACCAGCGTGCCGGTCACGTAGCTCAGCGGCACCGACACCTCGCCGTCCTTGACGAAGGACGTGTTCAACGCGCCGATTCCGAAGGCCACCAACATGATTGGTGCGAAGTCGAGCAGATTCTCTTCCCAGCCCTCGTCGACGACGTCGGCCACGGTGGCCGCCGCCAGGCTGAACGTCGTCAGCACCGTCGGGCCGTGCGGGTGGGCCACCCAGAAGTGCCGCCGACAGACCGAGGCGACCACCACGCCCGCGACGAAGCAGACGATCAACACCCCCGCCGTGGCCGACAGCAGCACGTCGCCGCGGAAATACCCGAGCACCGCGCGCTGGGCGTTGCCGGTCATGAAGGTCACGAAGTAGCCGGCGGAGTGGGTGAAGGCGGTGGCCCCCAGCACGCCCGCGAGCGCCGCCAGCACCCACGACAACCGCGACTCGCTGTTGTATATCTCGCTCGGCACACGCACATGCTTCCAGACGGCCACGGCGCGCGCAGCGGACGCCAAGCTAGCCCGACAGGCGAGCAATGGAGCGCAACGGAATCGGCAGCCAGCCCGGCCGGTGCCGCGCCTCGTAGCCGGCCTCGTAGACGGCCTTGTCCAGCTCGTAGGCGGCCAGCAGCGGCGCCGAGTCGCGCGGGTCGGTCCCGGAGGCGGCCGCATAGCCGTCGCAGAACGCCGTGCGGTTGCGCTCGACCCATTCGCGGGCGCGCGCCGCCAACTGCTTGTCGTCCGCCTGGTCCACCAGCGGACCGTAAGCGGCGTACTCGAACGACCGCAGCACGCCGGCCACGTCGCGCAACGGTGAGTCGGGTGCGCGTCGCTCCTCGAGCGGCTGCCCCGGTTCGCCCTCGAAATCGATCAGCAGCCAGCGCTCCGGCGTGCGCAGCACCTGGCCCAGGTGCAGATCGCCGTGCACGCGCTGCACGGTGATCTGCTCGGTGTCCAGCTTCTGGAAGCGCTCTTCGATCGTCGACGCGTGCTCCTTGAGCTCGGGCACCAGGGCCACGGTCGCCGACAGCCGCGAGAGCACGTTGTCCACCGGGAAGGCGGCCTGCGAGGTGCCGAGGGTCTCTGCCAAGGTGGCGTGCACCGACGCCACCGCCTCGCCCAGCCGGTAGGACTCACCGGCGAAGTCGCCGCCGACCTCGTACGCGTACAAGTCACCCTCGGCGAACAGGTCGCGCACGCTGGCGGTGGCCATCGCCCAGCCCTCGGCGGCGTTGGCGGCGAACGCGGTCACCATGCCCAACGGCCACGCCGTATCGGCGCTGCCGTCCGAGCCCGTCATCTCATAGGTTCCCAGCAGCCGTGCGACGTGCGGATTGCCGGCCCGGCCGAGCACCCGGTTCAGCTCGATGTCGGGGTTGATGCCGCTGCTGACCCGACGGAACACCTTGAAGATGGCGTCCCGGTCGAAGATCACGCTGGTGTTGGATTGTTCGGCGTCCGATACGTGCGCCATCGCGTCCAGCGGCAGCACCGCATCCGGCTCCTTGGCGAATTTCACCTCGGTGCCCGACGGGCTGCGGCGCGAGGCGGACGAGTCGATCAGCGAAAGCAGAAACTGCGGCGCGGCGGCGTCATACATCGCGTCGAAACCGGTCCGGTCGTCGGCGGCGCCGATGGTCGCGACGTTGCTGTACTCGGAGACCGGGGCGGCATCCCACCGCACAATCACCTGGTACTGGTGCCGGGAACCGTCGGCGTAGTCGACATCGACGATCACCAGATCGAGGCCCTCGTCGAGCGGGACGACCACGCTCGCTTCGGCGCCGGTCAGTTCGCGGTTGCGTCCGGCGTACCAGCGTTGCTGTGGAAGCCACTCAGACCAGGGCAGCTTGGCCGGCTGAGTCATTTGCGCCACTCCTTATTATCGGCTCCGCTGCGCATCGTCGCGGCGCGAGTGGAAATCATGCGTCCTCCTCGCATCCGGTCAGCTGGAACCAGTAGAACCCGTGTCCCGGCAGGGTGAGCAGGTAGGGCAGGTGACCGATGCGCGGAAATAACACCTGCCCGGTCAGCTCGACCGGGGTGCAACCGCTCCATTGCTGCAGATTCAGTTCGATCGGCTGGGGAAAACGCGACAGGTTGTTGACGCACAGCACGGTGTCACCGTCCTCGGACACCTGTCGCACGAAGGCCAGCACCGACGGGTTCGAGCCGCCCAGCTCTTCGAAGGCCCCGATCGCGAAGGCCTCGTGACGGCGCCGCACGGCCAGCATCGTCCGGGTGAAGTTGAGCAGCGACGTCGAGGTGTCGCGCTGGGCCTCCACGTTGACCGCCTGATAGCCGTAGACCGAGTCCTGGCTGGCCGGCAGGTAGAGCCGACCGGGGTTGGCCTTGGAGAAGCCCGCGTTGCGGTCCGGCGTCCACTGCATCGGCGTGCGCACCCCGTCACGGTCACCCAGCCAGATCACGTCGCCCATGCCGATCTCGTCGCCGTAATACAGCACCGGCGAGCCGGGCAGCGACAGCAGCAGGGCGGTGAACAGCTCGATCTGGTTGCGGTCGTTGTCCAGCAGCGGCGCCAGCCGACGGCGGATGCCGACGTTCGCCTTCATCCGCGGGTCCTTGGCGTACTCGGAGTACATGTAGTCACGCTCGTCGTCGGTAACCATCTCCAGTGTCAATTCGTCGTGGTTACGCAGGAAGATCCCCCACTGCGCCATATCCGGGATCTCGGGCGTCTGGGCCAGGATCTCCGAGATCGGAAAGCGCGATTCCCGGCGCACCGCCATGAAGATCCGCGGCATCAGCGGGAAATGGAATGCCATGTGGCATTCGTCACCACCGGTGGTGGCGTCGCCGAAGTACTCGACGACGTCGGCGGGCCACTGGTTGGCCTCGGCCAGCAGCACCCGGCCCGGGAACTCGTCGTCGACGACCTTGCGGACGCGCTTGAGGAAGGCGTGCGTCTCGGGCAGGTTCTCGCAGTTGGTGCCCTCGCGTTCGAACAGGTAGGGCACCGCATCCAGCCGGAACCCGTCGATGCCCAGCTCGAGCCAGAACCGGAGCACGTCGATCATGGCTTCCTGCACGGCCGGGTTGTCGTAGTTCAGGTCGGGCTGGTGGGAGAAGAACCGGTGCCAGTAGAACTGCTTGCGCACCGGGTCGAAGGTCCAGTTGGACTCCTCGGTGTCGATGAAGATGATCCGCGCGTCGGTGTATTTCTCGGCGGTGTCACTCCACACGTAGTAGTCGCCGTACGGGCCGTCGGGGTCGTGCCGCGACTCCTGAAACCAGGGGTGCGAGTCCGAGGTGTGGTTCATCACCAGGTCGGTGATGACCCGGATCCCCCGCTCGTGCGCGGCGTTGAGCAGCGCGACGAAGTCCTCGACCGTCCCGAATTCGGGCAGCACCTTGTAAAAGTCCCGGATGTCGTACCCGCCGTCGCGCAGGGGCGAGTCGTAGAAGGGCGGCAGCCAGATGCAGTCGATGCCAAGCCACTGCAGGTAGTCCAGGCGCCCCAACAGACCGCGCAGGTCACCGGCGCCGTCGGCGTTGGCGTCGAAGAACGCACGGACCAGCACCTCGTAGAACACCGCGTGCTTGAACCACGTGGGATCGGTGGGCAGCGCGGCGGCGTTGTTGAAGTCCTCGGCGTCGGGGTGTTCCACCACGCCGTCCTGGACGTGACTACCACCTTCGGGATGGTGCTCGACAGCTTCTCTTGCGTCGTTCATCAAATCCACGATGCCACGGGTACCCTGGGCGCGACTTTCGGAATCACACCCCCACGTTTACGACGAAACCCGCCCGGCAGCAAACGAATTCGCCACCGGCCGCGTTCCATCGGCGCGGATGTCAGGCCGGCGGTCCCTCCGCCAGGGTGATGTTGGCGATACGGTCGCCACCGTCGTTGGACCGGTAGTGCACAGCGATGGTGTCCCCTGGGTGGTGCGGAACGAGCACCTCTGTCATGGACGTGGCGCCGGTGATCGCGACGTTGTCGACGCCGGTGATGAGGTCGCCGGGCGCGATCCCCGCGGCGCCCGCCGGACCGGTGTTGACCACCCGTTGCACCCGCGCGCCCGTGCCGTTGTTGTCCATCACGCCCAAACCGAGGAAGGCCGTGGGACCGATGTGCACGGTGTTCGAGCCGGCTCCCGAGCGGATCTGTCCGGCAACTCCCATCGCGCGCCCGATCGGGATGGCGAAGCCCTGCCCGCCCGACATCTTGTAGCTGTCGGTGGCGGCGGTGTCCACGCCGATCACCTGGCCGGCGTTGTTCACCATCGGGCCGCCGGAGTCGCCCGGCTTGATCGGGGCGTCCGCCTGGATCAGGCCGCCCAGGCTCTCCTGCGCGCCGGTCAGCGTGTCAGTCGCCGAGACACTCTGGTTGAGCGCGACGATCTTGCCGGTCACCGCGTTGGGCGTGCCGCCCTGGCCGTTGACGTTGCCGAGCGCGACGATGGGCTCCCCCACCGTGGCCTCGCCGCCGATCGCGGCGGTGGGAAGCCCGCTCGCGCCGCGTAGTTGCAGCACCGCGATGTCCTGCGTGCGGTCGTAGCCGACCACGTCAACGGCGTAGGTCTGCCCGTTGCCGACGTCGAATGCGCTGATGTCGGTGGCGCCGGAGATCACGTGGTTGTTGGTCAGGACGACGCCGTTGGGATCGATCACGATTCCGGTTCCGGCGCCGACCGCGTTGTTGTAGCCGAACTTGGTGTCGATGTTGACCACCTGCGGCCCGACCTGACCGACCATCGCCGACGGGTCGAGCGGCGCCTGGGGACGGTCGGTGAACCGGTCCAGCGCGAAATTCGACGGCGCCGCCGACGCCGGCGCGAGGCCCACCCCGGACCCCAAGCCGAGGCCCAGTGCAACCACGGTCAGCACGCTGACCAACCATGACCACAAGACCGGGCGGTGCTGCGATTTGCTCATCGGTGTCACCCTCCTGCTTCGCGGTTGAGAACAAACTGTCCCGGCCTCAGGATCTTGGCGGCACATTTGTGTGTATATAACCGTAATGCAGGTAGCTATGCACGGCATGTGCCAGGTATGACGCGCCTCATCGGCTCCCCGTCCCTATTTGTCGCTCGTCCTAAGCTGACCCGGTGGGCGAATTCGACCCCAAGGCCAGCTTCACCGGGTCCCCGGTAGCCCGGCTGGCCACGGTCGCGCCCGGTGGCCTGCCGCACCTGGTGCCGGTGGTCTTCGCGGTCGCCGCCGACACCGGCGACGTGGTCTACACGGCCGTCGACGCGAAACCGAAAACGACGCGGCGGCTACGCCGCCTGGCCAACATCGAGGACAACCCCCGGGTGAGCCTGCTCGTCGACCACTACGCCGACGATTGGACCCAGCTGTGGTGGGTGCGCGCCGACGGTCTCGCGACCGTGCACACCGACGGCGACGCCGTCGATCTCGGCCGCCGCCTGCTGCGTGCGAAATACCCCCAGTATCAATCGGTTTCGCTGAACGGGCCGGTGATCGAGGTCGCGGTGCAGCGTTGGTCCAGCTGGCACTACTGAGCGCGCCCCGAAAGCCGCGGCACGGCCCCGGGTACCTGATCTGGCCCGACGGTCTTGTGGTCGACCGAAGTTCGGTGAATGGTAGCTAGATAGGTGCTAACTAGGTCAGCAACGGCGCGCCCTGGGCAACCTGGAGGAAAGTCATGGCCGACAGGACGAATACTTCCCAAGGAGCGGGGAGCGCTCCCACCGCCGACGGTCCGGACGAAATTCGCAACGTCGTGCTGGTGGGTCCGTCCGGTGGCGGCAAAACCACACTCGTCGAAGCCCTGTTGGTCGCCGCCGGTGTGCTGACCCGGAGCGGCTCGGTCGCCGACGGCAGCACGGTCTGCGACTACGACGATGCCGAGATCCGCCAACAACGATCGGTGGGCGTCGCCGTGGCGTCCCTGTCGCACGACGGCGTCAAGGTGAACCTGGTCGACACCCCCGGATACGCCGACTTCGTCGGCGAGTTGCGGGCAGGGCTGCGCGCCGCGGATTGCGCGCTGTTCGTCATCGCGGCCAACGAGGGCGTCGACGAGCCCACCAAATCGCTGTGGCAGGAATGCAACCAGGTCGGCATGCCCCGCGCCGTGGTCATCACCAAGCTCGACCACACCCGGGCGAATTACTCCGAGGCGCTGGCCGCCGCGCAGAATGCGTTCGGCGACAAGGTGTTACCGCTCTATCTGCCCACCGACCTGCCGTCCTGCACCGGCCTGATCGGACTGCTCTCGCAGACACGTTACGAGTACACCGACGGCAATCGCACCGTGCAGCCGCCGAATCCCGCCGACGCCGAGCAGATCGAGGAGGCGCGCGGCGCCCTGATCGAGGGAATCATCGAGGAGTCCGAGGACGAGTCGCTGATGGAGCGCTATCTCGGGGGCGAGGCCATCGACGAATCCGTGCTCATCCAGGACCTGGAGCGCGCCGTCGCCCGGGGGTCGTTCTTTCCGGTGATCCCGGTCTGCAGCAGCAGCGGGGTAGGCACCCTGGAATTGCTGGAGGTCGCCACGCGCGGCTTCCCGTCACCGATGGAACACCCGCTACCCGAGGTCTTCACACAGGTCGGTGCGCCGCACGCCAGCCTGAAGTGCGCCGCGGACGCGCCGTTGCTGGCCGAGGTGGTGAAGACGACGTCGGACCCGTACGTCGGCAGGGTCAGTCTTGTCCGGGTGTTCTCCGGCACCATCAGGCCCGACGCGACTGTTCATGTGTCGGGCCATTTTGCGTCGTTCTTCGGCACGCCCAACGGCGACGGCCACGCGCATCCCGACCACGACGAGGACGAGCGCATCGGGGTGCTGTCCTTCCCGCTGGGCAAGCAGCAGCGCCCGGCGACGGCCGTGGTGGCGGGTGACATCTGCGCGATCGGCAAACTGAGCCGGGCCGAAACCGGTGACACGCTTTCGGACAAGTCGGAGCCGTTGGTGTTGAAGCCGTGGACCATGCCCGAACCGTTGTTGCCGGTCGCGATCGCGGCGCACGCCAAGACCGACGAGGACAAGCTGTCGGTGGGATTGGGACGGTTGGCCGCCGAGGATCCGACGCTGCGGATCGAGCAGAACCCCGAAACCCACCAGGTCGTGTTGTGGTGCATGGGCGAGTCGCACGCCGGTGTCGTGCTCGACGCGCTGGCCAATCGGTACGGCGTCACGGTCGACACCGTTGAACTGCGGGTCCCGCTGCGAGAAACGTTCGGCGGCAAGGCAAAAGGCCACGGCCGCCACGTCAAGCAGTCCGGCGGGCATGGCCAGTACGCGGTGTGCGACATCGAGGTGGAGCCGCTGCCGGAAGGCTCCGGTTTCGAATTCGTCGACAAGGTGGTCGGCGGAGCGGTGCCGCGGCAGTTCATCCCGAGCGTGGAGAAGGGTGTGCGGGCGCAGATGGAGAAGGGCGTACACGCGGGCTATCCGGTGGTCGACATCCGGGTCACCCTGCTCGACGGCAAGGCGCACAGCGTCGACTCCTCGGACTTCGCGTTCCAGATGGCGGGCTCGCTGGCGCTGCGCGAGGCCGCCGCGGCGACCAGGGTGGCGCTGCTCGAGCCCATCGATGAGATCTCGGTGCTGGTGCCGGACGACTTCGTCGGTGCGGTGATGGGTGACCTGTCCAGCCGGCGCGGCCGGGTGCTCGGCTCCGACACCGCGGGCAACGAGCGCACCGTGGTCAAGGCCGAGGTACCGCAGGTCGAGCTGACCCGCTACGCGATCGACCTCCGTTCCCTGGCGCACGGCGCCGCCTCGTTCACCCGGTCCTTCGCCCGCTACGAACCCATGCCGGAATCCGCGGCCGCCCGGCTGAACGCCACCGTCTAGAACCGCCGCCGGTCAGGCCCTGCGGCCGAACTGCTCGGCCACCGCGCGGCGATCCAGCGAGCCCTTCGCGGTATGCGGCAGTTCGCCCGCCTGCTGGAAATCGGCAGGCACCTCGAAGGGCGCCAGGCGGTCACGGCAGAACGCCGTCAGTTCGTCGGCCGTCGGCGCGGCCGACCCGCGGGCGACGATCACCGCCGCCACGGTCTCGCCGTACAGCTTGTCCGGCATGCCGAACACGCCCACCTCGAGCACGTCGGGGTGGGTGGCCAGGACGCCCTCCACGCGCTCCGGCGAGATCTTCTCCCCGCCCCGGTTGATGAGTTCCTTGATGCGGCCGCGGATCACGAGGTCGCCGGCCGGCGACAGGGTGCCCAGGTCGCCGGTGTGCAGCCAACCCTGGGTGAAGTTGGCCGCGGTGATGGACGGGTCGCCGAGGTAGCCGCGCACCACGGTCGGGCCGTGCAGCCACACCTCGCCGACGGTCTCCGCGGGCAGCGTCTGGCCGCCGGGCCCGACGATCCGGATTTGCGGTCCGGTCGACCGGCCGACGAGACCCGGTGTGGCGCCGGGATTTTCGCTGCTGCCCGCGCCCCCGATGGCCGTCGTCGCCACCTGGTGGGTCGACTCGGTCATCCCGAACGCGCACACCACCGGCGCCGAGAAAGTGTCGTGCAGCGCCTGCGCCGTCTCCGCGGTCAGCGGCGCGCTGCAACTGCGGATGAACCGTAACGCGTGCGCCCCGCCCAGCTGCTCGGTCCGGGCGCGCTCCAGCAAGATCTGATGGATCGTCGGGACGGCGGTGTACCAGGTGGCCCCGACGGCCTCGATGTCGTCCCAGAACGCGTGCGCCGAGAACTTTCCGCGCGCGGGCAGCAACACCGCTCCCCCGGACACCAGGGTGCCCAGCAGCGCGGCGAGCAGGCCGTGCCCGTGGTAGAGCGGCATCACCGCCACCGTCGCGTCCCGCGGCCCCAGCCCGTAGCCGGCGATGATGGCCGCCACCGAGCGGGCGACGTTGTGGCGCGTCCAGGGCACCATCTTGGGCACACCGGTGGTGCCGCCGGTGAACATGATCATGGCGTCGTCGTCGCGCAGCCCCTCCGGCGTGGACACGTCGCGCGCGGGCGCCGCGGTGATATCCAGGCTCACCGCCACGGCGCCGTCAGATCCGACGGTCACCGCGATCGGCCACCACGGCAAGCCATCCGGTGTGTCGCTCTCGGCGGCCTGGTCGACGAGCACCGCCCGGGCGCCCACCGCTGCGCTGCGGGAGCGTTGCTCGGCGACGGGAAGGGCCGGATCCAGTGGCACCACAACGAGATCCGCACGCGACCCGGCCAGCAGCCCGATGACGAATTCGGCGTTGCTGCCGGCACGCAGCGCGACCCGGTCGCCCGCGAGCAGGCCGCCGGCCTTCAGCTGGGCGGCCAGATCGTCGACCAACCGGATCACCGCGCGGTAGTCGACCGGTATGCGCTCGGCGGTGACGACCAGGGCCCGTGCCTCCGGCGACCGGCGTGCCGCCGCCTCGACCAGATCGGCGATGCCGGGGCTGGCGGATTCCGTGGACCCCTCGCCGGTGGTGATCGCGTCAGTTGTCATCGCCGCACTCCTTCCACTCCTGCTACCGATGCCACCCTGCCGGGCGGCCGTTCGGTGCGTCCAATATCGATTCGCTCACGATCGATAAACGCGAACTATTGAATCGCGGTAGCATCGCGCTGACCTGCCACGATAGACCGTGTAAATCGTTGGATAGTGCCCTCGTCTTGGACACCCGGGGTGCGCTGGGGTCACAGTGATGGCCAAGGCAGTACCGCACAGAATCCGAGGAGTCGCCACATGTCCACCGCTTCGGCATCTCCGAACCCGACGGGCCTGATCGACGGCATTCACCTCGTGGTGGACGCGCTGAAGGCCAACGACGTCGAGACGATCTACGGCATCGTCGGCATCCCGATCACCGACCTCGCACGCGTCGCGCAGGCTTCGGGGATCCGCTACATCGGTTTTCGACAGGAGACCTCGGCCGGCAACGCCGCGGCCGCCGCCGGATTCCTCACCCGGCGCCCCGGCGTCTGCCTCACCACGTCGGGGCCCGGCTTCCTCAATGCCCTGCCCGCGCTGACGAACGCCACGACGAATTGCTTTCCCATGATCCAGATTTCCGGCTCCAGCGATCGGGCGCTGGTGGATCTGCAGCGCGGCGACTACCAGGACATCGATCAGCTCAGTGCCGCAAAACCGTTCGCCAAGGCGGCCTATCGGATCGGCCGGATCGAGGACATCGGGCGCGGCGTCGCCCGTGCCATTCGCACCGCGGTCTCCGGGCGGCCCGGCGGCGTCTACCTGGACATCCCGGGTGAGATCCTGGGCCAGGCGATGGACGCCGCCGCCGCGGCGGGCACGGTCTGGCGGGTGACCGATCCCGCACCCCGGCAGTTGCCGGCGCCGGACGCGATCGACCGCGCGCTGGGCGTGCTGGCCCAAGCGCAGCGGCCGCTGATCGTCCTCGGCAAGGGTGCGGCGTATGCCCAGGCCGACAACGTGATTCGGAAGTTCGTCGAGGCCACCGGCATTCCGTTCCTGCCGATGTCGATGGCCAAGGGCCTGCTGCCGGACTCACACCCGCAGTCCGCCGCGGCCGCCCGCTCGCTGGCGATCGCGCGCGCCGACGCGGTCCTGTTGGTCGGCGCGCGCCTGAATTGGCTTCTGGGCCATGGGGAGTCACCGCAATGGAGCCCGGAAGCCAAATTCGTGCAGGTGGACATCGCCGCGTCCGAGTTCGACAGCAACCAGCGGATCGATGCGCCGCTGGCCGGCGACATCGGCTCGGTGATGTCCGCGCTGTGTGACGGCGTGGCCGCACGCCCGATCACGGCGCCGCCGGACTGGATCGGCGAGCTGACCGAGCGCACCGCGCGAAACGACGCGAAGATGAGCGAGCAACTGGCCGAGAATCCGCACCCGATGCGGTTCTACAACGCGCTCGGCGCGATTCGCACTGTGCTGCAGGACAACCGCGACGTGTATGTCGTCAACGAAGGAGCCAACGCACTCGATCTGGCCCGCAATGTCATCGACATGGAGCTGCCGCGGCACCGGCTGGACACCGGGACCTGGGGCGTGATGGGCATCGGGATGGGCTATGCCATCGGCGCCGCCGTCGAGACCGGCAAGCCAGTGGTCGCTATCGAGGGTGACAGCGCATTCGGCTTCAGCGGCATGGAGATCGAGACCATCTGCCGCTACCGGCTGCCGGTGACCGTCGTCATCCTCAACAACGGCGGTGTTTACCGTGGCGACGAGGCGACGGCCGGCGCGGCGACAGCGGGATCCGATCCGGCCCCGACCGTGCTGAGCGCCCGGGCGCGCCACGAGCTGCTCGCGGAGGCGTTCGGCGGCAAGGGATATCACGTCACCACCCCGTCGGAGCTACGCGCGGCGCTGAGGGAGGCGATCGGCTCCGGGGCGCCGTCGCTCATCGACTGCGAACTCGACCCGGCTGCGGGCGTGGAGAGCGGGCACCTGTCCAGCCGGAACCCGGCGAGCGCGGCCACCCGACCACCGGCAGCGGTCAGCGCCGGCGGGTAAGCCCCAGCAATTGCGCGTCGAAAAACTCGTTCAACGAAAGCCGTCCGGCGGACGCGGCCAGCGCGCGGGCGATCGGCGATCCGGGTCCGCCCGAGTTGGTGGCCAGGGCGACATCGGCTTTGAGCACCGGATCGACCATCTCCACCGCGCGGATGTCCGGCCCCAGCGGCGATGTCCACAGCCACGTGTGCGGCACGATGGATGCCCAGTTGCCCGCCGATGCCTGCGCGAATAACGATGCGACGGAATCTGTTTCGACCTGTGGGTGGACGGTTATCGAATGGTCGGCGAACGCTTTGTCGATGATCTGTCGATCGCGCATGTCGGGGGTGAGCAACGCCAGCGGGAGCTGCGCGGCCTCCGCCCAGGTCATTGTCGCCGCACCGGATCCCACCATGTCCGCGGGCGCTAACAGCACATAGCGCTCCTGGTATAGGGGAACCAGGTTCACCTCGTGCACCTCGTCGGGCGCCGCATGCACGATGGCGGCATCGATCTCGAACTCGCGCAGGCGCCGGTACAGTTCGGTGGCCGCCAGCCGGGACAGGATGTGCACCTTCACCAGCGGGTGCGCCGAACAGAACGACGAGAGCACCAGTGACGCGGTCGTCGACGCGGTGGGGACGGTGCCCAGCCGCAGGGTTCCGGTGATACCCGAGCGCACGGCGTCCACTTCGGACTTGAACGCGTCGTGCTCGGCGAGAATCCGCCTGGCCCACACCACCAACCGCTCGCCTTCGGGCGTGAGGCCCTCGAAGCTGTGCCCGCGGTTGATCAGCGTGACGTTCAGTTCTCGCTCCAGCTTGGCGATCGCGGCCGACAGCGCCGGTTGGGAGACAAAGCATTTCTCGGCCGCCCGGGCGAAGTGCCGCTCGGAAGCGACGGCGACGAAATACTCCAGTTGACGGAAGAGCACCCGCACTCCTCGGGTTCGGGCTCGGCGTTGGGCGCCGATCCCGCTGAGGCTAACTCGTCGCCGGCGGGCGGGCCAAGCCGAACGTTTGGGCCACGACTTTTGCGGCTATCCCCATGCGTTCGGACAATTGGGTGGGCCGGCGGATCGCAGCCGCGAAAACCGCGGCATCCCTGCCGGTTTCACGCAATCGCGGCCCGAGTTCGGGCGACGGTCGCGGATTGCGGCCCCGCGCGCCATCACCCATCCCGCCCGCGCTCGACGCGGTTGAACCCAATCGATAATCGAATTGCGGCCCGGGGACCGGACCGAACTGTCATTGTTTGCTGAAACCAGTGATCAGTGGGTAGGCAGTAGAATGTCGGTGTGTTGGTCGCACCATCTCGAAGGGTGGACGCTATGCGTCGAGGTGTTCGTTATCTATTTGTTATGGTCGCGATCACGGCTGTGGTCCTGGTTGTGCCGGTCGGCCGCAGCACCGCCGCCGCGCCGCTACCGCAACCCAACCCCGGGGTTGCCTCGATTTTGCCCGCTGACGGCGCCGTGGTGGGCGTGGCCCACCCGGTGGTGGTGACGTTCACCGCCCCAGTGGCCGATAAGGCCGCGGCCGAACGGTCAATCCATGTCACGTCGCCCAGCGGTACACCCGGACACTTCCAGTGGGTCCAGAGCACGGTCGTGCAGTGGGTGCCGAACCACTACTGGCCCGCCCACACGCACGTGTCGGTCGGCGTGCAGGCCCTGTCGACGGGCTTCGACACCGGCGATGCGCTCCTCGGCGTAGCCAGCATCTCCAAGCACACCTTCACCGTCAGTAGAAACGATGAGGTGCTGCGCACCATGCCCGCGTCGATGGGCAAGCCCAGCCGTCCCACCCCGATCGGCAGCTTCACCGCACTGGAAAAGCAGCGCACCGTGGTGATGGACTCGCGGACCATCGGTATCCCGCTCAGCTCCCCCGAGGGATACAAGATCACCGCTTCATACGCCGTTCGCGTCACCTGGAGTGGCGTCTACGTGCACTCCGCCCCGTGGTCGGTCGATTCCCAGGGCAACGCCAACGTCAGTCACGGCTGCATCAACCTCAGCCCCGACAACGCGGCCTGGTACTTCAACCAGGTCAACGTCGGCGACCCCATTGAGGTCGTGGCCTGAGCGTCAACAACGTAGCCGCGGCGTTCCCGCCAACTCAGCGCCGCGCATCCGTCATGTGACGACCGTCACAACCATTGAACGGAAGCGTGGCCCACGGGGGTTCGTTCAGGTAGACGAACGATCGTCAACGAGAGGCGGGCCATGACCGACCACGCGACGCGCGCGAAAGTTAGCTCTACAGGCCCGATCAGCGCGGCACGCCAACAGGTAGCCGACCGCATCCGCGACCTGGACGCCCGCGACGCGGAGTTCCGCAGCACCAAGCCCGATTCCGCCCTGCAGCTCGCTGCACGCGAACCCGGCCTCCGGCTGCCGCAGATCCTGGAAATCTTCGCCGAGGGCTACGCCGATCGGCCCGCACTGGGCTGGCGGGCCCGCTCGTTGACCACCGATCCCGCCACCGGCCGGACCAGCGCGCAACTGCTGCCCCGGTTCGACACCATGACCTACCGCGACTTGTGGGCCAACGTCCGCGCCATCGCCGGCGCATGGCGACAAGACGCCGCCAATCCCGTTGCGCCCGGCGACGTCGTCGCCACCGTCGGTTTCGCGAGCGCCGAGTACCTCACCATCGATCTGGTCTGTGCCTACCTCGGACTGGTGGCCGTTCCGCTGCAGCACAACACGACGGCCTCGCGGCTGAGGCCGATCGTCGAGGAGGTCGAGCCCTCGATATTGGCGGCCGGTGTCGGTTATCTCGACCTCGCCGTCGAAGCGGCACTGGGTAGCTCGTCGTTGCGGCGGGTCGTGGTCTTCGACTACCGGCCCGAGGTCGACGACCAGCGCGAGGCCGTCGAACGCGCGCAGGCGAAGCTGACGGGCGCCGGCGTCACGGTCACCATCGAGACCCTCGACGGGGTGATCGAGCGCGGGCGGACCCTGCCGCCGGAGCCGATCTTCACCGGCGACACCGACGAGCGGCTGGCCATGATCATGTACACCTCAGGCAGCACCGGATTGCCCAAGGGCGCCATGTACACCGAGCGGATGCTGTGCCGGCTGTGGACCACCGAACTGATGCCCGACTTCACCGACACCCCGGTGATCAACGTGAATTTCATGCCCCTCAATCACCTGGGCGGGCGGATACCGCTGTCGACCGCGTTCCAGGCGGGTGGAACCAGTTACTTCGTCCCGGAGAGCGACCTGTCCACCCTGTTCGACGACTGGAACCTGGTGCGCCCCACCGAGATGGGGCTGGTGCCGCGTGTCGCGGAGATGCTGTACCAGCGCTACCAGAGCGCGGTCGATCGATTCGAAGTCGCGGGCGCCGACACCGGCGCGGCGCAAGCACAAGCCCAGGCCGAGCTGCGCGAGCAGGTGCTCGGTGGGCGAATCGTGACCGCCTTCTGCGGCACCGCACCGCTGGCGGCCGAGATGCGTGGTTTCATCGAAACCTGCTTGGGTGTACACGTTCTCGATGGCTACGGGCTGACCGAGGTCGGCATGGTGACCAAGGACGGCCGGATCAACCAACCGCCGGTGCTGGACTACAAGCTCATCGATGTTCCCGAGTTGGGCTACTTCCTCACCGACAAGCCTTATCCGCGAGGCGAATTGCTGGTGAAGTCGCTGACCGCCACGCCCGGGTACTTCAAACGGCCCGATGTCACCGCCAACGCCTTCGATCCCGAGGGCTACTACCGCACCGGTGACGTGATGGCCGAGTTGGAGCCGGGCCGGCTCGCCTACGTCGACCGCCGCAACAACGTGCTGAAGCTGGCCCAGGGCGAGTTCGTCGCGGTGGCGCGCCTGGAAGCGGTGTTCTCCAGCGCGGCCCTGGTACGCCAGATCTTCGTCTACGGCAACAGCGAGCGGCCCTATCTGCTGGCCGTGGTCGTCCCGACCGACGACGCGGCGGAGAGGTTCGCCGGCGATGCCGACGGCCTGAAGGCCGCCCTGGGCGAATCCCTGCGCCAGTCGGCCAAACTCGCCGAGCTGCAGTCCTACGAGGTACCCGTGGACTTCGTGGTCGAGACAGAGCCGTTCAGCGAGGACAACGGTCTGCTCTCCGGGGTAGGAAAGCTGTTGCGGCCCAAGCTCAAAGAGCACTACGGCGCCCGGCTCGAACAGCTGTACGCGGAGTTGGCCGAAAATCGGGTGACCGAATTGCGCGCCTTGCGCGAAGGCGCGGCCGACCATCCGGTGATCTTCACCCTCAGCCGCGCCGCCGAGGCGCTGCTCGGCCTGGCCGGCGGGCCACCGGCCCCCCACGCGCTGTTCATCGAGCTCGGTGGCGACTCCCTGTCGGCGTTGACGTTCTCCAACCTGCTGCGTGACATCTTCGATGTCGAGGTGCCCGTCGGAATGATCACCGGCCCGGCGACCGACCTGAGCCAGCTCGCGGAATACGTTGAATCCGAACGCGAATCGGGGTCGCGACGGCCGACCTTCGCAACCGCGCACGGGCGGGGCGCGACGCAGGTCCGCGCCGCAGACCTCACGTTGGACAAGTTCATCGACGCGGCCACGCTGGCCGAGGCCCCGGCGCTGCCGCGCGCGACCGGCACGCCGCACACCGTCCTGCTCACCGGTGCCAACGGCTACCTCGGACGCTTCCTGGTCCTGGAGTGGCTCGAACGGCTCGCCGAGACCGGCGGAAAACTCATCTCCATCATCCGGGCCGCGGATTCGGCGGCCGCCACCAAACGCCTCGAGACCGTCTTCGACAGCGGCGATCCACAGTTGCTGGAGCGCTTTCGCACGCTGGCCGCCGATCACCTCGAGATCATTGTCGGCGACATCGGTGAGCCGAATCTTGGCCTGGAGCAAGGCACCTGGGAGCGCCTCGCGCGGAGTGTGGATCTGATCGTGCATCCGGCCGCACTGGTCAACCACGTGTTGCCCTACGACCAACTCTTCGGCCCCAACGTGGTGGGCACCGCCGAGTTGATTCGCCTGGCGATCACGACACGGATCAAGCCCGTCACGTACATGTCGACCGTCGCGGTGGCCCTGTCGGTCGATCCGGCCGCGTTCGCCGAGGACGGTGACATCCGCACCGTCAGCGCGCTGAGGCCGGTCGATGACAGTTATGCGAACGGGTACGCGAACAGCAAGTGGGCCGGCGAGGTGCTGCTGCGCGAGGCACACGACCTGTGCGGCGTGCCGGTCGCGGTCTTCCGGTCCGACATGATCCTGGCGCACAGCCGGTATGCCGGACAGCTCAATGTTCCGGATGCGTTCACCCGCTTGCTATTCAGCTTGCTGACCACCGGTATCGCGCCGGCCTCCTTCTACCAGACCGATCCGCGGGGAAACCGTGCGGTCGCCCACTACGACGGGCTGCCCGCCGACTTCGTGGCCGAAGCGGTGACCACGCTCGGCGAACAGATCGCCTCGGCCGCCGAGGAATTCGGCACCTACCGGTCCTTCGACGTGATGAACCCGCACGACGACGGCATCTCGCTGGATGTGTTCGTCGACTGGTTGATCGCCGCCGGGCACGACATCCGGCGCATCGAGGACTACGACGAGTGGCTGGGCCGGTTCACGACCGCCCTCCGTGCCTTGCCCGACAAGCAGCGCCAGCATTCGGTGCTGCCGTTGCTGGACGCCTACCGGAAACCGGAGACCCCGCTGCGCGGTGCCCCGGCCCCCACCGACGTGTTCCGCAACGCCGTGCGGGCGGCGAAAATCGGCGCGGCCGAAGACATTCCGCATCTGTCGGCGGCGTTGATCGACAAGTACGTCGCTGATCTGGGCTTGCTGGGGTTGGTGTAACCGCTACCGAGCTAGCCGGGCAGCCCGGCCTTGACCGCGCCATCCTGCTTGCGGGCGATATCGAGGGCGACGGCCGGATCGGTCGGGTCCGTCGGCGCGCTGTCGAACTCCAGGGTGACCAACGCCTTGCCTTCGGTGAAGACCAAGACCGCCATCGCCTGGGAGTTGTCCGGCGAGGGGCCCGAGATCGTCACCCCGTGGGCGCCGACGGCGAGCGGTTGCCAACTGCCGGTCACCTTGCCGTTGTAACTGCCTTGGGTGGAAGCCAATTCGGCGGCGGCCGCCGAGGGATCCGCGGCGACCGTAATGGTGTCCCACAGCCGCCGGCTGCTGTCGGCGTTGGCGAACAGCTGGGCAACCCCCGGCGCGTTGTTGGGGTTGAGCATGGGCGACTGTGGCGCGGTGAGACCGCCGCCCACGTCGTTCGGCTTGATCAGCAGGAAGCCGTAATCCGACGGTTGGCCCGAGGGCGGCCCGGTGACCACGCTCGTACTGGTCGAAGTGACGGCGGTGCTCGAGGCCGACGGGGGCGCGGCCTTGTCGGCGCCGCCACATCCAGCGCTCGCGGCGGCGGCCACGACGACGGCAACGGCCCAGGCGGCGATGCCGATCCGATCAACTTGCACGCATGTTCCTTCCACGTGTCATCGGTATCCGGCTTTCCCCGCGGCTCCCGACGCCGCCGGCGGAATGCTGTTATGAACCAGGCGTTGCTACGAACATAAGCCCACTCGACGTCTGCTGGGTAGCACTTCGGGTGCCTATGCTGGCGTGGGTAAGAGCATCCTCGCGCGGAAGGAGATCGGCATGACGGCTGCAGCGGCGCGCGCAGTGCGGTTCGACCGTTACGGGGGGCGCGAGGTGTTGTACGTCGCCGACATCGAGATGCCCTCCCCCGGGCCCAACGAAGTCGTCGTCGAGGTTCGAGCCGCCGGCATAAACCCCGGCGAGGCCGGCATCCGGGTCGGGGCGATGCACGAGATGTTCCCGGCCACCTTTCCCTCCGGCCAGGGCAGCGATCTGGCCGGCGTCGTCACCGCCGTGGGACCCGGCGTCACCCAGTTTTCCGTCGGCGACGAAGTCCTGGGGTTCAGCCTGCGACGGTCCAGCCACGCCACCCACACCGCGGTTCCGGTGAACCAGTTGATCCACAAACCGGCCCAACTCAGTTGGGAGGCAGCAGGTTCGCTGTATGTGGTCGGGGTGACCGCCTACGCGGCCGTTCGCGCGGTCGCTCCCCAACCGGGTGAGACGATCGCCGTGTCGGCCGCCGCGGGCGGGGTGGGCAGCCTGGTCGTGCAGCTCCTGGTGCTGCGCGAGGCGCGGGTGCTCGGCATCGCCGGGCCCGGCAACGCCGACTGGCTGCACGCACATGGCGTCAGTCCGATCGCCTACGGTGACGGGCTGGCCGAGCGGCTGCGCGAGGCGGCGCCGGATGGCATCGACGCATTCATCGATCTGTTCGGCCCGGACTACGTCCAGCTCGCCGTCGATCTCGGCGTGGCACCCGAACGGATCGACACCATCATCTCGTTCCAGAAGGCGGCGGAAGTGGGTGCCAAAACCGAGGGCAGCATGGAGGCCTCGACGCCCGAGGTGCTCGCCGAGATGGCCGACCTGATCGTCTCCGGCGCCATCGAGTTCGACATCGCCTCAACCTATCCACTGGACCGGGTGGCCGACGCGTATGCCGAGCTGGAGCAGCGGCACACCCACGGGAAAATCGTTCTGCTGCCCACTAACTCACAGTGAGGCGGCCGGCCCGACCACACCGGCCTGTACGATTTTTATGATGACGAAGGCGACGGCCACCACCAGGTAGCCCCGCAGGGTGAACAGCCCCGCCCGGCGCATCGGTGACATCGTCGGCCGATCGAGCAGCGCGAGGTTCGGCGTCTGCCAGCCGGCCCGGTCCTGGCGACGTACGGCCCGCCGCTCGGCACGCGTCAGCGACGAAGCCTCGTCGAGTTCGTCGACCTCCTCCGGGTCCAGGCCGCCGCCGAGCGTGCGCACGATGGCTTCGGCATCGGTCAGGTTGCGGTGCCGCCGGCCGACGACGATCATCAGAGCGCCGCCGATGACGCCCAGCACCGCTCCGCCGGCGAGGCCCTGCTCGAGCGTGGCGGTGGACAGGTCCGGGAAGAAGGTCGCGGCCGTCAAAGCCAGCGACAGCAGCACCAGACACCACACGATGGTCCACGCAATGATGTTCTGCCGCACCGTGTTCACCCACGGGCCCAGCACCGCCCGGTCGTTGCACAGCAGCACCAGAAAGACGGTGGCCGAGGGAAGCAGGACACCGGCGAGCGCCTGCACGCCCTGCGTCACCAGGCCCAGGATGTGGTCGGGGCTGAAGGAGACCGCCGCCGAAACCCCCAGCAGTATCGCGTAGCCACCGTAGAACAGCGGGGCCTCGCTGATCTTCCAGTGCAACGAGTGCCGCTTGCCCATGGCATCGCCGACCGCGTAGGTGGTCGCCAGGCCGACGGCGTTGGCGCCGATCAGCGACGCGTCCAGCAGGATGATCGCGAACAGCACGCCCAGCGTGCCGCCCGAATGCTTCGACAATCCCGCGGCGACAGCGCCCGCATCGGTGAAGTGACCCACGTCGGCGGTGCCGGTCAACCCGAACGCCGCCACAGACATCAACGCCGTGGCGCCGACCATGACCACGACGATTCCGATGGCCAAATCCGCTCGGCCGTAGGGGATCCAGCGGGCGGTAATGCGCTTGTCCACCACGTTGGACTGCTGGAAGAACAGCTGCCACGGCGCGACCGTGGTGCCCACGATCGCGACCACCAGGAGCAGCACCGTCGAGTTGAGGCCACCGGGGAACTGCGGGATCAGGCCCGCCACCGTCGCTTTCGGGGTCGGATGGACCAGCCACACCATCGGGAAGATCAGCACGTTCACCGCAATCAGCAGGAACATCAACCGCTCCCAGCGGCGGAACGACCCGCCGGCCACCACCGCGAACAGCAGCACCGCCGCGGCCGGGACGGCGACGATTCTCGGGCAGCCCAGGTACCCGAGAGCCAGTGAGACGCCGATGAATTCGGTCACAATCGTCAACGCGTTCAGCACCAACAGATCACCGACGCTGAAGGCGCCCCAGAACTTGCCGAACCGCTCGAATATCAAGCGCGCGTGCCCAACCCGGGCCACCGCACCAAGCCGCAGCACCATCTCCTGATTCACGTAAAGCACCGGGATCAGCAGTGCCAGCGTCCACAGCAGCCCCATGCCGTAGTTCTGGCCGGCCTGCGCGTAAGTCGCGACGCCGCCGGCGTCATTGTCGCCCACCATGACGATCAGACCGGGTCCGGTGATGACGGCCAGTGTGCGCAGGCGGCGCCAACGGCCGCTGAATGCCCCGTACCCCTCCCCGTCGCGCCGGATCCGCCCGAAAGCGCCGACGATGTCGCCGACGTGCGCGGAATCCAGCACCGTCGGGCTTTGCGCCTCGGGGCGTGCGTCTTCCGGCGCGGCAGCGGTGAACCCCGGGTCGCGGCGGCCGCCGCCGGTGTCGATCGAAGTCATCGAATCCTCGCTATCTCGAACCGTTCTCACTCCGCGGTGAGGCAGTCGTGGTTGCGGCACTCAACGCGCCTGCGGCGACGGGCGGCGCTGTGACGCCCGTCGCCGAGGCAGTGGTTCAGCGGCGGTCGCTGCCGGAACCCGAGGCGTGGCCACCCAGCGGTGCGGTGACCATCGCGATCGGCATCCTCGACACGTACAGGTTGGCCCGCTCCTGCGGAGTCAGGCCGGCCTGCAGGTGAAACCTGTTGGCCAACAACCGACCTGCGCGCAGCATCGAGCGTCCGCGCATCCGGGAGGCGGTGGAAAAACGGTGCGTGATAACAAAAGCCATGATCTTCTTCTCCTGACGGAGGCCCGATCGGCATCGGCACGGCGTCTCAGCCGCGCAGCACCAGGAGAGGTCAGGCGGTGAAAGAAATGCCGGAACCGGATCGGGGCAAAACGGAATACGGATACGGACTATCGCCGGGACTCATCTCGCCCTCACCTCCTCACGGCCAAGACACACGCGGGTGTCACCACATTCACCTGAACGAAAGAGGCAGGAATGACCCGCGACACCTGCCGCGGGTCGCACCCCTCTCGTCGGAGCTTCGGCACTGCACGGCGTATCCGGAACATTCCAGAAGCCACTTGGGCTCAACCCTTGGGTCCGGGAAGAGCTGTCCTGACCCGGGGCGTCTCTCGACGTTCGGGGTCAGTGGCCTGTATCCATGCAGACGCCTCACCTACCGAGGTGCTTGCAGGGTACATAGTGACACCGCGGTCGCGGGCCCGTCAAACGCGCGTCCAACGCTTAACGGATCCCTGACGCCCGGCGCGGCTCTCCCAGCGCCCGCCCAGGCTGCGCGCCTAGGCTCGAGGCCATGACCACAACGTTGCAGGATGCCCGGGTCGCTTCGACGCTCGATCGCATGTACGCCGAGTCGAAAAGCCAGATGTCGCTGTTGCGCGAGCGGCGCGGCACATTCGATCGCCCGATGACCGCACAGGAGCGGGCCGAGGCGATGAGCGAGTTCTACATCCCGGTGACACCGGAAGCCGGCCGGCTGCTGTATTCACTGGTACGCGCCACCCGCCCGGCGACCATCGTCGAATTCGGGATGTCTTTCGGCATTTCCGCCGTACACCTGGCCGCCGCGGTGCGCGACAACGGCACCGGCCGGGTGGTGACCACAGAACTCAGCGATACCAAGATCGCCGCGGCCAAGCAGACTTTCGCCGAGACCGGCCTGGACGATCTCATCACCATCCTCGAAGGCGACGCGCTGTCCACCCTGGCGGACCTGGCGGGGCCGGTCGATTTCGTCTTGCTCGACGGCTGGAAGGACCTGTACCTACCCGTGCTCGAACTACTGGAACCGCGCCTGTCACCCGGTGTGCTGGTCATCGCCGACAACGCCAGCTCGGCCGACATGGCGCCCTATCTGGACCGGGTGCGCAACCCCGATAACGGCTACGTGAGCTTCAACTTCCAGGTTCGCGACAGCGACAGCATGGAAATCAGCTGCCGCACAAGCGGTTAGGACTACCTCAGCGATTCCTCGAGCCACGGCGTCAGCCACTTCACCCCTTCGGGGGTGAGGTGGACGCCGTCGCTGCGCACCTTGATGCCGTCCACCTTGGCGGTGTAGACACCGTCGGGGCACAGCTTCTTGTTCAGGTCGAGGATCGCGACGTTCGGGTGGTGGCTGACGGTCTTGCGCAACATGGTGTTCCACAGGTTGACGCGGTCCGGCTGGTCCTCCGGATACAGCCGGCCGTCCGGCTTTTCACCGCCCCGGCTGTAGGGGACTGTGGCGACCACCACGTGGACACCGGTGGCACCCACGATGGTCAGCGCCCGTTCGAGCTCGCCGTTGAGGTAGGCGTCGAACGTCGGGTCGCCGATGTGGGTCCACTGGCCCTCGTTGACCCGGTCCACCGTTTCCCAGCGGCCGATGACCAGCAGCGCGACGTCAGGCTGATCCTGGCTGACCTGCCTCGACCAGCGAATCGGCCAGCCGTCGCATTCGGATCGTTGCTCGAGAGTCTGACCGATGTAGCGATACGGCGTGCCGCGCACCAGGCTGCATCCGATGACGGTGTGGTCGAGGAACGTGAACCCCGGCGTCGGGGGCAGGTAGTGCATCCAGGTCCACCCGATCGAATCACCGAACACCGAAACGGTGAACGGCCGGTTCGCATCTCGGGGCCGGCCGGCGCCGGGCGGCGACGGCGAGATCGCCGCGACCGCCGAGACGCCCGGCGGTAGGCCGACCTCGCGCAGACCGGGCCCGGTGCCAACCGGGACCACCAGCAGCGTCACCGCGGCGGCGCTGGCGACGGTCGCCGCCGCCAGCGGCAGCAGCGGTACCCGCGCCGGGCGCCAGCGCCGGATGGGTTGTTCGAGCAGCCAATACGATGCCGCGGCCAGTACCAGCGTGGCGCCGCACCGCGCGGCGAACAACGGCAGCCCGGACCATCCGGTGCGTTCGCCGTTGAGCGCCAGGAAGATTGGCCAATGCCACAGGTAAACCCCGTAGGAGATGGTTCCCAGCCACACCAGCGGGCGCAACGCGAGCACCCGGGCGACGAGGCCGCGCTGCTCCAGCGCGACGGGCGCGATCACGATCACCGCCGCAATCGCGACCCCGATCAGCAGGCCGTGCCGGAATTCGCCGCTGGCGCCGGTGGCGTAGTGCGTCGCCGCCGCCAGACCCGCCAACCCGAGCAGCGGCAGGACGCGGGCGACCCGGCGCCCCCATCGGGTGCGGATCATGCACCAGCCGCGGTTCATCGACGGCCAGTCCCGAACCAGGAGGGCGGCCGACGCGGCGCCCACCAGCAACGCCTGCGCGCGGGTGTCGGTGCCGAAGTAGATCCGATCGCGGGTGCCATCCGACGTCATGACGATGGCGAGCGCAGCCGAGGCCAGTGCCCCCACGATGGCGATCAGGAACGTGGCGAACCGCACACCGCCGACGGTGGCCCGGGTCGAGCGGCGCCTGGCGCGGGCGGCGAGAAGCAGGGTGACCGCGATGAGCAGCACCGGCCAGACGAAGTAGTACTGCTCCTCCACCCCGAGTGACCAGGTGTGCTGTAGCGGCGAGGGCGGCGCACCCTGGGTGAAGTAGTCGGTCTTCTGGGCGACGAACCGCCAGTTCGCCATCCACACGAAGGCCGCGATGGCGTCATCCCGCAACCCGGTCAGCGACCGGTCGGGCAGCAGTTGGCGGGCCGCGGCCACGGTGAGCACCATCAGCACCAGCGCGGGCAGCAGTCGCCGGGCGCGGCGGATCCAGAAACCGGTCAGCTCGATACGGCCGGTGCGGCCCAGCTCGTCCAGCAGCAGCGAGGTGATCAAGAATCCACTGAGGACGAAAAAGATGTCGACGCCGATGAATCCGCCGCTGACGCCGGGGATGCCGCCGTGCCCGATCAGCACCAGCGCAACCGCGATCGCGCGCAGTCCGTCGAGTGCCGGGATCCCACTGGCCCGCTCCGGCCGGTCCCAGATCGCCAGCCGGCCGACGCGGCGGATGGGGGCGACCCATCGGGGCCGAGTACGACGAGCCGGTGCGGGGTGAGACCCGCCCGGCTCGGTGCTTGCTGTCAGCGCGCCGTAACTACCATCTCGCCCGGCGCCATGGTTGATGCCGATACGTCGCTGCCCCTCCTGTTGAGTTCAGCAAGCCAGCCTAGAGGCGGGCGCGCACGATCAGGTGGAGGACACGCGAGGTGTTTTTCGCCGCGCTGCGTTCGGATTTCGGTCCGGCGCGTCAGGCCTTGTCAGGCGCGTAGCCCAGGGTGCTCTTGACTTCCAGGTACTCCTCGAAGGCGAAGGCGCTCCACTCGCGGCCGTTGCCGCTGCGCTTGTAGCCGCCGAATGGCGCGTTCATGTCGAAGGCGTGATTTATGGTCACCCATCCCGCACGGATCTTGCGGGCCACCTCACGAGCCTTGTCCAGGTCGGCGCCCGAAACGTAGCCGGCGAGGCCGTATTCGGTGTCGTTGGCGATCTCGACGGCCTGGTCCAGGTCGTCGTAGCCGAGAATGCACAGCACCGGCCCGAAGATCTCCTCGCGCGCGATCGTCATGTCGTTGGTGACATTCGCGAAGACGGTCGGCTTGACGTAGTAACCCTGGTCCAACCCGTCCGGGCGGCCCGGGCCTCCCGCCGCCACGGTCGCGCCCTCGTCGATGCCCTGCTGGATCAGGCGCTGCACCTTCTCGAACTGGGCCCTCGACGCCACCGGGCCGATCGCCCTGGCATCGTCGGGGTTACCCACCTGTACTTGCTCGGCCACCGCACGCGCGAGGGTAATCGCCTCGTCCATCCGGGAATTCGGCACCAGCATGCGCGACGGCGCGTTACAGCTCTGCCCCGAGTTGGGCATCATGTTGGCCACGCCGGCGCTGACGCTTTCGGCGAAAGCACTGTCGTCCAGAACGATGTTGGGGCTCTTGCCGCCGAGCTCCTGGGTCACGCGCTTGACCGTCGCGGCGGCGTTCTTGGCCACCTCGATGCCGGCGCGCGTGGAGCCGGTGAACGACACCATGTCGATGTCGGAGTGGGCCGCCAAGGCCGCGCCCACGCCCGCGCCGTCGCCGTTGACCAGGTTGAACACGCCCGCCGGCACGCCGGCGGCGTCGAGGACCTCGGCGAAGAGGTAGGGCGAATACGGCGCCACCTCAGACGGTTTCAAGACGACCGTGCAGCCGGTTGCCAGCGCCGGGTAGACCTTGACCGCGACCTGGTTGATCGGCCAGTTCCATGGCGTGATCAAACCGCAGACGCCGATGGGCTCCTTGGCGATCAGCGTCTCCCCGCGCTGCTCTTCAAACGGAAAGTTCTTCAGCGCGTCGATGGCCGTCGTCAGGTGGCCGATCCCCAGGAAGACCTGCGGCCCCGCGGCCAGCGAGGGCGGCGCGCCGATCTCCTCGGTGATCGCCGCGGCGATGTCGCCCGCCCGCTTCTGGTATTCCGCGAGGATGGCCTGCAGCAGGTCCAGGCGCTGTTCGCGGGTGCTCAATGACCAGCCGGCGAAGGCCCGCCGGGCGGCCTGCACCGCCACGTCGACGTCGGCCGCCGAACCCAGCGAGATCTTCCCGGAAACCTGCTCGGTCGCCGGGTTTTCCACGTCGAAAGTGTTGGGCCGCACCGGGTCGACCCATTTTCCGTCGATGTAAAACTTCAAGTATTCGCGCATGACATCGATCCCTTTCTTAGCGATGTGGGCTTACTGAGTGCCTTCGGCGTACCAGGTCCGGAATCGGTCGTACTTGGGCATCTCCTCGGAGTTGGCCTTGGGGTCGATGCACACGTGCACCACACCGACTTTGCCACTGGCGTAGGCGCGAGCGATCGCCGGGCCGATCTCCTCTTCTTTCTCGACGTACTCACCATGGCAACCGAAGCCCTCGGCCACCTTGTCGAGGCGGACGTCCTTGCTCCAGTGCACGCCCGGCTGCGGCGACGGCTGGGAGAACGTGCGCTTGTACACGCCCACCTCGAGGCCCCACTGGTGGTCGACGCCCACCACGCACACCAGCGGAAGGTTCTGCCGGGCAGCGGTTTCCAACTCGGCGATGTGAAACAGGAACGCCGAGTCGCTGGTCAGCAGCATCACCGGGCGCTTGCCGCCCTCGGCGACCGAGGCTCCGACCGCGTACGGCAGGCCGGTGCCGAGGTGGCCGAAGTTCTGGTTCCAGATGACGTCGCGCGGCTTGGACTGCGAGTAGGTCCACTGGAAGATCACGGTCGCGCCGCCGTCGCGCACCATGATGCCGTCCTCGAGCTCGTTGAACGCATTGGTGGCCTCGACGACGTAGCGCGCCGGGTGGATCGGCGAGCGTCCAGACGGTGCTGATTCCGCCATGTCCGCAAGCTCTTTCGCGTCCTTGTCGATCAGGGCCTGCAGCGCGGGCGCGGGTTGGCGCGGAGAGTCTTTGAGCGCGGAGACCAGCTGTGGCACCACACCGCGCAGATCGCCGACCAGTGCGACGTCGACCGGGCGGTTCACCCCGATCGCGGTCGGGTCCTGCTCCACGAGCACCCATTTGCGGCTCGCGTCGTTGCCGGCCCAATGCTGGGTGCGGCCGTAGTGCATCGGCTCACCGAGTTCGGTACCCAGCGCGACGCACAGGTCGGATTCCTCGACCGCCTCGTTGGCGGCCGGGGAGAACAGGTACGGGAAGGTCCGGTCCTGCAGACCCGGGATGTAGGACGTGCCGCCGGAGGTCTGGATCACCGGGCAGGCCATCAACTCGGCCAGTTCTTTGACCTCCTGTTGGGTCCGGGACGTGTGCACGCCGTGGCCGACCAACAGCACCGGGCTCTTGGCCTCGCGGATCAGCTTCACCGCCTCGGCCACCTCGCGGGTGCCGGCGCCCTGGTTGACCAGCCGGTAGGCCGACGGGCTCGGCGCTTCGGCGACGTCGAGTTCCTCAAGGATGACGTGCGACGGGAATTCAACGTAGGACGGGCCCGGGGTGCCGGACATCGACCTGCGGATGGCCTCGTGGATGATCTCGTCGGTCTGGTCGGCGTACTCGATCGAGCTGCTGTACTTGACCGAAGCGGCGAAAAGCGGTTCCTGCTGCACGAATTGGATTCGTCCGCGCCGGACCCGACGCTCGGTGACCCGGGCCCGCTGCCCGCCGAGGAAGATCACCGGCGAGTTCTCCACCAGCGCGCACTGGATCGCTCCGGCGATGTTGGCCATGCCCGGGCCGAGGGTGCCGATGCACAGGCCGGGCTTGCCCGTCATGCGCGACGCCGCCTCTGCCATGAACCCGGCGCTCAGCTCGTGGTGCGGCGCGACCACGGACCATCCACGGGCGTCGGCCTCGGCGAACATGTGCACGAAGTTCGGGTCGGGGATACCGAAGATCGTATTCACGCCCTCGGCCTCGAACAGGTCGAGGATGCGTTTGTAGACTGGGACGGCCATTGTGGGAAACTCCTTCATTCACAAGGTATTTCGTTGGGTAAGCGTTATCCCGGGTTCGCATCGACGGCGAGACCCAGCTGGTCGAGGATCTCCGCGGTATGGGCGCCGAGCTCGGGCGCGGGCCCGGCGACGCGGCCCGGTGTCTGGGAGAACCAGGTGGGTACGCCGGGGAAGCGCACCGGCCCGTGCGGGCTGTCCACCGTCTCGAACATGCCGACGGCGTTGAGATGCGGGTCGTCGAATAGCGCACCGGGCGTGTTCAGCGGCGCGGCCGGAATCTCGAGTTCGCGCAGCAGCTGCAGCCACTCGGCGGTAGTCCGCTCCTTCATGGTCTCGGCGACCAGCCCGTAGACGGTATCGATCTCACGGGCTCGCTGCTCCAGGGTCGAATACAGATCGCTGGCCCACGGCGGCTGAACGGCTTTCATGAAGGCGTTCCAGTGCTTGTCGTTGTAGATCAGCGCGGCGATGTAGCCGTCGCTGGTGCGGTACGGCCGGCGGTTGGGCGCCACGGTGCGCGGATACACCGCCGGCCCCAGCGGGGGGTCGAACAGGGCACCGTTGGCGTGTTCGACGAGCATGAACGAGGCCATGGTCTCGAACATGGCAACCTCGACTTCTTGCCCCTGTCCGGTGCGCTCGCGGTGGAACAGCGCCATCGTCGTCGCGTACAGCGCCGTCAGCCCGGCGATCTTGTCGGCCATGATGGTTCCGACATAGTCCGCCTCGCCGGTCAGTTGCTGTTGCACCGCCGGCAGGCCGCATTCGGCCTGGATCGTGTCGTCGTAGGCGGGACGGTCGTGGTCGGGCCCGCGTCGCCCGTATCCGTAGCAATTGGTGTAGACGACAGCGGGATTGATCGCGGCGACGTCGTCGTAGCCGAAGCCGAGCTTGGCGATCGCCTTGGCGCGCATCGAGTGGATGAACACGTCGGCGGTCTCGATGAGGGCGCGCAGCGCGCGCGTTCCGGCATCGGTCTGCAGGTCAAGCACGATGCTGCGCTTGCCGCGGTTGACGTTGACGAACACCCCGCTCATTCCGGGCGCCGGTCCCACCGAGATGTAGCGGGTGTTATCCCCCTGCGGCGGTTCGACTTTGATCACGTCGGCGCCCATGTCGGCCATGATCTGCGTGCAGTACGGGCCCATCACCATCGCGGTGAGGTCGATCACGCGCACACCGGCCATCGGGCCCGTCGAGCTAGCCATTGAGCGCTCCTTGATCGGTTGAGCGGTGAGCCAGTTCGAAGCTGTAGCGGATGTGCTCGTTGTGTCCGTCCGGGACGACCGGAAAGATGAGCGGCGCCTCGACGTACCGAATCGCATCCAGGTGGCTGCCGACCTCCTCGATGGTCCACGACGGCCGGCTCACCCCCGGGCTCTCCACGATGACCGCCCGCGCCACGCGACCCGCCAGCGCGATGAACAATTCGCCGGTCACCGAACAGGTTTCGTGCGCGAGCCAGCCCACGACCGGCGCGACGAGCTCCGCGCCCATCGGCGGGTAGGCCGAGGTATCGATGCCTTCGGCCATCCGCGTCACCGCGGCCGGCACGATCGCGTTGCATCGCACGCCCTCAGCGGCGCCTTCGAGCGCGACGACATTGGACAAGCCGATCACGCCCGCCTTGGCGGCCGCGTAGTTGGCCACGTTGTGGTTTCCGTACAGGCCGCCGATCGACGACGTCAGCACGATGCGCCCATAGCCCGCCTCGCACATCAGCGGAAAGGCCGGCCGCACCACGTGGAAGGCGCCACGCAGATGCACATCGAGCACGGCGTCGAAATCCTCGTAGCTCATCTCCTTGAGCGAGCCGCGGCGGACGTTGCCGGCGTTGTGAATCAGGATGTCGATGCCGCCGAAGTAGTCGACCGCCGTCTGGATGATTTCCTGCCCGCCTTCGCGGGTGGCCACCGAGGCGCTGCATGCGACCGCCTCTCCCCCGGCCGCGGTGATCTCGGCGACCACCTGCTCGGCCGGCCCGTCGTCGGCCCCGTCACCGTGAAGGTTGCCGCCGGCGTCGTTGACCACCACCTTGGCCCCGCGCGAGGCCAAGAGCATGGCGTAGGAGCGGCCGAGCCCGCGGCCGGCTCCGGTCACCACGGCGACGCGGTCGTCAAACCTTGCGACCGTCATGCGTCCAAGACCAGACCTTCCAGGTCGCCCCTGGCGCGCCACTCGGCGAGCAGGTCACCGAAAGCGTAGAAGCCCGGCGAGTAGAAGTCGCCGAGGAACGCACCGTTGTCTTTGGCGCCACCCTGCCCCTCGTTGTTGTAATAGCCAGGGGTGCAGGACATCTCGAATGCCGAGTTGTCGATCGCGAGTTCGGCGACCGTCCTGACCCAGCCGTCCTGGCCCTCCCGGCTGGGTTCGACGGTGGTCGCGCCGCGTTTCTGCGCCTCGGCGATGATGTAGGCGATGTGCTCGGCCTGCTGCTCGAACATCGCGGTGGTGTTGGCCGAGACGCCGCCCTGGATGAAGCCGGTGAAGAACTGGTTGGGGAATCCGCGGGTGGTCATGCCGTGCAGCGTCTGGTACCTGTCGTGCCAGTAGTCGAACAGCGACAGCCCGTCTCGGCCCTCGATGACGTCGACCGCGAAGCGGCGACTGATCTCCGTGGAGATCTCGAACCCGCTGGCGAATACGACGCAATCGACCTCGTACTCAACGCCGTTGGCGACAATGCCCTTCTCCGTCAGGCGTTCCACGCCCTTGGATTCCGACACGTCCACCAGCGTCACGTTGGGCAGGTTGAACGCAGGCAGGTACGTCTCGCTCGAACACGGCCGCTTGCACATGAAGCGGTAGTACGGCTTGAGCGCCTCGGCGGTGTCGGGGTCGTCGACCAGTGCGGCCACGCGGCGCCGCAGCCGCTCCATGATCTTGTAGTCCTCCTCCTCCCGTATCGCCATGATCTCCTCGACTCCCAGCGAGGCGGGATCCGGGCTGGCGGCGATCCGGGCGGTCATGTTGCGGCCCAATTCGGTCCAGAAGTCGCACACCAGATCCGGTTCGCCGAAAACCACCCCGACAAACGGTGACCAGTTGTGGAAGTTGCGCTTGCGCTCCTCCTGCCAACCGGGCCGCAGGGCCGCCGCCCAGGCCGGGTCGGTGGGCGTGTTGGCGCGCATGTCCACCGACGACGGGGTGCGCTGGAACACGAACAGCTGTTTGGCATCCCGGCCGAGATGCGGAACCAGCTGTACGCCGGTGGCGCCCGTGCCGACGAGCGCGACCCGCTTGTCGGCCAGCTTGTGCAGGCCGCCTGTCGAGTCGCCGCCGGTGTAGTCGTAGTCCCAGCGCGCGGAATGGAACGCGTGGCCGCCGGCGTCCAGATACTCCTTGATACCGGGGATGCCGGGCAGCTTTGGCTTGTTGTACGAGCCCTGCGCCATCACCACGAACCGCGCGCGAATGTCGTCGCCGCGGTTGGTGATCAGCCGCCAGCGCTTGCTGTCCTCGTCCCAGCGCATGATCTCGACCTGCGTCGAGAAGATCGCGCCGTCGTAGAGGTCGAAGTGCTTGCCCATGGCCTGGCAGTGCGCGAAGATCTCGGCGCCGTCGGCGAACTTCTTGCTCGGCACGAAGCCGAGTTCCTCGAGCATCGGGATGTAGCAGTAGGCGTCGTTGTCGCACTGGATGCCCGGGAAGCGGTTCCAGTACCACACTCCGCCGAAGTCCCCGGCCATGTCGATGATCCGAACATCTTGCACGCCGGCCTTTTTCAGGTAGGCGCCCGACAACAATCCGGCGAATCCGCCGCCGAGGACGACCACCTCGATGTCATCGTGGATCGGGTCGCGGTCGGCCACCGGCGTGTACGGGTCCACCTCGTAGAGGTCGGCCAGGTCACCGTCGAGTTCGAGGTACTGCGCGCCGCCGTCCTTGCGCAGGCGCTTCTCCCGCTCCTGGGCGTAGCGGGCCCGCATCGCGTCGATGTCGACGTCCTGCGGTACGTCGGTGGGTCCGCAGGGCGTGTCAGCGGTGGTCATCTATCTCAAAGCTCCTGTGGTTCGCCGGTGCCCATGTATTTCGACAACTGGTAGTGCAGATTGACGGTGCTGCGTTCGCGGTAGGGGTTGGGCCTGGTGCCCGGGAAGCCGAGCGACTTCATGCCCTGCTGCACCGCGGCCATGTTGGAGAAGTCCTGCGGCAGCACCGAGCGCCACCGGGGATCGCCGACCGGCGTGTACTCCCACTCCGTCTGGGGCTCAGCGCCTTTCGGATAGAGCTCGAAGACCGACACCTCGAAAATGCACTTGTCCGGGTTGTAACTGGGATGCGGTCGCGCGCTGTAGCACAGCGCAACCGTCAGGCCCTGACCGATCTGGAAGTTCGGGAAGATCTGCCACGCGGTTCCCGCCTGTCCCAGAACGTCGGACGGAATGGTCGGCCAGATCACGCCGCGGGCCTCGTCGTCGCGGCGCGCCGACGCCAGCCAGTGCTCGAGAACCTTGTCGGCGGGTGTGTCCGCGGGCAATTCGTCGACCAAGCGTTTGGCGGCGTTAACCAGCGTCTCGGTGGTGGAGGTGTTGGTTTCCTCCATCGTGTAGATCTGCATCTCCGCGGTCGAAACCCGGGGATCGGCACCGGTGCCGAGGCGGATCTTGGACTTGGTCGCCGCGAGATCGTCCGGGGCGTCGTAGCCGATGTTGCTGTGTTTGCCCTGCGCCTTGGCCCAGCCCTTGAACTCGCCGAACTTGTTGAACTCCGGGTGGGTGGTGAAGACGTGGTAGGTCTCGTTGAAGGCCTCCATCGCGACTTTCCAGTTGCAGTCGAACGACAGCCATTTGCGCCACTTGTAGCGCATGTTTTCCAGGCCGAAGGGATCGAGGATCTTCGCGGCGGGAAACAGGTAGTCGGCCAGCGGCTCGCAGTCGGGATCCATGTTGATCCACAGCCAGCCACCCCAGGTGTCAACCTTGACCGGACGCAGGTGGGTGTTGTCCGGCGTCAGCGCCTGCTGCCAGTCGTCTTGTTCGCGGATGTGGGTGCACGCGCCGTCCAGGCCGTAGGTCCAGCCGTGAAAGCCGCACACGAACGACTTGCGGGCGCGGCCGCACGCGTTCTTGGCACCCTCGGGGGTGTCGATCAGCCGGCGGCCGCGGTGCATGCAGACGTTGTGGTGGGCCCGAAAGCCTCCGGACTCGTTGGCACCGGTGCGCACCACGATGATCGAGTCGTCGAGGATGTCGTAGGTCAGGTAACTGCCGACCTCGGGCAGCTCCTCGACGCGGCCGACCTGCTGCCAGACCTTGCGCCACAGCTTGTCGCGCTCGGCGCGGGCGTAGTCCTCGGAGATGTACGCCTCGACCCCGATCGTCATCGGCATCGAGAGTTCCTCGGCCGCTTCGGGCTTCGCGCCCTTGGCCAGGTCGGTCATTACATCCTCCTAATCGCCGCACGGAAGGATTCGTCTTTGAGGAACAGCGAGGTGTTGTCGGCGCCGAGGTGGGTCCACCTGAGGTCCAGGCCGCCGTCGACGAGCAGCGTCTGACCGGTGACGTAGCTCGACAGCTCCGAGAGCAGAAACAGGATGGCACCGGCCTGTTCCTCGGGCCGCCCGCGACGGCCCATCGCGATCGCCTGCCGGTCGCGATCGGGATCCTCGTCGACGTAGGTGCGCGAGGCCGCGGTCTCGGTGACGCCGGGCGCCACGGCGTTGACCCGAATTCCCGCCTGCGCCAACTCGACGGCCATGGTGCGCGTCATCGCGGTGATCGCGGCCTTGGCCGTCCCGTAGGCGATGTGGAACGGCGCGGTGTTCATGCCGCTGATCGAGGAGATCGACACGATCGACCCCGGCCGTTGCTGCGCCACGAGTTCGGCCGCGACGGCCTGGCTCATGAAGAATGCCGTTTCGAGATTGTCGGCGAAGATCTTGCGCCAGTCGCCGCGCGACACCCTGGTGGACGGCATCCACGTCGATGGCTCCGCACCGCCGGCGACATTGACCAGCCCGTACAAGTCGCCGTCGGCGCGTCGGGCGTGGTCGATCACCGCGGCGATGCCCTCGTCGGTCGACGCGTCGGCCGCGACGGGCACCACGGGCAGCCCCTGCTGTGCCAGCGGAGCGACGTGCTCGTCGAGGTTTTCCTTCGACCGGCTCACCGCGATCACGGTGGCCCCGGCCCGAGCGGTCATGGCGGTCACGGTCGTCCCGATGCCGCCCCCGCCGGCGCCGGAGACCACCACGACGCGGCCGTGGAGCCCTAGAAGTTCCTCGTGATCGGCCATGACCTGCTTTCCCCTGCCACCGTCGCGTCACGCGTCCGCAGCGGGATCAATTCCTATTTGTCCGGACAAAATATTGCATTCTGTCCTTTGGAGAACACTATTCCGATCTGTGGACTTCGCTGTCAAGGTCGGTTTGGCGCCCATCGGGGGCTATTGTCTGGACTAGGCGGAGTTGATAGCGTCCAGCCCAAACGGCTGACGGAAGG
Organism: Mycobacterium colombiense; assembly: GCF_001672755.1. Lineage (GTDB taxonomy): Bacteria > Actinomycetota > Actinomycetes > Mycobacteriales > Mycobacteriaceae > Mycobacterium > Mycobacterium colombiense_C. The sequence goes on along the minus strand of NZ_LZKI01000108.1, from coordinate 15,281 downwards.
ACCTCGGCGAGCATGTCCACCTCACGGGCCATCTCAACGCTGCCCTCGCGGTATGCGCTGTCGCACCCGATCGACATCGCCGAGGGCTGGGAGTTGGAACGGGTCACCGCCCCCAGCCGGCTGTTCGGCGCCAACGGCCTGCGCACCGGCCCGGACGGTCGCATCTACATCGCCCAGGTGACCGGCAGTCAGATCAGCGCCCTCGATCACCGCACCGGCGAACTGGCGACCGCCAGCCCCAAGGGCGGCGACATCGTGGCGCCCGACGACGTCGCCTTCGACGTCGACGGCAACCTGTACGCGACCGAGGTGATGGACGGCCGGGTGAGCGTGCGCGACACCAGCGGTCGGACGCGAGTGCTGCGCGACGACGTGCCGTCGGCCAACGGCATCACCTTTCACCAGGGTCGGTTGTTCATCGGTGAATGCCGCGAGGGTGGGCGGCTGCTGGAATTCGACCTGGCGGGCGGACCGCCGCGGGTGCTCTTGGAGAACGTGCCCTCGCCGAACGCGATGGAGGTCGGCCCCGACGGCCTGTTGTATTTCCCGGTGATGGGCGCCAACGAGATATGGCGCATCGACCCCGACGGCGGCGAACCGCAGTGCGTGGCGGGCAATCTCGGTGTGCCCGACTCGGTCAAGTTCGACGCGCAGGGCCACATCGTGTCGACGCAGGTGGCCAGCGGTCAGGTGCTGCGTATCGATCCGCGCAGCGGCGAACAACGGCTGCTCGCCCAGCTGACTCCGGGCCTGGACAATTGCACCTTCGTCGGCGACCGGCTGTTCGTGTCGAACTTCACCGGCGAGATCACCGAGATATCCTCGGACGGCACAGCGCGATCCGTGCTGGCGGGAGGCCTGAACTGGCCGCTGGACCTGGCGGTGGGCCATGACGGGCGGCTCTACATCGCTGACGGCACCTACTTTTACGCCGTGCTGCCCGACGGGTCCCTGCACACCGCGGGAATGTTGTTCAGCCCCGGCTATCCCGGATTCCTGCGCGGCGTCACGGCCAGCGGGCCCGACGAATTCGTGGTCACCACGTCCGGCGGCCAGGTCGCCCGTTACCGGCCGGAAGCGAGCGAAACCGAGGTGCTGGCAGACGGTTTCGACCAGCTCTATGGCGTCGCGGCGAGCGCGGGCGGCGTGGTGTTCGCGGAGCTGGGCACCGGGCGCGTGCTGTCGCTGCAATCGGGTGGTGTCCAGGTGCTGGCGACCGGGTTGCGCGAGCCGGTGGGTGTCGCGATCGACGCGGACGGGGCGTGTCTGGTGGCCGAGGCCGGAGCCGGCCGGGTGGTCAGGCTGACCGGATCGGAGATCGACACCGTTGTCGCCGATTTGCAACGCCCGCAAGGCATTCTGGTGCGGGGCGGGGCGCTCTACGTCGTCGACGCCGGATCCAAGGAGTTGATCGCGGTGGATCTGGGCACCGACGCGCGGCGGACGATCGCCGCCGGGCTGCCGGTCGGTCCCCCGCCGGGCGTGACACCCAAGCCGCTGCGCGGCATGCCGCCGTTCTCCGGACCGCAGGGCCCGTTCGCGGGCATCGCCGCCGCGGCCGACGGGACGCTGTATATCTCGGCCGACGGCGACGGCAGCGTGCTGGCGTTGCGCCCGGCACCGGGTGGACCGTGATGTCCCAGGCGATCGCGGGCGACCACCGCTACCTGCAGATTGCGCGCACGCTGCGCAAGGAGATCGTCGACGGCGTGTATCCGGTGGGTTCGCAGTTGCCCACCGAACACCAACTGTGCGAGCGCTTTGCGGTGAGCCGCTACACCATCCGTGAGGCGCTGCGCCGGCTGCGCGAGGACAACCTGGTGGCCTCCCGGCCGCGCGCGGGCACCCGGGTGGTTCCCCGTCCTGCGTCGAGTTCCTATGCCCAGGACGCGATGTCGATCGACGACCTGCTGGCTTTCGCGGCCGGCGCGCAGCTGACCATCGAATCCAACGCCATGGTGACGATCGACGACGACCTCGCCGCCCGGACCGGCCTCGAGGTCGGCAGTCAGTGGCTGTCGGTGCGCGGGTACCGGCAGGCCGATGACGCGCCGGTCCCGTTGTGTCGCACGGAGTACTACATCAACCGGAGTTTCGCGGCGGTCGGCCGGCTGCTGCAACGCCACGCCGGCCCGATATTCCCGTTGATCGAGGACCTCTTCGGCGTGAGCGTCGCCCAGTTGCATCAGGAGATCGCCGCCGTCCTGCTGTCCCCGGAGCTGGCCAACGGCCTCGGCGTCGAAGCGGGCACGGCCGCGTTACAGATGCGGCGCACCTACACGACCTCCGACGGTGAGGTGGCCCAGGTGACGATCAACACCCACCTGTCGTCGAGGTTCCGGTACGCGATGACCATGCGTCGCGTGGACGAATAGGCCGCCCGAGATGAGGTCGCGGTGATGGCCCGGACCGCCCAGGATGCGGCCCATGCGGCGGAGGCATACCGGCGGGGGTTGTGGGTGCACACGACGCTGGCCGATGCGCTGCGCACCGCCGTTACGGAGTCTCCACACCGAACTCTACTGGTGGACAGGGATATTCGTCTCGATTGCGCCACGCTGCACGCTCAGGCCAGCGCGCTGGCCGGCTCCATGTTGGCCCGCATACCCACGGGCAGCGTCGTGTCGTTCATGCTGCCGAACTGGCACGAGAGTGCCGTCATCTACCTGGCCGCGACGCTGGCCGGCATGGTGGTGAACCCGATCCTGCCGTCGCTGCGCGACCACGACTTGCGCCATATCCTCCAAGACGCAGGCACAGCAATGGTTTTCGTGCCGCGGCAATACGGTGGACATGACTACGCAGCGATGCTGGAACGCGTGACGGCCGCGATGGACCGGGCGCCGGAGGTGGTCGTGCTACGCGGCGACGCCGGGCCGCACACACCGTATGCGTCCCTGCTGGAGCTGCCGCCGCAGGACGAGGCCCTGCCGGCGCTGAATCCCGACGCCGTGCGGATGATGCTGTACACGTCCGGCACGACTAGCCGTCCGAAAGGCGTCCTGCACACTCATAATTCGATGCACGCACTGATCTGCCAGATCCGCGACCACTGGACGATTGACCCGGGCGACACGTTCCTGGTGCCGTCGCCGGTCGCCCATATCGGCGGCTCGATATACGCCTTCGAATGCCCGTTGCTACTGGGCACCACGGCGGTGCTGATGGACCGGTGGGACCCGGCGGAGGCCGTCGAGCTGATGAACGCCGAGCGGTGTACTCACATGGCGGGAGCCACACCGTTTCTGCAGCAGCTGTTGACGGCCGCCGAGCGCGCCGGCACCCGCCTGCCCGACCTGAAGGTGTTCATCTGCGGTGGCGCGTCGGTGTCGCCGTCGCTGATCCGCCGCGCCGCAGCATATTTCGACCGCGCGGCGGTCACCCGGGTGTACGGCTGCACGGAAGTGCCGGTCGCGACCGTCGGCGCTCCCCACCTGGACGAAGCGGATCACGCGGCGGACACCGACGGCAGGCCGGGAATCGCCGAGATCAAGCTGGTCGCCCACGAGGCCGCGCCCGCCGGCGACGGGGAGATCTGCGTCCGGGGTCCGCAGATGCTGCTGGGTTACCGGCATCCCGACGACGATTCCTTCGATGCCGCAGGCTTTTTCCGCACCGGCGATCTGGGTCGCTGGGTCGATGGCCAGTATCTCGTCGTGACCGGCCGGGCCAAGGACGTCATCATTCGCAGCGGGGAGAACATCTCGGCCAAGGAGGTCGAGGACCTGCTCGCCGACCACCCCGGCATCGCCGAGATCGCGGTCGTCGGGCTGCCCGACGACCGCACCGGGGAGCGGGCCTGTGCGGTGATCGTCCCCGCGGGCGGCCAGGCTCCGGATGTCGCGAACCTGCTCGCCCTGCTGGTGAGCAAGGGCGTCGCCAAATTCAAAGCGCCGGAGCAGGTCGTGATCGCCGCTGCGCTGCCGAAGAACGACGCTGGCAAGATACTCAAGCATCAGATCCGGGCGTCGCTGATACGCAGTGATCGCAAGCGCGACGAAGCCGGGCGCGGCGGGTCGCCGCGCGGAGACTGAGGATGGGTGAGATGCAGGTCGCAATCGTCACGGGAGCAAGCAGCGGTATCGGCCTGGGGTGCGCCACAAAGCTCGCCGAGATGGGCATGGCCGTGGTCGGAACCGGCCGCGATGAGGCGCGACTGGCCGAACTGGCAAGCGCAGTAGGCGATCCGGCTCGCGTCGCGACGCTCGCCGTCGATCTCACCGACGATGACGCGCCGCGCCGCATCGTGGACCTCGCGGTCGGCCGGTGGGGCCACATCGACTTCCTGATCAACAACGCCGGCGTCGGCAGCCCCAAGCCGCTGCACGAAACCGACGACGAAACTCTCGACTACTTCCTGGGTTTGATGCTACGGGCGCCGTTCCGGCTCGCCCGCGACGTGTTGCCGCACATGGCGCCCGGATCGGCGATCATCAACGTGACATCGACCTTCGCGGTCGTCGGCGGCCTGCGGGGCGGCGCTTACTCCGCCGCCAAGGGCGGGCTGACCGCGCTGACCACTCACATCGCCTGCCAGTACGGCGCGTCAGGCATCCGCTGCAACGCCGTCGCGCCCGGGGTCACGGTCACGCCGATGGTCGAGAAGCGCTTGGAGGACGAGCGATTCCGCAAGATCAACACTGAGATGACGCCGCACCAGCGGTTGGGCCGCATCGACGACATCGCCAGCACCGTCGCCTTCCTGTGCTCGCCGGGCGGGAGCTTCATCAACGGCCAGACGATCGTGGTCGACGGCGGCTGGAGTTCGACGAAGTACCTTTCGGAGTTCGCGCTGGAATCGCAGTGGATCCAGCGATGAATCTTTTCGCGTTGCTCGATGCGGCCGCGAGCCGTTTTCCCGATCACGGCGCCGTGTATCTCGGGGAACGGCGCGTGTGCACCTGGGTTGAACTGCGCGACCGGGCCTTACGCCTGGCCGCATCGATCCGGCAACAGCACGATGCCGGCGCGCGGATCGCGATCGCGACCCACAACCGCCCCGAGATCATCGAGTTGATGTTCGCGACCTGGGCCGCCGAGTGCGTCGTCGTCCCGATGAACTACAAGCTGCACCCACGTGAGATGGCGCAGATCCTCGACGACGCGGGAGCGGCACGGGTGTTCGCCTCGTCGGCCATCGGCGCCGAGCTCACGCCACTGACAGCGACGCCGACGGAAATCATTGATTCCGAAGGCTATTCGCAGCGTTTTGGAACTGACCCGTCGGCGCCGCCGGCCACCGACTCATCGGCGCTGGCGTGGCTCTTCTACACCAGCGGCACCACCGGCCGCTCGAAGGGCGCAATGCTGACACACCGCAACCTCACGGCGATGACGGTCGCGCACCTGGCCGACATCGACGCGCCCGACGAGAACTGCAGCCTGGTGCACGCGGCACCGATGTCGCACGGCTCGGGCCTCTACATCCTGCCGTACGTGCTACGCGGCGCCCGCCAAATACTGCCCACCTCAGGTGCATTCGATCCCGACGAATTCCTGGACCTCTGCGAGCATCACCCGGCCGCCAGCGCATTCCTGGCCCCGACGATGGTGCAACGGCTGGTCGCTACGGGCCGCGCCCGTCCGGCCAATCTCACGACGATCGTCTACGGCGGCGGACCCATGTACGTCGAAAGCCTGCGCAAGGCGATCATGGCGTTCGGCCCGATCTTCGCGCAGATCTACGGGCAGGGCGAGTCACCGATGACCATCACCGGGCTACGACTCGCCGATCACGAATCGGACGACGACGCGATCCTGGGTTCGGTCGGTTACGCGCGATCGGGGATGGAGGTCGCGGTGCTGGGCCCCGACGGCCGCCCGGCGCCGCCGGGCGAGATCGGCGAAATCGTTTGCCGCGGAGATGCGGTCATGTCGGGGTATTGGCACAACCCCGAAGCCACCCGCGCCGCACTCAAGGACGGCTGGCTCTACACCGGCGACATGGGTTCGTTCGACGCGCGCGGCTTTCTCACGCTGCGCGACCGGTCGAAGGACGTCGTCATCAGCGGAGGAAGCAACATCTACCCGCGCGAGGTGGAGGAGGTGCTGCTCGAACATCCCGGCGTCGCAGAGGCGTGCGTGGTGGGCACCCCCGACGCCGAGTGGGGTGAGATCGTGGTCGCCTTCATTGTCGGCACGGTCGACCCCGCGGCGCTGGACGCGCATCTGCTGGAGCGCATCGCCCGCTTCAAACGACCCAAGCGTTACGAATTCGTCGACGAACTACCGAAAAACAGCTACGGCAAGGTGCTCAAACGGGAGTTACGGGCCAGCTTGGCCCGGTGAACCGGCCGTCGCCGCGCCGCGAACGCCACAAGGAATCAGGAGGTTGCAATGAAGTGTCGTGCCGCTGTGCTTGAAGGGGTCGGCAGGGACTGGGAGATCCGCGAGGTTGACCTCGATCCGCCCCGCGACGGTGAAGTCATGGTACGGATGGCCGTCGCCGGCATCTGCCACTCCGATGACCACCTTGTCACCGGCGACGTGTTGCCGACGGCCGAGGTGCGAGCCTCCACCGGTATCCCCGAGCCGGACTGGTTCCCGATGCTGGGCGGTCACGAGGGTGCCGGTGTCGTCGAGGAAGTCGGGCCCGGCGTGACGACGGTGCGGCCGGGTGACCACGTGGCGATGTCGTTCATTCCCGCGTGCGGTAATTGCCGATTCTGCGTGAACGGTCAGAGCTACATCTGCGACGCCGGAGCAAGTTTGTTCTCGAGGGAGATGCCCACCGACGGAACCTGCCGCCGGCATCTCGGCGACGAAAACCTCATGGCTTACGGCCAACTCGGCACGTTTGCCGAATATGCGGTGCTGACCGAGAGGTCCGTCATCAAAATCGATGACGCGATCCCGTTCCATGCGGCCTCGCTGGTGTCGTGCGGCGTCAGCACGGGCTGGGGCTCCGCAACGGTCTCCGCGGGCACCGAGCCCGGTGACACGGTCGTCGTCATCGGCACTGGTGGCGTCGGGATGAACGCCCTACAAGGGGCCCGCGCCGCTGGCGCGAAATATGTTGTTGCCGTGGATCCCATTGAATACAAACGAGATTCGGCCAAGATCTTCGGTGCCACGCACAGCGCGGCTGCCGCCGAGGAGGCCATCCCCCTGGTGGCCGACATCACCGCCGGCGTCATGGCCGACCGCGTCATCGTCACCCCCGGCGTGCTGCATGTGGAGCTGATCCCGTTGGCCATGAGGCTGCTTCGCAAGGGAGGGGTCTGCGTGGTCACCGGCATCACCCCCTACACCGAGCCCGTGGTTCCGCTGATCCTGCAGGAGATGGTCCTGTCGGCCAAACAACTGCGGGGAGCGCTGTACGGCGGGATGAATCCGCGCACCAGCGTGCCGATGCTGCTGTCCATGTACCAGGCCGGCGCGGTGAAACTCGACGAGTTGGTCACCCGCCACTACCGGCTCGACCAGATCAACGAGGCGATGACAGACCTGCGGGAAGGGCGCAACATTCGCGGCGTGATCGATTTCGCCGGCGTGTGATCCCAGTCCTCGCGCGATCGGTCAACCGGACTCGAAGTGACTCCGAATCCCGGCCAGCATCTTGACGTGCGCCTTGACCCCTTCGCGGATGGTCACTCCGGCCAGTAGGCGCGGAGCGGTGATCGAAATCCGCTCGGTGACCCGGGTGCCGCCGTCGACGGGCTCGAAACTCACCGTGCCGCGCAGCCGCACCCCGGGCGACTGATCGGCCTCGGTCAGAACGTCGCCGCGCACCGGCACCCGCAGCCGGGCCCGATAGACGGTTCGTATGGTCAACGGCCCCAGCGGAATTCGGTCGACCACGCGATAGGTCTGCTGGTAGCCGTCCGGAATGTCGCTGCGGGACACCGTTTCCACGGACACGATCAGCGGGTGCACCAGCTTGATGTTGGTCAGGTCCACGTAGAAGTCGCGGACGGCGCCGGGCGGCGCGGGCACCTGTTCAGACAGCGTCCGGTCGGCGTGGACGGTCCACCAGCTCATAACAGGAACCTAGCCCGGCGCGGGCGCCGCGCTTACCGTGGACCCACGAACGAGGGAGAAAACATGGGCGCCCAAGGTCAAGTGGTCGAGCGCTACCTGGAATGCCTGGCCGCTCACGACTGGCACGGACTGGCCGACACCATCGCCGAGGAAGGCCTGACCCGGGAGGGGCCGTTCTGCGACGTGGTCGACGGCAAGGCGCGCTACGTCGCCTTTCTGCGCAAGGTGTGCACCGAGCTGGAGGGCCATCGGTTGTACGTGCGGCGGGTCTCGCACGTGGACAACCGGGTGTCCTATGCCGAACTGTCCGAGACATTCGAGATCGACGGCGTCGCGACGACGTGGCCCGAATGCATTCTGTTCGAGCGAGACAACGACGGATTGATCTCTCACGTCAGTGTGTTTTTCAAGCAACGACCCGCCGGCGGCGCATAGCGGTCTATTCCCTCCCCCACGGAATTGACCTAACGTGTCATGGATGGAGGCAGATGCGACTCCGGAGTCGGTGCCGGTCGAGAAATTGCACTCGGGCGACCCGATCACCGATTGTGGTCAGCGGTACATAGTTCTCGAATCGAAAGCGCTCGGCGATAGCTGTGTGGTTCTCGAACTGGAGTCCAGGGTGGACCACCACCTGCAGGTCATCGAGAAGTCATTCCCGGCCGGGTACCAGGTCGACAGGGCGCACCACCGAATTCTCTGACGAGATCCGGTCGCCTTGAATAATGCGCGAGTAGCCGCCCGACGGCTACCGCGCATTCGTGTTTTCCGGCCAAATTCCGTGCAATTCGGTTGACGCCCTTCAGTTCTCGCGCGGCGGCCGGATGTCGTTGGGATCGTTCGGGTCGGGCTCACCGAACCAGCGTGACGGCTCGTGCTCGCCGTACGCGTCGTGCCAGTCCCACCACTCGTAGGGAGCGGTCTGCGGGTAGCCCGGCGGCGAGTCCTCCCAGTTTTCCTGGCGGCCCAACGCGGTCATGTCGAGGAAGCTCCACGTGGTTCCGAGCGCCTCGTCGCCGCGGTTGTTGATGAAGTAGGTGCGGAACACCCGGTCGCCGTCGTGGATGAAGGCGTTGGTGCCGTGCCATTCGTCCACCCCGAACTCGGTGTCGAAGTCATCGGTGATCGTGTACCAGGGCATCCTCCAGTCCATCCGCGCCTTGAGACGCTCGATGTCGGCCTGTGGCGCGCGCGAGGCGAACACCAGCGTGGTGTCGCGGGCGTTCAGGTGGGCCAGGTTGCCGACATGATCGGCGATCATCGAGCAGCCCCGGCACGCGTGGTCGGGCCAGCCGTCGATGTCGGGTCCGTAGAAGGCGCGATAGACGACGAGCTGGCGCCTGCCCTGGAACAGACCCAACAGGTCGACCGTGCCCTCGGGTCCGTCGAACTCGTACCGCTTGTCCACGGCCGTCCACGGCATCCGGCGCCGCATGGCCGCGAGCGCGTCATGGGCCCGGGTGAGTTCCTTCTCCTGCGCCAGCAATTGCTGGTGCGCGCTCGCCCACTGCTGGGCGGACACGATCGGCGGTGTGTTCATCGTTGTGTGCCTTTCGGTCGCGGATGTTCAGGCCAGCGGCGAGAGGCCCGCGGAGGTGAGCAGGTAGGCGTCCCGGCCGGCGGCCTCGCCAGTGGCGATCTCGAGCACCGACTTGCCCACCTGCTCGGCGCTGAGCGCCGGCCCGCTTGCCTGCACGAAGGAGTCGACATCGACGCCTTGGCGGTTGGCGTAGGCCGCAACGGCGGCCGCCCCCAGAGCGGTGGCCGGCGTCAACCGCGGCAGCACGGCGGTGAACCCGATCCCGAGCCCCGCGCGCTGCGCCTCGACGGCGGCATAGCTGGTGATGAACCTGACGGTCGCCTTCGCACCCGCATAGCCGCCCGACAGCGGCGACCCGTTCAGCGCGGCGCCGCTGGACATCACGATCACCGAGCTGCCCGGCGCCAGCGGGCGCGACAGCGCCCGGCGAGCCCAGTGGAACGCCTGCGCGACGTCGGAGTTCCAGTTCTCGCTGAACGTCTCCCAGGTCTGTTCCTGTAGCGGCATCATCGGCGGCGTCGCGCCGGCGCACAACACCAGCGTGCGCGGCCGGTACTCGTCGATCAGCCGTTCGGCCGTCGCCGGATCGGCGGCGTCGGCAACCACCGGCGTGAAGACGTCGCCGAGCTCGGTGCGTACCTCCTCGAGCTGCGATCGGGTGCGTGCCACGCCGACGACGTGCACACCGGCGGCCGCCAACGCGGCGGCGATGGCACGGCCGAATCCGCGGCCGGCTCCGGTCACGATCGCGGTGGTGCCGGCGAGCCCGTCGGCGCGGGTGGTGCTGGGCTGGTTCATGGTCGTCCTCGCTCTCTGACGTGGTCCGCGGCCGTGGCCGCGCCTTCACCAATTCAGATACGACGCGACATCTGGATTCATCGCCCGCGGACCGATGAGTTTCGGGGGCGGGATGTCTCTAAGGGAGTAGGTTCCCTCGCAGCCGAAAGGAGTGGGTCGTGCCGGCGCAGGAGGATTTCGTCGAGCAGGCGGCGCCCTTTCGGGCCGAGCTGATCGCGCATTGCTACCGCATGCTGGGCTCGGTGCACGACGCCGAGGACCTGGTCCAGGAGACCTATCTGCGGGGCTGGCGTGGCTATCCGGCATTCGAGGAACGCGCGGCGTTGAAGACGTGGCTGTATCGGATCGCGACGACCGCCTGCCTGCGGGCGCTGGAGAACCGCGCCCGCCGCGTGCTGCCGATGGGTGTGGGGGACGGCTCGATCGACCCGGATGCGGATCTCGACGCGAAGGGCGGCGCGCACGCCTGGCTGGAGCCCATTCCCGACGCGCTGATGTTCAAGAGCCCCGAAGACGACCTCGCCACCAAGCAGAGCGTGCGGCTGGCTGTGATGACGGCCCTTCAGGAGCTTCCGGCGCGGCAGCGCGCGGTGTTGATCCTGCGCGATGTCGTGCAGTTCAGCGCCGCCGAGGTCGCCGAACTGCTCGAAACCACGCCCGCCGCGGTCAACAGTTCGCTGCAGCGCGCCCGCGCCCACCTCGCCGAACTGTCCCCCAACGCGGAGAGCATGTCCGAGCCCGGCGATGCGCAGCGTCGCGAATTGCTCGACCGGTACTGCGCGGCATTCGAAAACGCGGACATGGCCGCCTTGACGGCGCTGCTGCAAGCCGACGTCAAACTCGAAATGCCGCCGATGCCAGTGTGGTTCACCGGCCGGGACGCCGTGCTGCGGTTCCTTGCCGGACGCGCCCTGGCCGAGCCCGGCGACATTGTGATGGTCCCGACGGCCGCGAATTCCCAACCCGCCGTTGCCGAGTACCGGCGCAGCGCCGACGGGGTGATGCGCGCCCATTCCATTCACGTGCTGACCACCGGCGCTACCGGCGTCGCCGCCATCACCGTCTTCCTCGACCCCGGCTTGTTCAGCACGTTTGGTTTGTCGCCAACCCGGTAACCTTGGTGCAGGGACGTAATCGCACCCTTGCTCTCTAAGGGAGGCCCGACCTGCATCGTCATCGGTGTCGTCGCACGGTTTTACCTTCCCGCCCACGTGTGGACAGGTACTCCACACGCCAGGATCATTAGGCGCGGTAGACGAAGTTGAAGGGTGACGAGTGAAGATTCCCGGCGTTTCCAGCGTCGTCGCTGGTGTGGCTGGCGGAGCCGCGCAAGTCGTGCGGGCCGGTGTGTCCACCGCGGCCGGGGCCGCCGGCGCGCTGCAGACGTTGACCAGTCCGGTCGCGGAGTTGGCCGGTCCGGTGGTTCAGTCGGTGGCTGAAACTACGGGCCGCGCCATCGGGTTGGGCGGCGCCTCCAACGGCTCGCCGGCTCGCACCTTGCCCCCGGTGCGCTGGCAGAGCGGGCACCGCGTGCATCTGGACCTCGACCCGCTGCTGCCGTTCCCGCGGTGGGACGAGTACGCGGCGGTCGTCGAGGAGCCGGTTCGCCGGATTCCCGGCGTGACCAAGGCTCATGTCGAGGGCTCGCTGGGGCGGTTGGTGGTCGAATTCACCGACGACGCGGACGACGGCGCTGTCCTGGACGAGGTGCGCGCGACGGTGTCCTCGATCGCTGCCGACATCACCTGGTCGAAGTCGGAGCCGCAACTGCCTTCCGCGCCGTTCGCCGATCCGGGCAACCCGCTGGCGATTCTGGTGCCGCTCACCGCGGCGGCAATGGATCTCGTCGCGATGGGGGCGGCGGTCACCGGTTGGGTGACCCGGCTGCCCGCCGCGCCGCAGACCACCCGCGCCGCGGCCGCGCTGACCAATCATCAACCGCGCATGGTCTCGATCCTGGAGGCCCGGCTGGGTCGGGTGGGCACCGACATCGCGCTGGCCGCGACGACGGCGGCCGCCCACGGCCTGACCCAGTCGTTCGGCACCCCGATGCTCGACCTGACGCAACGCACCCTGCAGGTCTCCGAGGCGTCGGCGCATCGGCGCGTGTGGCGCGACCGCGAGCCGCAGCTGGCCTCCCCCGACCGGCCGCAGGCTGCGGTGGTCCCGGTCATTTCCTCGGCCAAGTCGGAGGTGCCCCGGCACAGCTGGGCCGCGGCGGCGGCCGGCGAGGCCTCCCACGTCGTGGTCGGCGGAACGATCGACGCCGCGATGGACAAGGCCAAAGGCTCGATGGCCGGGCCGGTGGAAAGCTATGTCGATTCGGCGGCCAACGGCTCGCTGATCGCCGCGGTCAGCGCGCTGGTCGCCGGCGGCGGCACCGAGGACGCGGCTGCCGCCATCGAGGCCGGGGTGCCCCGCGCCGCGCACATGGGTCGCCAGGCGTTCGCCGCGATTCTGGGCCGCGGGCTAGCCAATTCCGGGCAACTGGTGCTCGACCCGGGCGCCCTGCGCCGCCTGGACCGGGTGAAGGTGGTCGTCATCGACGGCGCCGCGCTGCGCGGCGATCATCGCGCGGTCCTGCATGTCCGTGGCGATGCTCCCGGCTGGGACGACGACCGCGTCTATGAGGTGGCCGACGCGCTGCTGCACGGCGAGGAGGCGCCCGAGCCCGACCCGGATGAGTTGCCCGCCACCGGTGCGCGACTGAAATGGGTTCGGACCCAAGGGTCGTCGGCGACGCCCGCGCAGGGGCTGGAGCGCGCCGACCTGATCGTCGACGGCGAATGCGTCGGCAGTGTCGACGTGGGCTGGGAGGTCGACCCCTACGCGATTCCGTTGTTCCAGACCGCGAACCGCACCGGTGCGCGAGTGGTGCTGCGTCATGTCGCGGGCACCGAGGATCTCACCGCCAGCGTCGGTACCACGCATCCGCCCGGCACGCCGCTGCTGAACGTGGTCCGGGAGCTGCGTGCCGATCGCGGGCCCGTGCTGCTGATCACCGCGCTGCATCGGGATTTCGCCTCGACAGACACCCTGGCCGCGCTCGCGATCGCCGACATCGGTGTGGCCCTTGATGATCCGCGTGCCGCGACGGCGTGGACCGCGGACATCATCACGGGCACCGATCTGGCCGACGCGGTGCGCATCCTGTCGGCGATCCCGGTGGCCCGGTCGGCCAGCGAGTCGGCGGTGCACCTGGCCCAGGGCGGGACCACGCTGGCCGGGCTGCTGCTCGTCACCGGCGAGGACGAGGCGAGCACCACCCCGGTGAGCTTTCGGCGCTGGCTCAACCCGGTCAACGCGGCCGCGGCCACTGCCTTGTTGGCGGGAACCCTGTCAGCGACCCGGGTGCTGCGCCTGCCCGACCCCACCCCCCAACCGCTCACCGCCTGGCATGCGTTGGATCCCGAGATCGTCTACTCGCGGCTGGCCGGCGGTTCCCGGCCCCTGGCCGTCGAAACCGAGTCGTCGTGGCGGCGCCGTCTCGACGACCTGTCGTACAGCCCGGCGTTGGCGCCGCTGCGCGGTCCGCTGCACAACGCGGCCAGGCTGGCGTCCGCCACGCGGGCCGAACTCGCCGACCCACTGACCCCGATCCTGGCGGTCGGGGCCGCGGCGTCGGCGATCGTCGGCAGCAACATCGACGCGCTGCTGGTCGCCGGCGTCATGACCGTCAACGCGATAACCGGTGGGGCGCAACGGTTACGGGCCGAGGCCGCGGCCGCCGAGCTGTTCGCCGAGCAGGATCAGTTGGTGCGCCGGGTCGTCGTTCCGGGTGTCGCGACGACCAAACGCCGGTTGGAAGCCGCGCGCCACGCCACCCGCACAGTCACGGTGTCAGCCAAGTCCCTGCGGCCCGGCGACGTCATCGACCTGACCGCACCTGAAGTGGTGCCGGCCGACGCCCGCGTGCTGGTGGCCGAAGACCTCGAAGTCGACGAGTCCCTCCTCACCGGCGAGTCGCTCCCGGTGGACAAGCAGGAGGACCCAGTCGCGGTCAACGACCCCGACCGCGCCAGCATGCTGTTCGAGGGCAGCACCATCGTCGCGGGACGAGCCCGGGGGATCGTCGTGGCCACCGGCGTCGGCACCGCCGCGCACCGCGCGATCTCGGCGGTCGCCGATGTCGAAACGTCGGCCGGCATTCAAGCCCGGCTGCGGGAACTGACCAGCAAGGTGCTGCCGCTGACGCTCGCCGGCGGTGCAACGGTGTCGGCGTTGGCGCTGCTGCGCCGGGCGACGCTGCGCCAGGCGGTGGCCGACGGCGTCGCGATCGCGGTGGCCGCGGTCCCCGAGGGGCTGCCGCTGGTGGCCACCCTCTCCCAGCTCTCGGCCGCCCAGCGGCTGACGGCGCGCGGCGCCCTGGTCCGCGCACCGCGCACCATCGAGGCGCTGGGCCGCGTCGACACCATCTGCTTCGACAAGACCGGCACGCTCACCGAGAACCGGCTGCGCGTGGTGTGCGCGGTGCCCGAGGACGTCGACCCGCACGAGCCCTTCCCGAAACTGACCGCCCCGGAATCGGCCGGCCTGCTGCGGGCCGCCGCGCGCGCGTCCGCTCAGCCGCAGGAAGGCCAGGGGCACGCGCACGCCACCGACGAGGCGATCCTCACCGCGGCGAGTTCGCTGAACGGTCAAAGTGATTCGGACTGGAAGATGGTCGCCGAGGTACCGTTCGAGTCCAGCCGCGGCTTCGCCGCCGCGATCGGCACCGTGGGCCACGACAACGGCCACCCCGCGGACACGCCGGTGCTGGTGCTCAAGGGGGCACCCGAGGTCATCCTGCCGCGCTGCGCCACGGCGAGCACACGCAGGCCCTGTTCGGCCAGGCCGTGCACCACCGCCTCGGCCCGCTCCTGGTCGGCTTTCGGGTCGGCGAACTTGCAGCGCGGCAGGATGACCTCGGGTGCCCCCTTGAGCACCAGCACCGGCGTGTCCGCGGGGTGGCCGTTGTCGTGGC
>NZ_LZKI01000107.1 GCF_001672755.1 Mycobacterium colombiense | reverse complement strand
TCGTGCTCGACGGTTGGCTGCGCCAGGTGCCCGTCGGCGTGGTCGGTGAGTTGTACGTCGCCGGCGGCGGCCTGGCCGCCGGTTACGTCGGCCGCCCGGGCCTGTCGGCGACGCGCTTCGTGGCCTGCCCGTACGGGGCCCCGGGTGCGCGGATGTACCGCACCGGCGACCTGGTCCGCTGGGGCGCCGACGGGCAGCTGCAGTACCTGGGCCGCGCCGACGAGCAGGTCAAGATCCGCGGCTACCGCATCGAACTCGGTGAAATCCAGGCCGCCCTCGCCTCGCTGTCCGGGGTCGAGCACGCGGCGGTGATCGCCCGCGAGGACCGCCCCGGCGACAAGCGCCTGGTCGGCTACGTGACCGGAACCGCCGACCCGGCCGAGGTTCGCGCCCAGCTCGGCGAGCGGTTGCCGAGCTACATGGTGCCCTCGGCGGTGGTGGTGCTCGACGCGTTGCCGCTGACGGTCAACGGCAAGCTGGACGTCCGCGCGCTGCCGGCGCCGGAATACCAGGACGCCGACCGCTACCGGGCGCCGGTGAGCGCGATCGAGGAGATCCTGGCCGGCATCTACGCCCAGGTGCTGGGGGTCGAGCGGGTCGGTGTCGACGATTCCTTCTTCGACCTCGGCGGCGACAGCATCCTGTCGATGCAGGTGGTGGCGCGCGCCCGGGCCGCCGGAGTGGTGTGCCGCCCGCGGGACGTCTTCGTCGAGCAGACGGTGGCCAAGCTGGCCCGGGTCGCCACGGTGGCCAGCGGCGACGACGTGGTCGACGAGGGGTTGGGCGCCGTGGTGGCCACCCCGATCATGCGCTGGCTGCAGAACATGGACGGCCCGGTCGAGCAGTTCAACCAGACCATGGTGCTGGCCGCCCCGGCCGAGGTCACGTTCGACGACGTGCCGGTGGTGGTGCAGGCGCTGCTGGATCGGCACGCGATGTTGCGGATGCGCGTCGAGGACGACGGCGTCGGCGGTTGGTCGCTCGACGTGCCCGAAGCGGGCTCGGTCCAGGCCGGCGACTGCGTGGAGTCGGTCGACGTGTTGTCCGAAGCGGCGTTGGTCGACGCCCGGTCGCGGCTGAACCTGGCCGACGGTGTGCTGCTGCGTGCCGTATGGGCAAGTGCGACAAACCAATTGGCGTTGATCATCCACCACCTGGCCGTCGACGGGGTGTCCTGGCGGACCCTGATCGAGGACCTCAACATCGCCTGGGCGCAGCACCACAGCGGCCAGCAGGTGGCGCTGCCGGTCGGCGGCACCTCGTTCGCGCGGTGGTCGTCGCTGCTGGATGAATACGCGCGCCGGCCCGACGTGGTCGAGCGGCTGGAGGAGTGGCGGCAGGTGGCCGCCATCCCGGCGGTGCTGCCGGAGGCACAGCCCGAGGACACCTACGTGACGGCCGGACAGCTCTCGGCGTCGTTGGACGTCGAGACGACCCGGCTGCTGCTGGGGGAGGTGCCCGCGGCGTTTCACGCTGGGGTGCAAGACATTTTGTTGATCGCGTTCGGCTTGGCCTGGACCCAGTTCTTGGGCACCGGCGCGCCGATCGCCATCGACGTGGAGGGCCACGGACGCAACGAAGAGCTGGGCCCGCAGGTGGACTTGTCCCGCACGGTCGGCTGGTTCACCGCGAAGTACCCGGTGTCGTTGCGGATCGGCGGACTGTCCTGGGGCCAGGTGGTCGGCGGTGACGCGGCCCTGGGCGGGCTGATCAAGGACGCCAAGGAACAGCTGCGCGCGTTGCCCGACGGGTTGACCTACGGGTTGCTGCGCTACCTGAATCCCGAAGCGGCACTGGATGATTCGGATCCGGTCATCGGATTCAACTACCTGGGTCGACTCGGCGGCGGGGCCGCCGAACTGTCGGCCGAGCTGTGGCAGCTGGATCCGGACAGCTTCGCGCTGGCCGGTGCGGCCGGGGCGGTGGCGCTGCCGTTGCCGCACACGGTGGAGCTCAACGCCGGCACCATGGACACCGCGGACGGCCCGCACCTGCAGGCCAACTGGACGTGGGCGCTCTCGGCGCTGGACGAGAAGCAGATCGGCCGGCTCAGCGAACTGTGGTTCGACGCCCTGGCCGGCATCTGCGCGCACGTGCGCAACGGCGGCGGCGGCCTAACTCCGTCCGACATCGCGCCCGCCCGCCTCGGCCAGCGGGACCTCGACGAACTGCAGCAGCAGTACCAGATCGCGGACGTGCTGCCGCTGACCCCGCTGCAGCAGGGACTGTTGTTCCACACCGGAACCGCCCAGGGCGGCGAGGACCTCTATGCGGTGCAGCTCGACATCTCCGTCACGGGCGCCGTCGATCCGGACCGGCTGCGGGAGGCGGTGCACACCGTCATCACCCGCCACCCCAACGTGGTGGCCAGCTTCTCCGAGGACTTCGGGGAGCCGGTTCAGGTCATGACGACCGATCCGGCGCTGGCCTGGCAATACGTCGAACTGGACACCGACGGCGACATCGCGGAGCAGGTCGAGCGGTTGTCCACCGCCGAACGCATCGCCGTCTGTGATCTGGCCGGGCAGCCGCCGTTCCGGGGTGCTCTGATCCGCACAGCGGAGAACACCTACCGGTTCGTGCTGACCAACCACCACATCGTGCTCGACGGCTGGTCCAAACCGGTCCTGCTGCAAGAGATCTTCGCCAGCTACTTCGGGGTGCGGCTACCCGCGCCGGTGCCGTACCGCAGCTTCATCACCTGGCTGTCCGAGCAGGATCGTGCCGCGGCTCAGGCGGCGTGGCGCGAGGTGCTCGAGGGTTTCGACACCCCGACTCTGGTGGGCCCGTCGGGGCGCATGGCGCTCGGACCGCGCGGTGTTGCGGAGTTCCACGTGTCCGCAGAGACCAGTCGTCTGCTCGGCGAATTGGCCCGATCATGCCGCACCACCGTCAGCACGGTGCTACAGGCGGCCTGGGCGCAGCTCTTGATGTGGCTGACCGGACAGCACGATGTGGTGTTTGGCACAGCGGTTTCGGGTCGTCCGACCGAATTGGCCGGATCCGAGGCCATGGTGGGCCTTTTAATCAATACCGTCCCGGTGCGCGCGACTATCGGCGCCGAAACCACCATCGCCGACCTGCTTGACCAGCTGCAACGCACCTACACCAACACTCTTGACCACCAGCATTTAGCACTGAATGACATACATCGTGTAACGGGACATGACCTAATTTTCGACACAATGTTCGTGTATGAGAACTATCCCATCGATACTGCCGCGCTATCGGCCGTGGACGAGTTAACTATTACTGGATTCACGAATCGGGAATACAACCACTACCCGCTTTCGGTACAAGCAGTGCCAGGCCACGAAATAGGCCTTCGCGTCGAGTTCGACACAGACGTATTTGGCGAGGCGAGGATCGACAAGCTCGTAGAGCGGTTCAAGCGGGTGCTGGAAGCCATGACCGTGGACTTGGAGGAGCAGTCATGACCGTCGGTGCTGGACGGCGCTTGTTGTCGATCGATCTGCTGGATGGCGGCGAGCACGATCGACTCGACGAGTGGGGCAACCGAGCGGTACTGACCAAGCCGGTCAAGTCTTCGTTGTCGATTCCCGAGATGTTCGCCATCCAGGTGGCGAAGGCCCCCCACGCGGTCGCGCTGACCTTCGGCGAGCGCTCGCTGACCTACCGGGAGCTCGACGAGGCGGCGAACCGGCTGGCGCACCTGCTGGCCGAACAGGGCGCGCGCCCGGGCGAATGCGTTGCGCTGTTGTTCTCGCGCTCCGCCGAGGCGATCATCTCGATCCTGGCGGTGCTCAAGACCGGCGCGGCCTACCTGCCCATCGACCCGGCGCTGCCGTCGGCGCGGATGGAATTCATGCTCGGCGATGCCACGCCGATCGCGGTGGTCACCACGGCCGGCCTGCGCACCCGGCTGGACGGGTTCGACCTGCCCGTCATCGACGTCGACGAGGCCGCGGCGGACGGCCAGCCCGGCAGCGCGCTGGAGGGGCCGGCGCCCGAGGACATCGCGTACATGATCTACACCTCGGGCACCACGGGGACGCCCAAGGGCGTCGCGGTCACGCACCGCAACGTCACCGAGTTCCTGCGGACGCTGCATGCCGATCTGCCGACCGGGCCGGGCAAGGTCTGGTCGCAGTGGCACTCGCTCGTCTTCGACGTCTCCGTCTGGGAGATCTGGGGCGCGCTGCTCCACGGCGGACGCTTGGTGGTCGTTCCCGAGTCCGTCGCAGGCTCGCCCGACGAACTGCACGCGCTGCTGGTCGCCGAGAAGGTCAACGTCCTCAGCCAGACCCCGTCCGCGGTGGGCATGCTCTCGCCGGAGGGCCTGGACTCCACGGCGCTGGTGGTCGCGGGTGAGGCCTGCCCGGCCGAGGTCGTCGACCGGTGGGCGCCCGGACGCGTGATGATCAACGCCTACGGCCCGACCGAAGCCACCGTCTACGCGGCGATGAGCACGCCGCTCGCGAGCGAGTCGGGTGCCCCGCCGATCGGGTCACCGGTTCCCGGCGCGGCGTTGTTCGTCTTGGACAAGTGGCTGCGCCCGGCGCCGGAAGGCGTGGTCGGTGAGCTGTATGTGGCCGGCCGTGGTGTCGCCACCGGATATGCCCGCAGGGCCGGATTGACGGCGTCGCGCTTCGTGGCCTGCCCGTTCGGCGGGCCGGGCGCGCGGATGTACCGCACCGGTGACCTGGTCCGCTGGGGCGCCGACGGGCAGCTGCAGTACCTGGGCCGCGCCGACGAGCAGGTGAAGATCCGTGGGTATCGCATCGAGCTGGGCGAGATCCAGTCGGCCCTCGCCTCGCTGGAGGGCGTCGACCAGGCGGCGGTGATCGCCCGCGAGGATCGCCCGGGCGACAAGCGCCTGGTCGGCTACATCACCGGGACCGCCGACCCGACCGAGCTGCGCACCCAGCTGGGCAAGCGGCTGCCGGCCTACATGGTCCCGGCCGCGGTCGTGGTGCTGGAGACCCTGCCGCTGACGGTCAACGGCAAGCTGGACAAGCGCGCCCTGCCCGCACCCGAATACCACAAGCGCGGCGGCCAATACCGCGCCCCCGGCAACCACACCGAGGAGATCCTGGCCGGCATCTACGCCCAGGTTCTCGGCGTCGAGCGGGTCGGCGTGGACGACTCGTTCTTCGACCTCGGTGGGGACAGCATTCTGTCGATGCAGGTGGTGGCCCGGGCCCGCGCGGCCGGGGTGATGTGCCGCCCGCGCGACGTGTTCGTCGAGCAGACGGTCGCCCGGCTGGCCCGGGTGGCCACCGACGGCGCCGACGAGGACGCCGTGGTCGACGAAGGGATCGGGCCGGTGCTGGCCACCCCGATCATGCATTGGCTGCAAACCGTCCAGGGCCCGATCGACGACTTCAACCAGACAATGGTGCTGGCGGCGCCCGCGGGCGTCACGTCCGAGGACGTCCTGGTGGTGCTGCAGGCCTTGCTCGACCGTCACCCCATGCTGCGACTGCGCGTGGAGGACGACGGCAACGGCGGCTGGTCTTTGCAGGCGCCCGAACCGGGCACCGTGCAGGCCGCCGACTGCCTGCAGTCGGTCGACCAGCTGTCCGACGCGACCCTGGTGGCCGCCCGGTCACGGCTGAACCCGGGCGCCGGCGTGATGGTGAGCGCCGTCTGGGCAAGCGAGACAAGTCAATTGGCGTTGATCATCCACCACGTGGCCGTCGACGGCGTGTCGTGGCGGACCCTGATCGAGGACCTCAACATCGCGTGGGCGCAGCACAACAGCGGCCAGCCGGTGGCGCTGCCCGCTGGTGGCACCTCGTTCGCCCGCTGGTCTTCGCTGCTGGCCGAGCACGCGCAGAGCCCGGCGGTGGTCGAGCAGGCCGACGCGTGGCGCGAGGTGGTCGCGACCCCGGCGGTGCTGCCGGCGGTGCGTCCCGAAGAGGACACCTACCAGACCGCCGAGCAGTTGTCGGTGTCGCTGGATGTCGAGACAACCCGCCTGCTGCTGGGCGAGGTGCCCGCGGCGTTCCACGCCGGGGTGCAGGACATCCTGTTGATCGCGTTCGGGATGGCCTGGACCGAGTTCCTGGGCAGCGCAACCCCGATCGGCATCGACGTCGAGGGCCACGGCCGCCAGGAAGAGCTCGGACCGCACCTCGACCTGTCCCGCACCGTGGGCTGGTTCA
This sequence comes from Mycobacterium colombiense, assembly GCF_001672755.1. Classification (GTDB taxonomy): domain Bacteria; phylum Actinomycetota; class Actinomycetes; order Mycobacteriales; family Mycobacteriaceae; genus Mycobacterium; species Mycobacterium colombiense_C. The sequence continues at coordinate 7,887 of NZ_LZKI01000107.1, read as the reverse complement.
CCACCAAGTACCCGGTGTCGCTGACGGTCGACGGCCTGGATTGGGCGAATGTGGTCGCCGGCGACGACGCGCTGGGCGCGGCGATCAAGGCCACCAAGGAGCAGCTGCGCACCCTGCCGGACGGATTGACCTACGGCCTGCTGCGCTACCTGAACCCCGACATCGACCTGGGTGGATCCGACCCCGTGATCGGCTTCAATTACCTGGGACGGCTGGGCGCGGCCGCCGACCTGCCCGGCGAGCTGTGGCGGCTGAGCCCCGACAGCCTGTCGCTGAGCGGCGCGGCCGCGGCGGTGGCGATGCCGTTGATGCACACCGTCGACCTCAACGCCGGCACCATGGACACCGAAGAAGGCCCCCACCTGCACGCCAACTGGACATGGGCGGCCTCCGCAATGGACCGCGAGCAGATCAGCCGGCTGAGCCAGCTGTGGTTCGAGGCGCTCACCGGCATCTGCGCCCACGTGCAGGGCGGTGGCGGCGGCTTGACCCCGTCGGACATCGCGCCCGCGCGCCTGAACCAGCCGCAGATCGACGAGCTGAGCAAGCAGCACCAGATCGCCGACATCCTGCCGCTGACCCCGCTGCAGCAGGGACTGCTGTTCCACGCCAGCTTCGCGCAGGACCCGGGCGACGACGTCTATGCCGTGCAGCTCGGTATCACCGTGACCGGTGAGCTGGACTCGCACCGGCTGCACGACGCCGTCCACACCGTGGTCAACCGCCACCCGAACCTGGCGGCCCGGTTCTGCCCGCAGTTCGGTGAGCCCGTCCAGGTCATCCCGGCCGACCCGGTCATGGCGTGGCGGTACATCCAGCTGGGCGCCGAGGATCTCGACCCCGAGCAGCGGGTCGAGGAGCTGTGCGCCGCCGAGCGCGCCGCGGTGAGCGACCTGGCCAACCGTCCGGCATTCCGGGCCGCACTGATCCGCACCGCGGACAACAGGTACCGGTTCGTTCTCACCAACCACCACATCGTGATGGATGGCTGGTCGCTGCCCATTCTGCTGCGCGAGATCCTCGCCAACTACTACGGCGACCAGTTGCCCGCGCCGGCGACCTACCGCAGCTACCTGACGTGGCTGGCCGGACAGGACCGCACCGCCGCGCAAGCGGCGTGGCGCCAGGTTCTCGACGGGTTCGAAACGCCCACCCTGGTGGGCCCGGCGGGGCGGATGGGGCTCGGCCGGCGGGCCGTGGAGTCCTACCGGCTGTCCGCGGAGACCACCCTCGCCCTGGGCGAGCTGGCCCGCTCGTGCCACACCACCGTCAACACCGTGCTGCAGGCCGCCTGGGCGCAGCTGCTGATGCGCCTGACCGGCCAGCACGACGTCGCGTTCGGTACCGCGGTCTCGGGCCGGCCGGCCGACCTGATCGGCGCCGAGTCCATGGTGGGTCTGCTGATCAACACCGTGCCGGTGCGGGCCAGCATCACCTCGGAGACCACCGTCGCCGACGTGCTGGAGCAGCTGCAGCAGCACCACAACGACACCCTCGAACACGAGCACCTGGCGCTGAGCGACATCCACCACGTGACCGGTCACGACGCGCTGTTCGACACCTTGTTCCTGTACGAGAACTACCCGATCGACACCAGCGTGCCGTTGGGCTTCCACGAGTTGGCGATCACCGATGTCACCAACCGGGAGTACAACCACTACCCGCTGTCGGTGATGGCGCTTCCGGGCCGCGAGCTGGGCCTGCGCGTCGAATTCGACACCGAAGTGTTCGACTCGGCCGGCATCGAGAAGCTGACCGAGCGGTTCCAGCGGGTGCTGTCGGAGATGACGGCCGACCCGACCCGACGGCTGATGTCGCTGGACGTCGTCGACGAGCACGAGCACGCGTGGCTCGACGAGCGCGGCAACCGCGTGGTGTTGAGCCAGCCGGCGACCGGCAAGTCCATCCCGGCCATGTTCGCCGCGCAGGTGGCCAGCACCCCGGACGCGGCGGCGCTGACCTTCGACGGCCGCTCGATGACGTATCGGGAGCTCGACGAGGCCGCCAACCGGATGGCGCGTCTGCTGATCGAAGAGGGCGCCGGTCCGGGCGAGCGGGTCGCGCTGCTGTTCTCCCGCTCCGCCGACGCGATCGTCGCGATCCTTGCGGCGCTCAAGACCGGGGCGGCGTACCTGCCGATCGACCCGGCGCTGCCGGCCGCGCGGATCGAGTTCCTGCTCGCCGACGCCGAGCCGGTCGCCGTGGTCACCACGGCGGCCCTGCGCGGACGGCTGGAGGGCTGCAGCCCGACGGTCATCGACGTCGACGACCCGGCCCTGGCCTCCCAGCCCAGCACGGCGCTGCCGATCCCGTCGTCGGACAATATCGCCTACGTCATCTACACCTCGGGGACCACCGGTGTCCCCAAGGGCGTGGCGGTCACCCACGCGAACGTCGCGCAGCTGCTGGAGACGCTGCACGCCGACCTGCCGGAGGCGGGGGTGTGGGCGCAGTGGCACTCACTGGTGTTCGACGTGTCGGTGCACGAGATCTGGGGCGCGCTGCTGCACGGCGGCCGCCTCGTGGTGGTGCCCGAGTCGGTCGCGGCTTCGCCCGACGACCTGCACGCGCTGCTGGTCTCCGAAGGGGTCACCGTGTTGAGCCAGACCCCGTCGGCGGTGGGCATGCTCTCGCCGGAGGGCCTGGAGTCGACGGCGTTGGTGGTGGCCGGCGAGGCCTGCCCGGTCGAGGTGGTCGACCGGTGGGCGCCCGGACGGGTGATGATCAACGCGTACGGCCCGACCGAGGGCACGGTGTACGCGGCGATGAGCGCGCCGCTGCAGAGCGGAACGGGATCGGCGCCGATCGGTTCGCCGGTGCCGCGCGCCGCGCTGTTCGTGCTGGACCGGTGGCTGCGCCCGGCGCCCGAGGGTGTCGTCGGCGAGTTGTACATCGCCGGTCACGGTGTGGCCACGGGTTATTCGCGCCGGCCTGGTCTGACGGCGGGGCGCTTCGTCGCCTGCCCGTTCGGCAGCCCGGGCGCGCGGATGTACCGCACGGGCGACCTGGTCCGGTGGGGCCGCGACGGTCAGCTCGAGTACCTGGGGCGGGCCGACGAGCAGGTCAAGCTGCGCGGCTACCGCATCGAGCTGGGTGAGGTGCAGTCGGCCCTCGCCGCACTGGACGGAGTCGAGCAGGCCGCGGTGATCGCCCGCGAGGACCGTCCCGGTGACAAGCGTCTGGTCGGTTACATCACCGGAACCGCCGATCCGGTCGGGATCCGCATCCAGCTGGCTGACCGGCTGCCGGCCTACATGGTGCCGGCCGCGGTGGTGGTGTTGGACGCGCTGCCGCTGACCGTCAACGGCAAGCTGGACAAGCGCGCCCTGCCCGCACCGGAATACCAGAAGCGGGGTGGCGAGTACGTCGCGCCGGCCGACCCGACCGAAGAGATCGTGGCCGACATCTTCGCCCGCGTCCTCGGCATGCAGCGGGTCTCGGTCGAGGACTCCTTCTTCGAGCTGGGCGGGGATTCGCTGTCCGCGATGCGGGTGATCGCCGAGATCAACACCGCCGTCAATGGCGCCCTGTCGGTGCGCACCCTGTTCGACTCGCAGTCGGTCCGTGCCCTGGCGCACCGGATCACCAGCGGTGCCGACACCGAGGGCGCGGCGGGACCCGGCTTCGCGGCGGTGCACGGCGCCGACGCCAAGGAGGTGTTCGCCCGCGACCTCACGCTGGACAAGTTCATCGACGCGACGACGCTGTCGACCGCGCCGACGCTGCCCGGGCCGAGCGCCGAGGTGCGGACGGTCCTGCTGACCGGGGCGACCGGTTTCCTGGGCCGTTACCTGGCACTGGAATGGCTCGAGCAGCTGGAACAGGTCGACGGCAAGCTGATCTGCCTGGTGCGGGCCAAGTCCGACGAGGACGCCTGGCGCCGTCTGGAGAAGACCTTCAACAGCGGTGACCCGGAACTGCTGCAGCACTTCCAGGAACTGGCCGAAGAGCACCTGCAGGTGGTCGCCGGCGACAAGGGCCAGGCCAACCTCGGCCTGGACGACGAGACGTGGCAGCGGCTGGCCGACACCGTCGACCTGATCGTCGACTCCGCGGCCGTCGTCAACGGTGTCCTGCCCTATAACGAGCTGTTCACCCCCAACGTCGGGGGCACCGCCGAGCTGATCCGGTTGGCGCTCACCACGAAGAAGAAGCCGTACGCGTACGTGTCGACTTCGGACGTGGGCCGCCAGATCGACCCGGCGGAGTTCACGGAGGACGGCGACATCCGGGTCATCAGTGCCCGGCGCGTCATCGACGGCGGCTACGCCAATGGGTACGGCAACAGCAAGTGGGCGGGCGAGGTCCTGCTGCGCGAGGCCAACGACCTGTGCGGTCTGCCGGTCTCGGTGTTCCGCTCCGACATGATCCTGGCCGACACCACCTACGCCGGCCAGCTCAACGTGGCGGACATCTTCACCCGGATGATCCTGAGCATCGTGGCCACCGGCACCGCGCCCAAATCCTTCTATCAGTTGGATGCCGACGGCAACCGGCAGAACGCGCACTTCGACGGCCTGCCCGTCGAGTTCGTCGCCGAAGCCATCGCCAAACTGGGCGCCCAGGTGATGGACGGGTTCGAGACGTACCACGTGATGAACCCGCACGACGACGGCATCGGGCTCGACGAATACGTCGACTGGCTGATCGAAGCCGGCTACCCGATCGAGCGCGTCGGCGACTTCGGCGAGTGGTTGCAGCGCTTCGAGACCGGTCTGCGCGGCCTGCCGGAACGGCAGCGGCAGAACTCGGTCCTGCAGATGTTGACGTTGCTGCTGCGGGATCCGAAGAACCTGCAGCCCGCCGAGCCGGCCCGGGGTGCCTTCGCGCCGACGGATCGCTTCCGCGCCGCGGTGCAGGAAGCGAAGGTCGGTTCCGACAACGACATTCCGCATGTCAGCGCGTCGGTGATCGTCAAGTACGTCACCGATCTGCAACTGCTCGGTTTGCTGTAATCCCCACAACGAACGCGAATGCGGCGTGGTCCATCCGGACCACGCCGCATTTGTTTATCCGCCATTGGCGCTATCGGCCCATCGGGGCAAGCCACAGCCCACCGCCAATAACCCTGCGATAACGGTCGATGCCGCGCTAAGCGGCGTTCGAATACAGAAATATCGTGTTACCAACCAATACCGTATGTTGCTGGACTGGCAGTGACCAGTACTGAAAGTACGTGTAACGTCCGTTTACTGAGTTTCTGTCCATCTCTTGGCTCATTCACAGCACATTAAGTTTGAATAACCCTGGACCTACGGGGTGGTTCTCTACTAGCGTTCCCAACTGTTGGACTCATGTTGACTACGGGGTCTTCGGAGTGGGTAAGCGTCCACCGTCAGACGACGGCGGCGCGCCGGCTCGGTTCGCCTCGGCCAACGACGAGCAGCAGCGAGGTTGTGGTCGGTCTTTGCCGACGCTGGGCCCGCGTGCCGGGTCGGGCGCCGCGAAGCGGACCACGCCGAGCGCCGGAGCTACCTCGAGCAGAAGCGAACCGGGCTATGGCCTGAGCATCTGCCCGAGCGGCTTCACTCAACCGGGGGGTTGAAAGGAACACCCTGTGGTTGGGGAGTTGGATGGAGCTTGAGAACCAGGCACTTCCGCTTACGCGCGGACAGCTAGACATCTGGCTTGCGCAGGAAACGGGTCACTCCGACACCGAGTGGCAGCTTGGCTTGTTCGTGCGGATCGACGGCATGGTCCAGCGCGACGCCCTGCGGTGGGCCATCCGGCAAGCGGTGCACGAGGCGGAGCCGACCAGGGTCGCCTTCTTTGAGGTCGACGGCCGGGTCGTCCAGCGACCGATCGATGACCCGGATGTCGAGCTGACGTTCGTCAACCTGAGCGATTCGCCCGAACCCGAGCAAGAAGCCCGTCGCAGAGCGTTGGCCATCCAGCGCACGCCCATGCCGCTCACCGGGCCGCTGTTCAACTTCGTCCTCTTCCAGACCCGGCGCGACGAATTCTTCTTCTTCGCGTGCTGCCACCACATCGTGATCGACGGGACCGGCGTTGGGCTGGTCGGCCACCGCATCGCCTCCATCTACTCCGCGATCGTGTCCGCCGGACCCATCCCGACGGCCGTCTTCGGCTCACTGCGGGAACTGATCGACTGCGAATCGCACTACGAAAGCTCCGGCGAATACCGGGACGACGAGGCCTACTGGATCGCCAACCTGCCCCCGGACACCGAAGCGCGGCACCGCCTGCCCGACGGCACAGGGGAGCGTGACCCGTGGCCGTCCGCTCCGGTCGCGCTGGACCCCGCGGTCGTGCGTCGGGTGCACCGGTTCTCCGACGTCTGGGGAGTATCGCAGACGTCGGTCATCACCGCGGCGTGCGCGCTGTTGGTCCGCGGGTGGTGCGCTGAGGGCCCGGAAGTGGTGCTCGATTTCCCGGTCAACCGGCGGGTGCGCCCGGAATTGAAGACGCTTCCCGGCATGGTGGCCGGCGTCGTGCCGCTGGTGGTCACCGCCGCACCACGAGCGACGGTCGCCGAGTTCTGCAAGCATGTCGAGACGCGAATCGACGAGGCGGTGCAGCACCAGCGATTCCCGGTGCACGCCCTGGAGCGCAAGGTCCGCGGCCTGACAAAGTCGCCCGAACGAGTCAGCGTCAACTTCATCCCGTCGGCGTTCACCCTGCCCTTCGGTGGCGTCATGGCCTCGGCGTCGTACACGAACTCCGGTCAGGCCGACGGCTTCGGCCTCATCTTTTCCAGCGACGGTGACGAACTCTTCCTCAGCACGGCGGGCATGTGGCAGCCCTGGTCCGGCCTCGACGCCCCCGACCTGGCGGCGCGTTTGCAGCGGCTCTTGGTGGCGATGACGGCCGATCCCACCCGACGGCTGAGGTCACTGGATGTGGTCGACGAGGGCGAGCACGCACGGCTTGCTCAGTGGGGCAATGGTTTTGCGTTGGGTCGGTCGGTGGTGTCGGTGTCGGTGGTGGAGGTGTTCGCCGGGCAGGTGGGGCGGTGTCCGGGTGCGGTGGCGTTGAGGTGTGGGGGTCGGTCGTGGACGTATCGGGAGGTTGATGAGTCGGCTAATCGGTTGGCGCATGTGTTGGTGGGGTGTGGTGCTGGGCGGGGTGCGGTGGTGGCGGTGTTGTTGTCGCGGTCGGCCGAGGCGATTGTGGCGATGTTGGCGGTGTTGAAGTCGGGGGCGGCGTATTTGCCGATTGATCCGGGGTTGCCGGATGCGCGGGTGGGGTTCATGTTGGCTGATGCCGGGCCGGGGGTTGCGGTCACCACCGCGGATCTGGTGGAGCGGTTGGCCGGGTTCGACGGGGTTGTCGTCGATGTCGCTGATCCGGTGATTGCGGCGCAGCCCAGTACTGCGGTGGCGGGGCCGGCGCCGTTTGATCTGGCGCACATCATCTATACGTCGGGGACTACGGGGGTGCCCAAAGGTGTTGCGGTCACGCACCATAACGTCACGCAGCTGTTCAACGGGCTGGATCTTGGTTTTGCGTTGTCGGGTGAGCAGGTGTGGACGCAGTGTCATTCGTATGCGTTTGATTTTTCGGTGTGGGAGATCTGGGGGGCGCTGCTGCATGGTGGGCGGTTGGTGGTGGTGCCCGATGCGGTGGCGCGTTCACCTGAAGAGTTGCATGCCCTGCTGATCCGTGAGGGCGTGACGGTGGTGACCCAGACGCCGTCGGCGGTGGCGATGCTGTCCGCGGAGGGTCTGGACGGTATGGCGTTGGTGGTCGGTGCGGAGCCCTGCCCGCCGGAGTTGGTGGATCGGTGGGCGCCGGGGCGGGTGATGGTCAATGTCTATGGGCCCACCGAGACCACCATGTGGGTGTGCCACAGCGCACCGCTGACCTCCGCACCGGAGGCGCCGCCGATCGGGACGCCCATATCGGGGGCGGCGTTCTTCGTGCTGG
>NZ_LZKI01000106.1 GCF_001672755.1 Mycobacterium colombiense | reverse complement strand
CGGGTCATGCGCGACGAATACGACATCGACCTCAGCGGCACTCGGCCCCAATCCCTGGCCGCGGTTTCCCGGCGCCGCTTCGACTGCGTGATCACGCTGTGTGACAAGGTGCGCGAATACGCGCGCGACCACGACCTGGCCACCACTATGCACTGGAGCCTGCCCGATCCGTCGGCCGCCGGCGCCGGATACCCGCAATTTCATCGCGTGGCAGGCGAATTGAGCCGCCGCATCGACTTCTTCGTCCCCGATTCGAGCGCGCTCCGGTTCGGGCGCTGACGATGGAGCTCAACAGGCGTCAGTTCGGCAAGTGGGCCGGCGTCGCACTGACGGCCGCGGTGGGAAGCGCCGGTGCCGGGGTGGGGGCGGCGTGTTCGCACCCGTCGACTGGCGGCCCACCCGGCGGCAAAGCCGAGTACACGTTGCGGATCGGCCCCGGGAAGGTCCAATTGGCCCCGGACCGGATAGTGTCGACCCTGACCTACAACGGTCAATTTCCCGGTCCGCTGCTGCGGTTCAAGGACGGCCGGCGCACTTGGGTCGATGTCTTCAACGACACGGATTCCCCGGAGCAATTGCATTGGCACGGCCAGCACATCGGCGTCGACGTCGACGGCGCCGCCGAAGAGGGCACGCCCGACATACCCGCACACGGCATGCGCAGGATCTCCTTCGTCCCCGGCCCGGCGGGCCTGCGTTTCTATCACACCCACGTCGTCCCGCGCGCCGATCTCGCGCGCGGCCAATACAGCGGCTTGGTGGGCCCGGTCTACATCGAGCCCGCACACGACGCCGGTGCATACGATCAGGAAATCTTCTTGACGCTCAAGGAGTTTGAGCCCGCCTTCAGTCGCGGGGGCGACATGGCCAGTGACTTTCTGGCCGGTGAGCAGGACCAAGATCTCAAGGAGAGAGGCGAGTCGGCGATGGCCGCCTCGTCAAGTCGTGGTGAGCAACCCGGCAACGAGGTCGGGTACGGGGCCTTCGCGATCAACGGGCGCATGCTGGGCCACGGCGATCCCATCCGCGTGCGAACCGGTCAGCGGGTGCTGTTCCATGTTCTCAACGGCAGCGCCACCGAGACCCGCAGCTTGGCCTTGCCCGGGCACACCTTCACCATCGTCGCGCTGGACGGGAACCCGGTGCCCACGCGGGCCGCCGTGCCGGTGTTGTGGCTCGGGGCGGGCGAACGGATCTCGGCCATGGTCAGCATGGCCAATCCGGGTGTCTGGGTGCTGGGCGACCTGTCGGACGACGACCGCGGCCACGGCATGGGCGTGGTCGTCGAATACGCGGGGCGCGACGGGGATCCGCAATGGGCAACGCCCCCGCCCTTCAGGTGGGATTACCGGCTGTTCGGCACACCCCAGCCGGCGGACATTCAACGGCCCGACCACACCGTCGACATGTTGATCGAAAAGCGCAACGCCGCCGACAACGGTTTCAACGTCTGGACGATCAACGGTGCGCCCTTCGCGATGGACACCAACAAGCCCGTGCTGGACATCGAACGCGGCAGGCGTTACCGGCTGCGGTTCCGCAACGCCAGCGACGACCTGCACCCCATGCACCTGCACCGGCACACGTTCGAGATCACCCGGTTCGCCGGGACACCGACCGCCGGCGTTCGCAAGGACGTCGCGATGCTCGGCGGCTACCAAAGCATGGAGATCGAATTCGTCGCCGACCAACCCGGCCTTTCGCTCCTGCATTGCCATCAACAAATCCACATGGATTACGGGCTCATGCTGCTGGTCAACTCCAGCTGATCGGCGCAGGCAACGTCACAACCCGGCAAGCTGGGGGAGCACGTCGGCGGCGAGAAGCTCGAAGTTTCCGGCCAGGCGCACCATGTTGGTCGGCGCCCGCACGTAGACCCGGGAGATGCCGAGTTCGGTGTAGCGGCCCAGCTCGTCGACGATCTGGGCCGGGGAGCCACAGAATGTGGTGCCGTCGAAGGCCTGTGACGCGAAGTTGACGGGATCGATTGCGGCCGTGGCCTGCTCGCGGGTATGCCCGACGCCGATCAGCGCGGTCATCGAAAAGGCGATGCCGGCGGGGTCGCGGCCGATATCCGCGGCGGCCGCGCGGACCAGTTCGATCTGGCGCTCCGGGCGTTTGAGTTCGCTCCTGTGCTGGTCGCCCGGCGCGCGACGGCGGCTGGTCTGCAGGTTGAACTCGTCGGCGAACCGCGCCGCCAACGCGGGCGTGCGCTTCGTGCCGATGCCGCCGAGAATGATTGGCGGATGCGGCTTTTGCCGGGGCTTGGGCAGCGCCGGCGCGTCGCGCAACTGGAAGCACCGGCCGGTGAAAGAGTAGCTCCGCCCCGCCGGGGTCCGCCAGAGGCCGGTGATCAGTTCCAGCGCTTCGCCGAGCCGGTCGAAACGCTCGCCGACGGGCGGGAACGGAATCCCGTAGGCAACGTGTTCGGGCTCGAAATACCCGGCGCCGAGGCCGAATTCGATGCGGCCCGCGCTCATCTCGTCCACCTGCGCCACCACGATCGCGAGCGGGCCGGGGTGCCGGAAGGTCACCGATGTCACCAACGACCCGAGTCGGATGCGTACGGTTTCGCGCGCCAGCCCGGCCAACGTCGTCCAGACGTCCGTCGGCCCGGGCCGCCCGTCACCGGCGAACGGGTGGTAGTGATCGGACAGAAAAAATCCGGCGTAGCCGAATCGCTCCGCCAGCCGCGCGGAGTCGGCCAGCTCCTGGTAGGTCGCGCCGTTGCTGGGATCGGTGAAGATTCGGCATTGCATCGGCTCGCTCCTTACCCCAACGGGTCGTTCTGGCGCACCCCCCGATACATGCCCCAGCGCACGATCCACGGCATCACCACGCGCTCGACCGACCAGGACGGGAATCGGAAGGCATGGCCGGTGGGCAGGAACACCTCCAGCCCGTTGGGCTGGATACCCACTAGCGAGCCCCACCGCCGCGTCGGCGCCCGGTAGGCGCGCAGGGGCCGGCCGGCGAAGTCGGCGAGGACGTTGCGCGCCACCAGGGCGTCGCCACGGTTACGGGCGGAGCTGCGCAACGGATCGGTCGCGGCGACGTCGCCGACCGCGAACACGCCCCGGTGGCCGGGCACCCGCAGCTCCGGCGTGACGCGCACGAACCCGCGTTCATCGAGCAGTTCCGGCGGCAGCCACTCGGTGTTGGGCCGCACCCGCCCGATCGCCCACAGTACGGCGTCGGCGTCGGCCGGGGGTTGTCCGGTGCTCCAGTGGACCGGGCCGGTGGTCAGTTGGTCGCCCGAGAACCCGTCGGTCAGCACCGCGCGGTGTCCCGGGTGCACGCCGACGCCCAGCTGGGTCAGCCGGCCGCGGATCCGCTGCCAGATCCGTGGATGGTGCCCCTCGAGGGCGGACTCGCCGGGGAAGTAGAGGTCGATCCGCTTGTCCGGCCACGTGGTCGCCATGTTGAGAGCGCTGCTGACCGCCGCGGCCCCGCCGCCCACCACCACCACCGACGCGGCGGCGGCCAGCCGGTCGTGCGCGGCGCGCAGTCCCGCGCCGATCTCGGCGGCCGACTGCAAGGTCGGCTGGCGCCAAAAGCCGTTGCGGACCCCGGTCGAGATGACCAGCGCGTCGTACGGCTCGGTGATGGCCGCGCCGTCTTCGCCTCGGCCGAAGACGGTTTGGGCGGCCAGGTCCACTCCCGTCAGCGTCGCCTGCACGATGCCAACGCCGTCGAGGCGGCGGAAACGGTCGAACGGAATCCAGTAATCGCGTGCCCAATCGTGCGGACGCGAGAGCCGGACGCCGAGTTCCTGGCCGCTCACCAGCCCGGGTTTGGCCGAGATCCCGACGACGTCGGCCTGCCGGGACAGCCGGATCGCCGCGAGGACGCCCGCGTCCCCGAGCCCGGCGACGATGACACGCCTACGGTTCATGCCGCTATCCTGCCCTGCGTAGATTGCGGACGAGCCGTTGACCGATCCGAGAGCGAGGGGGCAACGTCAATTGACCGTCTCGCGCAGAGGCGATGGCCCGGAGCTCGGGGAGACGCGGGCGTCGGTGCATCCGCGGGTGAGTGCAGCGCTGCGCACCGTGGTGCGTGCGTCGGCCCCTCGTCCCGCCGCGGCCCGGCGCGCCGCCAAGGACTTCGAGAAGCGCCTGATTCCGGCCGTCATCGCCGAGATCCGGTGGTCGTTCACCCGGCCGCGCACCTGGCTGATGGGTGTGGTGGCCAACGTGGTTTTCGCCGCCGGCTGGCTGCTGGTGCAGCCGCTGACCCCGGTGGGCCGTCACCCCGATTGGGTGATCCTGGTGGGCACCTACTTCTCCTCATGGGTCCTCGCCGACGTGACCACCACCAACTTCCTGGGCGCCGACCACTACCGCATCCTTCGTGGGTTATCGGACGGCGTGCCGTTCTGGCGCGTCCTGTTGATCAAGAACGTCGCCTTGCTCGCGATCGTGGGGCTGCCCACTCTGGCCGCCGCGGTCGCGTTGACACTGTGGCTGGAAACCCCTGCGCGGCTTGGCATTACGATCCCCACTGTCGCGGTGCCCATCGTGTCCTGGTTGGGTGTCGGCAACTTCATCTCGGTGCTGCACCCGGTCAGTGTCGAGCCGCTGCTGCGGCGCTGGCGCCAGCGCGGCGATCTGCGCCGCACCCGCAGTTGGGTGCTGGCGCTGACATTGCCCTATGCGCTGTACTACGTGGCCGATCCGATGAACGGTGTGGAGCATCGCGTCCTGTGGCAGCAGGCGCCCGCGCTGATCTGGCCGGTGTTCGGGCGCGATACCAAGAGTTTCGTCCACCTCGCCATCGCCACGAGCGTGTGGGTCGCGGGCAGTGCCGCCGCGGTGTATTGGGTGCGTCGGCGCGGATTGCAGATCCGCTAGGACACCTGGGGTTTGATCTCCTCGATCACCCATTGCGCGTAATCGAGGTATTCGTCCACGCCGCCGACGGCGGGGACGGGAACCGCGGTCGTGGTCACGCCCTGCTCGGCGAGCCAGTTCAACCGGTCGACGATCTGTGCGGCGCCCATGCCCGGCCGGTCGCTCGCGCGGCGGGCGACGTGTCCTTCGCCGACCCGGTTGGTGCCCAGCCCGTGCATCACCTCGAATTCCCGGCCGTCGTAGCCGGGCTGGGACTTGATGTAGTCGAGTTTTCCCGCGATCTGTTCGGGTTGCGTGAGGAACGGCCACCACCCGGACCCGAAGGTGGCCGCCCTACGCAGGGCGGCGTCGGCGTCCCCGCCGATCCAGATCGGAAGATGGGGCTTTTGAACGGGTTTCGGCTCGAAGGCGATGTCGGCGAACGACACATACCGGCCTTCGAATCGGGGCGTGTCACTGGTCCACAATTCGACGATGGCGGCCAGATACTCGTCGGCGATGCGTCCCCGCTCCTGGAAAGGGACTCCGAGCAGCTGGAACTCGCGGGCCAGCCACCCCACTCCGAACGTCACCATCATCCGCCCGCCGCTCATCCAGTCCGCGGTGGCCAGCGCCTTGGCCACCACGATGGGGTGCTGCAGCGGCAGGATGGTGACGCAGGAGTTGATGGCCACCCGCTCGGTGGCCCCGGCGATGAAGGCCTGGGCGGTCGTCGAGTGCAGGTAGTGCGGCCCGGACAACTCGACGTGGTCGGTGGGGATGACGAGATGCTCGGGCACCGCGATCATGTCGTAGCCCCACCGGTCGGCGCATTGCATCATGCGGCGCTGTTCGGGCCCGGTGACGGCCGCCTCCCAGGGCTGCGTGATCGCCTTGAGGCGCAGCAGGTGCGGAACGGGAAAGGCGAACTTCACGGGCGTCCCAGCCAGCGGTCCATGTCCTTCAATCTAGGGGTTGGTGTTGTTAACCTGGCGACATGGACTCCGAAACGGACCCTGCCAGCCAAAAGCTGACCAACGCGGCGCTTGCCGCCACCAGCTGGGCGCTGCTGGGCATGATGTCCTACGAAGAGGAAGTCTCGGGCTACGACCTCAAGAAGTGGATCGACTGGAGCGTCGACCTCTATTACTGGAGCCCGTCGTACAGCCAGATCTACACCGAGTTGAAGAAGCTCGAATCGCTGGGGATGGTGACCTCGCGCGTCGAGCGTGACGAGGGCACCCGCAGCCGCCGGCTGTACAAGATCACCCCGGCTGGGATGGATGCCGTCACCGAGTGGACCAACCTCGCGCCCGTGGACCCGCCGGTGCTCAAGCACAGTGTGCTGCTGCGCGTTACGTTCGGGCACCTCAGTAATCCGAGCCGGCTCAAGGAATTACTGCAGGAGCATGTGGCGTCTTCGGAAGCCAAACACCGCAAGGCCGTCGAGGACGCCGAGGGAGCCGAGGTCGAACCCGCGTGGGCGTACTCGGTGCTCGCCCTGCGCTGGGCGGCCAAGTATTACGCCGCCGAGCGCGAATTCGCGCTGGAGATGATCAAGGAGATCGACGAGGCCGACGCGATCCTGCAGAGGGCCGCGAAAGGTGGCTTCGGCAAGCCTCGCCCGACGCCCGGTTACTGGCGTGAGGTCGAGAAGCAGGTTCAGGCGAAGCGCGAGGCGGATTAGTTCTGCGGGTGGCGACCGGTTTCGCCCGGGGCGCCGGCCTGGGAATCCCTACCCGAACCACCTTATGGATATCGAAACTGCATAGTGAAATCACTTGTGTCACTTGTGTTTCAGTGACCCCTGACCGCGGATTGTTGTCGGTGGGTGCGGCTAGTTTCGGGGTATGAGTTCGGGCGGCATCATCGATCGGGACGCGATCAC
>NZ_LZKI01000105.1 GCF_001672755.1 Mycobacterium colombiense | reverse complement strand
TGGTGGTGCGGCGGTCGCGCCGCGGCGGCCGCGGCTCGGTGGTCCCGGCGGGCGGATCGGTATGACGCGCGTAGTTTTGTCGATCGGCTCCAACCTGGGTGACCGGCTGGCGCGGTTGCAGTCGGTCGTCGACGGGCTCGGGGAGAAGGTGCTCGCCGTGTCGCCGGTGTACGAGACCGACCCCTGGGGCCGGGTGGACCAGGCGCCGTTTCTCAACGCGGTGCTGATCGCCGACGACCCGGCCTGCGACGGGCAGGGCTGGCTGCGGCGGGCGCAGGAGTTCGAGCGGGCGGCGGGCCGCGTGCGCGGCGAGCGCTGGGGCCCACGCACGCTCGACGTCGACCTGATCGCCTGCTACGGGCCGACCGAGGTGATCTCCCGGGAGAACAATCTGACCTTGCCGCATCCGCTGGCCCACCTGCGGGCGTTCGTGCTCATCCCCTGGCTGGATGTCGACCCGGACGCGCAGTTGACGCTGGCCGGCGGGCCGCAGCCGGCCGCCGGCCTGCTGGCCCAGCTGGAAGCGGCTGATCGGGACGGCGTGCGCCCGACCGGCCTGACGCTTCGGCCGAACGGGGAGCCGCCGGGCGATCAGGGGCCGACGGCCTGATGGGACCCACCCGCAAACGTGACCTGACCGCCGCGGTGGTGGGCGCCGCCTTTGTGGGGTACCTGCTGGTCAAGGGCCTCTACCGGTGGTTTCCGCCGATCACGGTGTGGACCGGCCTGTCGCTCCTGGGGGTGGCCATCGCCGAGGCGCTGTGGGCGCGCTACGTGCGGGCCAGGATCAGCGAGGGCGAGATCGGGTCCCGTCCGGGTTGGCTGCACCCGCTTGCGGTGGCGCGCAGCCTGGTGGTCGCCAAGGCGTCGGCCTGGGTGGGTGCGGTGATGCTGGGCTGGTGGGTCGGCATCCTGGTGTACTTCCTGCCGCGCAAGTCCTGGTTGCGGGCCGCCGCCGAGGACACCTCGGGGACGGTGGTGGCGGCCGTCAGCGCGCTGGCGCTGCTGAGTGCCGCGCTGTGGCTGCAACATTGCTGCAAATCACCGCCGGATCAGACTGAGCACGGCGAGGGCGCGGAAACCTAGCCCGGCGCGACGATTGCCGGCTGCCGGCGGGCAATCGACTCCGCCGGCGACGCCGCCGGTAACCCGCGCGAGAATCGCCGGAGCCGCGCGACACGCGGATTGACCTCGCGCAGGTACTCTCAGGCCATGACCGTTCTGTCCCGCGGCGCCCGGGTGCGGCGCGGCGGCCGCAGGCCGGGGTGGGTGCTCTTGACAGCGTTGCTGGTCCTCGCGATGGGGGCCAGTTCCGCATTGGTTTTCACCAATCGGGTGGAACTCCTCAAGCTCGCTGTAATCCTGGCGCTGTGGGCCGCAGTCGCCGGCGCCTTCGTCTCCGTGCTCTATCGGCGCCAAAGCGACGCCGATCAGTCCCGCGTCCGCGACCTCAAGCTGGTCTACGACCTGCAGCTGGACCGCGAGATCTCGGCCCGGCGTGAATACGAGCTGACCGTCGAGTCCCAGCTGCGCCGCGAGCTGGCCTCCGAGCTGCGCGCCCAGGCCGCCGACGATCTGGCCGAGTTGCGCGCGGAGCTTTCCGCCTTGCGGACCAGCCTGGAAATCCTGTTCGATACCGACCTCGCGCACCGCCCGGCCCTCGGCGGCACGCCCGAGGCCGAGCCGCAACCGGAGCGTGCGTACAGCGAGTGGGACCGCAACGGCGAGAACCCCCGCGACACCCCGGTCGATTGGGTGTCCAGCGACCGGGTGACGTCGGTGCCGCAGGACAACGCCGGCCGCGCCGACGACGCCATCATCGACGTGCCCGAGGAACCGCTGATCCCACCGCGGCAGCAGCCGCCGCCCCGGCGGGAACGGGTCCGTCAACAGTACGAACCGGCACCGGACCCGGCGTACGCCGAAGAGCCTTCGTACGCCGACGAGTCGCCGTACGTGGGACCGCCCGAGCCGCGATTCGAGCCCCGTTTCCAACCGCAGCCGGAGCCCGCACCGCGGCCGGAGCCGGAATCGGAGCGCCAGCCCCAGGCGCATTGGCCGGGACAGGGTTGGCAGCCGACCACCGCGGAAGGCCAATGGTTGCCACCCGGCGCCCCGGGCAGCAATTGGGCCGGCACCGATCCCCCCGCGTCGACCGGTGGCCGGCGGCGCGCCCGGCATTCGGACGTCGACGAGGCCTGGGATGGGCTGCCCGTCGAGCCGTTGCCGCCACCGCCGTACGGCGACTCCGGTCGCCAGGCACGGTCACGCCACTCGGCGGAGTACCGCGACTACGGGGTGCGCAACTTCTCGCCCGCCGGCGAGCCGCCGGCCGGACCGTCACCTGCCGCGCCGCCCCCGCCGGCCGCCGCGACGACGTCGCCGGCC